>CASFUZ010000003.1 GCA_949298065.1 uncultured Pseudomonadota bacterium | reverse complement strand
CTGCCAATTATAACACCTCCAAAACTGTGTTAGGAGTAGTTGTTTATATTACAGACGGCGGCGAACATGGACAGATTATGGCACCTTGGCCGATTGATGAAAGCGGTAATAAGAGTAGTGCTAGTACATCAGTAGAATGGGGACAATCTGGTGACATATCAACGTTGCCAAATTATTTGGGGACGGCAGAAATTGCAGCAAGGGATTATGATAGTTGCGGCAATACGGATAAGATTGTAGCGGCAGGTGATGCCAGCGCCTATCCAGCGGCATGGGCAACGAGATATTATGCGCCGACGACAGAAACGGCGGGTAAATGGTGTTTGCCGGCAGCTGGAATTATGTCTAATATTAATAGCAACCAAACAATTATCCAAAATGGTTTTGCAGCTATGGGAGGGGTATTATTCCCGAGTTGTTGTCCATACTCTTCAACAGAGTATGACAAAAACAATGTGTGGATCTCACTCTTAAATAGTACTGGTAATGGTCCTGGTTTGATATCCTCCTTTAAGTATATCTCTTCCGACGTTCGGCCGGTGATGGAATTTTAATATAACTATCTCTAACAAAAAGGCTGCCTCTTATCCGGCAGCCTTTTGTTTTTTTAATTATTAGCAGCTTTCTTTGATGGTTTTTCATGAGCATCCGTTATCATTAAATCCGGCTTTGCTTGCTCTGCCGGAATCGGTGCTCCGGCTCTGATACAATGACCATCAATATAAGCCCCCGGCTCTATTGCAATCTGGTTATGTGTTGCATCTCCCAATAACTTCGCTGTCTTGGCAACAAAAAGCTTGTCTACAACCGCTTTGCCTTGCAACTGACCATATAAATGCAAATTATTGGCATTAACAGAACCAACAACCATTCCTTTAAGACCTATTACTAATTCCTCACAAGAGATGTCTCCTTCAACACGACCATCTATATGAATAATGCCGGTGCTGATAATATCTCCCGTTACTTTGGTGTTTTCACTAATGATGCTGGGCACGGGAACTGACGGCGCGTTATTTAATTTGCGAGCAAATTTCAAATAAGCAATTCGTTTCAATTTTTTAAACATTGTTTTCTTCCCTTAAGATATTTTAGCTTTCAAAAACGGCATCGGGTCAACATTCTTTCCCATATACAAAACTTCGTAATGTAGATGAGGACCGGTTGAGCGTCCGGTGCTACCAACTTCTCCTAATGTGTCATCATACTCCACATATTGGCCTTTTTTAACATAGATTTTATGCATATGTGCATATTTTGTCTGGAAACCGTTACCATGATCAACAACCACAAGGTTTCCATAACCTCCGGCAAACTCGGCTCTCGTTACTTTACCTTTGGCTTTGACTTTAATTTTATTACCCGTACGGCTGGCCAAATCCATACCCTTATGACGCGCACGCTTACCATTAAACGGATCTGAGCGTGAACCATATTGCGATGTTACCCAATAACTCCATACCGGCTTGCCCATCGGAATATATTGGACAACCTCTTTATAATATTCCAAATCATCGTAATTTTTGAAAATGGCGGAAATCTTGTCATCTAATTTTTTATCATTTGCCATATTTTGCCTATCCGGAACATAGGGGCCGCCACTATTGTTTTTTCTCTTGGAGTTGGCTAAAGCATTAAAATACAATCCCTTACTCTTTAATGCCTGATTGATGGAATTGATGGCCGATTTTATCTTGCTCATTTCTTTATCTGCAACGCCATCTATACGTTCCAAAACCTCCATCTCAGCCTTTTTGATGTCCTTGATGGTTTCTTCCAACTCATCAATTTGCTTTTTTAAGGCATCTCTTTCCGACGCGACAATATCTCTTTGAAGTAAAGCTTCACTTAATGAGGCACGCTCTGAAAGCGTTTCAGAATTCAACCAATCTTTCTCATTAGTAATTTGTTTAATCTTATCTTCAACTAATTGAGCCTGACGTTTGTATTGGTCAAACTTTTTGTTATCTTTATTCTTGCCGTCATCAATGGAACTTATCATTGCGCCGATGTTTTTGTGTAAAGCAACAAAGTCCGTCATCAGCTCAACATAGGCATCTCGCGTGGCATCAAGCTCTTGTTCCTTATAAGAAATAATATGACCGGACTTGTTATATAGATAGTATGAATAGAAACACCACAACGCAACTAATAGCAAAGAGGCGAAAATGATAACTTGCGCACGAGAAGAAATTTTCCACACTTTGGCACAGCCTGAGCCTCGGAAAATAATCTCTTTTTCCGAGAATAACGGCTTTTTTTCCGTATATTGCATATGCGGCGGTGTGCTATCGTTTCCTATATTCATATAAGTCCTTGCTCGGACATGCCGAGACATTAAATTGTTGGTTAACCAATTTAGCAACATATTGTATAGCAAATAAAATTTAAAAAATACAGCTTTTTTTGCCAAGTTATCCCAAAACAGGAACTTACATATTGAAAATGCTTAATTTTATAGAGCTAATTATTTTCAAAATCATCTAAAATGACAAACTCATCATCGCCGGCAAAATTTAGAACTACGCGGGCTCTTTCATCCAGCATATCTAAGTCAAGACTGGAAGATGATAATAAACGAACCTTTGCTTCCAGCTTTTGTTTTTGCGCACTATATTGTGCCGCAATATCCTTAGCGTAAGCAATCTCTTTGCTCAAATACATATATTTAAGCAAGCCGCGCTCTCC
The DNA here is from genome assembly GCA_949298065.1 of uncultured Pseudomonadota bacterium. Lineage (GTDB taxonomy): Bacteria > Pseudomonadota > Alphaproteobacteria > RF32 > CAG-239 > Scatacola_A. The sequence continues at coordinate 89,537 of CASFUZ010000003.1, read as the reverse complement.
ATTGATGGTATAAAAGCTAAAATAAAAAAACAGCATTACGCAAAGAATCAGAAAACCGGAGTTTTTTATCTTGTTGGTTAAGTCTAAAAATAAGCCCATTGTTTTTCCATATCCTTAAAAATTTATGACTCCGGCACTTTTGTGCGGTATGGAAAAATTGCAACATATTTAAGTTAAAAATTGGTTACGGAAATTTGTTTGGAGCTTATCTTTAATTTTTTTATTTTCATCTCTTTTAATGATATTTTAACTCATAAAAAAAGCAGCCAAGTACGACTCCTTGACTGCTTGCATCCGGCAAAGCCAAACTAGTTTGAAATACAGTTATTTCCTTTCCATTTCCAACCGCTGACAATGCCGTCTTTGATGTAAAATGATGTTTGGCAAACCTCTTCAACTTCATAGCCGAAAGTCTGGCTGTAGGGACCAAAGTCATAGTCATTCATAAAAGGCGAATATAATACGGTTTCGCTCGGTTCTGCTCCTGTCGTATTATAGATATAATATTCTGACGGGACATACATATCATTAGCCTGAGTATAGGTTATGACTTGCTCGCCATTATTCAAAATTTTGGCAGCACTCGGAGCTCCCCATTCCGCTATCAGCTGAGATTCGGGCTTACCCACCATTGACTGCAATTTTTTATCATATTTGGCTTCTGTCGCGCAAGCTTGTAATAACAAAATCGCGCCACAAACAAGAAATAGTCTTTTCATCTTTTCCTCCTTTTAATCTCAGCCATACAGATAATCATCATCATTGTTTTTTCAATCAGGAAGAATAACGACAAATTTCCAGTTCTTGGCGCAACTTGTTGATTCTGCCCAGCCACTCCCAAGTTGCTTCCAAGTCTTTTGCGGGAAGCTTCTCTAGTTCAGTTGCAACTTTCTCTCCGGCTATGGGATATTGCGGGCATAGATTATAATTTGTTGTGGCGCATGAGCTCAAGCAACTCAGCACGATTGGCATTAGGACGAGAATAAATATACGATTTTTGCTTTTCAACATATCTGATGACCTCCTTTTCTTTGACTAATGTTTCAACCTGACATCGCCCCTGCCCTAATTGGTAAAACAAAAAACAAATGAGAGCTGAAGCGGCTAGAATTAAAATTATCTTTTGCATTGTTGTTCCTAAAAAAAATGGCAAGCCTTACAGCCTGCCAAGTTATACAAAAAAAAGCAGCGGAAGAATCCGCCGCTTTATGGTTACAGTTATGGTTAGTGATATTTTACTCTTACTACAAAAAACAATCTTTGTCAAGGCTTTTTATCCTAAAATAGGAATTTTATCCTTGACAACTTAAATTTTATATGCTATATATACTTCTGTCTTTAATTGTAGAGGGACATCTTGAATGTATATTGTATTGGTGACATTTATCTCTTCCTTTCTGTGGAGAGTCCGCGGCGGATTGCGTTTCGGCGACAAAAAATTGCCGCTTAACAAAATTTGGTATGCGGTCTTCTTCAGTATTATTATTTGTTTGGCGGAAGGCTTCTCTCTTGATTTGGCCTTAACTGCATTTGTGGCTGCTTATGCCGGTTATCAACTTTATGGCTGGGGCGTTTATGTCTCACGCATTTATAACGGCAAGGATGTTGACCCTAATGTTGATAAGGAATGCGAATTGATTGATGATTTGCTCCTTCCGCTGCATATTTCCATTAAAGGAAATATGGTCTACTTGCGCGAATATCCCAAAATATTCGGCTTCATTGGAACTTGTTTGACAGGTCTTATTCTGACTTTTTTGATGGGGCTTGCCGCTCAATCCGTGAGCTTTATGTTTTGGGGGCTCGGTATGGGGCCTTGCTATTGGCTTGGTTCCATAGCAGAAAAGTATTATCCTTTAGGCAAAGAGGGATGGAACTGGGGTGAATATATCTTCGGCTTTTACCTCGGCCTCGGATATTACATATGTTTCCTATCTTAACGTTTAAACTCCTGGCTCTGAAAGCTTCGGTTTTCAGAGCTTTTTTTATTGCAAATACAAGAAAAAGATTTTACCCTACGACATATGAAGTTTTATTAAGGGAATATTAAAATGCTCACACATTATTTTCAGCGTTACCACCAAAAAGAGAATGTTGAAACTGCAAATGCAATGCTTCTTATATCACGACTTTATGCGTATTCTCATACCAAATTTTATGATTTCCTTTTGGATTTATTTGAAGAAGATAAAAGTTTTGAACCTATTTGCGATATGCAAGTTCAAAATATAAATAGTATTCCTGATGCTGTTATATCACAACCTAGCTTTAAGATTGTTATTGAAACAAAATTATATAATCAATTTAATATAGATCAGCTTGTCAGGCACTTATCATCTTTTCAAAATGAGGATTATAAATTACTTCTAACACTTGACCCTAATATATTGAAGCCCAAAATTAAAAATGAAATTCAAAATTATATAAAACAAAATAACCTTAAAATAAAATATATACATCTTACTTTTTCCGAATATATAAGCAAAATTAAAAATATTTTAGATGAAATAAGAGATTATGACTTTTTAGATATTGTAAATGATTATGAAAATTGCTGTAGCTATAATGATTTACTGACAAATTCTGAAAATAAAATGGTTGTCCGTCCTGTCGGTGATACAATTGCTAAAAATATTGAATTAAATTTATATTATGATAATGCAGAACGCGGATATTCCCGTTGTAATTATTTAGGCTTATATCATATGAAATCAATTCAAGCTATTGGTAAAATCATTTGCCGAGCAATAATTTCTGTGAAAAATAAAGCTTCGCAAAATCTTGATATTCATGACATTAATATTGAAGTTGAAGATGGAATAATCACAGACGAAATGAAAAAAAATTGTATTTTAGCAATAAAGGATGCTTTCAATTATAATTATGATCTTATCAGTGCTTCTCATAGATTCTTTTTTGTTGATAAGTTTTATGCAACCTCTTTTAAAAAAATAACCCCGAACCCTCTACGCGGTAAAAAAATATTTGATTTAACTGATATATTAAAAAAGAATTCTTTTAGTGGTGCTGAAGAAATATCAAATTTACTTAATACTCAAACATGGTAATTTTTTATAGTATGTATTATATCTGCTTGCTAACAACTACCTTCGGTAGTTCAAGCTGTCTTTATTATCATCACCATAAAAAAAAGCACCATCAGGGGCATTTTTTAGCTTTGTGCGGTTAGTAACTCAAACTACCTTCGGCAGTTCGAGCTGTCTTTATTATCATCACCATTAAAAAAGCCTCCGCTAGGGAGGCTTTTTTAATGGTGCCGGTTAGTAGACTCGAACTACCGACCCACGCATTACGAATGCGTTGCTCTACCAACTGAGCTAAACCGGCAACGCTTATTCTTTTATCACGCTTTTTTTATTTTGCAAGCATTACTTTTCTTCTTTCTTAACTTTTCTTTTGGCATAGAACTGCTCCTCAGGTGCAACCTTCTCGCCTTGGTGAATAACCATCTGCTGGAACGGTATTTCTATTCCCTCTTCTATAAACCGCTTGTTAATCTCGGTTCTTAGATCACTCGGGATTATCCAACCATTCCAGATATCATTGGTATAACATCTGACCTCAAAGTCTAAGCTAGAGGGACCAAAATCTTTAAACAAGACATAAGGCGCAGGGTTTTTCAAAACATATTTGCATTTTGCCGCACACTCAAGCAAAATCTGCTTTACCTTATCAACATCCGTACCATAAGCAACGCCTACCGTTACAGACTGGCGCGACCAGTTATTGCCATGAGTCAAGTTTGTTACGGAATTTGAAATCAGCGTCGCATTCGGTATGATGATACTTGTCTTCTTGAAAGTTTCTATCTCGGTTGAGCGAATGTTTATCTGCTTAATCCGGCCTTCCTCATTGTTTACGATTACCCAATCGCCAACCTTGAACGGACGCTCAAACAAAATGATGATGCCTGATACAAAGTTGTTAATTACGTTCTGCAAACCAAAACCGATACCAACGGATAAGGCTGATGCAATCAAGGCCAGATTGGATAAGTTTCCGCCCATTACGGTGATGGCGATAATGGCCGCCAGAATAAAGCCAACAAAGCTAAAACCTGACGACAATGAATGCTTGATACCATCATCAATATCCATCTTTGCGAGAACGTTATTAACCAAACGTCCTCTTAATGCTTTGACGGCTGCCAAAGAGATAAGAAATGCCAAAATAGCGAAGATTATGGCAATTAAGGATATATTGACCCCACCGACCTGAAAACCAAAAAACAGTTTTTTGATACTACGCAACAATAAATCCGTTGAGACACCCCAGAGCGACAGCAATACAAAAGCCACCAACAAAACCAACATGGGGTCAATTATCAAGCTCATCCAAAAGTCTATCTTGGAAAGCATACGCCGACGCATCTTAAATGTCTTAACCCAAAAGCGCAACATCAAAACACGATGCATAACCTCTGATAAAGCTTTGCGCAAAACGATAAAAAATCCTATGACGATGGCTGTTAAAATAGAGCGGTCTAAAATGAAGGCCGAGAGTTTTGGATATCCGACGACAGCTATTAAAAAGACACCGGCTGCGAACAATGATACAAAAAACGTAATTTTAAATGCGGGACTTAATCCCTCGTCTTCTTCCGTTTCTGATGTTTCATCGGCAATATCATCTTGCACCATCTCATCATCCCAGATGACTCTTTTAACAATCAAGATAATGCAGAAAGCCTTCACAGCGCTTGATAATACGGTTATGAAATAGTTTAACTCCAGACCATAATTGGCTGTTACGGCAACATGTTCTAAAAACGATGCAATACCGATGGAATAGGCACTGAAATATAAGGCTTTGGTTATGCGTTTGGCTTTGTCATTGCTGATATTTACCAAGCGCCATTTTTCATTATATGGTGCAAAAGTTACGCGCGAAAATGCCGCGGCCATAATTACAAATAATGAGTAATATAAAAAGCTGGCCAAAGTCAGGCCGAAAAAGCCTATGGTCAAAACTTTGGTGCTAATTATCCATACCAAAAAACCTATGATGATTGAGGACGGAATAACGCCATAAGCGATAGCCACAAAAACAGCCGCAAAAACTTTTTTGCCGTATCTCGGATGTTCATCTTCTTTCTTGTAACCAAAACGGCGCATAATAAATAAGCGCAACCAGATGCCCAGCCACAAAGAAAACAGGACAGTGAAACCAACCGGAATGGTGTTTGACTTAACAAATTCGCGCTGCTCGGCATTGAGTTCTCCGTACCATGAAACAGGTGAACGTATAATATCAAAAACAAATTCAACGAACTGCTTGGATGCCCCCAACAAAACACTCGGATAATAAAGCGGTGTCTGTTTGGTTAATAAGTTACCTAAAAGCTCTTTGTTGCGGATATCTAATATCAACGCATTCAGTTCATCTATTTTGGTCAACAAGACATCTGCTTCCGCAAGTTTGCCTTTTTGATAGGCCTCTTCTTTGCCAAACTCCTCTCTTTTCTGAGCTATAACTTTTAATTCCTGACTGCCATCCTCCGGTGCCGTACCCAAAGCCTCTATTCTCTTTTGGACAAAGGTCAGTTCTTGTTCTATGCTTTTGCGGGCGACCATAAGTTTCCCTCTGGTTTCATCCAAAAAGCTGACTTCCTCAGACATCTGCTTAATGGAAACCTGACCGCTTTTAAGCATTTCCTCTATCTGTTGCAGTTTTTTACTTGTTTTGGGATAGTTTATTTCCGGTGTATTATAAACATCCACCAGTTCGGTTACGGCATCAACCGAAGTTTTGTCCGCGGCAAATGCTCCGGAAACATTAACCAATAGAGCAACAAGTAAAAGACTTAACAGTTTTTTCATCAGAGGGGTCCTTTAATAGGGTTTAGTTCTTTTCTGCCAAGATTTGTTTCATTACTTCAAAAGCATTTTTAGCTACGCCGACACGCAAGTTATCTGCTACCGACCAAAAGCTAAAACCGTTTTCAACCGAGGCATCCTGACGCAGGCGGCTGACATAAATCTCGTCTTCACCCTGAACATCGGTCAAGCTGACATAACCGCCTTCTACATTCTTGTCAAAAACAACTATGCCTTTGGCTGACTTCATATCGCCACGAACAGCGTCTACATCTACATCTTGTTCGCATTCCACATTTACAAACTGTGCCGCACCGATAAATGCCGGAACAATCGCGCAATTGGCGTGAACCTTAATATCTCCGCCCAAAATCTTTTTGGTTTCGGCATTCATTGACCATTCGCACTGTGTTTCTTCGCCGATGAACTCGCCAACTTGCGGAATAACGTTAAAAGCTATTTGTTTATGGAAAACTTGTTGGTCGTCAACCAAAGTTTCGTTCATAAAAATTTTGCGGGTTTGGTTAAACAATTCATCCATTCCGTCCTTACCATAAACCGAAGCGGAAATATATGCCGAAACGACAATACGCTTTATTTTGTTATTCTTGATAACCTTTTCTATCGGCAAAAGCATTTGGGTTACCATCGCCGAAGGTAAAGACACAATATTGTGTTTGGCAGAGGCTATCTGTTCATCATTCAAGCCGGCAATAATCATCGGAACATCCGGCTCGGCAAAAAAGGTATCCGTGCAATCTATGACCTTGGCATGCTGCGCCGCTTTTTTTACAAAGCGTTTGGAAGTTTCCGCATTGCCTGCAAAAATAGCAACATCGGTCTTGGAAAAATCAAAATCATCCAAGTTTAAGACATCTAACTCATCATCTTCGCCGTAGGATACCTGATTACCCAACGGGCATTTGGGTTCCAGCGCAAAAACATCTTTTGCTTTAATACCATCTGCTTCCAAGAAGCTCAAAATTTCTCTGCCGACACTTTCCATTACGCCGACAACTGCAACTTTTGTCATTTACTTTTCCTCTTTCTTATAAGAATCTGAATTTAATGTGAAAATAGCATAAATTTATTTATAAAATGATAATATTTGAGATTGATATAAGGCAATTTGCCCTTTAATGCAAGAGCTATGCGCCGATTAAAACTCTGGCTGCCGCTCTTGCTTCGTCGGTGATTTTTTCTCCGGCAAGCATACGGGCAATTTCCTCATGCCGTTCAATGTCGTTTAACTCGCGAACTTTGGTGGTGGTTACATTATCAACCGTGTTTTTTTCCACCTTAAAGTGATGATTGCCGCGTGAGGCGACTTGCGGCGAATGGGTTACAACCAAGACCTGAACATCATGCGCCAAGCGGGCTAACCTTTCGCCCACAGCCTGAGCCGTGGCACCGCCGACACCAGCATCAACCTCATCAAAAATCATGGTAGAAACCGATGAGCTTTGTGCCAAGTTAACCTTTAAGGCCAACATAAATCTGGCCAGCTCACCGCCGGAGGCTATTTTGTTAATCGGTCCTTGCGGCGAGTTCGGGTTGGTGGCAACCGTGAAATAAACACTATCAAAACCGCTTTCGTTCCAAGCACTCTCGTCTAATTTTTCAACAATGGTTACAAAACGGGCTTTTTCCATTTTCAGCGGCGGCAACTCGGCCATAACCTGATTATCCAACTGCAATGCTACAGCCTTGCGGCGCGAGCTTAATTCCGTTGCCGACTTAATATAATCTGTCTTAGCTTGTTCTTCGGCGCGGCGGAGTTCGTTTATGCCCTCCTCGCCCAGCTCTATGGTTGCCAATTTCTGCTTAAAATCGGCCAAGACATTCGGCAAGTCATCAATGGTGGTTTGGTGTTTGCGCGCCAAGCCTCTTAAAGCAAATAAGCGGCTTTCAATATTTTCTAGCTCGTTTTGGTTTAAGCTTACGCTTTGCGAGGCCTCCTCCAACTCGTTGACGGCCTCGTTCACATCTATCAAAGCTTGCTCCAGCATATTGACAATGTCATCATATTTGCCTTCTACCAAGCTATTGGCCTTGTCCATGGCTGATTGCGCCTGACGTATGGCTGACTGCACATCTGCGCCTTGTGTCAGAGCACCGTAAGCATAGCTCAAGCTCTCAATGATTTTTTCGGCGTTCATCATTTCCAGACGCTTTTTGCTCAGGCTCTCTTCTTCGCCTTTTTTGGGGTTTAGTTTTTCCAGCTCATCTACCCAATGGCGCAAAGCATCTTCGTCGCTTTTGGCTTTGGCAACGTTATTCTCCGCCTCTAACCTTGCGGCTTTGGCTTTTTTGTAGTTTGCAAATTTTTCTTTTACCTCTGCCAAAAGATTTTTATATCCGGCATAAGCGTCCAAAACATCACGATGATTGGCGGGATTGAGCAAACCTTGATTGTCAAACTGCCCATGAACCTCCACCAGATATTTGCCCAGCTCTTTTAAGAGTTTGGCGCTTATGGGTTGGTCGTTGAAAAATATTTTGCCCTTGCCGTCTTTATTCAGGCTTCTCTTGATGGTTATCTCTTCATCCGCCTCAAGCTCATATTCCTCACATAGCGCAAAAAGCGGATTATTCTTATCCTTCACCTCAAAAGTGGCGGTTACGCTCAACTTATCCTCGCCTTGGCGAATGAGCGAAGTTTCTGCCCGATTGCCAAGTACCAACCCAAGTGAATCCAGTAAAATGGATTTTCCGGCGCCGGTTTCACCCGTCAAAACGCTTAAGCCGGATTTGAAGTCCAAATCCAGCTTGTCTATTAAAACCACGTTGCGAATTGAGAGCGATTGAAGCATTGTTTACCTTATTTTATTTTCAGCACCTTGCGGGCGGCTTTGGTCCATTTGCTCTTGGGATAGTTATATTCCAAAACCCGATAAGCCTGATTGGCTTCTTTGTTTAACCCCAAAATCGTATAAATCTCTACCTGACGATACAAGGCTTCCTCAATATGCGAGGTCATCTGATAATCATTGACCACAACCGAAAATCTGTTCAAAGCCGAAAGATAATTACCCTGCTTGAGATAATAACGTCCGACTTCCATCTCTTTACCGGCCAAGTGGTCATAAGTCAGCTCCAATTTAAGCGAAGCATCTTTGGCATATTCGGTATTCGGGAAACGTGTGATAACCTGACGCAAAGCCTGCAGAGCCAGCCGTGTGTTTTCTTGGTCTTTTTCAACACCGGTGATTTGCTCATAGTAGCAAAGGGCTTTCAGATAATAAGCATAGGCGATGTCTTTGTTGCCGGGGTGAAATTTGATGAAACGGTCCAGACTTAAAATAGCGTCATCATATTTTTGGTCCTTGTAATAAGCATAAGCCCCCATGATTTTGGCTTTGGTCGCCCATTTGGAATAAGGATATTCCAGCTCAACTTTTTCAAAAGTTTCGGCAGCTTTTTTATAAGAGGTCTTGTCCAGGTCATCATGTGCCTGATTGTACAATTCTTCCGCAGTTTGCGGTTTCTCCACCTCTTTGGTAGAGGAACAGCCGACTGTTAAACCTAAACAAAAAACACAGACCAAAAAAAGTTTTAACTTTTTCATTCTCTCATCCTTATACTAATTCATAATTAGATTTGTCAGCGAACAAAAGTTTTAAGAGTTCGTTGTTATGAAAATGTCCGGTTTTGGAAGCGGTTAATTCGCCCAAAATGCGATGTCCGGAAGTGAACAAATCGCCAATAGCATCCATAACCTTATGGTTGACACATTCGTTTTTGACACGAAAACCACCGGGGTTTAAAATCTGCTCGCCATCCAAAACTACGGCATTATCCAAGCTGCCGCCTTTGGCCAGACCGATGGATTGAAGATAATCCACCTGATATTTTTCACAAAAAGTGCGGCAAGGTGCGATTTTTTGTTCAAAAACCTCCGGCGTAATCTCGCCCGAGAACTTCTGATGCCCGACAATCTGAGACGGAAATTCTATCTCAAAATTTATGGCAAATTTGTCGGCTGGTTTTAAGCTTGCCGTATTGCCGTTTTTATCCGTAAAAGAAACTTCCTTTTTAACTTTGAGATACATACGCGGGGCGCTCAAATCCTTAAGCTCAACTTCCTTTAAGGCCTCAAAAAACATTTTACCGCTGCCATCCATAATCGGGAGTTCCTGATTATTGACTTCTATCAGCGCATTGTCTATGCCCTTAACATATAACGCAGCCATTACATGCTCAATGGTGGAAACCAAATTGCCTTCGGCATCGCCCAAGCAAGTGCAATTCTGGGTATTAACAACATTGCTGTACAAGGCCTTAATCTCTGGTTTGTTCGGCAAATCAACACGGCGAAAAACTATTCCCGTATTGGCCGGTGCGGGAAGAATTGACATAGTGACGTTACAGCCGGAATGAAGACCGATGCCGTTTAGTTGAACTGATTTTGATATAGTCGTCTGCATATGCAACTCCTTATGAACAAAAAACTTTTCAGGCGACCTATAAGCCGGGTTCTGTACGCCTTGCGGCGCGATAGCTATTCATCTTGGCCGAATATTGCTATGCGGCTCAACGCGACCTACCTCTGGAGCGGAGTGGAAACCCTCCGTATAACCAAGGCATAAAGCCTCAGCCCTCCTAACTTGGTCTTGCTTCAGATAGGGTTTACCTTGCCAAAACCGTTGCCGATTTTGCGGTGAGCTCTTACCTCGCCTTTTCAACCTTACCTTTCAAAAAAAGGCGGTATATTTCTGCGGCACTTTCCCTCGGATTTCTCCGGCCGGACGTTATCCGGTATCTTGTTTCCTTGAAGCCCGGACTTTCCTCTTTGGCGGATTTTCCTTTCCGCAAAGCAGCTATCCGGTCGCCTGTTCTTGGTAGATTAAACGCAGCTCAAAATTATTGCAAGTGCTTTATGAAAAGATTGAGCAATTTTAACAAAAAAAGAGCTCTCTCCCGAGAGCCCTTCTTTGAGTTTTTTTGCATTATAGCAAATTTTAAGAAAAACAGCAAGGTCTTTATTTGCCAAAAAGTACAAAATTTCGTCTAGACACCCTCATACAAAGTATGATATATTGAAAGAGTATTATAAGTATTAAGGTATTATTGTGATGGTGTTTTCAACTTTATTGGGTTTTCCGATTAAATTTGATTTCCTATGCAATAATATCTTCAAGTTTAATCCTAAAAAAACAAAAAAAATGAAAACATTGAACAAAAACGAAATGAGAGAGATGGTTGCAGGTTTAATCGCTAATGGCGCTGCTGTTAAGAACTTTGCTAAATTCGCACGTATTCAAGCTCAATGCGCTGAAGGAGGTGAAGTTATTGAGACAGTATTGGCTGACGGCACCAAAGAGACAACAAATACCGCCAATGCCGGAGATTGGATTGTAACCAACCCTGGTGGCGAAAAATACGTTGTTCCTGCAGCCAAATTCCCCAAGAAATATGAACCCTGCCCCGAACTAGGCAACGGATGGTACAAACCGACCGGAGGCGTTCAGAAATTTCTTGAGCTGACGGAAGACACAACTTTCATCTGTTCTTGGGACGAAGAGCAACATATAAAAGCAGGCGGCTTTGTCAATGTAACAGATTTAAGCGATATCTACGGCATTGCACGGGATGAGTTCTTTGACACTTACAAAGAGTGTTCAGAGGACGGAAGCTTCTGTTAACGCTCTCATCCTTTAAACTTATGGAGTGCTCCTTGTGGGGCACTCTTTTTTTGTTATTTTTTATCCCCAAAAAATTATTTTTTCTTACACCAAGCCCAGAGCCAGATTGGTGAGAATCGCAATAATTTTATTCAGAACAAAACATGAACAGTTAACAAAATACTAAATTTTCCCATTGAAACCCATAAAAACCCATGATATACCATAAGGTATAGGGTTAATGCGTTTGAAGGATTCTAAAATTGAGAAAAACTTTTCTCTTTATGGATACGATTTTTAACAAGGTGGACGCCAAAGGGCGCGTTTCCTTGCCTTCAGACTATCGCGCAATCGTTAAAGAATTATCAACTGAGATTGTTTGCTACCGCAGTCTTACCGCTCCCTGCATTGAGGGCTGCACCGAAGAACTGTTGGACAAGCTTGCCACAGAGATTGAAAACGCTACGGACTTTTTCTCCGAAACCCAAGATAACCTTACAAACCTTATTTTCGGAGATGCCAAAAGATTCACCTTTGATTCTACCGGCCGCATTATGCTCACCGAAAAGCTTCTTAAACACGCTAACATCACCGACACAGCCGTATTTGTCGGCAAAGGACGCAAATTCCAGATTTGGACCCCTGAAAACTGGGAAAAAGAAGAAGCACGCATTCGGGCTGAGGTCTTGAAAAACAGACCGACCCTTACTCGCAAGACGGAGGGCGAATAATGAACAGTCAGCCCAAACATATTCCGGTTATGCTGAAAGAAGTTTTGGAATATCTGTCTCCCAAAGACGGCGAGGTTTATGTTGACGCAACTTTTGGCAACGGCGGTTATACCGAGGCTATTTTGAACTCCGCCGATTGCAAAGTTATCGCCATTGACCGCGACCCTACGGTTTTGCCCAGAGTTGATGAGCTCAAACAAAAATTCGGCTCTCGCTTTGAGTTCAGGCAAGGAACTTTCGGCAATATCAAAGACCTTATTGCTCAGCCGATTAACGGTGCGGTCTTTGATATCGGCGTATCATCTATGCAGTTAGATGAGGCGCAAAGAGGATTCTCCTTTGCCAAAGATGCACCGCTTGATATGCGGATGTCCTGCTCCGGTCGTACGGCTGCAGATATTGTCAACGAAACAGCTGAAAAAGAATTGGCTGATTTGATTTATAAATACGGCGAAGAGCGCAAGTCTCGCCAGATTGCGGCCAAAATCGCGGAGTACCGCCGTCTTAAGCCGATTGAAACCACCAAAGAATTGGCCGAAATCATTTACAAAGTTATTCATAAAACACCAAACAACAATATTGATCCGGCAACCAGAACTTTTCAGGCTCTGCGGATTGTGGTCAATAATGAGCTGGAGGAGCTTGAAAACGGTTTGAAAGGCGCCGTTGACCTTCTTTCCTCTCGCGGCCGCTTGGTCGTGGTTACTTTCCACTCGTTGGAAGACAGGATTGTCAAATGCTTTTTCAAAGAACAAAGCGGCAAAAATGCCGGTGTATCACGCTATATGCCGGAGGTTTTGCCCAAAGATGACAGCGCTTGCCTCGCTGAATGCTCTAAAGCGATTGCCCCAAGTCAAGAAGAGACGGAAAGCAACAAAAGAGCTCGTTCGGCAAAATTGCGCTGCGCCGTCAAAAAGTAATTTTAACCCGCTTACCTAGGAAAGGAATGCGATAATGAATAGTACAAAAACAGCAACGTTAGGACTTTGGGTTGCCCTTACATGCTTGGTCGGTTTCGGAATGTTCGTGATGAAAAATCAGGTACAGAATCTGGAAAAAGAACTTGCCAGCATCAATCGCAATATTGAGGAAGACGTTAAAACTATTCATATTCTTAAGGCAGAATGGAGCCATTTGAATAATCCGGCAAGACTTCGTTCTTTGGCAACCAAACATATTGCGCTAAATCAGCTCAAGGCTGAACAAATTATTAACTATTCTGCGTTACCATTTAATTATGAATCGGGCGAATCAGGCAGAAAGCTGTTGGCTCGTCAAAATATCAGTAATCAGGCTGAGAAAAACAGACAACTTAAACGTCTGGTTAAGGCTCAACGATAATTAAATTATAGTAAGGCAGAAGCGAGAATATGTGGGGAAAGTATTTTTCCGGCCGCGAGGAGAAGAATTTTTATCTTCCAGGTCAGGAAATTAAGATTGATAAGAGTTTTTCTTTTAATAACTATACCTGTGAGAAAGACCCTCTTTCCACCTGCAAGAATCGTGTCGCTTTTGCAACCCTGATGTTTTTGTTGGTGTATGCGGTTATCGGCGTTAGATTATTCAATGTATGCATTACACCCAATAACACAGAAAACCAAACCGCCGATGAATCCGACACCATTCGTGCCTATGCAGCAAACCCCATTAAACGCGCAGATATTCTTGACCGCAACGGCACAATCATCGCAACCTCTCTCCCCACTGTTAACCTTTACGCTAATCCTAAAAAAATTCTGAACGCAAAAAAAGCCGCCGCTGAATTGAGCCGGATTTTTCCTGATATGCGCTATGAAGATATTTTATCAAAGCTCCAACGCAGAGGAAGTTTTGTTTATATCAAACGCAACCTTTCCCCTGCGCAACAATATCAAATCAATTATTTGGGTATTCCGGGGTTGGATTTTGAAGACGGCGAAAAACGTATTTATCCGCACAAAAATCTCTTTGCTCATATCTTGGGCAACACGAATATTGATAACAAGGGAATATCCGGCCTTGAAAAGAAACTTGACGAACGCTTAACGGAATCTGATATTCCGCTGCAGCTGACCATTGATGCCGGTATTCAGGACACTATTCGCAACGAACTCGCCGCCGCCGTTGAAAAATTCAGCGCAGATGGTGCCGCTGCTATCCTGATGGATGTTAAGAATGGCGAAATTATCTCTATGATTTCTTTGCCTGATTATGACCCGAATCTTAATAATTATAAAACACCGCGCGCACAATTTAATTTTGCGACAAAAGGTGTCTATGAGCCGGGGTCGGTTTTGAAGATTTTTAATGCCGCGCTTGGTTTGGAAAGCGGAAAAATTAAAATGGCTGATAGTTTTGACGCAACCAAGCCCTTAAAACTCCGCTACAACACCATCAAAGATTATCGCGGCGAAAATCGGTGGCTGACCTTGCAAGAAGTCTTGATTTACTCCTCTAATATCGGCTCGGCGCAAATCGCCTTGAAAGTCGGCAAAAAAGAGCAACAAAACTTCTTAAAAAATCTTGGTTTCTTTGAACCAATCAAAAGCATTGAAGTGGCGGAAAAAGGCTATCCTTTGGTGCCCAAACGCTGGGGCGAAGAAACAACGGCAACAATTGGCTATGGCTATGGTATCTCAATTACGCCGTTGCACTTAGTCAGCGCTTTTGCCGGTGTTATCAACGGCGGAATTTATCATGAACCGACACTTATAAAGGACAATAAGAATACAGCCAGCCATCGTGTCGTTTCCTTCAATACATCCAAAGAAATGCGCCAATTGCTTCGCGGCGTTGTTGTGGAAGGTTCCGGCAAACGCGCCAATGTTTTGGGGTATGAAGTCGCCGGCAAGACCGGAACAGCCAACAAGCTGGTAGACGGCAAATATATCAACAAAAAAGTTATGACCTCTTTCTTAGCTACTTTTCCGGCCTCAAATCCGCAATATGCCTTATTCCTGATGATGGACGAGCCTAAAGCAACCAAAGATACGTGGGGCTTTGTTACTTCCGGTTGGAACACGGTTCCGACTGCCGGAAAGATTATTTCAACCATCGCACCGCAATTGAATATTAAGGCGAATTATGACCTTGATGAACAAAGACGGAATCGGATTATTGAGGCTTCTTACGGAAGGTAAGGATATTTTAGGAATATAATCCTTGACAATTTGAAAAATTTTTGATATTGTTCTTTTGTCACTTGCTCTTAGTGTATTTAAAAACCGCCTTTATCAGGCGGTTTTTTTAACCAAATATTATCTTGATTTAGCTAAAATACAGCTATCTTTGAGATGACGGAGTATCTTCTATGAAAAAGTTTTTCAAATATTTCGGACTTATTCTGGGCGGCTTAATTGTGGCTGTTGTTTTGATATGGAATATTTTTTATTATATTTACAGCGACTGGGGAAATTTTGTGGAAGCAGCTGAAAAAAATGATATTTTGCAAATGCAAGAAATCTTAAATCAAGGATTTGATATTAATCAAAGCTTTATGCGTGTTTCTCCTTTACTGGCGGCAATATCCTATGCAAAAAGTGATTATAACACAATTAAGTTTATGCTCAATCACGGTGCTGATGTTAATTTTAAAAGTAAAAACGGGCTTATGCCCATACATCATGCCATTATGGAAGGACGTGCAGATATTGTAAAACTTCTTTTAGAATATGGTACAGATGCATCTTATAAAATAAACAATAAAACACTACTTGATATTGCTCGTATCACAGATAATTCAGAGATTATTAAAACAATTGAGCAATATCAATAATTTTATCATAATTTTTTGAAAGGGGCTGACTTCAGCCCCTTTTTATTTTGGGAGAAATCAAAATGAGTAACTTAAAAGAATATTTAAAACAAAAATTCTATCAAACACGTTTGGGGAATATTTTAAAAAAATCTCTAGAAAGTAATAATATTGACGATGAATGGTCTAATGTTATAATGTCTGACCCTTTAAATGAAGAAAAAGTTTATGAAATAGGAAAAAAATATGAAAATAATTTTTTTCCTAATGGACTTAAAAATTCTCCATTTCCTAATAAGAGTCCTGATAATAAGGAAAATTTATTTAAAGAACAACATTCTGAGCGGAGCAAAGAATATATGAATAGTTTTACTCAAAACTATCGTCCTGAACTGGATATTTTATTAAATCCTATTCAGAATCTTGACAGTGATGATATTCTTAAAGCTAAGAAATTTGCTATGTTTGATAATGATGATGTTTCCTTAGGAAAACAGATAAATGATAAAATTTCTTCTTGGTACGACAATATTTACGGAACAGCTCCCGTTAAAAGAGATGCTACAGGAAGGCAGATTACAACAAATACTAAGCTCAGTTCTCAACATAAAAAGCCCCTGTTGGCAAAAGATGGTAATACAATAGAAAATAGTCTGCAAAATTTGTCTGAACAACTGACTCTTATTGACAACAATTCATCCAATGATGGGGTTAAGGCTTTACAAAAAAGTTTGAATATTTTAGGAGCTATTCCCCCTCTTGATATTGATGGAAAACTCGGTCCTAAAACCACTTTTCAGACAAGAAAATATTTGGTTGAAAATGGTTATGAGCCCCTGGCAAAATCTATTAAAACATCAGTCTGAGTTTTAACCAAATATTATCTTGATTTGGCTAAAATACAGCTATCTTTGAGATGACGGAGTATCTTTTATGAAAAAGTTTTTCAAATATTTCGGACTTATTCTGGGCGGCTGTTTTATTGTTTGGCTTTTGGCTAATCTTGTTTTTAACATTTCTTATTGGTCTTGGTGGAAATTTAATCAAGCCGCAGATAACGGCGATATTCAAACAATGTCTGATATGCTAGAAAATGGTTATAATCCAATGAATATTACTAAAAGTGATTTTTATTATAAAACTAACCATTTTGAAGCAGCTTTAATTAATGCGCCAAACCCGATTGACGTCATAGATTTTTTCTTAAAAAACAATATTGATATTGATAGTCCGCTCCATGGCGGAAATACGCCGCTCCAGTTGGCCATATTCATTAAAAAACCTGAAATTGCCAAATTTTTGATAGAAAAAGGAGCTAATCTTGATGTCTTAGCTAAGGGAATGACAATAACAGATCTTGCTATTGCTACTGACCAACCCGAAATTATTATGATGATTCCATCTGATAAAATTTTAATCGGAGAACAAAATAAGTCTAATTATGTTTATTTTGCCCGCGCCATTAAATATGCTGACACAAAAAAAACTGATAATAGAGTTTTAGATGCTCTAATAAATCAAGGATTTTGTTCTGATGGCGATATTAATGAGATACGAAATATACTTAAGAGCAAAAAAAATATTTACGATTTGCTATAGTATCAACAAAATTAATAAATTTTAACTAAGCGCAATAATTATTGCGCTTTTTTTTTATTAGTTGCCTTACAGAAAACCCCTCGCGGTTATGCGAGGGGTTTTTGTTATTCTTCCATATCTGCTTTTTGCTTTTCAAGCTCTTTTTCCAGCTCCTCATAGTCCTCTTCGTCCAGCTCTTCTGCCGGAATGCGGTAACTCTCGTTAAACCAATTACCTAAGTCTATGTCTGCACAGCGTTTGGAGCAAAAAGGTTTATATTTTCCCGCTGGAGCTATTTTTTTGCATATGGGGCAGCGATAGGTTTTGACAACTTCGCTCATTTGGCAACCCTCCCCGTGCCCTGACAAGTTTCACATTCGGTGGTCAAGACATCCGAAAGGGTCGGACGGCGGCGAACGCGCTGAATCTCCACATTGCCGCCACGGCTCAAGCCCAAAACCCTTGCACGGTGCGGATCTTCCGCCAAAGCATTTTCCAGCTCCTCAATAACCGGCTTCAAAAACTTGTATTCCGAAGAGCCGGCAAAATCTACAATAATCTTGCCGGACAAATTGCGCAGGCGAATCTGGTGTGCAATTTCTACCGCAGCCTCTGAATTTAACCTTGTGATGGAGCCGTTAGATTTGTCATCGCCGCTATCTACATCTATGGCAACGCAAGCTCTGGTCTCCTCAATATGAATGCGACCGCCGCTCTTTAAGCGAACCGTCTTTTGCAAAGCCTCAGAAATTGCCTCTTCCAGACCATATTCAGCAAAAGGCTCCGCCATATATTCTACAGCGAACTCGCCTTTAAAAGCTTCCTTCAGCTCGTTTTCAACATTATGATTGTTCACGACAACCTTGGTCAAAGCCGGCTGTGAGCGCATAATATATTCCGCCAGAGGGTCTGCTTTGGCATAGAGTAAAGCAGGAGCCTTGGCATTGCGGGCTTTGATGCGAACACCCTCATATATCTCTCGCAATGACTTCATCTCTTCGGCCAAGACATCAAACGGAACTTCTACCGAAGATGTGCGCAGAATCCAACCTTCCTGTCCGGTTGTGTTCTCAATAACTTTTTCCTTATATTCCGCCAGTTTTTCCTTATCCTCAATGCGCGGAGAGGCATCCACATGCAAACGATAAGGGCAATAGACCAAATGCGGACCGACAATCTGAATGGAGCGGACAACCTTTGCGCCCTTTTCGGCGCGTTGCTCTTGTGCAACCTGAACAACCAGACTTTGGCCTTCCGTCATATTGGCTTCATTCAGTCCTGCTTCCTCAGCATTCAGAAAGGCATCTTTACCATCGGCAATATCTACAAAAAAGCCAACCTTATCATGCGCCAAATCCAGCTTATGAGTTATCTTGCCCAGATAGATGTTGCCTTCCGCGGCCTGATTTTCTTTGACAAACTCAATCTCTTGCAACTCGCCTGCGCCAAGCATGGCAATACGGGTCAGATTATTCTTTTTTTCATAAACGATTACATCTGTATTCATTTTATACCTATCCCATTCAACAAGTTTCTGGTTTCATATAAAGGCAAACCAATGACGCCTGAGTAAGAACCGATTATTTTTTTGACATAGCAGTCCATATCTTCAATCTTATAACCGCAAGCACCTTCCCAATTATGACTTTCAACATAAGCCTTAATCTCTGCGGGGGTGAGCTTTTTCATCAAAATCCGCGTTGAAACGGTGCGCTGAGCAACCCGCCCGTCTTTGGCTATGACACAAACAGAGCTGATGACCCGATGTGCCTTGCCCGAGAGTTTTTCCATAACCTTGGTTTGTTCTTCTTCACTGTGGGCTTTGTGCAAAATGGCGGTTCCGACAACGACAACCGTGTCGCAAGCCAAAATATTTTCTTGCGGAAAAAGCCCGGCAATACGGCGGGCTTTCTCTAAGGCCATCCGCTTTACATACGCTGTGGCCGTCTCATATTTTTTTTCGCTCTCGTCAATATCTGCCGGGCGAATTTGCTTGGGCAAAAAGCCCATTTGCGCCAAAAGCTCGCGGCGTTGCGGAGAGCCCGAAGCCAGAATGAAGTCTTTTTCTTGCGGCTGTATCATCGCTTAGGCTTCGTCGTCGTAGGTTTTTTCCATTCTTTCGTGGCGTTCCTGAGCCTCAATTGAAAGTGTGGCCACCGGACGAGCTTCCAAGCGCTCAATGCCAATCGGCTCACCGGTTTCTTCACAATAACCGTATACGCCATCTTCAATACGCTTCAAAGCATCGTTAATCTTAGAAATCAGCTTACGTGCACGGTCTTTGGTGCGCAAGTCCAGAGCCTTGTCTGTTTCCAGCGATGCTCTATCTAACTGGTCCGGCTGGTTTAAGCCTCCCTGACGTAAGTCTTCCAATGTGTCTTTGGATTGTTCCAAAAGAGATTTTTTCCAGCTCAAAAGTTTCTGACGAAAATACTCAATCTGATATTCGTTCATATACTCTTCATCAGCTGAAGGTTTGTAGTCGGGAGGAAGAATGATTTCGCTATCCATTTTCGGTCTCCTTGGATTTATTGTTATTAGCGAGGTTCTTTATCTAGCAAGCAAAATACAGATTTCAATCATGAACTGCAAGCAAAAAAACGAATAAGCCACAGTTATTTCATCAGTTTTGCTAACTCAACCTCCACTCGCAGCTCAATTTCGCCGATTAACTCTGCTAATTTTTCATCTGCGGTGTTTATTTTGGTTTCTTTCACATAACGGGATATTTCTATCAATTTATCCTTAGAAATATAGCCCATCAGTAATCCGTCTCTTATTTCTTCAAGCTTTTCAAGCAAAGTATTGCCGCGTTTGAGCATTTGCTTGCGCTTTGCTTTTTCTTCTTCGCCATCTACCATTTGCGTAGCAAAAATAGCATCGGCAACGGCTATCCCCGTAGCACCACCCACCGGATTGGATGCCGGCTTCATTGTCTCTTTCAGATACAGAGAAAAGCTTTCACCTCCGCTTGCCTTTTTGGTCTTGGCTGCATTATTCAAATCATTCGTTTTATTGACATCATTAACTTTTATCACTTTTGCTCTCCGTTACTGAAAGGTCCATTTTATTATATTTTCATCACCCTCTTTGCAGGATGCCGAAACCTCCGGCATCTGGGCTGGTAAATTATAGGATGTTCCAGCCACCCATGGCCATTTGAAGTCTTTACCGTTTATATTCAGACTAACCAAATCCGAGCTATTGTCTACTGTCCAATTCATAATTCCGAGCTCTATACAAATTTTTTGAGGAATATCGGCAAAAGTTATCTCATAACTGTCGGCGCCACCTTTAAGGGTTACTTCTCCTTTATAAGAATGGTATAGTTTTTTCCCATTCACCATATCTTTGGGAGCCAATTCTTCATCTATGAGCGTGGCTATAGAGGCATTTGTATATTGCCCATCTGCAACATAGCGGTTGTTTATGGTCTTTTTGAGCTCTTCTATCTGGCCTCCGACGCGGCTAACACGATAGCGGTCGTACATTGAGGTTACCAAGGTCGCAATGCTGACGCCAAAAGCACCAATAACACCTAGTGTCATGATGACTTCAACCATCGTTGCTCCCTTTTCGTTTCCGCAAAACCTCATCCTTGCCTCCTTATATCTTTTTAGTTATAGCACCAAACTGTTTTTCTCTCAACAAATTTATCATAAACAACTGTTTTAAATTACTTTATTTTTCTTAAATCTTCGTTATATTAGAGGGTAGTTTAGAAACTATATCAGGATTTTTGTACATGAAAAAGATTTTTTCTCTTGCTCTTGTTGCTTCTCTTGTTGCTGCAACTTCAGCTCGTGCCGCCAGAGACGGCGAATATTTGCCTTATGTCGGTTTAGATTATTCTTATAGTGATACTACCGCCAAACATCTCCGCCCTCATTATAATTCTGCCTCCGTTAATGTTGGTACAATGTATAACCGCTTTTTCGGAACGGAGATGTTTTATCAAATCTCAGATAGCTATAAAACACGTTCGGGATTGGATAAAAGCAAATCTTCCTTCCAGGCTTATGGTTTGGACTTGTATGGATATTTGCCGTTAGGTTGTGGCGAAACTTTTAATTTGCTTGGAACAGCCGGCGTCGGTGAATATACTTTTGTTAAAGACGCTTCTTTTGCAAAAAAACAGCGCGACCATGGTATTGGTTGGCGTGCCGGTGTCGGCGCGTTGGTTAATGTTGACCAAAATTGGAGTCTGCGTATGATTGCAAGATATGTTAACCTTAACCAAATTGAAGAAATTGACCATATGATGGAATATTCTGCCGGTGTTCGTTATACATTCTAAGCTCAGGAGAGATATGATGAAAAAATTATGGATGATTCTTGCTTTGCTTACATTTGTTGCTGCTTGCTCCGACAAAAAAGATGAACAAGCACAAAACCCCGAGAATGTTCCTTTGGAAAAAGCTTTGGAAGAGGGTGAACAAATTGTTGTGCAACCTAATTTTGATATAAAATTTGAAGAAGTAACTTACGACTACAAGCTTGGCAAAACGCAAAAAGGTTGTGATAAAGGCAGTGATATTGTTTGTGCTATTGATCTTTATATGAAATGCACGCTTAACTTCAAAGACAGCGAATGTGCAAAAAATAAGTTGCCTAAATTTGTTTTTATGGATGATGAAAGTTTACAACGCCCAACTGAGATGAGCTTCAAGATTACCAAAATCAAACCCATTGATGCTAATATGATTGAAGTCTATACTGAAAGCACCTGCAATGGCATGTGGTTTGGCCTATGCGAAGGCAACATTATTTATGTCCTAAGCAACAAGAGCGGCTCTTGGGTTGTTAAAGACGTTTATGCTATGGAAAACTTCTAGCAAAAAGCCCCATAAAAATGGGGCTTTTTTTGTGTTTAATCTGCCATTTCATCCACTTCGTACGAAACGCTATCTGGCGTAACAGTTTCGGATACGCTTTCTGTTACCATTGTCGGATTATTATCTGACGCTGTGGCCGGCATATTATTGGTATTGTTGTTTGATGTTGCAGATGGTTGAGTATCTGCCGGTGCTGCTACAACGGCTTCATAAGCTTCCTCAACGACCATAACATCTGCCGAATCGGCATTAGCTGATGTCCCAGACATTTGAGATTGCGCATTCGCATGATGACTATTGCATGCAGTCAATGCCAAAGCAGAAACACCTAACATTGCTAAAATTTTTTTCATTATTTTCCCCTTTATTTTAATTTATTCTTTAGTCCTACGGTTATTGATATATGCTTCAAACCTACTTATTCAAGATATGGCTTTAAACATTCTGCCTGCTTATTTTTGGTGTTGACGAAAGCTGCTTATATGCTAGTATTGTTGGGTTTGGTAAAGAATATTTTGGAGATAAAGAAAGTGACTCTTGCCGGAAAAGTTATCATTTGGGATTTGGACAATACCTTGTATCGCATTACGCCTGAATTTGCCGATATGCTTGATGAGGCGACAGCCATTGCTGCCGTTAAAGATTTAGGTATTCCGCTTGATTTAGCGGAAGCTAAAGCGAAGGTTAAAGAGTCCTATATGACTTATCGTGACGGCGGAGAGATTTTTGTTAAGCAATATGGTATTGATCCCGAAGCTATGTTTCAGGCTTATCATAAACGCAAGCCAATCACACCTATCGTTCCTTATGAACATTTGTTAGAAAAGCTTGAACGCCTTCCCAACCGTCAATATATCTTTTCTACCAGTACAAGAGACGTGTGTGAAAAAATCTTGAAACATATTGGTTTATATGACTTTTTCAAAGGGCGTTTCTATTCCGTAGAAGATTTTGGAACCGTGAAGAAAAACGAAAGTTCCGATGTTTATGCAAAGCTTTGCCAAAAAATTAATGTTGACCCCAAAAATTGCGTTTTTGTGGATGACAGCTATTCTAATCTGGAGTTTGCCAAAGAGCTTGGTATGACCACGGTCAGAATCTATTACAACGCAAATTCGGCTAAAGACAAAACTTATATTGATGAAGCTTATAAGGGAATCAATAGCTTTTTGGAAGAATATTTACCCAAGATTGAACAGCCTGACGCTAGCGTTTCTGCTTCGCATTAAAACGGCGGCAGAGGTTGCTTTCCATAGCATAATTCATTTGGTTATCTAATTTGCTTTGTTCTTGCATCAGTTCGTTTTTAAAATGATTTATTAACGGCTCTATTTGTGCAATATACATTTCCGTCAGTTTATTCGTAGCCTCATCTATTTTTGACGGTGTATCTATTTTGTAGGGTTTAATATCTTTTGCTATTTTTTCAACCGAACGACGCAAGGAGGGAATAAAATATTCCAGTGCTGCTGCGTTTATCTGATGATGTGTTTGTTCATGTCTAACCACCACATTATATTCGCAACTCCCTGCTTGAAGCTGGTTGGATATGTATATGGTTGGATCTTGATAACCAATAAAAACATTTAAACTGGTCGGAACAACACAAATATTCGTATCATCTATTATTTTGCTGATGGTGTTTAATGATACTTCCCAATTAACACTTACAATCGCCAAACCTGAAGCAAAAAGCCCCTGCTCTACAATATTATACTTTCTTCCTAAATTTGTGAGCTCTTGCAGATTGTAGCTATAATCATATTTTAGTTTACCATAAGATGTGGTAAACTCTATTTCGGGTATGGTTGTTAATGAGGCACAAACATCAGTCCCCGCAGCAACTGATTTTTGAACGTTGCAGAGCATCAAGACTAAAAATGTTAATATAAAAAAAAGTTTTTTCATGTAAGATATGTTATATGAGATTTCTTAACATAGAGTTGAGATTATGCAAAAACTATTTCTTTTTTCGGCTGTAAGTGCCATTTTTGCTTTTAGTTTGCTGGCTCAGGCTGCTCAGCCCGGGCGCTACGTACGCAAGCAACTCAAGCCTAATTTTTTTATTCCCGAAGAAGATTTGGATTATACGGAAAAGTTGCCCGAATTTAATTATTATCCGGAAGCTCCTTTACCTAAAGCCATTCGCCCAAATTCTGAGCCTGAGCAGGTTATAAAAGTTATTAAAGCACCTGAGCAAGATGTTGCAAAAACAGTTGAGCAAGCTACTTTGCCTCAACAAACTGAAAGTCCCTATATAGAATATGATAAAAACGAATTAGCCCAAATTCCCGAATATAAACAGAAATATGACGACTATATTAATGACTTAAAAGAGATTGCCAAAAGCGGCAAACTTCCCGAAAATCCGCGCGTGGCATTTGACCTGATGAAAATGAGCACCAATGCCAGATTAGTTGTTACGGATAAATTTGGCCTATATCCTACATCAGAATAAAAAAGCCTCCGCAATGGGAGGCTTTTTTATTTATGCCTTTTGGGCTTTTTTAGCTGAGGCTTTCTTTTCTTTTTTAGCTTTCGCCTCTTTTGCTTTTTTCTCTTTTTTTATTTTCGGCTCTTTTACTTTCTTTTCTTTCACGGCTTTAGCTGTTTTTTCTTTCTTGGCCGAAGCTTTTTTCTCTTTCTTAACTGTTTTCTTCTCTTTCTTTGCTTTCGGCTCTTTTACTTTCTTTTCTTTCTTAACCTTTACCGGTTTTTCTTTTTTCTCTGTACGAGCCTTGGAAATGCTGATTGCTTTATCCAAGTCCTTCTCTGAGCATAACCCTACAGCAACCGGATTCTTGGCTCGGATATTTGCCATATCTTTATGGCTTCCCGTGCGGATAGCCTCAATTGTCGGTTTGGTGGTTCCAATTAATTTGCAGATTTGCGAATCGATAATTTCGGGGCAATTCTTTAAAATCCATAAAACAGCACAAGGCTTATCACTCCGTTGAGATGGTGAGAGCATCTTCTTGGCCTTGGCATTCTTTGCCTTAACATTGCGCTCAAGCTCGTTTGCTTGAAGCAGAGCTTTTCTATCTGCCTCGCAACGTCTGATTTCTTCAATCGTTAACTGTCCTGTTTCAATGGGGCTTACTCCCAAAATATTAAAAGCCACATCACCGTCTGCAATAGCCTGAATTTCAAGCTCATGGAGTTCGCAAAACTCAGCAATCTGACGAAATGTCAAGGTTGTATTTTCAACCAACCATACGGCTGTTGCTTTCGGCATCAAAGGCGCTGTCATCTTAATTATCCTTTCTTATTATTCTTACATAAAAAACATTCTCTATTTCAGAGAATAGAGAATGTTTAGGTATTATACAAGGTTTTTTTTGCTAAATTAATTATTTCTTGCTTAAAATATTTGCCATATTTAGATATCCAACCTGCAACATTTGAGCCGTTGCCTCATATTTTGTTGCCTGTATTTGTAAGGCGTTTACACTTGATAAACTTCCGCTCGCACTGGTTTGTGTCAACGGAATTTTTGTTTCTGTCTTATTTTTTGTATCACTTGATACGCTCTCTTTTGAAACATAGTCGTGAACATACTTATCACCTTGCTGTATTTGCATAACATAGGCTAACTCATCATTACTACCAACCGTATCATCTCGTGTGATTTTGATATAAAGCATTGTATCTTTTTGGGCCTTATATTCACCGCTGAACATAGCATCAATATTATCTCTGACTTCTGTTCCTTTCTCTGCGGAGCTATCTCCGATTAGGACTTCTTGTCCGTTCTTTTTCAGCGTATAGACCTCAACCTTTAATCCCGGAGCAAGCTCAGCCATCCAGTCTTTGTTCTTTTCTGCTTCTAACTTTTCTTCTTGTTCTTTTGCCCATCCCTCAGGATCGGTAATTTGCTTCAATTCATCCAATTTTTGTTCATATTTTGATAAGTCCAAAACTTTTTCATTTTCGGCATTTCCGCCCTTGATTGATAACGAAACAACACCGTTTGACTGAAGTTGAATTTTGTACATATCTACGCTATCATAGTATTGTGACAATTTGCCAACAACACTTACTCGCGCATAATTTAAGCGTGTGTACCCTAAATCTCGCGCATTGGCAAAGGTTTCGTCAATATTATTCATATCGGTAACGGTTTTTTCCCAGTAACCTAAGTTACTGCTGTCTGCCGGTATTGTCGTACTAACGGTTGTCGCCATCTGTTTTACTCCTTACTAGCCCATCTTCTATATTATCATAAAAAATGCTTTATAACAACATTTTAATGAACTATTGTTCCATCAGCTTATATAAAGTTTCTGTAGCACCTGTTTTGTTTAAAACTTTTTCCCCTAATAACTCAAAGTTATATTTTTCGCCCTGAAGCTGCTTCTTGACTTCTTCATTAACTACTATTTCGTTATCATAGGTCTGCTCTAGTACATCTTGCAAAAATAGTGCCATTTTTTCTTCTTGATCTACAGTTAACGACAATATACAGCACTTATCTGCAACAATTAAATTCGTATTGTTTAATTTGTCTTCATATACCAATATGTTCTTAAAAAATTCTGTGGCAAAGTGAGCGGCTTGATTGAGTTTGGTAAATTCTATTGAGGTAATGTAGTTATCCTCTTTTACATTCTCTCCGTCATATTTGTCTGACAAATCAGCAATAATATTGCTTACCTCAGACTTAACACGCGAAAAATCTTCTTTATCTCCGGGTTGATCATTTTCATAAAACCGAATCCTGTTCTCTATACCGACAAAACATTTCAGTAATATATCCTCTTCTTGAGGCTCCTTCTCTTTCCTTGTGCTTTTTTGATTCTCTGATACTTTATATTTATTTAAACTTTCCCATTTGGAAAATGTCTTCTTTAAGATATGCGTATCCAATGGACGATCTGCCAAAAGTTGCGCCATCAGATACGCTCCTACTCCCGTTAAAAATATTGCTACTTTATTATCCTTATAGCTCTTCTTTGCTTCATAAAAGGCTTCTACATCGGCTATATCCCCGTCTAATATGCCAAAGGCTTCGTGTAACATAGAGTTGGCGTGTGTTATGCTCAGTCCATTATAGCGTGATAATTCTAATACACCTCCATATACGATAAGTTTTAGTCCTAACCGATTGAAGCCATCGCTTATGTTTACCTCTCCATCCAGATTGGAGATTATTTGACTCATATAATCTACAATCTTTCGTTTAAATTCTATCGGTGCTTCCGGAAAAGCCGGCGCTAATGTCGGCTCATAATTGTCGTTTAAATTATAAATCTGAATAATCGCATCGGCTTTATCAAAAAATTTTTTCTCGTATATTACTTTTTTCCTACGAACTTTGTTTGACGAAAAAACATACCAGGGTACTTTCTTTAAGACCAACGGAACGGCAAATAACAAAAACAAAATGAAAAAAGTTAAAAACATTACGGTTTGGCGTAATTTATCCGAAACCGTGAGTTCTATAACCGGTATCAATAATGTTACCAATATATTGGCCGAAATTAAGCAGAAAACTATTATGGTGACAAGTTTAAAAATTGCCGTAACTACATTTTGACCATTTACCGGACCTGCCGGCTCTTGCGTTTCTATGTTATATTCCCCACTCTTGGGCGCTGATAAACCTCCCCTCAGAGAATAATCTGATCCCGTCTTGTCCTTTTTCCCTGCAAGACTCACATATTCTACCGTTTCTATGTAGGAATTGTCTTGAACATCAAAATCTTCTTTTAGCAATTTTACTGAAACTTTTTCTGCTTCTCGCTCTTTTGCCACTCTCATGGCTTCATATCGCTGATCGCCTGAAAAGCGATCCTCCAATTTCCAGCCATCTCCTCTGTCTGTATATATTTCATAATGCGATATTTTGACCATGCTTCTTCTCGCCAAGATATAAAAAAACCTGCGTTGATTATACTCAATCGCAGGTTAATAAAGATTAAACCATCGTAAAATTATTTTACGGAAGTATCCGGCTTCAAGCCAAATGCAGCAAACTTGCTGTTGAACTTTGATACTTGACCGCCGCTGTCTACCATACGGTGAATACCTGTCCATGCCGGATGAGACTTCGGATCCAATTCCAAAGTCATTTTATCACCAGCTTTTCCCCATGTAGATCTGGTTTTGAATTCTGAACCATCTGTCATCACATATGTAATCTCGTGATAATCAGGATGAATACCTTTTTTCATCTTATTTTCTCCAAAAACTGAATTTATGACACATAAATTTAGTGCTCTTATACATTAGAGTTACAAATTAGGCAAGCATTAATTTACATATTTTTAAATTTTTTATTTAAGCTCGTCTATTTCAACAACATTTCCTTGAGCTGCATCATCCGTAATATTGATGACTTTGATGCTGAAATTCTTATGTCCTTTATTCAAAAGATATGAACGAATTTCTATCGCACGGTTTAAGCTCTGCCTTTTTTTACGGAAAACGTCTTCGCCATTGTCATAGTTATAAGCCATAATGGCGATTTTGTTAGCTTTGGCATCATCAAAAGATGCTATTATGGCATCAATCTTTTCTTTAGCCACATCATCCAACTCATACGAGCCTTCGGCAAAGATGATTTCTCTCTTTACTTGCTCTGTATTTGTCTTTGGCTCAGGAGCCGCAATTTCAGCTACGGGAACCAATGGTTCAACCGTTTTTTCTTCCGCCGACTGTGTTTGTTGAACTTCTGGTTGCTCATTTTCGGCTGTCGGTTCTTTGGCTTCTTCTACAGGCTCAGCAACAACCTCCTTAACCGGAGCCGGAGTTATTGTTTCAGCCGGAGTCGTTTTTTCAACCTTAAACGGCATAGCCTGTGTTTCCGCTTGAGGGGCAACTTCTGCCTGCGGCGTAGCCTTTGCTTCAGGAAGTTTTACGTCTTCCTTACTTTCAGTTGATGTTTGGGGTTGCAAAGCTAAAGATTCTTCCGCTTGTTTTTCCTTGGGTTGCGTATTTTCTTGTACCGGTACAACCTCCTGCTTAACAGGCTCCGACATTATCTCTTTCGGCTTTTCGGGTATTACAACCTTCTCCGCCTTCTTTTCAACTTTCTTTTGCGCACTAACTTTCTTTACTTTTTTCTTTTTTTCTGACTTCTTGCTGACTTTCGTTGCCTTGGGCTCCGCTTTTTTTACTATCGGAAACTGCGGCGTATTTCTGATTACGGGGAAGAACGGCTCCGGTTTTCCGTAAGCTGAAGATGAATTATTACCACCGATTTCATCCAGAACCGAAAGGTCAACATAAACATCATCTGCGGCAAACGTTTGTCCTGCAACTGCACTCCCAAACAGAACGCTTACTGCCAAAACCAAAATTTTACGCATTGCTCTTCCCCATAATAAAAATTAAATCAGTGCACCAAGTCATATACCTTTTTGGATAGTTCGGCGTTGGTTGCTATCAGGTTACCGCTCTCCAAAACAAGATTCAACTGTTCTGTGCGGTTATCCTTCTGATTTATATCCAAAATATATCCGCCCGCCTCTTTTACCAAGAGCAGACCGGCAGCAATCTCCGAAAATTTGTTGCTCAAGCTTACCGTGCCATCCAGCTTACCGGCAGCAACATAGGCCAAATCCAAAGAAACGGCACCCAAGACACGAACATTGTCTGTAGCCTTGACAATTTTTTCATGTAACTTCAGATATTCGGAGGCTGTCTTTTTATAATTTACCAATGTGGAAATGAGGGCATCCGCAACATCCTTGCGCGCCGAAACACGAAGTCTTTCGTGATTGCGGAAGCCTTCCTTATAAGCTCCCTTACCTTTCTCGGCAAAGTACATTTCATCTGAGGCCGGATTGTAAACCACTGCCGCCGTGATGGTGTCATTTTCAAAAACAGCTACCGAAACGGCAAAATGCGCAACGCCATGAGCAAAATTGCTCAAGCCGTCAATCGGCGAAACAATAAAATATGGCCCTTGTGGTTTGGGCAAACCATCTATGGCTATCGGATAATCCGGTCTGATTTTTGCCAACTCTGTTCTAAGCGCACGTTCTACCTTGCCGTAGGACATAACAACAAATTCTTTATACCCTTTGACCGAGGATTGCAGTTGTTCTATCTCGCTGAAGTCGCGGTTCAAAGAACCCGATGCTTTCTTCACGGCAGAGATTAACTGCGTCATAAAAGGTGAAAGATATGACATGTTATTTTGCTCTCTCTACATAGTTTGCTTCTGCGGTACCAACAACAATCTTGTCGCCGGTATTAATGAAAGGCGGAACCATACAACGAACACCATTGTCCAAAATAGCCGGTTTGTATGAAGATGCTGCGGTTTGACCTTTAACAACTGGCTCTGTTTCAACAACTTCGCAAGTTACTTGCAAGGGGAGTTCAACAGAAATCGGACGGCCTTCAATGAAGTCTACATGAACAGCCATACCTTCGGTCATAAACGGACGAGAATCGCCTAAGATATCCGCAGGCATTGTGAATTGGTCAAAAGTATCGCTCTCCATAAAAGTCAAACCATTGCCGTCTTCAAACAAGAATTGGCAATCTCTCTCTTCAACCATCAATTTTTCCACATTATCTTCCGTTCTGAAGCGTTCGTTGGTTTTGGTGCCTTCCTCAACAGACTTCAGTTCAACTTGCATAAATGCACCGCCTTTACCCGGTTTAATATGCATAGCCTTTACGACTGTCCAGGGTTTACCTTTGTATTCAATTACCCAACCAATTCTGATTGATCCTGCTAACTGTTTCATATTTATTCTCCATATTTACAATTTTTGAAATGAAATGATTAAGGGCAAGTTAATCTAATCTTTGCTTTTTAGCAACAAAAATCTTATATGACTTGTCATTTAATATTACAATATCGGCATTTAAGTTTTCAAAATCCACGCCTTCTTCACAGAGAATCGCAGATTGAATTAAAAACAACTCAGAATACCAAGATACAAGTTCTCGGGTATGTTCCAGTCCTTCTTTCCAAGCCTGAAAGATTATGAAATCCGGCTCGCATTCGCTGGCTATCATCGCCTCGTGGCGGCGGTTGCGCACAATCAGCCCCGAAACTTTATCGCTTCCTGCTTCTTTTTTGGCTTTTTCAAATTCGGCTTTTATTTTTTCTGCGTGAGATACATCCAAAACAAAACCATCCAGTCCCAATTCTTTGCTCAAAGCCGGTGCATTTTCACCTTGCACTAAGACTAATTTTTGAGCTCGGGCCGCCTTTTTAGCAAAATCTGACATAAACTTCTTGCTCAAACTTGATGTTAAAAGATAACATTCTATGGCAGAATCTTGAATCAGCTCATCATTTTCTTCGGTGATTGTGATAATAAACTTTTGCATAATTTCGTTTGCCGCTTGTAATTGATTTTTTATGTTATAATATGCTCTTCAATATACTTAAAGAATCTTGTAAAAGAAAGAGAATTTTGATTATGGACGTTAAAAATTCCGATTTGCCGATGACGGCAGATGCTCTTGCCTCTCTCTGCGAGGCTTTGGACAAGCTTAGTTCTTCACTTTCCTTAAAAAAAGAAGAGCTTGCTTTGCAAAAGAAAAATTGTGAAGGCAAACTCAAAGAAAGCGAAGATAAAATTGCTTTTTTGAAAGAAAATTCAGCCAACATCATCGGACAAATGGACGAGATTATTTTGAAACTGGACAACGTATTGGAAAACAATGGCTCAAGTAACAATAACAATTAATTCTCGCGAATATGCCGTTGCCTGTGAAGACGGGCAGGAAGTTCGCATCTTACAGCTTGCTCGTATGCTGGATGAAAAAGCAAAGCTCTTAACTGAAGCTAGCGGTCAGGTCAATGAAAATATGCTGCTTGCAATGGTCGGGTTGCTTTTGGCTGACGAATTGTCCGAATTGCGTAAGGGAAATCCGGCTCCGACAGCTGTTCAATCCCCCTCGCCCGCGGCCTTTGATAAGCAGCGACTCCTTGAAACAGATAAGCTTACGGCTGAGGCTCTGGATAAGATTACAAAGCAGATAAATTTTGTTGCAAATCAAATAGAATCATTGTAAGCTAGTGGCATAGGAGGCGAGCTGTCCGGTACGTAGTTTCCGCAGATCTTCCGAGCCAACATTTTTATTTAGGGAGCTGTCACTGTTTAAACCCTGGTTTAATTAAATGGCACCCACTTTGTGAGAAGCGGTTCGATAAGAATGTCATTATACGGCTGAGACGGCCCCTCCAGTTTTTTATAAATCCCGTTGCGGGATTTTTGCGTTTTAAAATATTTTGAAAGTTTGTTTAAGTGAAAATCATTTATTGTGGTGATGTGGTCGGACGTGCCGGTCGGGAAGCTGTCCTTAATAATCTGCCTGAACTTCGTGAAATTTATAAGCCGGATGTGATTGTGGTTAATGTGGAAAATGCCGCTCATGGTTTTGGGGTCAGCCCCGGAATCTGCCGCGACTTTTTGGATAAAGGTGTTGACGCACTGGTTACGGGAAACCATGTTTGGCAACAACGCGACATTATTCCTTTTCTTAATGACTGCAAAAAGATTGTGCGTCCGTTGAACTATCCCGAAGGTTTGCCGGGACGCGGCGCTATTGAAATTGAGCTTGCCAATGGCAAAAAAATCTTGGTTGCACAAGTTTTAGGACGCTTGTTTATGGAAGCCGTGGATTGTCCGGCACAAGTGATTGAAAAACTTTTGAAAAACTATACTCTCGGTAAAAATATTGCAGCTATCTTGGTGGATATTCATGCTGAAGCAACTTCTGAAAAACTGGCTATGGGTTATTTTCTGGATGGACGCGTTTCCATTGTTGCCGGCACACATACGCATGTGCCAACGGCTGATGCCAGAGTTTTGCCTAAAGGAACGGCTTATATTACGGATGTCGGAATGTGTGGCGATTATGAGTCTGTTCTGGGATTTGAAGTTGAGGAGCCCATTAACCGCCTTAACCGCCGTTATACAGGCGGTCGTCTTGTTCCGGCTAAAGGAAAGGGAACTTTGTTTGGGATTTTTGTTGAAACCGATGATGCCTCAGGCTTAGCAAAATCTATAACTCAGATTAAACTTTAGGTTTTCTGTAACAAAAAAAGCTTTTCAAAGGCGTTTGACCAATGAAAAGCTTTTTTGTTTTAAGTTAATCTTATTTCCTTTATTCCCATTCGTCGGGTGTAACCTCTCGAAGGGCGCGAAATTTGATTTTTTCAAGCTTACGGCAAGACCCAAGCATTACTTTGATGAGCAGAAACTCGTAGTATTTGCCATCTTCCAACTTCAAATCGCCTTGGCAGACGACTTTGATTTTGTCTTTTTCTTCCGCGCTGAAAATCGGAAACTGAGGTTTGCCGTCTTCAACTTTTGCGACATAACTTTTTCCGACTTCGTAACGTCCGTAGACCTCAGCAGAACCACGGCGAATTGCGGCGTAAAGAACTCTCGGCACATTGTCTGTTGATGTAATCAGACCACCGTTCAAGGAAAATTTTTTTGTTTCCATACAATTTTATTTTAAAAGTTCAACAATCTTTTTTCGCTATTTTCAGGTTTTTGAAATAAGATTTTAGTCTAAAATTTATCTCTAATAATAGCTTTTGTATTGCTGAATATAATACTGTGATATTTTCTGTCAAGCCAAAATAGACAAAAACTTTTCTTTATACACAAGATTATCAGAGTTCCGGCCCGGTATAAATCTTGCTGCCGTCAGGAATCTTGGCTCCTACGCCTTTGGCCAAAAATTCGGCTCTCACAAAACCCATTTCGCCATTGTCTATCTGCACACGATACCAGATATTATCCGGTGTGTAGCCGGTCATACGTACGGTTTGTCTTGGTTTTAAGGTTGTCATAACATCAAAGTCATCTGAGGGACCGTGCATAGCCTTGGTCTCGGTCTTGGTATGATATAATAGCCTTGTATCCTGCGGGTCTGCCGGTAAATCTATTATTCTTCCGACCACCATATCATCAACCGTTTCTCCGCCGGTACGGAACTGAACTTGCTGAAAATAGGTTATCTCATTCTTCTTGGCAAAATATTTCGCCAGTTCCGAATCCGTCATCACGCGGGTGCTTAAAGACAACAAAACAGTCAAAACCAAGACAGCCGGAACAATCAGCTGCAAGGCTTTTAATCTACCCCAATTCCATACAGGAAGTTTTACCGAAGTCCGAACATTAAGCATGGCAATAAACTTATTCAACAAACCTTTCTGATAAGCATTGGCATAACTTCCTGCCTGCAAAGCCGACAACAGAGCCTGCTCTTTTTTGCTGTCTTCCCAATAAGCCACAGCATTATGCGTTAAGAGCGTAAAGTTATCCTGACGGTTGGCATTAATCCCCTTTATATTTTCTATTAAGGCCTGCACGTTTTTCCCAAAAGCCTTCGGGTGCCACCAACCCAAAAACCAGTTTGAAACCGAGGCTAATAAGACCGCCGTCTGGGCTTCCTTAAAATTACAAATTTCATAATTTTCAACATCCGAAAATTTAACAATCTTTCCGGTTACTTGTCTTAACACTAAAGCTCGGACGCTTATATCTTCCTCTCCGCTGCGATTTTTATATGCCTTTAAGGCATTGATATCCGGAAAACTCTCTTTCGGGTGCGCTTGCGCCATTAAGTCATATATCAGGCGCGAAGTCTCGTCTTTCAAAACATCGTAAGCAACAGATAATTTTTGAAACTTCTCCAAAGCATTTTCGTCAGGGTTACGGTCAGGGTGCAACACCTTGGCTTTCTCGCGATAATTTTGTTTTATCTCTTCTTCTTCGGCATTATATGCCACACCCAAAATGGCATAATAACCTAAGGGGTCAAAAGAAAATGTTTTGTTTTCCGTCTTGCTCATATATAAATTCCGTCTGCTAAAATTTCATTTTCGGCATTATCTTCGCATATTTTAATAAACTTTTCTTTAACATTAATCTTAACATTGCCGGAATAGCCCTCTTCATACAAAGTATTCTTAAATAAACGCATAATATTGGCGCAGAAGTCAGAATCTATCTCTCGCTCGGTTCTGATTATCAAGTCAAACCTTTTATCTTTAGCCAAAGCAAAACCGTCAAACTGAAAAGACCCCAAACGGCTGAAGTTGGTATCCACAACAAAGCGCGTGCCATATAATCTGTTTTCTTTGCGTTTTTTCTTTTCTTCTTCATCCAGAATTTTTTTAACAGCTATTCTGATTTTATTTATTGTCTGACCATTAAGCACGGGGACTTCCATAATCCGCCAATTTATACCATCCTGATTGGATGATACAAACATCGTCCCAAGTTTCGCAACTACCTCTCTACCCTCTTTGGTGGCACTTAATTTATCAACAATCTCTGCTCCCAACCATTTGCTTAAATTATGTTCACTTCCGGCTTTGATATATGACACCATATTGGCTAACATTTTCGGTGATGACGGCTCGGGAATTTTATTTAATACTGCCGCGGCTAATTCCTGCTGTCCGGAACTAATCAGAGGCTTTAGAATCTTCATTATATTATCCGGCACGGTATTTTTGGCAACATTATGCGCAACTGCGGTTTGTTCGGTTAAAGCCTCGGTTACTTTGGGCAAAACTTCCTCAAAACCCTCTATCTCCAACAACAAAGGCAGACCATTGCCGAGCTTGGGCGGATTATTCAGCGGAAGCTCCGCCAGAGGGGTTTTGAGCAAGACCATACCCTTATCCGGTCTAACTTCACTCGGAACAACAAAAGTCTGCCCTTTCAAACCGCTTAATTCGGTTTTAATCTGCCCAATAGCTTCTTGCAGATTAATTTTTCCTTCGCCGAATGAGCGCAATATGTTTTGAATATTTACGACTAGCGGCTTTAAATTCGGCTCGGAAGTTTCTAATGTCTGTTGCAGTTGCAGGCTGACGGAAACACGCGAGGACAGATTGGCAAATTCTTGCAACAAAGGCTGAATTTTGGCTTGCGGAATTTTTAGCTCCGTTGCTATTTTTTCAAGTACATTTTCCGCTCTTAAAGGGGTGGTTTCCATCGGCGGCAGCTTTGCGCTTGTATCCTTAATTATGGCTTGCGCCGTTTCTCCTTTAGGCAAATTTTCCGCCTGAGGCAGGATAAATTTTGTCGGATTTTCGTTGTTTACAGACACAAGCTTAACGGCAATCGTTCCGTCTTTTTGCGGCTGCAGTTTTAATTCCAGATTGTCTGTCAGCGTATCTGTCGGTAGTTTAATCGGTGTATCTAACTTCAGTTCAACGGGAATTTTTATGAGTTGGTTATTGATGGTTAGGCTGATGGTTCCCGATATGTTTTTCAAAGCATTTTGCTTGGCGGAAGATAAAACTTCCAGCATAGCACTTTGCCCTACAGTAATACTTTCTCCGCCTAACTGTCCGCCCAAACTCTCTATGCTGCCGGTAATGGGTTTGTCCGTTGTCGGCGTGCTTATTTGCGGCGTGTTCAATGGCGGAATAACATTACTCATCTATCAGCTTCCTTGCTATTTCTATAACATCTTCCGCAGCTTCCGAGGTCGGATAACGGTTTATCAGCGGGGTTTGGTTGCGAATGGAATCGCGCACTCTGGTATCATGTCTGATGATGCCTAACAGCTCCGGCGAGATTTTCAAAAAATTGCGGCAAGCCTTGAGCAAAGTATCATAAGTGCGCTGTCCTTCCCTTACCGAATTAGCCTGATTTATTACAATATTTAAATTGCATTTCGGATATTGCATTGCCATTATTTTAATAAAAGCATAGGCATCGGTCAAAGATGTCGGCTCACTTGTACAAAGCACAATTATCTTCTCCGCCATACCGGACAAAATGCGCACAGGTTTTTCTACACCCGCTCCCATATCCAAAATTACCTTGTTATAATTTGAGGCCAAAAGCGACAAATCCTCACCCAAAATCTGCAACCTTCCTATCGGCATAGATGCTAAGCCTGCCGAACCTGAACGACCGGCGATAATGTCAAAATGCGTTTTGTCGCAATGGTGTACAACCTGGTTAAGCGTTTTGGCTCCGCTGATAACGCTCCCCAAATCATCCTTAACCATCAAGCCCAACTGTATGTCTATATTCGCCAAGCCTAAATCGCCGTCAAACAATAGCGTCTTTTGTCTTAAGCCACTCAGCGCATGGGCCAAAGTGATGGAAAACCAAGTCTTGCCGACTCCTCCTTTGCCGGAAGCGACAGCTATCATATTACGGCCTTTGCGCGCAGCTCTCGGCATTCCGCCTCGCGGCATTATTCGTAATTCTTCCTGTACTTTTTCTTCCATCTTTTTTCTCCTATCGTTCAGGATAAAACCAATTTGGCCAGAGAGGCATTATCTACCTTAGACAAGCCTTTGGCTATGCTTGAGCTGACACTTGCACCGCAAAAGCCGAAATCGCAACAAGCGGCAACCGACAGCAAAGCACCAATACGGCGCGTTAAATCCAGTCTTGTCGGCAACAAATATTTTGCGCCGATTTCGGCAAAGACATCGGCAATCTCCACCGCTTCCATCGTATTTTTGCCGGCATCCATCGTTAATATCACATCCGCGCGTACGGCCTCGGTCAGTAGGCTGACTTTTTCAACTTCTTCAGTCTGAAAAGGATTAATCCCCGGTGTATCTATCAAAACCAGAGTATATTTTTGTTTGGCTTCTTCCACCATATCATATAAGCCGCGCGGGGTTTTTACAAAACGAAAATTTGTTCCCAAAATATCTGCAAAAGCTTGCAGTTGACTATTGGCTCCGGCTCGGACATTGTCCGTTGAGATAATGCAGGCGCTCAGTTTTTGCAGTTTGGCCTGTGTGGCGACCTTGGCTATGGCTGTTGATTTTCCTGACCCCGGAACACCCATAAACATCTTGACCGGCTGTTTGCAGTCCAGTACATCATGAAACTTAAACATCTTTGCAAAGCACTGCGTCAATAACTCTTTATCGCCACGGATATTTTCCTCGGCGGCAAGCTTGCGGCAACGGGCTAAAATCCTTTCCTTAACCACATCCAGCAAACAATGATAATCTAAGCTTTCGCGCAAAGCATCGTCATCATATTTCCATTTGGCTTGTCTGACCTCGGTCTTTTCTTCTTTGTCAAAAGAAATTTCTTCCGCTTCCTCCAAGGCAACGGTCAGTTCCAGCTCACCTTGCGCATTATGTTCTTCAGAGATGATAACCGCATCCGCGCCCAAAGTCTCTCTGATGACAGCCAAAGCAGTCGGCATATCGGGGGCTGTGATTTTCTTAATACGCACAACCTATCTCCTTAAATTTGCCCGACCGTTTTAATCTTGGCTTTGGGGTGAATCTCGTTTTGCGACATAACAACCGTTAATGGTCTAAAGCGCTCAATGATAGAGCGGACAAAGGGGCGAATCGCCGGACTGGTCAATAATACGGCCGTTTCTCCTTTAACTGCCAAATCTTCCAAAACATTGCGCACCTTAGTAATAAAACTCTGCAAGGCAGTCGGAGCCATCGCCAGTTGTCTTTCATCACCCTCGCCGATGATGGATTCCGCAAAAGCTCTCTCCCATTCCGGCGACAAAGTTACCAGCGGAATAACGCCAAACTCATTGGTATTGGCATTGGACAATTGTCTTGCCAAACGGGTTCTTACATGCTCGGTTATCATCATCAGCGAACGCGTGGTAGATACAGCCTCGGATATTCCTTCCAAAATAGTCGGTAAATCTCTGATAGAAACTCTTTCCTGCAACAGATTTTGCAAAATACGCTGAACAGCGCCAAGGCTGACTTTGCTCGGAATAAGTTCCTTGACCAGCTTCTGTTGGTCTTTATCCATTTCATCCAGCAATTTTTGCGTTTCGGCATAAGACAGAAGCTCAGGCATATTATCTTTAACCAATTCGGTGATATGCGTGGTAACAACCGTTGCCGGATCAACCACCGTATAGCCCCTGAACATTGCCTCTTCTCTATAAGACTGGTCAACCCACATAGCTTTTAAGCCAAAAGTCGGCTCGGTCGTGGTCTCTCCGGGGAGGGTTATCGGCTCGCCTCTCGGGTCCATTACCAAAAGCTGGGTCGGACGGAGCTCGCCTTTGCCGGCCTTAACTTCCTTGATGTAAATATTATACTCATTCGCTTCCAACTGCATATTATCCTGAATACGAATGGAGGGCATAACAAAGCCTAACTCTGATGCCAAAGCGCGGCGCAAGGCCTTAATCTGGTCTGTTAATTTGCGGTTGCTTTCTTCATTTATCAGCGGTAACAGACCATAACCTATTTCAAGACGGATTAAGTCTATTCTTAAAGCATTGGCTATCGGCTCATCTGCCGCTTTAGCGGCTGCGCCTTGCTTTTTCTCCTGCTCCATAACCGCTTGTGCTTGCTCGGCCGCAACTTGTTGCTGCTTATTCAAATAATAAGCCGTGCCTCCGGTCAGGGCTGCTAACAGCACAAACGGGAAAGCCGGTGTTCCCGGCAACATTCCTAAAGCCAAGGCCAAGAAAGATGACATACCCAAAGCTTTCGGATAATTGGCCAGTTGCTCAAACAAAACCTTATCTGTCGCATCGGTCATACCGGCTTTAGAAACCAAGATACCGGCGGCAACAGAGATAATCAGCGCAGGAACTTGCGCAACCAAGCCATCACCAACCGTCAAACGCGTATAAGTTTCTGCGGCTTCCGAAAAGCTCATATCATTTTGAACCATACCGATGATGATACCGGCAACAATATTAATCAAAGTAATAATCAAGCCGGCTATCGCATCTCCGCGGACGAACTTAGAAGCACCATCCATAGCTCCGTAAAATGAGCTTTCTTTAGCTAAATCTTCACGGCGAGAACGCGCCTCTTCTTCCGTAATCAGGCCTGATGATAAATCCGCGTCTATGGCCATTTGTTTACCGGGCATTGCGTCCAAAGCAAAACGTGCGGCAACTTCCGCAATACGTCCCGAACCTTTGGTAATAACGACAAAGTTTACGATAACCAGAATGGCAAAAACGATAACGCCGATTACAAAACTGTTGCCCATAATGAAACCGCCGAAAGCCTCAATTACTTCACCGGCGGCGCTCGGTCCTAAATAGCCTCTGGATAAAATCAAACGCGTAGAGGCCAAATTTAATGCCAAGCGGTACATTGTCGTAATCAACAAGACCAAAGGGAAAGCGCTAAACTCGGTCGGCTTTTCTATGAAAATGGCGGTCATCAAAACCATACAAGCTATCGTTATTGACAAAGCTAAGGCAATATCCAACAGCCATGCGGGCATCGGCAAAATCAAGATAACCAGCATTAAGACAATACCGAATGCAAACAAAATATCTCCTCTCTTGGTAGAAGATATCAGCAAATCTTTGAAAGATTTGCCGCCGAACATTGCTGCATTATTTTGCGGTTTCTTTGCCATACTTGTCTTGCTTACCTACCTAATTTTCGGGAATACTAAAGCCTTCATTTTCATACTGCTTGAGTTTGTTACGCAGCGTGCGAATGGATATTCCCAAAATATTTGCCGCAACCGTTCGGTTGCCCATTGTGTGTTTCAGCGTATCAATTATTAAATTGCGCTCCATATTCGCTACCGTATTACCGACAAACTCTGCACCGGTCATAACTTCGCCTTCGGCTTTATTTATAACCGAATCCGGAGAATCCAAAATAATTGCATTTTCATCAATTTCTTCCCCCGTACTCAGTAAAACCGCTCGGTGCATCGTATTTTCCAATTCTCTGACATTGCCCGGCCATAAATAATTGAGCAATTTTTCCTCGGCTGATTTGGATATCGGCTTTATCTCAATATCATTGAGTTCCGAATATTTTTTCACAAAATGCTTGGCCAAAACAATGATATCATCCGCACGCTCTCTTAATGGCGGAATGTTTATATTTACCACATTCAAACGATAATATAAGTCTTGTCTGAATGTTCCGTTCTTAACGGCCTCATCCAAATTGCGGTTGGAGGTGGCAATAATTCTTGTATCTACTTTTATGGGGGCTTTACCGCCAATGCGGTCTATCTCTTTTTCCTGAATGGCTCTCAACAGTTTTGCCTGAATCCTGATATCCATCTCGGAAATTTCATCTAACAACAATGTTCCGCCGGAGGCTTCCTCAAACTTGCCGATACGCCGTGCAACCGCTCCCGTAAACGCGCCTTTCTCGTAACCAAAAAGCTCTGATTCCAACAAAGTTTCAGGTATGGCCGCGCAGTTTACCGCCACAAATTTCTTATTGGCCCTCTTAGAATTGTCATGCACAAAACGCGAGAAAATTTCTTTACCCGTACCGGACTCTCCCGTCAATAAAACATTAGCTTCAGACGGAGCTATCTGCTTAGCAAGCTTTAAAACCTGCTCGGTCTTTTTATCTCCATATATCAGGGCATGATTTTCTCTTGTAGCAGCAGCCAAAACCGCTCCGATAAGCTCGGGGTCAGGCGGCAGCGGAATATACTCCTTCGCACCGGCCTTAATCGCATTAACCGCCAAAGCCGGATCATTGGAAACACCTGCGGCTACGACCAAAACATTTATGCGCTCATTTTCCAAACTTGAAATAAATTTATGTACATCAAGTTTAACATCAATCATAACCAATTCTATATTCTTGCCAGAACGCAGAATATCCAAAGCTGTTTCTATCTTATCTGCTAAAGACACATGGCCGCCTTGTGCTATGGCGATTTTGCTCGCTGCACCAATTTGTCCGTCCAAAGTTCCGACAATCAGTAATTCCATTTTGCTTTATCCTATTTGGTTACCGATTTGACGATTTCGGTCATCGTTATGCCTAATTTGTCATCAACGACAACAACCTCTCCTCTGGCCACCAGATTGTTGTTCACATAAATATCTATCGCTTCACCGACTTTACGATCAAGCTCTATAATTGCGCCCTTGTTAAGCTTCAACAACTGGCTGACCTTCATCTTGGTCTTGCCCAAAATGGCTGATACCTTCACCGGAATGTCATAAACCGCTTCCAAATCGCTGGCGGAACTCGGAATGTCAAAATTATCATCAAGGCCGTCTTTTTTGAGTACCGGCTCATCATCCATACCGGCGCTTTCGCTCAACTCATCTAATTCCAAATTTTCACTCATCGTTTTTGTTCCCTTCAGGTTCTTCTGCCAACAAAGTTTTAACTCTTTCACCAAGCTCTGCCGAATTTCGTTCAACACCGCCGTTTTCCCATTCAACCCGACAATCTGCTCTTTCTAAACTTGCATCTTTATGCAACGCAATTTTGCCTTCAAAGTCATAACTATTGGCCAGTTTGGCTATTGTTTCTTGCGCATATGATATAATATCGGGATGAATATAGAAAGATAATTTTGCTTCATTCTTAAAACTGTTGAAATTATCAGCAATAAATTTATTTACAAGCTCTGCCGCATGTTCTTCATTCAACCCCGGGACTAACTTGTCAACCACAGCTCTGGCCAAAGCAAAAGCCTCTTGCTCAGCGGTTTCTTCCGCTTTTATGCTATTCGCAATTAACGCTATCAACTTATTATTAATACTTTCCAAAAGCTCTTTTTGCGTTTGCTCTATGCTTTCTTGCGCCGCCTTCAAACCCTTCTCATAGGCTTCCTTTTCGGCTTCTTTTACTTTTTCGGCAACTTCTTCTTCACTAAAAGTAATAGCCTCCGGCTCGGGTTCTACTTCTTCTACAACCGGCTCTGCCTCAACTTCTATCGCTTCTTCCTCAACCTCTTGTTCCGGCAAAACCTCCTCTTCCGGCTCTTCCGGCTCGGCTTTTATTTTTTTCTTGTCTTCAATGACAAAATTATCAAACAAAAATTTCTTGAGCTCCGCCATCGCCGATTATCCGTTAATATATCAACTCGTCGTTCTCTTTGCCTTCGCTGATGACTATCTCTCCGGCATTGGACAGCTCTTTGGTCGTGGTAACAATGTATTGCTGAGCTTCTTCAACATCACGCAGACGAACAGGTCCCATGGCTTCCATATCTTCCTTAATAATCTTACCGGCACGCGAAGACATATTGTTGAAGAACAAGTCTTTGATTGTATCTGAAGCTCCTTTTAAGGCTATTGCAAGCTTGTCTTTATCAATATTACGCAACAATACCTGAATACCTTGCGAATCGACACGAACCAAGTCCTCAAACGTAAACATAAGAGATTTGACACGCTCGGCACTCTCTCTGTTCCTTTCTTCCAACGCCTCCATAAACCGACCTTCCGTATTGCGGTCCAAAGAGTTGAAAATATCCGCAATAAGCTCATGGGAATCACGCCTTGTAGACTTAGATAAGTTGGACATAAACTCTTTACGCAAAGTTTTTTCCAAACCATCCAAAACCTCTTTCTGCACGGAATCCATCCGCAGCATTCTCATTACAATTTCCATCGCAAAGTTTTCCGGTAACAATGCTATAACTTTTGCGGCATGTTCTGCTTTAATTTTGGATAAAATTACGGCAATCGTCTGCGGATATTCATTCTTTAAGTAGTTGGCCAAAACATGCTCGTTTACATTACCCAACTTATCCCACATCGTACGTCCCGCAGGGCCTCTGATTTCTTCCATAATGGCTGTAACACGCTCTTTGTCCAGGGTCTTGGAAAGCAAACGCTCCGTACTTTCAAAGGTACCTATCAAAGCTCCCGTATTGCTTGATTTTTCCGT
This sequence comes from uncultured Pseudomonadota bacterium, assembly GCA_949298065.1. Lineage (GTDB taxonomy): Bacteria > Pseudomonadota > Alphaproteobacteria > RF32 > CAG-239 > Scatacola_A. The sequence continues at coordinate 45,649 of CASFUZ010000003.1, read as the reverse complement.
AAACTCCTGAAATAATTGCTCTACAACATTGGAATTGACTTTACCTAAGCTCGCCATAATGACGGATAGCTCTTTTATCTCCTCATCATCCATTAGTGCAAAAATTTGCGCAGACTTGTCTTCATCCAATGACATCATCAATATCGCCGCTTTTTGCTGACCTGATAGTAAGTTATAATCATCTATTACATTTTGCTTCATGGTAACATTCCAACCTTAATTGCCATCATTGGAGTAAAGCCAACCGCGGATAATATTGACTGCCGCATCCGGGTTTTTCTCTACAATATCATTTATCTTCTTAAGCGATGATACTTTTATTCGCCCATCTATCTTGTTCATGTTTATCAGCTCTTCTATTTCACTATCTTCTTCATTTAAGAAGTTAGATAAAAGCAAATTGTCTTCTTCTGCATTATCTCCCAATAAACGACTCTCTCCTCCATTCGTATTACTTTCAAAGGCATTGTTTATTAATGGACGGATAACTAACAAGATAACTAATATTGCAACTATCGCAACACCTATACCTTCGGCTATACGCATTAATTCTTCCTTCGTAAAGCCCATAATCAGCGTTTCCTCAACCAGCTCAATCTCAGGCTGGTTAGAGGCAAATTGCATGTTTGCAACTTCTACCATATCTCCACGTTCGGCATCAAAACCTACCGCAGACTTAACTAACGACCTGATTTGTTCCATCTCTTCTGACGTACGCTCTCTATAAACAAGCTTGCCATCGCTGTTGCGTTCATAAATTCCGTCCACAATAACAGCTACACCCAGTCTCTTAATCGTTCCGCTGTTTTTTACCTTGTTACGAACTATTTTAGAAATCTCATAATTGATGGTTTCTTCCGTGCGCGATTTGTGGTTTATGCTACCGCTTTCACTTGCTACCATATCTCCGTTGGGAATATTTTGTGCAACACTTACCGGCTGCTCCATCTCATTACTGGTAGAATTATCCGTAACTGTGGCTTGCGAACGAACAACCTGCGAATCTGGATCATAGATCTCTTCGTTGGTTATAATCTCGTCAAAATCCATCTCCAGATTAACCTGCGCTCTAACCTTACCTTCGCCAATACTCTTCTCCAACAAATTTTGAACTTGCTGAGACATTTTGCGCTCTTGATCCAAACGTAAGGCTTCGTTGCTGGCTAATTTTACTGCCTCCTCATCTTCAAAATTGTTGGTCAGCAAATTGCCGGCATTGTCAACAATAGAAACATTTTTTACATCCAACTTTGGAACCGCTGCCGCTACCAATTGCTGAATTGAACGTATGTTTTCAAGGCTTAACTGCCCACCATCAGTCTTAATCACTACAGATGCTGTCGGCACCTGCTCCTCACGGGAAAACATCTCTCTCTTAGGTAAAACCAAATGTACTCTGGCTGACTTGATGTGGTCTACAGAACGAATCGTCCGCGCTAGTTCACCTTCCAAAGCCCTGATTAAATTTACATTCTGTACAAAATTAGTTGATCCCAGCGCATCCGTATGGTCAAAAATTTCATAGCCGACATTGGATCCTTTAGAAGCCATCGCCAAGTCTGCCGTGTCTATACGCATCTTATTGACATCTTCTTGCGGAACCAAAATTTCCGTACCATTCTTGGTCAGGCGATATTTTATATTGGCGGTCTCAAGGTGCTGAACTATCTGTTTGGCATCCTCCATTTCCAAATCGGTATACAAAATTGCATAATCACCGGTATTGAGTTTTGTTGCCAAATAAACAAAAAAACTTATCAAAAATATCGCAACAGCTGCTATTGAAGCCAAGCGCCCAGGCGACAAGTTCTTGATATTCTGTATAAAATTATTCACCAGATTCCCCAATCTATTTATAAATAACTATATTTTCCCCATTTATTTTATGTATTAGCTTAATTTTTTTCAGATTAAAACGATTAATTAACATATATTCACAAGGCTTTGTTTTTAAATGTAGAAAAAGGCCGCCTTGTTTTTAAATGTAGAAAAAGACCGCCTTCTGGCGGTCTTTCTTTAGGGGAGAAATTTTTGTTTTAGAATTATTCTTAATTCTATGTCATACGGGTGAGTTCATCCAACATCTCATCGGCCGTAGTAATAATCTTGGTTGCGGCAGAATAAGCTCTTTGGGTTACAATCATGTTAGAAAACTCTGTTGCCAAGTCAACGTTTGAGGACTCTAACGAATAAGCCGTAATCTCACCCGCGCCGTTGGTTCCGGCCTGTCTTAACATCGCCTGACCGGAGGCATCTGTTTCAATCCAGGTGTTACCGGTTAAGGCATCCATACCTTCCGCATTAGCAAAGGTAGCCAAAGGAAGAATGGCAATCGGACGAGTTTCACCGTTATCAAACAACGCTGTTACAACACCATCTTCACTGATGCTTACACCGGTATAGCTACCAAACTTTGCACCGTCTTGATTGATGTAGTTGGTTAAGAAATCGCCGGATAAGTTGGTTAAACCATCATTAGTTCCGACATTACCCATATCAAGAGTGATACGTGTACCATTGTCCGGATCTCCATCCATATTCTGGGCACCGTTTGACCATTCAATAGCCATTTCATCTACATAAAAGTATTTTGGTGTACCATCGGCATTGAAGCGAACAGCCGGAACAACAGCGCCTTGCTCAACCTCTGTGCCGTTTACCGTAAATTCGTTAGCCAGAGTTGCCGTTGTATTTCGGATAGACTTCCAAGCATTGGTATCTTTGTCTCTGACAATACCTGAGATTGCTGTTCCCAAATCTGTGGTATCTATCGCAATATCACCACCGGTTGAACTCGGCAAAATTTCCAAAGATGAACCACTGATAACAAAACGAGAAGGCTCGGTTGCCGTGGTGTTGAGCTTACCGCCAAAAATATTCATCATTTTGGCGACATCAACTTTTCCACCACTGATGGCATCATTGATGTTGACATAGTAGTCTCCGGCATCTGGATCATCCGGTGTATCCGTATTTACGAAATGGTAGGTTTTACCATCAAGCGTAATGGTTTTGTTCAGATAATCAGCAGCTGTAGTTGACGTGAAGTCAATGCGTGCCGTATTTTTGATATCATTATCAATAGCCTGAATGGTAAATACACCTGTCGGAATACCCGTATCTTGTGCCGGATTGGTTGCGCTTTGAACACAAGCCAAGGTCTTGCTGGCATCAATCGTTAATTCCGAACCTGCAACAGACTGAACAATCTGAATTGTGCTACCGTCTGCAGTGAAACGGTTTGCAGAGGGCATGCTGTTTTTGATTGCCGTTTCAAAAGCTTTGGTAAAATCGCTCGTGGTAATGATACCGGTTGAAATATCTACGGCAATATATTTATTGTTTCCGGCATCTGGCGGAATCGTTGCAGTACCATTGGTAAAAATGAAGTTGTAGGTTGTATTGGTACCGGCATCGGTGATGGCTATGCTTGAGCCGTTTTCAGGAATCTTTGTAAACTCCAATTGTCCTGCTGCATAGTAAACATCTTGGTTCGTATCCGCAGCTGTTTCTCTGCCGCCATACAGGGTTACGCTGGCCGCACCGCTCGGAACAGAAGCCCCCATAGACCAACCGTTAGAACTTGTCTTTGTATATTCCAAGCTCATATTGCTGGCATTGCCCAAGCTGTCATAAATCAAGGCAGAAACTTTGCGCTTACCACCTGCAGCAGCATTGGTCGGGTCATAAATCGGGTCTGACGACGGCAAGTTTGCACCCAAGCTGATTTGGTGTGTCGGGGTTGCAGTACCGCCGATGTTTGACAAGTTAACCGGACGCAAGTTTGTGCCGTCAATAATATTATCATTAATGTAAACCGTATTGCCGGCAGAATCGTAATATGCCTTCATATATTTGATGCCGTTTACATCCACAACCGTGGCATTCGGATTGCCGTCCCAGGGCAACAAAGACCAAGCTTGTGCATAGTAGCCGCCGGTGTTTTTTAAATAACCGTTTTGGTCAACCGAAAAGCTTCCGGCTCTGGTATAAGCCCACAAGTCGCCTTCGCCCGGATTGGCAGCCTGGTTTACAACAAAGAAACCAGAACCACTGATGGCAACATCGGTAGAATTTGAAGTTGCCGAAAGCAAACCTTGCGCACTGACGCTTTGCTTCGGTCCCGATTGTACACCACCCGGTGAATACAGGCTTGATGATGTTTGTTTGGTTACCAAGGTTGAAAAAGCAACAGAGTTGTTCTTATAACCTATGGTGTTTACGTTGGCGATATTGTCGGAGATGGCTCCCATTGAACTGGACTGGGAGGCCAAAGCCGAAATACCGGATTGCATTGCACCAAAAATACTCATTTTCTCTCTCCTAAAGTTTTATTATATCAAACCGAAAGTTGCGGCTTTTGCTGCCTCACCTGCGGCCCGACCGAGAACTGCCGCCGCTGTTTCCAGTACGCTGTCCTCGTCTCCCCCTTCTTCCGGAGGGGTTATGGTTTCATCTCCGTTACCCGAAGAATCTTCGCCTTTGTTAAAATAATCATCATTACGAACGGTCAGAATATCTCCCAAAGCTGCCGTTACGGCATCGCCTAAGCCGACATAAACACCGCTTGAATCACTCGCAACACCCGTTACTCGGCCAAATACTGTCGTAACTACGCTGGCGGCCGTTTCTCCGCTGGCAACCTTCGTAGAAACTTCAATTTTATAAGCTCCATCTTCTAACTGATTGCCGTTGGCATCTTTTCCGTCCCATGTAAACTCATGGGTTCCTGATGTTACTTTGCCTTGCTCGGAATAAACAATATTACCGTTCATATCTTTTACGACTATCGTTGTACTCACCACATTTTTATCTAACGTATAAGTTGCCTTGGCTTTCCCTCCTTCCAAAGGCATTACGTTACCCAAAACTTGCGCAACTTTGCCGATGTAGGAAACAGCCTGCGCGCCTAAGTTGGCAATATTCATACTCAGCAAATTATCTAATTTTTCGTTGGTCTGAATCGCTTGTTCAACACTTGAATATTGAACCAATTGGTTGGTGAACTCGGCCGTATCCATCGGATCTAATGGATCTTGGTATTTTAACTGTGTGGTTAACAGGGTCAGAAAAGTATTCATATCTGCCGAGAGATTTTGAGACGCGGTGCTCGTGGATGACGTACTTGTCTGAGTGTAACCATTTAATGCGTTTACGTCTGTCATTGTTCTTCTCCCTTAAACTCTAATATTAAGGCCTGTTGTGCCGTTCCAGCTCTGATTTTGGAAAGCATCTCCGGCCAAGAGGTCATTACTTGCCTCTTTTTCAAAAATATCGCCGATGAAATTGCGCAAGCCGTTATCACGTTCTTGATTCTGGTTGGCTTGGTTGCCTCCTCTGAAGCTAAAGCTCAGAGAACCTTCATCGGTTTGGAAACCGGCATCGTTAAATGCCTTTTCCAAAGTCTGCATTTCTTTTTGGAGAACCTCCATAGTCTCGGGACGACTGGAAATAATATGCGCCTGCAATTTGCCGTCTTTGCCGATTTGCATCTTTACTTCAATATGTCCTAAATCAACCGGCTTTAAGGAAATATCTATCTTATCAATGCCTTTGACCGCTGATTTGGTGATATTTACTTTTACCTGATCTATAATTTCTTTGCTCATACCTTTATAAATATCGCGGAATGAGGTTTGATTGCTCTCTGCGGAAGCATCTGCTTTGGCTGCCTTAACAAATTCGCTTCCGGCGACAACCGCCGTATTCAGATTGCTTGAGTTAGCTTCTACCGCCGCAATCTGAGATACACCACTTGTACTTGCACTTACCTCTGCTACATTGGAAGAAGCAACATTAAATGTCGGCATTACGTTCAAATCTTTAACAGCGGCGACATCATCTGCCATTGCCGCACTTTGAGCCTGCAGGGCTACAGAATCGGATGTACTATTTGCACCTGCCAACAAATCGTTACTGCTCAACTGGGAAATTTTTTCCTCTTTAACGGAAACTTTGATTTCTGCTTTGCTTATTTCTTTACCGATAACTTCCGAAAGTTTGGCGGCTTGCTCGCTTACTTTTTGCCCCTCAACCTCTTCCAAAACAGCATCCTGCACAGCCATATCTTTTCTTAAATTTTTATCTTGGAGTTGAGCTTTGACTTCTTCCAGATTTAATTTGGCAACATCATCATCCGTTGCCGCAACGAAATTGCTGACGTCCAAAACACCATCAGCCTCCGAAGATGATTGCATTTGCGGCTTTACCTCCGCAGCAATAGGAGCTATTGTTAATACAGGCTCTCCACCTTCCTGCGGCATTGTCATTATAACCTGCAAAGAATCGTCTCCGGAAAGTTGAGCCGCCAGCTCAGCACCCGTCATCTGCATAAGCTCTCCATTTTCCGGATTAATGACATTGACCATTCCCATTAAAGACAAATCAAACAAGGGAACAACAACCTGTTTTGCAGTTTTTTTACCTTCTTCCGCTTCCTGCCCCTCTCCAACATTTTCCTGAGATGCTTCAACGGCATCTTTTTGAGCATGACCTTCTTGAGTTACCTTTTCATCTTTCGGCATATTTTTATCCGCGTCTTGGCGAGAAGCCTCAACTTTTTTACCACCAGCAGAATCCGCCTTTTCCTCGGCGCGATCATCATTTGCTTCCGGACGTTTTTTCTCTTCAGCAGATGCGTTCCTATTTTCTGCACGCTCGTTTTTATCGTTCGGGCGAGTATCTTTTTCTGCCTTATCTTCACGAACAACCTCTTGAGCAGGAGCCTTTTCAGCCGAAGATGTTTTATTCAGCAACTCTGCAAAAGCATCACCTTCCACACCTGACGACAGATTTATTTTGCTAAAACTCATCAGGTTTGCCAGCTGGTTTTTAATCTCGTTTAATTCCATGACAGAAAATCCTCATAAAAAATTTGCCTTGCGTGTTTTAATGCAAATATCGTGCCAAAAAAAAACAGAGCATAAAAAAAAGGAACTCAAACTGAGTCCCTTTTAAAATCAAACAACTTATTCTTTTAAGAACCTGATGAAAGTTCGCTTTCATCAGGTTGCTTTCCGGCCAGACCTTTAGCTATATTCATATTAATATTAATCAATGCGTTCAAACCTTCCGGCGATGGCTCTGCCAATACTTTAACCGTGCGCTGGAAAACAAACATCGCCAAGTTAATAATGTTTTGACGAATCTCGGGTGGTTGCGGGCAATCCTGCTCTTGCATGGCACTGGCAATAATTGTCCAGAGACGGCGATTTTTATCCAGAGCTTCCGGTAACTCTGACTTTTTTTCCTCCCAGTGCTCTTTTATCATATTCAATGCGGAAGCTGTTCTGATAAATGCCCTGCTTTCAAGCTCGTTTTGTTGCATGGATGATACTTCGGCTGCGGAATATTTCTGCGATTCATTCATTTTTTAGTCTCTGGTTTTGTTGTAATTAAATTCTTTTTAATCATATTTGGTTAACATACCGTTATATTTTAATATATATTTTGCAATAATACAATTTTTTTTATGGCAGCAATGATGATAAAAACTCTTAAATCCTTTGTCTTTTTTTTACTTTCTATAATCTTTATTATGGAATCAGCATCCGCTCAAATGGTTGAAATTAAAAAAGAAAAAAACCGCATCAAACAAGAACTTAAAATAGCCACTTTTTTAGACTACCCTCCTTTCGGCTATTATGCCGATCCTCCCTACAGAGACAGCTTTTCAACCGTCTTTGACCCTATCATCCAGCAATATGCCGAAAAACAAAATTTTGAAGTCAATTATATTATTACCAAAAACTATTCCACATTGGTTCGCGATGTTCGGCGCGGTGAAATTGATATGTTGCTCGGAATGTACCATGAAACTCCTATGTATATGGGATTGGAATATGTATTTCCGGCCGCCGTCAATAACCCAATAGTCGTCATCATGCTTCCTCAAAGAATTAATGAAGTTAAATCTCGTGCTGACCTAAAAAAGCTTCAAGGCGCAATGAGCTCACACGAGCATTTAAGCGAACATGTCGTACAACAATTAAAACAATATAATGTTAAAAGATTTGATAAAACTCTTGATATGTATGAATTGCTTTTTGCCGGAAAAGTTGACTATATTATCGGTAGCAGATATTTCAGCATGATTGAAGCCATGAAACTCGGCATTTATGATAAAATCAGTTTTTCTAAGCAAGCTATTTGGGATATGCCCTTGTTTATCGGTATTTCTAAAATGTCTCCACATAAAAAACTTTTATCCAAAACTTTTACGGCCTTTATGGAGCGCCCGGAAACCAGAAAAAAAATTGAGCAAACTTTGATTGATATGGTTAATAAAGTTCAGAAAGATACAGTCGGCGTTGTGCCTCCATCTTTCAGCAGCGACAAAAAATTGCCCGACATTAATGAGACAGCCATCCAAGAACAACCCAACACCATGATAATGGTCGTTCCACCAGGAAAAAGAAATAATCTTAAGTAAAAATATTATCGCTGTCTTGACCTTTGGTAACTTATTGTCTAAATTATCATCAACTTAAACTCTAACAGAAAGCGGTAAAATATGGTACTTCTGATTCATCATCCCGCATCGGCTGCGTCTCGTAAAATTCGGATTATTATGGCCGAAAAAAGAATGCTGTTCGTCTTAAAGGAAGAAGAACCATGGAAACCTTCTCAGGATTTATACAAACTCAATCCTTCCGGTGAGCTCCCCGTATTTGTTTTTGACGGAAATGTTGTGGCCGGAAATTATGCCATTACAGAGTTTTTGGAAGAGGTTAACCGCGAAATTAAGCTTATGCCGTCTGAAACCATACAAAAAGCTGAAGTTAGACGTTTGATGGAATGGTTTGATGTTAAATTCTTAAAAGAAGTTAACCGCAATATTGTCCAAGAAAAAATCCATAAACGCTTCGGTTTCGGTAATCCGCCGGATTCCAAAATATTAAAAATCGGAATGAATAATCTTAATTTCCATATGGAATATATTGACTGGCTTGCCGAGAGAAGAAACTATCTTGCCGGTGATGATTTTTCTTTGGCTGATGTTACGGCCGCAGCTCATTTGTCTGTTCTGGATTATCTGGGCGATATCCCTTGGGAAGGCTATAAAAATGCCAAACTTTGGTATTCTAAAATTAAATCAAGGCCTAGCTTTAAAGAGATTTTGAAGGACAATATCAAAGGTATTTTACCGGCAAAACATTATGCTAATTTGGACTTTTAATATGAAAATATTTTTTATTTCATTAGCAATTGCTTTTTTTACTTCTTCTTGCACTCTGTTTCAAGAAGCTGACGGGCAAGTCATCTATCACTGGGAAAGAGAAAATACAGGCGTGCAAAAGTTTGCTCGCGACCACTCCGAATGTATGCGACAAGCAGAGGATTTTAAACTTTTGCCTGACGTTCGTACTTGGTTTTTCTCCGAAGAAGTTAAAATGAACATCCGGGCCGATTGGCATTCTGAGAAAGGTATTTGGGCTAGCTATGTTCCTTATCCCGGCGCTATGCCAATTATGGTAAATAGTTTGCGTAACGACTCCGATTCTAGCCCCAGAAAATATAGATTATGTATGGAAGACAGAGGTTATTGGCACAGAACTTATAATCTGCCAAGCGTTACCAATATCTATGTTTATCGCCCACAGAGCATTTTACAAGATGACCCTCTTAATAAGGGCATTTACTAGTTAATGTTGTCTTCGTGGGGATAATTTTGAATATTTTTCTTTGCGGAAAATAATTTTCATTATATGAATCTCTTTATTAGTTAACCTAGACAAACGGCTTCATTAGTTAACCTAGACAAACGGCTTCTTATGCTGTGTTTTATTTAGAGGATATTTTCAAATTATGGTTAAGCAAAATACTTCAAACCCTGTTGTTTTGCAGGTATTACCCGAACTTGAAATGGGCGGGGTGGAAATAGGAACAGTTGAAATTGCCAGCGGTTTACAAAAAAAAGGCATTACAAACTTTGTCGCTTCTCAAGGCGGTCGGTTGGTGCGTGATTTGGATAGAATGAAAGTTGAACATCTGACTTTGCCCCTTAAAACCAAAAATATTTTTAAAATGCGCAAAAACGCAGATGAATTGGCAAAATTTATTAAAGAAAAGGGTATTAATATCGTTCATGCTCGTTCACGCGCTCCTGCTTGGAGTGCTTATTGGGCCGCTCAAAAAGCCGGAGTGCATTTTATGACAACTTTTCACGGTACTTACGGTCTTGGTCCTTGGGGCTTAAAAAAATTTTATAATCGTGTGATGACTTATGGTGAACGCGTAATTGCAATCTCTGAACATATTAAACATCATATTTTGACTAATTATAAAACATCTGAAGATAAAATCCGGCTCGTTCATCGCTGCGTTAATACCGAGAAATTTTCTCCCGAGGCAATTACTCAAGAGCGAATTATTAATATGGTTCATGACTACAATATCCCTGATGATAAAAAAGTTTTGCTCTTAGGCGGTAGAATTACCCGTTGGAAAGGTCAGCATTTGTTGATTAAAGCCTTGGCTAAACTCAAAAATCAAAATTATTATTGTATTATTGCCGGCGATGAACAAGGACGAGAAGATTATCTCAGAGAGCTGAAACGCCTTATAAAAAAACATGGCTTGGAAAATCGTGTTTCTATTTTCGGTAAAGTCTTGGATATGCCTGCCTTGATGATGGTTTCTAATGTCATCTTGTCTACGGCTATTGAACCGGAAGCTTTTGGACGTATTGCTATTGAGGGACAGGCTATGGGCAAAATCGTCATTGCATCAAACCATGGAGGCTCGCTTGACAGCATTGTTGACGGCAAAACAGGAAAGCTCTTTATTAATAATAATACAGCTTCTTTGGCTGAAGCAATTGACTGGGCTTTAGCTCTCTCCGAAGAGGAAGAGAAAAAAATTGCTAAAGCGGCCATAAAAAACGTAAAAGACAACTTCACAAAAGAAATTATGTGTGATAAAACTATCAAGGTTTATGAGGAGCTTGTGGCTTCTGATAAAAAAAATGATTAATTTAAGTAAAAGGAAAATTTTAAAATGGTTGCGATAAAATTACCTGATGGTAGTATTTTAGAGATGGAAAGCGGTGTCAACGGTTTTGACATTGCAAATAAGATTAGTCCCAATTTGGCCAAGGCGGCTTTAGCTATCACCGTGAACGGCAAAACACAAGATTTAAGCACTCCCATCACTACCGACGCAACCGTGACTATTATCACCGGCAAGGATAAGGAAGGCTTACACATCTTGCGTCACTCTTGCTCGCATGTTATGGCTCAAGCCGTTAAAGAACTTTGGCCGGATGTTCAGGTTACAATCGGTCCCGCTATTGAGAACGGTTTTTATTATGACTTTGCACGCAAAGAACCCTTTACAACCGAGGATTTTGAAAAAATTGAAGCCAAAATGCACGAGATTGTTAAGCGCGATGAAAAATTGGAGCGTATTGTTATGCCGCGCAATGAGGCCATTAAATTCTTCAAAAACAACGGTGAATTTTATAAGGCTGAGATTATTGAAGACCTGCCGGAAGATGAAACAATTTCTTTGTACCGCCAAGGTTCATTTACCGATCTTTGCCGCGGTCCGCATGTGCCTTCTACCGGCAAAATCGGTGATGCTTTCAAATTGATGAAAGTTGCCGGTGCTTATTGGCGCGGAGATTCCACCAAAGAAATGTTGCAGCGTATTTATGCAACGGCTTGGGCTGATAAAAAAGACCTCAAAGCTTATTTGGAAATGTTGGAAGAAGCAGAAAAACGCGACCACCGCAAGCTCGGCAAAGAGATGGATTTATTCCATTTTGAGCCGGAATATGCTCCCGGTGCCGTTTTCTGGCATGATAAAGGTTACAAAATCTATCGCAAATTGATTGAATATATGCGTAACCGCCAAGAACACAACGGCTATATTGAGATTGCTACTCCGCGTATTATGGATCGTGTTTTGTGGGAGATTTCCGGACACTGGGATAAATATGGCGCGCATAACTATTCCGGCAAGACCGAAGATGAGAAGCAATTTTGCGTTAAGCCAATGAATTGCCCTGGAGGTTTGTTGGTTTACAAGCAAGGTATTAAATCTTATCGCGATTTGCCATTGCGCGTAGCTGAGTTTGGTATGGTTAACCGCTATGAGGCATCGGGTTCTTTGATGGGCTTGATGCGTGTGCGTGAGTTTACGCAAGATGATGCGCATATCTTCTGCACACCAGAGCAAATGGAAGAGGAATGCGTTAAGACCATTAAGTTGATTTTGGACATCTATAAAGACTTTGGTTTTGAAGATGTTAAGATTTATCTTTCTACTCGTCCGGACAGCATTTATCGTATCGGTTCTGACGAGATTTGGGATATCTCCGAAAAGGCTTTGGCTAACGCTTTGGAACATAATGGTTATAAATATGAAATTAATGAAGGTGAAGGTGCTTTCTATGGTCCTAAGCTGGAATTTATTTTGCGTGATGCTATTGGTCGTGAGTGGCAATGCGGTACGGTACAAATGGATATGAACTTGCCGCAACGCTTTGACATCTCCTACATTGGCGAAGATGGTGAAAAGCATCAACCGGTTATGTTGCACCGCGCATTGTTTGGGTCTATTGAGCGTTTCTTGGGTATCTTGATTGAAAACCACGCAGGCAAGCTGCCTTTGTGGTTGTCGCCGGAACAAGTTGTGGTTTGCCCGATTGTCAGCGAAATTGACGATTATGCAGAGGAAGTTGCCAAGAAACTTCAGGAAGCGGGCTTGTACGCTAAAACAGATTTGCGCAACGAAAAGATTAATTACAAAATTCGTGAGCATTCCGTTGCCAAGATTCCGGTTATTGCCGTTGTCGGTGCTAAGGAAAAAGAAAACGGTACGGTTACGGTTCGCCGTCTTGGTTCTGAAAAACAAGAAACAGTTAAGCTTGATGACTTTATTGCTGCTTTGGTTAAAGAAGCCGAGATGCCGCACAAGCACGAGTAAGCAACTGATTATTCTTTTAGAAAAGCCCTGCTGTTTGGCAGGGCTTTTTATTTGGTATTGAAGCTTATATTATGTTCTGAATGAGAACTACCATGGAACGCCATTGACACAACGGTCAGGATGCTGTTCACAGACGCTTGAATCTCTTCCCATTTCATGTAAGCGGTTGCGGTTTTCAGGAAACTCTCCTATTGTACAACCAAACAGAAAAAAGAAACAAACCAACAGCAATAATTTTTTCATCAGACAAATCCTTAAAATATTGAACGAACAGAGTAGAACACCATAATTACAATCAGGAACCTTGCAACATGGCGTAGCCAGATACTCCTGTCATATTGTGCCGAAGAACGCCAGGTCCCTAAAATCAAAACAACACAGTAAAAAAGCATAATACCTATGGTTACAAGGTAAACGACCGTCCAAAGAACCATTCCACTATCCATCTTCAATGGATTAAAGTAGGTACTGTAATAATTCAGAAGAGTTAGACCGTTGAGTTTTTGTGCCAACATAGATCCAAAAATACGAACTAACATATTCATAAAAATCAGGCCAACAACACCAAATTTCCAGAAGGTGTCTTTTAAGTCTATCTCGCCGTCAAGCAACTTTTTTATCATCTCTCAGAACTCCGCTTACTTATCTTGCTTTTGATTAAAAGCCAAAATCCCAAGTTTAGCAAGAAAATTCTGCAAGTTTTTCTGCCTTAGCAGTTTGGAACATTTACAGCCAAGCCGCCTAATGAGGTTTCTTTATACTTGTTGTTCATATCACGACCGGTGTCCAGCATGGTTTTAATGACATCATCTAAGGGTACATAGTGTGTGCCATCCCCCTTCATAGCTATGCGGGCAGAATTAACCGCCTTAACTGCACCCATCGCATTGCGTTCAATACAAGGTATCTGGACCAAGCCGCCAATCGGGTCGCAGGTTAGACCAAGGTTGTGTTCCATCGCAATCTCCGCGGCATTTTCAACTTGCTTATAACTTCCGCCCATTGCCGCAACCAAACCTGCCGCAGCCATTGAGCAAGCAACGCCAACCTCTCCTTGGCAGCCAACCTCTGCTCCGGATATGGATGCATTGGAGCGATACAAACTACAAATGCCCGAAGCTGTCAGCAAATATTTGACAACCCCTGTTTCTACATCATTGTTAGATTTATGTGAGGCAAAGCGCTCAAAATAGCGCAAAACCGCAGGCATTATACCTGCCGAACCCATTGTTGGGGCGGTTACGATTTGTCCGCCGGTGGCGTTTTCTTCCGCTACGGCAAAGCCCCACAGATTTATCCAATCAACCATCAACAAGGGATCATAATCGTTATCGCGGAATTTTTGTTCCAAACGCTCGTATATCTCATGAGCGCGCCGCGGAATGTTTAAGCCGCCGGGGAGTGTTCCTTTTGCTTTCATCCCTCTGTCTATGGAGTTTTGCATAACACGGCGGATTTTGGCGATGCCTGCCATAACTTCATCATGCGAGCGCAAAGCAGACTCATTTATCATCACGACATCGGCAATGGAAAGATTTTCTTTTTCGCAAATTGCCAAAAGCTCTTCTGCCGAACTGTAATCATAGGGAACATTATAGGGTTGTCTTTCTACGCGCCGCGCAATCTCGTCCTGACGAGCGATTGTGCCGCCGCCGACCGAAAAATAAACTTCCTCCAACAAAATATTGCCATCTCTATCATAGCTTTTGAAGCGCATACCGTTAGAATGTTCCGGCAAAAAGGTTTCTTTTTCAAAAATGACATCTTTATTGATATCAAAAGCTATGGCTCTCTCTTGCCCCAAGTGTAAGATTTTATCGCGTTCAACAGCTGCAACATAAGGTTTTTCCGGGTCTATCGCTTCCGCCTCCAAGCCCATCAAGCCATACACAATCGCTTTGACCGTGCCGTGTCCGAAACCGGTTAAGGCTAGAGAGCCGTAAAGAACAGCCTCTACCCTCTCAACCTTATTAAATAGTTCCTTTTGATGCAGATTGTCTATATAGCGCTTGGCCGCACGCATCGGCCCGACCGTGTGTGAGCTTGACGGACCGACACCGATAGAAAAAATCTCAAAAAAGCTGTAATACATTTTAGAAAAAGTCCTTAATTACGATGTAATTCTTTACACCAAGTTCTTTCTGAACCTCGGCAATGTGCTGAGAATCTTTGCCCCAAGTTGTGTAACGGTCAATAAACTCTTTGGCTTTTTGCGAAGATTTGGAAAGCTGGACGGCTATGGTTTCTTCTAACATCGCATAAACCACATCATGAAACTTCTCAAAATTGATATGCAGCTTATGGTTCTCATCAAAGTAAAAAGCGCCATTGTCATGCATAAAGTTAAAGTGAATCAGCTCGCCGACGCGGTGCGCCTCCAAAGGTTGAGCTTTTAAGAACAGCCGATAAACAACCCAAGTCGTATATATTTTCTTCAGCGTTTCCTCATCAATCACGCCGGCTTTGACATATTCCGGCATAAAGGCGATTGAAACCGTATCGGCTTTTTCTTCCTCTACCGTGCTGCGATGAATGCCCAAAGCGCGCTGATAGTCATTATCCGGACCTAAAGAGTGGCCGTTTTCGTGTCCGATGACAAAGAGATGGTCTGCTTCCAAGTCAAAATATTTGTGCAGCTCAGGCGCAACCAGTTTATCCAGCAGCTTCTTATTCCGCTCCTTATCTATGGACTGGCGAACCTGACGATGATAAGCATTGCGGCGGCCGCCGCCGGTCTTAATTGCCAATTTGTCATTATTCGGCAAGTTTTGCGCCGTAGTGATTGCTCCGCGGCATTGTGCATAATCTCCGGTCAAGGCAACCAAGTCCACATCTACCATTGTTTGTTTCAGTTCCTCGCCATCGGATATGCTCTGGTGGTAACTCGTGGCAAAAGGCATCAATTTGGCTAGCTCCGGCATATGCTCCTTAAACTTCAAAATCAGTTCCGTTCCCTCTTTGTTGATGATACCGACGCGCACGCCCAACATATCTTTCGGGTTGACCTCAATATTGTGCTGATTGATAAGCTCCATCAGCTCCTTGTTGTCATAAATGGTAGCGGTCAGTTCATCGTCATAGCTTTCACGTCCTAAGGTGAACTCAAGCTGGTTGTTGTTTTGCAAAACCGCCCAGTGCTTATCTGCCAACATATCCATATCTTCGTTGTTTTGCAGCAAAGCCTGTGCCTGCCAGCCCAAGTAATCCTTAAAATCTTCGTCCGTGGTATAATGTGCGGCGACTTCCAACTCATTGGCAGCCTTGGAAAAGGCATCGGCAAAATATTCGGTATAATCTATGGCCTTCAAGTCCTTACCATCGCGCCGAACCATGGTGCGCACGCTCAAAATCTTTTTGACCTCGTCAATCTTACCCTCATTTATCATTCGGGCAATGATTTGATGAAATTCTGCAACGTCTAAATCCGCGGGATAAAAATTGCGCCCTTTTGTTCCCTTTATTCCCTTAAAAATCTCAATCGGCTCCAAGTCTATGCCGTTGTGTCCCTCAACACCGTGAAAAGACATAAACAGCTTTAAGGCCTTGGCCGCATGCGTGCTGGTTTGGGCGGCTTCTTCCAAGGCTTTTTTCATCGGGAGGTTCATCTCGTGGTCTTGCTCCATCGCCACGTCATCAAAAATTTTGGCGGCGGCAACCAAATGTTCCAATGCTTTTTTGTTGCCTTCGGTCAAAGCCTGATATCCGGCAAAATTCTTGTCAACCAGCTTTACTTCTCTGGTTTTGTTGGCAAAGATATCATCCAAAAATTCTTCACTGACGTTGAGTTCATATCCGTTAATTTTCATTCTTTATCTCCAGCGTTCTAAAACGATAGACCTTGATATTGTCCGACCAATAGCTCGGACTTAGGCCTGCTTTTATTTTCAAATTGTTCAAAAACTCTTTTTTATCGGGGAGTTGCTCCCAGACCGAGGGCAAAAACAGCCCTTGTCTGTCGCCGTCTCTTATTATCAAACCGTCAATTCCGGGGCGGATTTTAGAAAGTAAGTCTTCTTCGCTTGAAAAATTGACCGCGTCATAGTCTGTTAACAACGAAATGCTGATGGAAATTTGCTCTAACTCTTCCGGCTTGACGGGCGTAAAACGCGTATCACTCATGGCCGCATCATAAGCATTGTCCGCAACATCTAACCCAACCGCCTGATGCGGAACAACCGTGCCGATACAACCGCGGAGCTTGCCGTTTATTGTCAGTGTTACAAAAGCTGCGCCTTTGTCAAAAACTCTGTCCGGCCAATCGCTCCTTGAGGGCTTAAATCTTTTGTTGTGCTCCACAGCCTCACTCAAAGCTTGCTTGGCTATCTTGTATAAATCTTTGCCATAGAATTTGGCAAAATCTTGCAGGTTTTGCAGCTCAACATCTAATCTGTCTTTAGGTTCCGGCTTCACTTTTTGCTCTTCCATAAAAGCCCAAGCCCCATAGCCGACTACGCTATCTTTGTCTCCCGCCGTATCTCCGGAGTTAGCCAGCTCCAAAGTTTCGGGACGCAAATGTTTGCTCTGAGCTAAAAGCAAAACGGCATTGATACCCGTTGCGCCGCAAGACATATGATTTTCCAGTTCGGGGCGGTTCTGTTCAATCAGCTCTGCGGTTTTTTCATCCATTCCGCGAGCGGTTTCGTAGTCAAAATAGTGAGATAAATCCGCCGAAATGATGATAACCGTATTTTTGTCGGTTACATAAGGTTCAAGCACCTTTGCCAAAGCCTCCGGTGCAACATTGCCGTAAACCAGCGGCACAATCTGAAACTTGTTTAAGACCTTTTGCAAAAAAGGCAACTGCACTTCTAAGCTATGTTCTTGTTTATGCGCAGCATCAAAAAAACGAACATCCGGATTTTTTTCAACCATTTGCGCCAACATTTTTTGATTAACTTTTACATTGCCTAAAGGTGTTTTGAACTCATCTGCTTGCGGGGCGGCAATTCCGTTAAAAGCCACGCGGTGTGAAGGTCCGACCAGAATCACATTTTTAATGTTATCCGCATAGTTTTGGAGTTGCAGATAAGCCTGCGCGGCAACAGGCGCGGAGTAAACATAGCCGGCGTGCGGCACAATCAAAATCTCGGGGCGAGCCGTTCCGGGGCGATACTCTGCCGCTAAATAATGCTCAACCTCTTTATCCAACTGCTTTAGCTCCGAGGCATAGAATATTCCGGCAACGGCCGGTTCTCTGGTGTTGGGCATCTCATCCTCCGAAATTTGAAAATTATTGATTGTCTTAGAATTTGAGGAAAGATAAGTACGGAGGCTCCACCAATTCAGCCCCAAAAAAGCAACGACCAAAATGCCAATGATAACATAGTTGGCTATGCGTTGGTTGTTGTTGTCCGGATCTTCGTTTATGCTCATATTGCAGTCCTCAAATCTGTTGAAATTTCTTGCCTCAAATCTACAAGCAATCTGCTTAAAATTTTGCTAACCTTGCCTTACTTCTTGTTCAAATCAGCATAAAAATCCTCAAAAGAGTTATAGTGAATGATGTTTTTTGCATATTTTTCTTCATCTCCCCATATCGGGTGGCCGATGCGAATCGGCAAAACTCCTGCACCGCAAGCACAGATACTGTCTTGCGGGCTGTCGCCCACCACCCAAACCGTTTCGGGCGAAACTACTTCTTCCGGCAAAAGGCCGTGAATCGTATATTGCGCATGGTCGGGATAAGGTTTATCCCGCGGAGCCTCATGTCCGCAAACAATACGGTCAAAAAGCTTGGGCTCAAACAACAAAGGCAGTTCATATTCCAGCAAGCGGCGGTCCTTGTTGGTCATTATGGCGATTTTTATCCCATGAGCTTTCAGCCAGTTCAAAACCTCTTGCGTTCCCTTAAAACTGCTGATTAAGTTTTTGACGTTCTGTAAATAAACTTCTGCATATTTTTTATATGCCTCTTCAGCTTTGCTTCCAAAAATACGCGGAAAATTATCCCTAAAGGACAAGTTTGTATCTCTTTGCTTTTTGACCTCTTCCCAGTCGGGCATACCATAGTCTTTGAGAATCTGATTAACGGCAAAGGTCAACGATGTGCGCGTTTCCGCCAGGGTATTGTCCCAGTCAAAAATAACTAATTTTACTTTATCTATCGGCAAAGGCTGATGTTGCATTTTTTGATGTTTTCCTCTGATAGTTTAATGATTGCTTCTTCCAGCTCGGAGATGATTTCTTCATCCAAATCTTTAATCTGCGGTTTTTTGGTTACGGCCATTTGATAATAAATATTGCCGTTCTCACATTCGGCCCAATAGCGAACATCGCCGTCATGAAAGCGGTTGGCTTGCAGATTGGCTTCCAACTTGTCTAAGGCCCAAACAAGCTTAGCTTCGCGGGTTTGTCTGGTTTCATATTCCATAAATAGGTCATATATCTTATCATTCAAGGGCGGGGGCAAAACCTCTTGATAATACAAAGCGGCCTCCCGCTCTTTTGCTTTCTTTTGGGCTCTTAAGCTCGGGTCTGCCATTTGTGCGGAAAGAGAATAATCTCCCGAACGCGCCTCAACCAAATCATGCACCAGCGCCAGCTCCAACATTTTGCCATAATCTGCCGGATGCTTCAAATAAGGCTGAACCATCAGCACCAAAAAAGCCAGCTTGAAGATATGGTCGGCATCGGTTTCCTGTCGGCCGGAGCTCATCAGATTATCTCTTTCAACCAAGCAAAGTTGCTCGGCGATTTTCATAAATTCTATTATTTTCAGTGCATTATTCATTTGTTCTTCCAAAAATTAAGTCCGGCAAAACCGGACTTAATTTCTTTCTTAAAAATTTTAACGTGCGTTCTTGCCGATAAACTTCTTGCCGCCCATGTAGGGTTGAAGTTTTTCGGGAATACGCACTGTGCCGTCTGCCTGCTGATGGTTCTCCAAGAACGGAACCAAAGCGCGCGGCGTAGCAATACCGGTGTTGTTCAGTGTGAAGGCATATTTAACCTTACCATCCGTGTTATCACGATAACGCAAGTTGGTGCGGCGTGCCTGCCAATCCGTAATATTGGAGCAGCTATGGGTTTCGCGATAGCAATTCTGGGTCGGAACCCAAGCTTCAAGGTCATATTGACGATATTTCGGCGCGCCCATATCTCCGGTGCAAACCTCCAAAACCTGATAAGGCAATTCCAAATCTTGCAGAACTTCTTCCGAAAGGGCCAATAGCTTTTGGTGCCATTTTTCACTTTCGGCAATGTCATTTTTGCAAATGACAAACTGCTCGGTCTTCATAAACTGATGCACACGGGTCAAGCCACGGGTATCCTTACCTGCCGCACCGGCCTCGCGGCGGAAACATGGAGAGAATCCGGCATAGAGAATCGGCAGTTCATTCTCATTCAGCAACTCATCGGCGCGCAGAGAGTTCAAAATCAACTCCGCCGTACCGGACAAATAGAGGTCATCTTGCGGCATATAATAAATCTCGTCTCTGGAGAAAGGCAAATAGCCCTGACCATATAAGGGTTTTTCTTTTGACAAAGACGGAACATTAATCACCGTAAAACCATTTGCGGCTAATTTATCAATCACCAACATATGGATGGCCAACTCTAATCTGGCCAGTTCATTCTTAATGGCATAAGTGCGAGAGCCGCAAACTTTGGTAATACGCTCAAGTTCGCTCCAATCATTTAATTCCATAAGTTCAACATGGTCGCGCGGGGTGAAGTCAAAGGTGCGCGGGGTGCCAACCTTGCGGCGAACGACATTCTCGCTGTCATCCTTGCCGACCGGACTTTCCGGGCTCGGCATATTGGGCATACGCAACATCATATCATCATATTTAGCTTGTTCGGCGGCCAGTTTTTCTTGCTCAACCTTCAATTCCTCACCAATAGACTTACTCTTGGCGATGATGGCGGGACGTTCTTCCGCAGAAGCCGTTTTGATGGAGTTGCTGAGTTTGTTTTTTTCTTCGGACAGAGCTTGTGATGAGGTTTTTAATGCGGCAATATCTTTATACAACGCAATCAAAGCATCAACATCAAGCATTTCTTTGGTATAACCTTTTTTCGCCATACCCGATTTAATCTCTTCGGGGTGTTCGGCAATATATTTAATATCCAACATTTTATTCTGTCCTAAATTTATAGTTTTTAATTGATTTTAACCACCAAGTAGAGTATCAATTTTACAAATAATTACAACACAAATTTCAGGATTGGTATAAAATGTTTGATAAAAAAGTGATTTTGACCGGTGTTAAGCCGACCGGAACCCCTCATCTCGGAAATTATCTCGGTGCAATCAAGCCCGCAATTAAGCTCGGACACGAGGCTTTGGCGGCGGGTGGCAAGCATTATATGTTTATTGCCGACTACCATGCCATCAATGCCGAAAAAGACCCTAATATCTTGAGCCAAAAGCTCAAAGAAATCGCTTGTATCTATCTGGCCGGCGGACTTGACCCTAAAAAATCCGTCTTTTATCGGCAATCGGATATTCCCGAAATCCACGAAATCACGACCATCTTATATGCCTACACCCCCAAAGGCTTTATGAACAAAGCGCATGCATATAAGGCCGCGGTTGATAAGAATCGCGAGGCGCAGAAACCTGATGATGATGGCATCAATATGGGGCTTTATACCTACCCGACCCTTATGGCTACGGATATTTTAGCCTTCAACACCGATATTGTTCCGGTGGGTAAAGACCAGGTTCAGCATGTGGAGATTGCGCGTGATATTGCCGGTGCAATTAATGCACATTATAACTGCAAGTTGCTGCATCTGCCGACTTATTATATTGACGAGCATGTTGCCGTTGTTCCCGGAATTGATGGACGCAAAATGAGCAAATCTTACGGCAATGTTATTCCGTTATTTGATGATGACAAAGCCATTAAAAAAGCTATTTTCTCCATCAAGACAGACTCTCGTCCGATGGAAGAGCCCAAGAATCCCGATGAGATTTTGGTTTATGAAATTTATAAGTCCATCGCGACGGAAGAACAGCTTAAGGAGATGGGCGACGGATTGCGCCAAGGCAAGCTCGGTTACGGAAATATCAAAAATATGTTGTTGGATGCCGTGATTAATGAAATTAAAGATGCGCGCGAAAAATATAATTATTATATGGCGCATTTTGATGAGGTTGAGGAAATGCTGCAAGAAGGCGCAAGCAAAGCTCGCCCGACGGCACAAGCCACACTCAAACGCTTGAAAGATGCCGTTTTTGGCAAAGGCTTAAATCCGTTTGAATAAATAAAGCCATAAAAAGCAAAAGAACTTCGGGCTTAAAAGCGCGAAGTTCTTTTTTTTCTTAAAGATTAGAAGTTCATGGTTGAGTAGCCGGTTGTACTTCTTTTCTTTTTGGTGCTTTTTATAAACTCCTCATGCTTGGAATTTTTTATTAGGTACTTTTCGCTAAAGACTGTTCCGTCTGTGCGAAAAATACGGGTTATGACACCGAAGTAATCATCATTCCCGCGAGCTGCCTTTACGGCATCTCCTACACACAAGAAATTTTCATCAATCTTAATTTGATAATCCCTCTGGATTAGCCCAAAGCGGATTACCTTATGTGTTGTTGAATGGCACATATTATATAATTTTATGGGTTAATAATCTCTTTTAGCAGGATTGTTATACCACAAAATCAGCCCCTCTGCAAGCATAAAAAAAAGCAAGGACTTTGCCTTGCTTTTTTATGGTTTATTTCAAAGATGAGGCTCTGCCGATTATTTCAAAGACCAAGCTTTCGCCGTTGGCCTTGCTCAAAATCAAGCGATTGCCGTCTAAACGATAAGTTGCAACTTGAGGCAAAAATTGCAGATATTCACTCTCTGCTGCCATCAAAGGCTCCGGACCTGCCATCATGGTTGAACCTGCCATACCTAAAGTTAACTTATTGCCTTCCGTTTTATATGTACCGAAATAACGATTGATGGCAGCGCGACCGAAATAACGGTTTTCTTCACCATCAAAACCTAAAGTTATTTCTGCGCCATTCTTAGCATTGCGCAATTTATAGGCATTATCAACAAAGGTTGTATTATCATTGCCACAGGCTGATAATATGAACAACAAAGACAACACATACACAATTTTTTTCATAGTTTACTCCTTCCTACATACCGAGTGTAAGATAACAATAAATTTTTAAAATACCAGCGAAAACTTATGCAATTTAATAAATCAGGGCATAAAGTAATGCTGAAAGAAAGATAAACCCTCCCAAGGCCAAGCCCAAATCTTTAAGCCAGGGCTTGTGTGGAATATTAGGTAACTTGGCACGCGCTTTTTCAACCTTATAAGCTTGCAAGTAAATGTAGGTTACGACGGCCCACCAAACCAATATACTGGCAACAGAAGCACCGCTTGGGGCTACATAGAGCTGCAGACCTTTTTCAAAAGTCCACCAGATGATTGCAAAAACGAATATCCAGCGATAGCCACAGCGCATAAGATAGAGCAACGGCAAGATTAAGGCCGCCTCAAACAAAATATCATAACTCTTGGTCAAAAAGCCCATCAAAAGAGTGATAACCAAAATAAAAGAGGTTAGATAAAAGGCCATTCCGCGAAAAGTGCGACGAAAAGGCAAAGTATCATATTCTTCAACTTGGCGATTGCGCTCTAAGCGTCGGAATTGTTTGTTGGCAACACCTTGTAGCATGGTTTTGAAAAAATGATAAAAGTAAAAAGGCAAAATAACCAACAACGGCGTTGCAACCAAAGCCCCTACTAAACCTAAAACAGAGCCAGAAGCAACGGCGGCAATAATCATTAGAATGCCGGATAAGCCCAAGAGGACGGAAAAAACTTCGCAAGCCATACGCGCTTTGCCTTGCGGCTCGGCAAAATATGAGCGAATTTTGTCTTTGATTGCGGTTTTATTTATCTGCATTGTTTTGGCCTTTCTAATAAAAATTATTTGTTTTTATCTTAAACTAATTTTTTATTTTTGCACTAAAATTTAATATCTATATAAACAGATACAAATTTTTTTTACAAAAATTAAAAAATATACTTGATTTTTATGTTTATAGTCTGTATGTTCACTTTCAGTTGTCGCCGCTGTAGCTCAGTGGTAGAGCACGTCATTGGTAATGACGGGGTCGCAAGTCCGATTCTTGCCAGCGGCACCATTAAAAAAGCCTCCCTTTGTGGAGGTTTTTTTAATGGTTATGTTGCAGAGACGGACTTGCGGGGGCATAAGCAAGTCCGGCGACAGAGCCAAGCGAAGTTTGGCGAAGGAGAGCGAGCGAAGCGAGAACCTTTTGGTTTGCGCTGTGGCTTTAGCCGCGCGCACAAGCTTGCCAGCAGCACCATTTTTGACATTTCCGCCAAATGGGCGGATTTTTTGTTTTTAAACAAGTACTTATTCAGTCCGATTTTTGAGATTTTTAATTTGGCGATTTTTAACAAATTATCGGACTTTAAAAATATTATTTTTTTCCGAAAGAATATTTGAGAAGTTTGATGCCTCGCTCGTGTTTTGTCTATTTTTTTGGAAAATATATTGACGGGGTATCAATTTTGTGATATATTTCTATTTGTTAAACAAATTATTATGGAATATACAATTGTGTATAAAAGGTATTTTTTTACCTTTCCGTTTAATTTGTTTTTCATAAAAAAAAATAAAGTTATGAGACAGAAAAAAAGAAAAAAATCTTGGTTGCAGAACCAAGTTGCCAAGGTCAAAGTTTTGGCTTGGTACTGGAAAATGGTATTTTCAATTGTAATCATCTTTATCGGAGGTTCATTTGGAATGCAGTTATTTACAACACCAGATGATTTTATTATGGTCTTAGGTTTTATCCTGTTGTCCGTAGTCTTATGGTTGTTGTTTCAGATGTGGTTGCCTGCAACCGAAGAGTGATAATTTTTNNTTTTAATTTTTTTAATTTTTTTTAATTTATGAAAACATTTAATTTTTTTGTAGTTTTATTCCTTGTTGCGTTTGTTTCTTCATGTACCTCAATTGAGTTGGGTGAAGCCGGCTTGAAGATTTATAAGCTGGGAGACAAAAAAGGTCAGACAGAAGTGCTAGGTGTTGGACGCCATGCAAATCATTGGTTCGGCTATTACACTATTAAAGTGTACCCTACAAATATCCAGCAGTGGAGCTGGACTTTATCTTCTAATGAAGGAAATCAAGTAGACGAATCAATACATTTCCAGGCCGAAGGCCAGGATTTGAGCTGTGACGTAGGAATTGCCTTTACTTTTGATACAGAAGGTAATTCTCTGGCAAAAATGTACGAGTACTTCAAGTGTGAACCGCAGGAAATTATTGATCGTTTTTTAAGAAAAGACGTTCGTAATTTCTTCAATGAATTGTCGGCTAATATGAAAGTCGATGAGGTTTATGCTCAGAAGAAGGAAGAACTTCGTGCTGGAGTCTTGCAAAAAATGCAAGAGAAGTATGCTCCTCTCGGTATCGATGTTCAGGAAATTTCATATCTGTCGTTGATTCGCTTGCCAAAAGAAGTGCAAGATGCTGTTAACTTAAAAATTACAGCAAAGCAGAGAGCTGAGCAGCGAGAAAATGAAATTGCTGAAAAAGAAGCCGAAGCTAAGAAGAAAGCAGCAGAAGCTCAAGGTGAAGCAGAACGTCTACGCATTGAGGCGGAAGGTCGAGCTAAAGCCATTGAGGTTGAGGGTCGTGCTCTTGCCAATAATCCTCAAATTCTTCGTTTGAAAGAAATTGAGATGCAGATGAAACTTGCAGAATCTGCAAAGAGCTGGAACACTGTTGTAATGAGCAGTGGTCAGGCTGGACAACTACTTAACATCGGTAACGGAAAGTAAAAAATTTTTTTATCCTCCGCTGAGAAGCGGAGGTTTTTTTATGAACACACATCAATTAATAAATTCGTGCTAGATGTCTTAGCTATATCAATTTTTCTATTTAATTCCTTAAAATCATCATAAAAATTAGTCCGATAATTGCTTTAGTCACGCGCACCATTAAAAAAGCCTCCCATTATGGAGGCTTTTTTGTTTTTAAACAAATGGCTATTTAGTCTGATTGATAATTTTGAGAAGAGTATTTGGACTTTTGAGGCTAAGACCAATAAAAGCAATCATTTTAGTTTTCTTTTAGCTCATAAGATGATAGAATATAGTAAAAATTATGAAAGGGATATAAATGGCTGATAATCTTGATAGTCTCAATATGTTTGCGTATGATATGTTTGAGGGAGATACAAAGGTTGGAACTTGTAATATTTCAATCCACCCTCAATATAGTGGGGTTCAGTGTCCCGAGACTTGGAAAGATAAGCCTGTCTTAGAAATTGATGGTTTTGGAACCTTCCAAAGAAACGGTTATGGGCGAGCCGGATTGCAAAAATGCTATGAGTTATCTCAACAAATGGGCTGTGAAGGCCGCATAGTCGTGCACGCCACATGGGGTGCCGGCTCTTTTTATGAGCATTGCGGTTTTAACAGCGATAATCCGGGACAACCCGGAATAAAATATTTTGAGCCAACTTCTGAAAATCTGGAAAAATTATTTAAAGGCGGAAAAAAAGATAATTTCTCATTTAGGGAAAACAGACCGGATTTTAGCGCTTTTGCAAACTTTAATCTGGATGATTTTGGGCGGCAAAAATCCGACCAACAGCATAGAGACGGCGATAATCCAGAAGGAAGTGCAATGAATAATACAGGATGGGGATTTAGTTTACCATCATTAGATGATGCAGAAAATAAAGCTTCTAATATAAAGGATAAGAAAACTCCTGAACTAGACTTTAATCCTGAAACAGGCTTAATTGAATACGCCGATAAAAATTTACAAAAAATTGCCGAGCTTAGAAAAAGAAAGAAAGACAGCCATATTGATCCGTTAGAATTTAAAGCCAAATCACTATCTTCAGGTCTTGAAGAAATTGGATTATCTAAGGACGATTTAGGTAAAACAGGAGATAGCAGAACCGGTGAAATAACTGAAAAGAATAGAAAAATTGCCCAAAGCCAGACAGAAGATGCTAAAGAGATAATGTTATGGAATAAAAAATCAAAAGAAGATTGCCGGTAATTTTTACGTAAACTTATCATAGTTTTAGTCGATAACTGCATAGTTTTGCGCACCATAAAAAAGCCTCTGCAAATGGGAGGCTTTCTTTATGTACATAACATTACTATTAGCGGGAAAACTCCCACCAGCAGTGAAATGGCAAAAAACAATGTTGAGAGAGCTAATTTTTTATCTTGCTCTTTCTTAAAATTCAATGCCATCATGAAAAACAAGAGTGGCAAGGCTATTAGGCCTATTACAAACAACCCTCTGCCTAAAAGCTCAAGTCCTTTAATCGAGAGTTTTAAGTCCAAAACACCTAGAATTGCTCCTCCGACAAGACTAAAAATCATTGTCTTGAAGCAGATATTTACTTTCTTCATAATATCATTTCACCTTACCCCGTTTCCAGTCTCGGTGAAATGTGCTTTTTGATTCTAACACATCCCTGGGGAACAAACTTTTATTGAGCTGATTTTCAATAAAAAGATATTCCTTACATATGTGTAGAATATATTAATAAAAATAATTTAACCGATTTTAATATAACACTTTTTTAAATATATTCCAAGAAAATTTATATATTCCTATAAAAAACTATCATAATTTGCTCTCCAAACGTATATTTTTTCGTAACATAAAATTTTCTAAACCAAAAATACAACACTTTAATGATATTTACATCCTTGTTAGGGTATGATAGAAAGCTCTCTGATTTTTAGAGATTCTTTCTATTATTGTTGAACCAATTAAATTATTCGCTTATGGAAAAGTTTGTAATTATTTTAAAAGATGATGATCAGCAGAATCGGACCTTTAACAGAGTGCTTTTTGGTAAAATTGTTTTGGGGAAAGTTAAGGTCGGGGATAAAGTAAAAATTTATAATAAATCCGAATTTTATCCTAAAGATACCTTAATTGTCGGAATATCTATTGGCAGAAAGCTTGTTGACGATGCTTGCACGGAAAAAGAAGTTGGTGTTCACTTCAGGCATAATGTTAACAACGTTTGTATTGCAACAAATTCGCCGGAGCTCATCCGCAACAAATTTACCTTTGAAACGGAGAATAACGAGGAAACAAAAAAGCTTCTTCAACAAGATAGAGCTTCTGCTTGTTTTCCTGATTTATACAACTACTCATTCTTTTCCGGACTTGAGGCTCTCAAAGAGTTACCTGAAAACAAACTTCAGGTTAGGGTTGAGATGATATATCCTTTTTATTTGAAGGAAGATAGTGTTGTTGTATTGAAAATCAACGGCAAATCTGTTAACGGAAAAATTGTTAAAATTCTTAAATGAAAAAAGCCTCCCTTATCGGAGGCTTTTTTGATGGTAATGTTACCCTACTGACTTAACCTCTTTTATATTACTGAAGCTGTTAATTATTTTTTATATATAAATTTATAATATCTATCACAGAAGATAGAAAATTTAATTTTATGGAGGACTAAGATGAAAAAATTTGTGCTTTTAGCGCTTTTAAGCTTAACTATAAGCGCTTGTACCAATGCTGGACCATTTGTTACTTCAATCTCTTCTGATGGAAATAATGGTCTTATTGTTGAAAAATGCCAATTACATATGAATGCTTTTATGGGTACGGTTTCAAACGAAAATTGTACAAACACACAAATTAAAATTCACTAAGATACTTACTTTTTAAAGCCTCCCTTATCGGAGGCTTTTTTAATTATGTGTTTTTTATTTACTTTTGTTGGCTTATCGTATATTAAAAAGATACTTATGTTATAAATCTTAAAATTATTTTGAATATGGACAAGTTTGAAGAAGGTCAAAAAAAGTTCAAGGAACTGTTTTTTGAAAAATGTTCTCTGTATTATTCTGACAACCTAAAAATTGGTTTCGGTTATATTGATTATGGGCAATCCGAAATATTTGTGCCTTATACTAAGGAGCACAGCATTACGGAAATGATGGACTGCGCATATCACAATATTCCTAAAAATGAGTTAGTTAGGCTTATTGAAGAAGTTAAACAAAATCTGCCTGAAATATATGCTTTGGAACAAGAATATATTCATACGGCTTTCAAAGGCATTATTGCAGATGCAATTAATCGTACAAATGTTTCTATAAACAGAGTCTCTTTTCGGGACGAAGGAAACAGTTTTGTTACTGTTTCAACCAAAGGAGGGGAAGAATTTGCAAGAAGCTTTGTTGTTCTCTGGGAAGTGGCTTTAGCAAGAGTATCTTTTTCTGCTCCGTATCAGGAAGGCATTATTCCATTTGTTTTCTTTGATAAGAAAACAAAGACAATCTTTGCCATCAACTGATTATCTGATTTTGTTAAACTCTTAAAAAAATTATTTTATATGAAAGAATTAATTGCTACTTTGGTGTTAACCGGCATTGTTGCCGTGGGAATGTCTTTTCCAATTCATAAGTTTTTAAAAAAGGCTTATTTTTGGATTATCAGTTTGGGTGTTATCATTGCTTTTTCGGCATTTGTATCAAACCCGATTAGTATTAACCCTGCTTGGACGGAGGTTTATAAACAAACTTTCCGGACAACAAATTTCCTTACTTATTTTTCCTATGGATTTACAGCCGCGTTCTATTTGCTTGTTGCGGTAATATGCGGTTGGATTTATGAGCGAATACGTAAGGATTGTGAGCCTAAATCCAAATGGATTGTGAGCCGATGGTGGAATTTGGCCGTGTGGCTCTTTCTGGCTGCTTTTTTATATCTTATGTATTGGAGCGGAGGCGGTGTTATATTTTTTAATGCTTGCGCTAATATGTTTGCTATTTTTGTATCGGTGTTTACGGTACTCATTATTCCGCAAATTATATCGCTATTGAAATAACCTGCCCTTTACAAAAACCCTCTTTGACCAAAATCAAAGAGGGTTTGTTTTATAACAAATCAGCCTAACTTTTGCGTGGAAATTGTGGCTGAGATGATGTGTTTGGCGTGGGGCGCGAGTTTGACGCAATAATCACCCACGTTTGAAGGTTCCACACAGACAAAGGTTTTGTATTGTCCTTGGCTCATCTCGGCTAAGTCCTTGTTCGGGTTCCAGACAACCGTAGTGTTTGAGCCCTGTTTTTCAAGCGAGATAATACGGTTATAGCCGGAATCAATGATTTTTATCGGTTGGGTTTGGTTTTGGAAAATGGAGTCAAACTCGCCCGTTATCCGCAAATCTCCTTCCTGCATATAAAAATTGCCGTCCAGAGAGTTTTTATAACTATGTCCCTCCAAGCCTTGAATTTCTACCTTGTCAAAGGCACTGACATTGAAATATGCGTGCAAAGCCTCGGAAAAGACAAATTCTTCATCGGCGTTATTGGTTGTTTCTAAGGAATATTCCAGTTTGTCGGTGATTTTGATAAGAAGTTTTACTTCGGCTTTGATATTATATTTTGCCTCGGGCTTTAAGGCGAGCTCGGCTTCTATTTTGTCCTCATCAACATTTACTTTTTGCAAGCTCCATATAGACAAGCGGGCAAAGCCGTGGCGCGGAAGGCGGTCATTTAATTTTTCTTCGGCAAAGCGCGGCCAACAAACCGGAATGCCGCCGCGGATGGCCTGAATATTGTCAAATTTGTTCAAATCACCAAGCCAAAAGATATCTTGAGCTTCAGAAATCGGGCGATAAGACAATAAGTTGCCGCCCCAAAGAGAGATTTTGCATTCTGCCTTGCCGTTGCGCAAACAAATAAAACCCTTATCATCCGTCATTCTTAATACTCCTTTATATCTGAAACAGTTTATTCAGGATTAACACAGCTCCAGCCAAACATCAATGATGAAATCAGAAAAATACATCTTATTGGTTTTGGGCTGAATCTATTTCAATTTCATAAACTTTTCCGCCAAAATTAATCTGAATTTGTGATGGGTCTTTACGACTATCTAAACTTATTTCCAAGTCTTGGGCATAACAATCTTTTCCTTTGCAAGAAGTATAAAATTTATAACCATTCCGGTATTCAAAAATATATTCTCCATGCTTATTTTTTTCTTTTTCCACGTATCTTGGTATGCTGATAATGATGAAATAATTATCATTTACTAAAGGGATATATTCCAAGCCGACGGCCCAAACTTCCTCTATTCCGTTTGTTTGAGAAAGAATGACATCATTTTTTCCTCCACTCTTACTCTCAATATATTGTTTGATATTATATCTATAATAATTCTTATCTTTTATATGAACCAGCATTGGTTTTTTATTATCATATTTTGCATAAAAAGAATAAGCTAGACTATCTGTTCGTATCTTACTATTTTGATAATCATCGTATCGCAGTCCTTTATCTGCAGAAACATATTTTGAAGAAAACTTACATTTATCAATAGGATAACATTGTTTAATACTGATAAAGTTATCTATAATTTTGGGCGTTTTAGCTATAAAATTTTTATTATAAAAAGCTTCTGTCTGCCAATTTACTCCTTTGGGGTTCTTAATTTTGTTCACAAAATTTTTCCACTTTTCATTAAAGCTATTATTTTTCTTTGTTATGGCTGCGTCTACACATTCTTTTGTCATTAATATATCTTCTTCAGGTACGCAATCATACAAATATGTTTGTTTTGTATCTCGGGAAGCTTTTTCAAGAATGGTAATATTTTGGTATCTTAGAAAATGTGGGACGCCTGCGGCTAGACATAAATAGATAAAAGCTGCCGCTACTTTAATTACTCCATATCGGTCTGGTTTGATGTCTTTTTTTTGTGTTTTTACTTGAGGAGCTTTAATGATTATGTATATTAACAACATCAGACTTGAGATTAGGGTATATCTATTGAAATAAAACATCAGTGCGAAATAAAAGACCAATATCTGCCAGCCTCTTTCTATATGCATCCATAAATATATGGTAGTAAATACTGAGGAAAGAAGCAGGCAAACATAAATTAAAATAATATTGGTTTTTGGAGGCAAAAATTTGCCGGCAATATAGAAATAAACTCCATAAATAACACTAGCGGAAAACAAACTATATAGAAATGGTTCAAGACTATATCCGTCAGTAATAACCTTCATTAACGGTGATACAAGGAAATAGCCGCCGTTGGATGATGCTATTATTAAGGCTGACAGAATATAAACCAACAATAATTTTGCCGGTAAGCTTGATTCATTTCTGAATAAAAATTTTTCCAGCATTCTTTTCCCCTTTGTGTCTGAAACAGCTTATTCAAGATTAACACAGCTCCAGCCAAACATCAATGATGAAATCGGTTATGCAATATGAAAAAAGGCTGAGGGGAAGCTCAGCCTTTTTGTTAATGTTTGTTTGACCTATCAATAGTTCAAGAATATTACTTTTCCCCTATGTTTTTTTTCGTATTTTCGGCTACGAAAATAGGCTATTAATACGCCGAAAAAGTCAACGACACCTATTGCCAGAGCTCCTATTGAGAGCGGATGAATTACTTTGTCGCTATAGAAAACGTACCAAGCGGCAAAAACAAATAATACGGCAAGGCAACCTATTATACCCAACATAAGGCTGTTTCTCATCAGGTTTTGGCATTTTTTGTATGCCTTCACGGCTTCTTCATCTTTTCCATACAAATAGGCGCGGTGTCTTTGGTAAACATCAATTACGGGATAACCATATTCTTCCGGTGAACAGTTATATTTCACCTCAAACAAAAATTTTGCATTTTTTATAAAATCTTCCATAAAAATATAATTTTGAAGTTTAACATCATAATTCTTTTCTTATGCTTTTTTTATAAAAACTTTATCAAAAAAAGCAAGTTTTATTTCCTTTTTGCTTGAAAATGGCTGATTATGCCATAAAATCCATTACAGTTAATATATTGAGGACAAAATATGCTGATTATTTGGGATTTTGACGGAGTGATTTGCGACAGCGACGGGATTTAGGCCGATAATTGGCTAAAACTCTTGCTGAGTGAAAAGAAAATCAGGCTCTCTGAGGAAGAAAAAAGGGCCCTCCTTATCGGTATCTCTGAAAAAGACAAAGCCAAACGCTTGGAGCAACATTTCCCTAACCTTAAAATTGATGAAAGTTTTATGCAGAAGCTCAATGCCCTGCACGACTTCGGAATGAAAAATCTTTTAACCTTAACTGACGGCGTGGAAGAGATTTTTAAAGACAGCCGTTTTAAGCAATGTATTGCAACCGGCGGCAACAAATATCAAAATGACACCAAAAACCACACGGTCGGAATTGATAAGTATTTTAACGAAACAAATTGTTTTACGGCGGATATGGTGCAAAACGGCAAGCCGGAGCCCGATATTTTTCTTTTAGCCGCGCAAAAGATGAATACCCCGATTGAAGACTGCATTGTCATTGAGGACTCGCTTGACGGAATCAAAGCCGGAAAAAAGGCCGGAATGCGCGTTTTTGCTTTTGTGGGCGCAAAGGCAAACAACAATGACGAATATAAGCAAAAATGCCTTAATATCGGCGCAGACAAAGTTTTTGATAATATGGCGGACTTACATAAGACATTAATTAATATTAACCTCTAAAAAAGGACAATATCATGATAAAATTTATATTACCTCTTATTGCCGTTTTTATTGCAACATCTTCCCTTGTTGAGGCCAAAGAAAATGTGAAATATCAGCTCAGCACGCATATTTTGGACATCAGCTCCGGCAAGCCAGCCGCAGGGATTGAAGTTAAGTTATTCCGTAAAAATCCTACATCAAACATTTGGGAAGAAATTGATAAAGGCATAACCGATAATAATGGCCGAATTGCGGATTTTTTACCCGAAGGAAAAGATAACTTCGGTATTTATAAGCTGAATTTTGCTACTTTGCCTTATTTTGCCAAGAAAAATATGGCTTCAATTTATCCTTATGTGGAAATTGTTTTCCAGATTGATGAAAATACGCATTATCATATTCCGCTAACAATGTCTGCCAACGGATATTCAACTTACAGAGGAAATTAGGCTGTCTTATTGATAATCCTTTTATGATGATTATTTAATCTGAAAAAAATCAGATTAAAAGGAGAAAATATTTTGGCCTGGATATATTTATTTGTGGCGGGGCTTTTTGAAATCGGCTGGCCGTTGGGCTTGAAATTGGCGCAAACCACAAAATATTTTTACACCTCGCTTTCTTTGTCCTTGTTGGCGATTGTAATTAGCTCTGCCCTGCTCTATATGGCGCAAAAACAGATTCCTATCGGTATTGCTTATGGGGTATGGACAGGTATCGGTGCTGCGGGAACTTTTGTTGTCGGCGTATATATGTTTAATGATAATTCGTCAGTTTATAGCTGGCTTGGTATCTGTCTCATTATACTAGGTATCATTTTGCTCAAAACCTCGCATTAAAACAAAACCCTTGCTTTTTTCGGGGTTATATTATAGCCTTTTGAAAGAATTTAATGAGGAGAACTTGCAAAATGATTATTAAAAATATCTTCTGGGATGTGGACGGCGTTTTGGCCAACCTGAACTATGCTTATTATAATTTTTTGACCAAACACCCCAAATATGCTCCTAAATATGGAAATATTAAATGGGAAGATTTACCTAAAGTTTTGCCGATTGTACCGAAATATGGTGCATTGGAGCTTAAAACCCACCCCGAGCTCGGTGTTGAAATGGATTATGATTTTTGCCATTCTCCGGAGTTTTTTACTAATCGCCCGCTTTATCCAAACGTGATTGAAACCTTAAAAGAATTTCATGATAAAGGATACAAGCAATTTACGATGTCTGCTACTTTTGACGTGGAAACAAAAAAACGCTTCTTAACTCAGCTCCTTGGCGAGGTTACGGACTTTTTGACGATTGAATGCGTGCAGCATGGCAAATTTATGCATGATTCCGCTAAAGAAGATATGCTTAAAGCTTGTTTTGAAAAATATGGCTTAAAAGCTGATGAAACAATTTTGGTTGACGACAGAATTTATAATCAATATGCAACAATCAATGCCGGGGCTCATCCTATTCGCTATCGCTGCGAGTTTACAACCGACTTGCCGGAAGACCTTAAGTGGATTCCGGAAGTTCATAGTCTAGAAGAGCTTAAAGACTGGCTTAAAAATAACACGACAATGGAATAAAACAAAAAAGGCACCGTTTGGGTGCCTTTTTTGTTATAAGAGCCTAGACATCAAATCCCCAATGCTTGGCGGGATTTGCTTTGTCCGGCAAGGCTTTTTTGCATTGCCTCAACATCTGTCAGAGCAAAAGGCAAAGTTTGCGGTGTTACTTTGCCATCTTTAATCTTTGCCAAAAGCTGCGCTGATTTTCCCGCCATTTGGGGAAGATTATCTTCCTCACCAATATAGCGGTTGAGCGGTAACAGTAGCTCTGTTTTGGTTACGCAAGATATCATGACATTTGCCATCATAATTGCCGGCGCAAAATATGAGCCATTGTTGATTTTTTTGCTCTCGGCTTGTTGATTGATGCGGGTTATTTGCAAACCACGCGCCTTGGTCCTTTCCATTGCGGTTGCCAGAAGCTCTTCCGTGACATAATCAATCTGCGGCAGACTTGCTCTGTGCAGGAACATCGTATCGCAATGATGCCCTAAAACCCAAGCTTTGATGTTTTGAGGTGCAATGTATAGCCCCTTCTCTGCCAAAAGCTCACTCATAATCCTGCGGAATCTGGCGGTATCCAAATAACAACCAAGACCATAAATCTCGTTTTGCGGCAATTGCTCGCGCGCGATTTGGGTCATGACATCTACCGGATTGGTGATGATGAAGATTTTGGCTTGCGGGCAGAACTGAGCAACTTCTTGGCAAAATTGCTTCAAAATATCTATGTTCTGAACAGCCTGAAGCAAACGGTCATCAATGCCCCTTTGGGCGGCTTTGGCATATTCTTCCGGACGGGGGAATTTGCCCGCGCAGAAAAAAACGAAATCGCAACCTTTCATATCCCGAATATTGGATGTGGCGCGAAAATACCAATCAGAACTTTGTCCTGTCATGGCTTGGGCATCCTGAATATCTTCTATCGCACCTTCCACTCGTTTGGAATTATGCGGTGCATACATCACAACCTCAGCGGCTCCCGCAACTTTGGCGTTTAAGACATAAACCATGGCGTGAACACCTACTTGTCCAGCACCATAAACAAAAAGCTTTTTCATAATATCTCAAATTAAATTACTAAATAATATGCTGAAAATTGTTTTTCGTATAACATAATTTTGTCTAAAAATCAAGTTTTTGATTAAAGGTAATTTAAGATAAATCTGTTATTCTGCAGAAAATGCTATTTTTGAGGACCAATTGAGATGACATCTTTCCAGCTGATTATCGGATTTTTGATATTCTTTTCTATGGTGGTGCGCCCCTTTTTATACAAACCCTGTGTTAAATATTTTCCGGCAGAGTTATCTGCGGCTTTTACAAGTGTTTGGCTGGTGGTCGGCTTGGTGCTTTCTTGGCCTTTTTTTGGGCATTTGTTGACAGATGATTTTGAAAGAATTTGCACCTCGCCTTTCTTGTTGCTCAGCATTCTTAAAGGTGTTTTGCTTTGGGGAATGATTAAGTTTCAGCAAGATGTTAACAAGGAAAGCACATCTTCTTCCGTGTTCTTCGGATTTGTGGCTATGGCTTTGGGCTCTTTGGCCAACAACCTCTTCTTCAAAGAAGGATTGCAAAGTTTTCAGCTTATGTGTATTTGTGCTTTAGGCGGTTTGGGGTTGGTTTTTGTATTACGCGGCGATGCCAAACGTTTGTCGGCTCGCGGTAAAATTAACTTTATGCTCATCACGCTTTTGGGCGCGGCATTTAGTGTCTTTGACCATTTGGCCATTCCTCAGGTGGGATGGTATGCGCATTTGCTCTTCTCTTCCGTGGCAATGTTTTTGGCTTGTGTGGTTTTCGGTATCTCTAAGCGGGACTATCATAACATTTTTTGTAACAAAGATGTGGTGCTTGCCGGCGTGGTTTATACGGCCTCTGAATTTTTGATTATTTATTCTTCCATCAACTTGCTACCTGTTTCCTTTGTGGCGGTCTTTATGCGGATTGCCGCGCCGGTGGTGATGATTGTGTCCGCCCTCCGCTACAAAGAGCAAACTTGGAAAAATCAGCTTGCCTTCGGCTTGTTGGCTATGCTTTTTGTTCTGCCTTTGATTGTGATTAAAAATTAAATAATATTTATATACAAAACCATCTTGATTTTTGTCTAAAAATAAGATATATTTTAGGCAAACATTATGCATTATGGAAAATAAAAGTATTATTATTGTTGACGCCTATGGGGTGTTCAACTTTGGTCAGGGCATATCCATTCCTGTCCTTAAAGAGTTTCAAAAATGGATAGCAGAGGGAAAGCGAGTCTATATTCTGTCAAACACGACAGCTACAAATGCCAATGCCGAAAAAAGTTATGCCAAAAAAGGCGTAATAAAAGGCGTTGACTATACGGACTTACTTACGTCCGGACAGTTTGCCTCGGAGGATATACAAGCCGGAAAATTGCCGATTAAGGGAAACAGATATTATGTTTTCGGAACGGCAAATTTCAAAAGCACAAATCCAATTCCGAGTTTGTTTGAAGGCTCTTCCTACCAATGCGTTGACAGCCTTGAGGAAGCAGACTTCATCTACTGCGGAATACCTCAGTTGACTGACGAAAACGGGGAAAAGTACGATAGTGTAGAGCTATCCGACTTTGCTCCTATGGTTAAGGAACTGGCTGCTTCAGGCAAGACATTGGTCTGTGCTAATCCGGACAAGCGCGCCAATGAAGGCGGACGCTTTGTGGTGCGACAAGGTTCCATCGCAGAGCTCTATGAAGAACTCGGCGGCAAGGTTGTCTATTATGGCAAGCCAGACCCGCGTATTTTTGAAGCTCTGATTGCGCGATATTGCCCGGAGGTCCCCAAAGACAAGATTGTGATGATTGGGGATACCTGCACAACGGACATCCTCGGCGCACACCGCGCGGGCATTGAAGCCATCCTGACAATTGAAGGCGGGGTGACAGAATATCTGCTAAGGAAAAACCATATGTGGTTTGCAGATTTTCTGGAAACTTTGCCTGAGATGGCTCGTCCTGACGAAGTTTGGACCAGAGTATCTGAAGAGCCGCTGTTCTAACAGCAGAGCTCTTTCTATATAAAAAAGGCACCATTGAGGTGCCTTTTTTTGTTTTTTTATCAAATTATTTAATCCACTTCAGAGCGGCTTCATATTCTTCCGGTGTGTTAACATCTGCCGGAGCTTGGTCTACCAGCTTAATGTTGTCCACAATACGGGCGCGAATGCTCATACCGTTTTCCAAAGCACGGAGTTGCTCCAAAGACTCTCTCTTTTCCAAAATGCCGACCGGAAGGCTGACAAATTTTTGCAAAGAAGAAGCCTTATAAACATAAATGCCGATATGATGGTAGAAATCGTGATTATCGCATTTCTCAGGGTCGCGAATATAAGGTGCGGCGGCGCGGGTGAAATATAAGCAACGCGCTTCCTGCTCTCCTTCTCTTAAACCCATAACGATTTTGACCATTGTCGGGTCGGCAACATCTTTCTCATTCTTAAAGACCATACCGCAAGTGGCGATATCGCAATCGGTGCGTTCAATCATCTCAATCAAAGAAAGGTTGACTTTAGGGTCAACATTCAAACCATCGCCCTGAAAATTGACAACAATGTCATATTTGGTGCCGCTCGGGTCAATCTCTTTTAAGGCGGCGGCGATACGATCCGTTCCGCTCGGAAGGCTCGGGTCGGTTAAAATGGCTTTGGCGCCAAACTTCTCCGCTTCCTCAACCAAAACCTTATCTCCGGCTGCAATAACAATATCTCCGGGGACATCTTTGCGGACATTTTCATAAACTCTTTGTAAAACCGTTTTGCCGTTGACATCTAACAGAGGCTTGTTCGGCAAACGGGTTGAGGCCATACGAACCGGAATCATCGTGATAATTTTAGACATATTAATCCTTTCTTTGTTGTCTGAAACGGTTGCATTGTACAATAATTTTTGCCTAAAATAAAGTTGTTTTTGAACAACGGCGGATAACCCGACTTACGCATTTTTGTCCAAAATAGTTATTGATTGGAAAATTCTCTTATGATATATTGTTTGTGAGAGTTTTTATTATGTACATCCCCTTACTGAGAGGCCGAGTAAGATTTTGGGATTAATGCCTCAAATTTTATTTATTATGAAAGACAAATATTTCAACGCCACCGGCGAAATTGCATTCCGCTTGTGGATGTTTGCCAACGCTGTGGAAGCGCTGAAGAAAACGCCTAATTCCGAAAAAGCCGCAAATCTTAAAGGTAAAATGACTGCCTTTTCTGCGGTTGTCAAAGAAAAAGGCAGCAAAGAAAACTATGAAGACATTACAGCATTGATTAATGAGCTCTAGTGTCCGAAGTCATAAACAAAGGGTGTCGCCGATTGTGGTTGCGGCACTCTTTGTCGTTTTAAAACATTACACAATATGCTGAATATTTTGTGGCTTTTTTTGCTAAGTGGTTTATAGTGGCAGAAGATTAAGGTTTATGCGGGACAATGCTAATGGAACAGAAAAAAAGACCAAACGAGATTAGGTTTGAAAAAGAAGCCAAAGCTCTGCAAAAAAATTTGGAAAAGCGCAAAAAACAACAATTAGAACGTGAAAAGCTCAAAAAGAAGGAAGCTCGGACTGATGGACAAGATTAAGATTAGAGGCGGAAAACAACTGAACGGCGAGATTTTTATCAGCGGGGCAAAAAATGCTGCCCTACCCTTGATTTGCGCCAGCTTGCTCACAGATGAAACGGTTACTCTGACAAATATGCCGATTTTGTCAGACATTAAGTCTATGAACCTGCTTTTAGAACAGCTTGGCACAAAGATTGATGCTTTTGATGATTTTGTTGACGGACACCCGACCAAAACTTATTCTTATCGTACCCAAGAGCTGACCAGCATTGCCGCTCCTTATGACTATGTGCGCAAAATGAGGGCTTCCTACTATGTGCTTGGCCCGCTGTTGGCTCGTGCCGGAAAAGTTGAACTCTCTTTACCGGGGGGATGCGCCATCGGCACAAGACCGATGGATATCCATCTGGCTGCCATGGAAGAGATGGGCGCTAAAATTGACATCCGCAACGGCTATGTCTATGGCGAAGTTGAGGGTCGGCTTAAAGGCGCGCATATCGTTTTCCGAAATGTTTCGGTCGGCGCGACCTGCAATGTTTTAATGGCTGCGGTTTTAGCTGATGGCATTACGGTTTTGGAAAATGCGGCCAAAGAACCAGAAATCGGCGATTTGATTAACCTCTTAAATGATATGGGGGCAAAAATTTCGGGAATCGGGACTTCTATCTTAACTATTGAGGGTGTTGAAAAGCTGCATGGCGCAAGGCACAAGGTTATCCCCGACCGCATTGAAGCCGGCTCTTATGCCGTTGCGGCAGCCATCACCGGCGGAAAAATTGAGCTGATTAATGCCCAGCCTAACACTCTTAAAACACCTATGCAGATTTTGCAAAAAATGGGCGTGGATGTCAGCCCTACGGAAAGAGGTATTTTGGTTGATGCCTCAAACAAAAAAATTATCGGCGAAGATATTATTACCGAACCCTTCCCAGGCTTTCCGACAGATTTGCAAGCGCAATTTATGTCTTTGCTCACCGTTGCAGAAGGCGCAGGAATGGTTACCGAAACGATTTTTGAAAACAGATTCATGCATGTGCCCGAGCTTATGCGTATGGGCGCGAATATCAATGTGCACGGACATGCATCTGCCATTGTGCGCGGCGTAAAAAAACTCTCCGGCGCGCCGGTTATGGCTACGGATTTGCGTGCCTCTTTTGCTTTGGTTTTGGCCGGGCTTGCCGCCGAGGGAGAAACAATCGTCAACCGCGTTTATCACCTTGACCGCGGTTATGAAAAGCTGGAAGACAAGCTCAGAGGCGTGGGGGCTGATATTGAGCGCATTAAGGAAGCCGAAGAAGAATAGATGTTAAATTGTTTTACTTTTTGAAGAAAAAAGTTGTGTTTTCGGCAATTTAATGTTATTGAGGCTTATAAATTTAAATTGGGGATTTTTTTATGGCGGAATCAATTTTTCTTCCAATCAAGACTGAACGCTTGATTATTGATGAATTTAAGACATCTGACTTTCATCGGCTGCAGGAAATCGCATTCAACATCAATCATAATGCTGATTTGCACGCTGGAGAAGGTTATTGTCCTTTTTATACTTTTCAGGTGGACAAAGATACCCCCGACAGAGATAATGTTATCAGAAATAAAGTTTCAGACTTCTTAATCAAAGCCGACCGCGAGCGCAAACAAGAACCCCGCTCCACTTATCGTATGGCGGTGCGTTTGCCAAATGGTATGTTAATCGGTAATGCAACGGTTGATATGCTTCCCTTTGAGGAAAACGGAAAAAAAATTTATGGCGACTTGGGCTATTTTATTGACCCTAAGTTCGGTGCGCATGGTTATGCTACCGAAGCCGTGCGTGGTTTGGTTCACCACTTTTTCAAGGTTTATAAAAAATTAGACATTACCGCGCATCCGGCCAATAAGTTCTCTCGCAAACTGATTGAGCGTATCGGCGGCAAGCAAGTTGGCTATAATGCAGCATCTCATTACGGACATGGCGAACCTCGCGCCGTATTTGAGGTACATAAAGAAGATTTTTATCGTTCGTCCCCATTTTATCAAAAAATGCCTAACCTATTAACTTTACTGATTAACCGTCAGAGAGGCAAAAAATAAATGTTTAGTGATGCAAATTTGCCGGAGCCTTTAGTTATTTCCGAAATTGAGAACCCTGTTTCGTTAACGGAGATAAATGAGGCTGACGGCATTTTTTTTAATCCTAAATTCACGCAAATCAAACTCATCAGAACTTATATTTATAATCTGCTAAAAAATGCGCAGAAGCACCTGCCGCAAGGTTATCATTTTGTGGTATATGAAGCATATCGGCCGATGGAATCGCAAATAAAACTCTGGGACGGGGTCGTTAGCGAACAAAAAAAGAAACATCCCGAGATGGATGTTAATTCCGAAGAATTTATTGCGCTTTGTGATATCTTTGCCGCCAATCCATACCGGCAGGGAAGCGGGCATCAATCCGGGGCTTCGGTTGACATCTCGCTCATTGATGATGCCGGCAGAGAATATGATATGGGCGGAATGGTGCGCGGTTTTGATGAAACAGCTGATTTTGACTGCCCGAATATTAGCCCCGAGGGGCGCAAGAATCGTGAGATATTACGCGATGCCTTATCTAAAAGCGGCTTGGTTAACTACCCGTCAGAATGGTGGCATTATTCCTTCGGCGACAGACTTTGGGCGCGCTTGACCGGCTCAAAGCTCGCAATATTCGGCAAACTTGAAAAATAAGGCTCTGAGAATGACGTTAGAAGAACTGATTGAAAATTTTGAACTCTTAGAAGATTGGGAAGATAAATATCGCTACCTGATTGATCTCGGAAACAATTTGGAGCCCCTACCCGCAAACCTTAAGACCGATGAGTTTAAGGTTATGGGTTGTCAGTCGCAAGTTTGGCTTGTGCCGGAGCTCAAAGACGGACAACTTTCTTTTAAGGGCGACAGCGATGCCATTATTGTTAAAGGTTTGATTGCCGTGGTCTTAACGATTTTTAAGGAAAAAAGTGCTTCAGAAATCTTAAGCTTTGACATAGACGGTGTTTTTGCTAAACTCGGACTTAGAGAACATTTAAGTCCCAGCCGCCGAAACGGCTTGCTCTCCATGATTGAAAAAATTCGTTTTTATGCCGAACATTTGCAGGAATAAGCTAATGAATATTCACGAGTACCAAGCAAAAAGGATTCTTCGCCAGTATGGAATAGTTGTTCCGAAAGGAATGATTGCTTATACGCCAACGGAAGCCAAAAAAGCAGCTGCGAAAGTTTCTTTTCGCGGTCCTTGGGTGCTCAAAGCGCAAATTCAGTCCGGCGCACGCAATAAAGGTTATTTTTTGGAGAAAAAAGCCGGACGCAAAGGGGGAATCCGCCTCATTAAGAGCCGCAAAGATATTGCCGCAGAAGCTGAAAAAATGCTTGGTTCTACCTTGGTC
Organism: uncultured Pseudomonadota bacterium; assembly: GCA_949298065.1. Taxonomy (GTDB): domain Bacteria; phylum Pseudomonadota; class Alphaproteobacteria; order RF32; family CAG-239; genus Scatacola_A. The sequence goes on along the minus strand of CASFUZ010000003.1, from coordinate 2,728 downwards.
ACCGTGCAGACAGGCCCTAAAGGCAAACAAGTCGGGCGCGTGTATGTTGAAGCCTATAACAAAGTTAAAAAGAACTTTTATGCCAGCTTGGTGATTGATAGAACAATTCCGGCTATTACACTTTTGGTGGCTGACATTAATAATGATGATATTACTACTTTGGCTGTTTCGGCTCCAGAAAAAATTTTGCGTCTGCCGCTGGATTTGATTACCGGCGCAAGTACAGAGCAAATTCAAAAAATTATAGAGTTTTTGAACCTTAGCCCTAAAGTCTTTAAAAATATGGAGACTTTTGTAAACGGTATGCATCAGGCTTTCGTGGATTATGATGCCGTGATGATTGAGGTTAATCCTGTCGGGGTAACAACAGCGGGACAGATTATTGCTCTTGATGCTAAGATGAGCTTTGATAATAATGCACTTTATCGGCACAAAGATATCAGCATGTTGCAAGATGAATATGAGGAAGAAGACCGCGAGCTCAAAGCTGCAAAATATGGTTTTCAATATTCTGAGTTTGATGGGAATATCGGTTGTATCGTTAACGGTGACGGCATAGCTCTGGCTGCCATGGACTTAATCCGCACCAAAGGTAACAACGGTACGGCTTGCTTCTTGAACGTTAAGGGCGGCGTGGACAAGGACAAGATTGCCGCCGGTATCAAAATCATTATGACCAACCCCAGAGTTGAGGGAATTTTAATCAATATTCTCGGTGGATTTTTGCGTTGCAATCTTATTGCGGACGGTATTGTTTCCGCCGCTTCGGAGGTCGGATTAAACGTGCCTTTGGTGGTGCGCTTTGAGGGAACAAACAAAGACGAAGCAAAAGATATTTTGGAACATTCTAAACTCCCGATTATTATTGCCGAAGACATGGATGATTCCGTTGATAAGTTAATTGAGGCTATGGAGGAGAGCGACTGATGTCTATTTTAGTTAATAAAGATTCTAAAGTGCTCATCCAAGGTATTACGGGTACGCAAGCTTCCTTCCACGTTAAACGCTCTATTGATTATGGCACAAATGTTGTCGCCGGTGTTACGCCGGGGAAAGGCGGCATAACACATCTTGGCGTGCCGGTATTTGATTCCGCCATTGAGGCGGTTAAGGAAACAGGGGCTAACGCCTCGGTTATGTTTGTGCCGGCAAAGTTTGTTAAAGATGCCGTGCGCGAAGCTGCAGAAGCAGAGCTTGACCTTTGCGTTTGTATTGCGGACGGCGTGCCTATCAAAGATATGTTGGAAATCAAAGAAATGCTTCGCGGTGCAAAAACCAAACTGATTGGTCCCAACACGCCGGGAATCATTACGCCGGGGGAAGCTCGTTTAGGTATTTTTCCGGAAAATATTCATCATCCGGGGCGGATTGGTATTGTCTCTCGCTCCTCTACTTTGACCTATGAAGCAGTGATTGAAACAACACGTGCCGGTCTTGGGCAGTCTACCGTTATTGGTTTGGGCGATGATATGCTCATCGGTATTGATTTTGTAGAAACTCTTGAAAAATTTATGGCAGACCCTGATACGGATGCTGTTGTTATTATCGGTCAACTTGGCGGAACTTATGAAGAAGCTGTTGCCAAATATTATAAAAATCTTAAAGTTAAAAAACCCGTTATCGGTTTTGTGGCCGGAAATGCCGTGCCTTTCGGGCATAAAATGGGCTATGCCGGAGAGGTGATTACCAAAGGTCATGTTACGGCTCAGGACAAACAAGATGCCATGCATGATGCCGGAATGATTATGGTTAACAAAATCAATAATATTCATGATGAACTGATGAAACTCTTCCCGCAAAATGCCTAGTTTTTGGACTAAAATTATTGACCTTTTACTTCCGCCTCGTTGTATTTGTTGCGGAAAAATCGTCAGTAATGCCGATGGCCTTTGCGCGGATTGTTTTAACTCCATCAACTTCATCTCAAAACCTTATTGCGCCAAGTGCGGACATCCTTTTGATGAAGCTCCGACTTCTAAGAAAATGCTATGCGGAACTTGTCTGAGCAAAAAGCAAACCCCTTTTCGGCTCAGCCGCTCGGCACTCCTCTATGATGATGCTTCCAAAAATATGATTTTATCCTTCAAATTTATGGATAAAACCGAAAACGCGCCCGTCTTTGCCAAATGGCTCAAGCTTGCCGGCGCAGATATTTTTGATGAGGGCGTGGATTTAATTGTCCCTATTCCGCTGCATTTTACACGCTTAATCAAAAGACGCTACAATCAAGCTGCTTTGATTGCAACAGAGCTCGGCAAACTAACCGGAATAAAAGTAGATTGTACTTCCGTTGTGCGCCACAAACGCACCAAACCACAGGTCCAATTTAGCGGGCATGCCAGAATTTCTAATGTTAAAGGTGCTTTTAGCGTCAAACATCCCAAAAAACTTAGAGGCAAACGTATTGTCTTGATTGATGATGTGATGACTACGGGTTCTACCCTCAAGGAATGTGCCTTAGCTATGAAAAAAGCCGGTGCGAAATCAGTTGATACTCTAACCATCGCGCGCGTCTGCTAGCCACAAACTGGAGCCAGTTTGACCGCGGCAGTGGCTGCTTTGACAATCATTACTGAATCGCGTTGCTTCCTAGGTGCATATCTATCTTTCGTGCCTTATGTCTTTTAGCCAAAAAAATTTTATGTAGGCTCAATCTTTGTTGCCAAAAAAATATATCCTTTCAATATGTGTTGACTTCTGATCATATTCACGTTATTATGAATGTTAA
>CASFUZ010000002.1:79184-302910 GCA_949298065.1 uncultured Pseudomonadota bacterium | reverse complement strand
ATTACCTGAAGAAGAAGCTCTTAACGAAGCAGCTTTGGAAGAACCTGAGAACGCCCCCGCTGCTGCGGCTGATGAGGACAGCGAATGGGCTTGGGAAGAGGTGCCTGAAGAAGAAGCTCTTAACGAAACAGCTTCGGAAGAACCTGAGAACACCCCTGCTGCTGCGGCTGATGAGGACAGCGAATGGGTATGGGAAGAATTACCTGAAGAAGAAGCTCTTAACGAAACAGCTTCGGAAGGAACTGAGAACACGCCCGCTGCTGCGGCTGATGAGGACAGCGAATGGGCTTGGGAAGAAGTACCCGAAGAAGAAGCTCTTAACGAAACAGCTTCGGAAGGAACTGATAACACCCCTGCTGCTGCGGCTGACGAGGACAGCGAATGGGTATGGGAAGAATTACCTGAAGAAGAACCGCTTAACGAAGCAGCTTCGGAAGAGCCTGAGAACACCCCCGCTGCTGCGGCTGACGAGGACAGCGAATGGGTATGGGAAGAAGTACCCGAAGAAGAAGCTTTATCCCCCGAAGAAAAAGAACCAGAAAAAAATATCTTATTTTCGGGCTCTGATGATACTTCTAATCCTTTATACAATGGCAACCTGATTTTTCATGATGATTTGTATAAATCATCTGATAATACATCAGCTCCTTTTGTTCTTGATAGCCTGAATTTGGATATTGCAGAAATTGGTAAAGACAAGAATTCAAAAGAACCTTATGCTCCTAAAGATGATATTGTTGGGTAAAGCTAATAGAAAATAATTTACAAACCTGCAACGCTATTTTATTTTAGAATGTAAGGAGTTGAATATGGAACAAAATACATCACCCGCTACAGCCAGCAAAGAAAGTCTTTGGTATTTGGATAATTATATTCTGCTGAAAGACTATTATGACCGCACAATATCAAGAATTGCAGCTCGTTGCGTGCGTATGGGCAATATTGCCATGGAAGAATATAAATTCTATGGTTATATTTTGGATGTTTTGGAAGAAATTAGTGAAACAGGCGATTATATTTTGGAACATAAAGAACTTTATCCTTATGTGGAAAAGAAAATTGCCGGTGGGGTTGAGGCTCTGAAAAAAAATTTAGCCGAATACCAATTGGAACTCAAAAATAATTCTTCTCCCGATATGATTAAAGAAGATGCTCATGAAATTGAAAAAATGAAAGAGGCTTTGGGCGAGTTTGATAAAACCGTTGACCCAACAGTCGGCGCCGGAATGAGTATGGATCAGCTTATGGAAAAACTGATGGCTCAAAATAATATTGAACAAAGTGCTTATGAACAGCCACAGGATATTCCTCCAGCTCAGCCAGCTAACTCTCAGCCAGCTCAAAATGCTCCCATAAATCAAAATCATGAATTAAAAAAAATTATAAAAATTAAAAAACCTATTAACCCTGATGTTCAACAGGCTGTGCCGACAAAAAATGAGGTAAAGTAATTCGGTATGACTAAGTTTCTTCTAAAATATGTTGCTTGTGTTTGTGCTTTGGCTTTGCTTTCTGCTTGCAAAACAGATAAACCCCAGCCGTTACCTCCTCTTAATCAAAGGCTCAATGCTCAGGTCGTTTATCCTCAAGACCCTAACATGATCCGTACCCCTAAAGGCGCTAATGATTTGGATTTAGAAACACCCTTACGTTGCAGCGTTAATTGGGATACTCAGCAAATGATCCTTACTCTTCCTTATAATATTTCCGCTTTCAGACTTGATAAAAACGGGGTCAATAATCCTTTGCCTCGCTTTGAAGTTACGGGGTTTTCTTTTGAAAAAATGCCTGCGGAAAAAGCCTTATATAAATTAACAAAAGAAGCTGGTATTAAATTAATTGCCAAAGATGCTCCTTATGCAAGTATTTCCGCTGAAAATCTGCGCGGCGAATTCTCTGAAGTGATTAATATGATTACTAATGCCGGAGAAATTTATTATTCTTATGATGCAACAGAAAAAACTATGCGGATAAGCCGTAAAGCAAACTTTACACTTTATGTGCCAAAATCTCGCCCTATTATGCTCGGATTGCTTGATGTTTTACGCGGCTCCGGAATTACAGATATGACAACAAACTGGGCCGATTATTCCGTTACATTTGATGCTGATTTTGCTCTCAAAAATAAAATTATGGATTTAATCAAATATTTTGAAAATAATCCGACTCTCGTCGCTTATGATGTCAGTGTTTTCAGAATCTATCCTTATGACAAAGAAAAAGATGTGGAATGGAAAGATTTGCTCAAAGCCTTTTATTTCGGGACAGTTACAACTGCTCAAACAGGTGTTATCGGACGTGTCTTAACAACTACAAATGAACTCAATATAAACACATTGCGTCAGTTTTTGGGACAACAAGCTATGGTTATGCAGGTTGCCGAAGGGAAATTTGTTGTCCCTAACCTTTGGTTCTCCCGGTTTGATATCGGAAAATGCGGACGAAGAGATTCTGTTGAAGCTGACTTATCTATTTTAGCAAAGGCTTCTCTTGAAAAAGGTAATCGTATCTTCTCTAATATTACATTGGAAGCGACTAACGGTCAAATAACTCAATTTGATGTGCGTAGTAAATTAGGTGAAAATTTCTTAATTATCGGTATTCCTAATCAAATCTTTGGTGTAAAATCACCAAAATCAGAAACAGTTGTCTTTATGGTTCCACGAATTATTCGTACACTTAAAACAACAAAACCTATTTTGGATAATATAATTTAGAGGATTTGGGAAAATGGCTGAAGATTTTAATAATAACATAAATAAACCTACCGGCAACATTATGCCGGATCCGAATCGACCAAGATTGAAAAAAGTTAAACGGCCGATTAAACGTATTATTAATCCGACTATGGAATCTCCTAATCCTTCAGCTGTTCCGCCTAAGGTTGAGCCTGCTTTTAATCAAACTTATTCTCAAGCTCAGACACAACCTAAACCTCAAGACGATTTTGATCTTGATGCTATCCTTGATGCTGGCGATAATTTGCCTGCTGTAAATACGGCTCAAGATGTTACTAATGATTTTCAACCTCAGTTCATTGAAGAAAGCGATATTACACCACCCAAAGTTCCTTTAGCCGAACAGTTTATGGTGGACAATATGTTTACTAAAAAAGCTCTTGTTCTAGGTGCTCTTTTTGCTTTTATTATTGGCTTTGGTTTTGCCAAACTCTTTTTTTCTCAAGAAACAGTTGTTCGTGATGGTTTGCAAGGTGTTGTCATTAACCCTGAAGTGCCAAGAGGACGTGCCCGTTGCGGTGTCGCCGAACGAACTCAAGGTTGTGTTCTATACATCATGAATCCGCAAAGGCAAGAATTAACTGCTCGTGATTTTTATGATTTAGCATCACAGCTTACCGGAAGACAAAGGTTTGTTATTGAAACGGGAAATATGCGTTATTCTAATGTCAAAATTCGTCCAGGCGCTATTGCTCAACTCAATATTCCACCTTTACAATAAGCTCAAAAAAGCCCCTTTGACGGGGCTTTTTTCTAAGTAACCTCAGTGATTGCACGAAGGTTGCCATCTCTGTTAATTTGAACAACTCTTAATTTATGGTGCATTTCCTCTATAGTCTTATTTCTATCAATTGTCGGATAGGTATGCAAAATACGGTCAGTGAATGCTTTGTATGCTGCTTCAGAACTCTCCGCGTGAATGGTCGCCAAACAGTTATCGTGTCCTGATCCCATCAGTTCCCAGATTGCTCCGGCATTGCTGGTTGAAATCTCTCCGCCGATAATAGCATCAGGTGTAAAACGCACAACCAAGTCTATGATTTTGGCATAATCCATTTCATTGGTTTGTTCCGTACGAGATAATACCAAATGCACACGATTGGGATGCGGAACTAAGAGTTCTCTCGTATCCTCAATGGTTACTATACGCTTGTTTATATCTAATATCTTCAGAAGATTGTTTAAAAAGGTGGTCTTACCTGTTGATGTTGCTCCGGAAACCAAAATATGATCTCCTCTTTTAATACTTAATAATAATCTTTCATACGGATCTTCCGGATCTTTAATGTCTTTTAACGGATTAATTTTATGCAATCCCTTTCCTTGAGCCAACCCATAATCTGATAAACCAAAGGCAACATCTTCACTATGAACACGAATCGTTAAAGCAACGCCGCCGGTTAAGTCATCTTGGTCGTACATGACGTTACGTCCGGCTATGGCTGAAAAACGATGTTCGCCGGGAATGGTGGCATAAACTACCGGAGAACCTTCAACCGGATCAAACGGAAGCTCATAAGTATTGGCTATTATATATAGTAAATCAACCAGATATTCTTTGCTTAATTTTTCATCTTTATACATAACCCAAGGATACGCCCTTTTCCCTCGCAACCTCAACCATATCTGTCCTGAACGATTGACTGCAACTTCCTCTATATTCTCTTGGTTATACCAATAGGACAAAGGGCGCAAAACTGATTCTAATACCTTAAAACTCATTTTTTTCTCCTATTAGAATAACTGTGGAACGCTGTTATCCGTTTTAGATCCTGATGCCGTGGATGACGAAGATGACGCACCAGAGCCACTACTGAATGACGGTGGTGGCGGCGGTGTAGCTCCTCCACTCGGCACTGTCGGCATTAATGCCGGAGAGCCGCTCGTCGCCGATGCTGGCTTTTTACTTTTTACCTTACTATCATCCATCAGCCTTGGAGCGGATACAGCTTCCGCATCCGTGCCTTCGGCCTCATAAACTACTGATGCTGCTGTGGCTGCCCTATCTGCATCCGTCATGCCCATGGCTCTTCTGTTCTTGGTATCCGTCCGCTCTTGCTCCAGCTTATTATCATCAATCAAAACATCTCTCTTTGATAGATTCTTTGCTACTTCAGCTTCATCTCTTTCCGGTGTTCTTAGCCACAAATCAACATTCGGATAGACTATGATTCTTGTTCCAGCAGGAACATATGTCAGTGGTTTGATGTTTGTTTTATCTGCCAAAATTTGTTCAAAAATTCTATTCATATCTTGTAAGAAATTTTGTCTGGCATCATTGGCTGCTTGTTGCCTTGGAGATTCTGTTTCTGAATTTGTATCATCGTCCTTCGGAGCCATAATATATGAAGTATAGCTGGTTAAAGCTGTTGTCATAATCGGCAAAGTATATTTCTTAAATAACTGCTGATCCAAATAACCTAAAGCTCCTCCTCGGCCCTGCGCATCTCCCGTAATTCCTTGGAATACAAACAAAGCTCCGTCCGGTCGTATTAAACGCTCCCAAGTAATCTGAACTTTTGCCGATGCTGATGTCGTTTCTGTTCCTGCCGTTAAACCGCCTAGGGTTCCCATCAACCGGCTTCCGGCCGGAATAACAATATTTCTGCCTTCCTCAGCATATACATTTCTCTCAACAAAGGCCGTAACCGGCGTGGGGTTATTACTATCAATAGAACGCGCTATAACTGCAGGAATCGGCTTATCTGCAAAAATCATCTCACTCATATTAACACGCCAAGAAGATACCGCTTTGGCTATACCTTGTTCATCCCAGTTCTTTTGATAACCATCAAAAGACTCCGGGCGAATGCCTGAACTAATCTTCCCTACCGCCATTGCCTGACGACGTTGATTTTGTGCTGCGGATAACGCTGCTGCTCGTTGCGGATCATATCTTTCTCCGGGACCAAAGCCTCCTCCTGGTCCAAGATTGCCTCCCGCTCCCATACCTGTACCATAGGCACCTCCCGGACCAAATGTGCCTGCCGGAACAAACATATCTGAGGTATCCGCCTTTTTTATCTCCTCTATTCCTATTAATGTTCCATCATCATCTATTATTAAGCCATCAGGCATCTTTTTTCCGACAACATTTCCTTTTTTATCTACAACACTGCCATCATCCATAATATCTCCTAGATATTCTCCATCCGGGGTTAAGGCGATGCCTAAAGATTTGCGGTATTTCTTTATTTCCTCTTCATCTATAGATTCGGCTCCCGGAACTGTTCCTATTTGTATCGGCTTGCTGTACCACTCTGTTCCTTTGGCGTTCGTTTTATCCTCTAGACTTATAAACTTTCCATCTTCCCCCATTCGGCCTATGATATTACCGTTTAAATCAACGACTGTTCCATCTGGTAATATTCTACCAATAATGTTGCCATTAGCATCTCTGATATAGCCGTCTTCGCCTATGATATATTTATCTTCTGCTTTCTCAGAGCCTAAACGCGCAGCTTCTGTTTCTGTTAATTCTTTTAACAAGCTATAATATTGCAAAGGTTTGGCTATGGCCAGCAAATTACCGTTTTCATCCATAATGCGGCCGTTTTCTTTCAGCGTTCCGATAACATGCCCTGCTGCATCAATAACACTTCCTTTGAGCTCCAGCTCTCCTAAGACATGATTGTTCTGATTGCGGATATAAAAATCTCTGTTTCCTCTTCCTGAAATCTTATTTTCATTGTTGATGAAAAAGCCTTTATCTATTCGGCCAATTTTTCGTCCGCTTAGTGCTAACACATTGCCATCTCTAGCAATTTGCCCAAGAACATTTCCTTCATTGTCGTAGACATATTGGTCATACAAGGCATAACCTATCAGCTTGTTCTCTTTTAGCACGCCTCCGCCAAAATCTACTTTACCAACTTCTTCTCCTTTTTCATTTATAACTCGTGCATCAAACCCAACATAACCTAAGTAATTGTTATTATTATCATATGCATAGCGATATTTAAACAGCTGTCCTATCGGAACTCCTGTTTTAGAATTAACATTATCATTAGGTTGCATATAGCCGATAAATTCATTGGCTTCATTTACAACAGTTCCGTCCAGAACCGTTCTTCCTATAATAACGCCATTTACATTCATCACCGGATAATATTCTGTTCGGGCTGCTATAATCTCTCCATCCGCGTTGCGAAGTTTATTGCGTTTATCTATGCAACCTAATACCTCTCCGCCATAGGTTAAAACTTGTCCTGAAGTGCTTATTGTTCCCTGCATATTGCCATTAAAATCTATAACGCTCCCTGGTACAACTTGATAACCTATTACTGCTCCCGTTTCTGATATGGCTTGTCCATTCAACAAAATCCTTCCAACAATTGTTTCGCGATAATTTTTTATATCCCCTTGTGGGGTTATTATTCCTATCAATGAGCAATCATTATCTACAACCGCATGATATCCTATTATCTGGCCTAACGGCAATCCGCTATTATCTAAAACCAAGCCACCATCAACAATTTTTCCTGCTATTCTTCCTTCTAAATCTCTTACTTCGGAATCATACCCTATATAGCCCTTCAAGTTTCCGATTATATTTAAAACCAAATTGTTTTCTCCCGCATTACCAACTTTCGGATTAAAATTTAAGGATGTATTTTCTTCCGATTGTATTACGGTATTATCAGGCAATACTTTAGCTTGATTCTTTTGGTTTGTATCCATAACCATATTATTTTCCGATAATATACCTATGCTTTTTCCTTCCGAATTATAGGTATATTTTACATCAATATTTTTACCTAAAATACGATTCCTCTCATCTATATTCAGACCTGCTTCCGTTAGTTTTCCTAACGCAACTATCCCCTTGTTATACATTGTTCCATTTGGCATTATATATGCAATAACGGCTCCCGTCAGATTATATATCGGTGCCAATGAAAGACTTGCTCCTTTCAATACACCATCTGATGAAAATAAAAATCCGAAAGGTGATACAAAGTTCTTTTCACTTCCATTCATTACAGAAGCGCCTATTCCGCTCATACCTAGTTGCTTTCCCGTGGAGCTGATTGCCAATTCTTTTACCAATGTCGCTCCCAATATGCGTCCATTATTGTCATAGGCTAAATTTGACCGAATATTTCCTAATGGCGTTCCTTCTATTGATATGACGCTGCCATTTCTTAAAGCATGTGCTCTTAATGCTCCCCGAAAGTTGAATACCGGGCCTACCTCTGTTAAGCGTCCTATTATCTTACCTTCTTTATCCGTTACTATGCCTCGCGGACCAACTTTTCCTATAATATCTCGTGCTTTGGCTAAATTTCCATCAGGCATTATTCGTCCCAAATAGCGCCCTTCCATATCTGTTGCCGTAGAAGCTATATCAAGAGAAAAACCTATGACATTTCCTTCCTTGTCAATAATGTTGCCATCTGCCCGTATCTTACCTAAAACATCTCCTTTGCTGATGACTTCTCCATTATAGGAAACAAAACCTATATATTCTCCTTTATTGTTAAAAGCGTAACCCGAACGAACTATTTGCCCTATGATATGATTATTTTCATCATAAACATAGCCGTTTGCCTTAACTTTGCCTATTGTTTGCGCTTCAAAATCTGTAACTTCACCCCCCGGGGTTACACTTCCGATAAAATCGCCTTCAAGCGATATTACCATCTTGGATGATATTAAACGACCTTCTAACAAATAATCTGTTCCGACCTTCCGATACGCATAGCCATCCGAAGATACGACACCTATTTGTTGTCCTTGGAGATTGGTGTACAATCCATCTCCCGTCAGACGGCCTATCGTGTCACCTTCATCTGAATAAATTAAGCCGGGGAATAAAACTGCTCCTAAAATATTAAAATAGTCATCTACGACCAAACCATTTGGTAAAACTTTACCGACAATTTTTCCGGAAGGTAAGCGGACAGAACCATCATTTGAAACTTTACCTAATGGCTTGTTGTCATTTCCTATTGCTATTCCTTGCGGTACGATCCCTCCTATCAAGGCTCCGTCAAAATTAAGTATTAGGCTGTCTGCCGTTACATTACCTATCAGTTGATTGTCCAGACTTACAACTTTACCATCCGGTATTACTTTGCCGATTAAATCTCCATTGAAGTCTATTGCCGTAATCTCTATGGCTTGTGCTGGACTTGCAAAACTCAGCATAAAAAATGTGCTTAATATTCCTAAAACAAATTTACTTGGCTTTATAATCTTTTTTAAGATATCGTGCAAAATCACTTCAATTCCTCCGGTTCTTGGCTACTTCTTGTAAAGCATAGCCGGATACTTTTTTATCCAAATCTATATAGGAGCCGTTGTTTTTCAGATAGCCTATATTTTTTCCTTCCAGGCTTATGACACTACCATCTGCTCCTAATCTTCCTATATATTTACCATCATTCCCGAGAATTGTCGCTCCGATTTTGTAAATTCTGCCCAGAATATTATTGTTAGAATCCAGCGCTAGTCCTCCTGATAAGCTCCGACCTATCGCTACATTATCTAAGCTGATAACTTCTCCTGATAATCCAACATAGCCGATGACTTTATCCTCATTGCTTATTACTATATCTCCGGAAACAACCTCTCCTACTAAACTTCCTGCTTGGTTGATAACACTACCATCGGATAAAACTCGCCCAAAAATAATGTTGTTAGTATCAATTACCGTTCCATCAGGCATTACAGCTCCAATTACTTTGCCCCCAAAATCTATAACTGCACCATGCTTTACTATACTCAAATTCTTATCTGTTGATCCGCCGGGTAAAATTGCCGTAATATTTTCGTTCTTGTTGTCTAATACATCTCCTAACGAATTTACACGACCTTTGTAATTTCCCCATATATCCGTAACAATATCTTCGGGAATAACCTCTCCGATTATCTCTCCGTCTTTATTTAATACTTTTCCATCCGAACTGGTTATCCCTTCTTGTTTTCCGTCCAAATTTACTATCGTTCCGTCTGATACGGCATAGCCTAAATATGAGCCATCATATCCTATTGCTGCACCGGACGATAAAACCGCTCCTCGGTATTTGTTTGTGTTGTCTATAAACATACCCTTGGCATCTATTCGGCCTTGCTTTTCTCCAAAACGATTTAAAACTAGTCCGTCATAATTTACTTTTCCTATCTTTTTGCCGTTGAAATCAACAACATAACCATAAGGCAAAATCTTTCCTATCATCTGATTGAAAAAATTTGTTCCATCTCCGTATATTTTTCCTATGGATACGCCTTTGTCATTATAGACATTGCCATCCGGAAATAATCTTCCCATGACTTTTCCGCTGGAATCAACGATTATTTCCTTCTCTTTTAATGCCACTCCTATAATTTGGTTGGCTTCGTTTGCCACCAAATTATTGGCGTAAAGTTTCCCTTCTCCTCCTCCCGGAATACTTACTTTTCCATTCTCTCCCACTACATTTATGAAATTTCCTGACAAGTCATAAACATAGTGATTCTTTAAAACTTTTCCTATATAACCACCATCTTTATTAAAAACATCTCCATATGTTCCTACACAACCTACCGGCAAAAGCGCTGCTGATTGTACGATTCCGTTGGCATTTACTTTCCCTAAATATTCTCCGTCATAGCTTACAGCTATTCCTGAGCGTGAAACGCCTCCGATAATCTCTCCACTCTCATTAAGGACTGTTCCATCCGGATTAACGCAGCCTATATAATTATTGGCGGAATCTCTTACTATTCCATCTGTTCCTACTTCTCCTATTTGCGTGCAGGTATTGTCAAATACCATTCCCGGCTGTACGACTTCTCCTATATAGGACCCTTTTTCATCAACGACTATCCCATCGGACATCATCTTATAAGGAAGCTCTTTATTTCCTTTGGTTATTTTACCGTTTTTATCTAAATAACCTATATTTTGGCAACCATAACCTACAACTAATCCTCCGCGAACTAATTTAGCTATGATTTCTTTTCCTGAGGGATCTTTAACCAGACCATTTGAAAGTATGCGACCTATTACCTGTTTGTTCTCATTTTCTACAGTGCCGTTGTTATTTATTGTTCCCAAAATCGTTCCTTGCGGCGTTATGGGAATAAGTTCAACTCTGACTAGTGAACCTATTTTTTCTTTTACGTTGCTTATAATATTTCCAGATTCATCCACATAACCGATTACATTGCCATCTCTATCGTAAACTTTGCCGTCTGATCCTACATAACCTATTATCTTGCCGTTTTTATCTAAGGCTAAATCTACATATTCTCCGGCTTTACCTATAACTTCTCCATTCAAATCAACCAGAGTTCCGTCTTCCAGCATTTTTCCTATGACGTTTCCATTAAAATCTACGACATTACCATTCTCATCTACATAACCTATTACATTGCCATCTTTATCATATGCCAAACGGCGGCTAGGCCCTTTTTTACCTATAACTTCATCTGTAATAACATTACCATTTTCATCTACATACCCTATTGTATTGCCGTTGGCATCAACAACGGCTCCGTTCGGCATAACCACTCCTAAAACATTTCCTTCTTCATCTATTGCCGTACGTCCGGGCTTCGTTACCGTACCTATGATATTGCCGTCGGCATCTACTACCTCGCCTTTTTCATTTAGCCGACCGATAACATTGCCATTCATGTCTACAACAGTTCCATCAGGCAACACTCTTCCTATGATGTTACCGTCTTTGTCATAAACATACCCCGCGTCAACTGCCTTTCCTATCGGGTTGCCATTTAAATCCACTACAGTTCCGTCAGGAAGCATCTTCCCTATCACGTTACCATCTTTATCAACAACGGTTCCGTCCGGATTGACATAGCCTATGACATTGCCAAATTCATCATATACAAGCTTACGGTTATCTCCAACACCTATGACATTGCCATTCTCATCTACTATCAAACCATTGGCATTCATTCGGCCTATGATATTGCCGTTTGCATCTCTCACATATCCATCTTCATCTATGGTTCCTAGTATCTCGCCATTCGGACCTATCGCATTCCTGACTTGCTTGGCTGCAAGTGCGGCCTTACTTTCTGCATCCCCAGATCCAACTCCTTGCGGTAGTGCCGTTTCACAGAAGTTGCAATCTTCTTTTCTTATGGCGGAGCCTTCCACGGAAACTTTTGCCGCTTTTGCATTTCCTTGCCCTAAATTGGCTTCTCTCCATGAAATTATGAAATTATTTTGGACATTCCCGTGAATTACCGGTATCCAATTCATTGTAACATTACATGTTTGATTTCCTCTTAGTTCCTCATTCGTACAATGGTCTTCATATGTAAAGCCGTCAAATGGGGGTTCTGCTAATTCAACTTTTTCAATTTTGATGGCTGTCTTCCCGTTGGTGCCTATGGTTAGAACATTCTTTGCTTCTGTTCCTAAAACAACTTGCCCCATAGGTATTGGATTTGGCGTTAGCGTAATGGGAATTTCTCCGTCTTCTACCATACCAAACTCTATATTATCTGTTAACGGAACGCTTGTCGTTATATTTAACGCATCATCATTATCCGTAAATACCGGTTCTTCATAATTATCAACAACCTCATTACTCTTTATAAGCAATACTACTCCGAAAATAAAAATAATAAACGAAGTAATACCAACCGCAAGAATTATGCGGTTGGTCTTTTTTACATAACTTTCAGAATGTGTCAGTATTTCCTTACTCATTGCGTTCTGACCACGCTACAAAATACACCGTTACGACCTAATCTACTACATGCTGTATCTCCCGCATCTAATGATTTTACAGGACCTACGCGTAAGTGGAATAATTCTTTGCCTTGGCCATCTGCCGGCGTGTCTACGGAGAAGAACGGTTGATATATACCCAAAACATCCGGATATTTGTTGGATAAATTATCCCACAAACTTTCTAACTTTGAAACATCCGCATCCGTTCCAAGCTCTATGGATATATTGGAATTTTCATTGTTAAAACCGCTTCCATAGCCATATTTTTGCGACATATTACGGACTCCCGCATCATAATGATTATTATTCCTTATTCGTTGCATCTTGGAATAATCAAATCCATCTCCTCCTGAGTAATTTCCGCGACTGTTGGTATTTCCTCCGGCTGAAACTATCATTTCTCCTTCGCCAAGCTGAACATCATATTGCCCCGGAACATTACCATATCCTCCCTCGTACCTGATAGATGGATTATTCCCTTCAAACTCACTGCCAACATTTCCTCCAATATTGCTCTGAGCTTCCTCTCCTCCGGGTAAGGCTGGCGGAACATCCCAACGATTGTCCTCAAAGTCTGTTGCATAAGTTGCATCTTCTAAACCAGCATCGTCTGAACGACGCATCTTAAGACAAACAATTCTCTTGCCGTTACGCAAAACCATATCTCCAATACCTTCAACAATAATCAGGCGATTGTTGGGACCTTTGGTTCTGAAACCGACCGGAACCTCAATCCTTTCTACAATCAAAGTTACAATCGGTCTTTGTGTCATATTTAAAGCTTTTTCACCCAAATCTATATAAGTGAAAATATCATCTCGCCATACACGCTCCGGAGCAATAACGACATCATCTGGATTGGGCACATAGATTTCTATGTCAAAGCGAAATTTGCTCGGGTCAAGCGGAATACTTTTTATCCAGTCCGCCATTTGAAAACGCCTGGTAAATGTAGAATCCACCGAGTTGCCCGATCCTCCACGATTATAATGGCTGGCATTAACACCATAGCTGCCGCCTAAAGATGATGTCCTGACGCTGGATGCTCCTGCTCCGCCAGAACCAGACGGACCATCTATAACCTCTATATCAATGATTGAGTTGGTTAAACGCTCCGTATTGACACCTTCACTCTTTACATAAAAAACATATTTATTTCCCGAGCGGCCAAAAACGATAACATTGGTGTCCACTCCAACATTGGCTCCTTTTCTCGGATAGAGCAACAACGTATTCGGGCCGGAAATTTGCCCGTCAAAAGTCGCATTATCACCGATATAAATATCTTCTATTAACTCCCAACTCGGAAAATTAATCAAAGTCATCATACCTTCACGTAAACGTATGGGTAAAACCAAATCCGGCGACCAATAATACTTAGAATATGCCGGTTTGCTCTGACCTTCTCCTAAATTTTGCATTGGATCAAGCCATGCGCTCTGAATCATTCCCAAAGAATTAAATCCGGCATAGCCTAAATTCATCGGCATATACTGTCCTTGACTCTGATCTGCATTTTGATCAAGGCTATTCATCGTGGTTTGTGCCTCCGCATACCCAACCAACATACTAATTGTAAAAAAAACGAATATTTTAGCCGACCGTAAAATCATTATTTGAACACCTTATACCTACTTAATTCTATTATACGTCAATGAGTATCTTACTACCGTAAATCCTACCGGGTTTTTTAGTCTTTCTCCATATTTTACACTTTTGCGATTATAAACAATACGCAGCGAGGCCGTCCAATAATTAACCTCCGGCGCTGCAGAATCCGGATACATATCTTGTGTTTCATATTCTACCTGCCATAAACCGCGTCCTAGCTCATTAACCGTTAATATACGAACATTCCTTTGCAATGAACGCGACCGAATTAGCTCTAATGCCTTTCTGGCCGTCTTTTCAAGAAATTCTGTATAAACTGCTGATGAGGACATTTCCTGAACAGGACCTCCCGGCATCCAACGAGCCTCCATTTCGGGAATATCCCTATCAAAGGAGCTTCTTAACAAAACATATTGCCTTACAAAAACTTCCGTAATGGCTTTTTGATCTTCCATTCTTCCTTTTATTGGCTGAATATTATAGACTTGCTCTTCTTTGCTTTGGAATGTTAACAAAAAAGGTTCAACACGGTATAGTGGCAGCACTTGTCCTATCGCTAAAAGCAGGACTATATTACAGCATAAACTTATGGCTGTTATTATGGCGAATGCACGCGCTGTCCAAAGATATCTTTTTTCTCCGACATTCGCTACAAAAACATCTTCCGACTGAACCCGTGTTTTGGGTTTTGGGCTTCCACCTCCAATCAGCTTTTGTCTTGTATTATTTCCCTCCAGTTGATCCGCCATTTTTTTTGCTGTTCCTTATTAAATTGTTTCTATAAACCAATCTGGCAAATCTTTCGGAAGTTCTACCTGCAAACACGCACAGGGGGATAACTTCAGTTCATCCACTCCTTTTCCAACACCAACAGGCTCCGCCTCATAATATGAGCCAAATATGCCGCAGGCCGTGAGCATAAGCAACACAAATAACATAATAAATTTCTTGCACATGGCTTTTATCCTTATATCTTTACGCGTATAGATATTATGAAATTAAACTTTTTTATTTTAAAAGTCTAACACCATTAAGCCAAAATCCCCAACTTATCAACAATGTTTTAGTATATTTCTACTTCTGTTTGTGAATATCTCGTTACCGTAAATCCTATCGGATTAATCAATCTTAAGCCGACAAACTCTCTTCCTCGCAGAAAATATGCCGTTACTGAGGCCGTCCAATAGCGTGTGTTTAGAATTAATGCTCGGGTGTTTTGATTCCTCATATTGGTTGATAAGTCATAAGTTTTAAAATCTACTTTCCATACCGGACTTTTTTCTCCACCTAGCTTTCCTATGGATATAATTTCAACTTCTCTTACCATATCTGCATCTATTATTCGGCTCCAAACACTATCTCTATATGTTGAAAATTGTCCAAAAACATAGTCCGAGGATAAAAAATTCATCATCCCTCCCGGAAACCAGCGCGTTTGCATCTCTTTTTCATCGGCAATAATTGTATTTCTTAATAATACATATTGACGAACAAAGGTTTCCATTAGCTGATTTTTTGAGGCCATGGTATAAGATATAGGCTCATACCTTACAATTCCATCCGATGTGTCTTGCTTGATGATGAGAAAAGGCTCTACACTAACTTGCGGCGCAAGCTTAAACAATGCCAATGATGAACTCATAAAAATGCTGAGCGAAATTACCGAAAAAAAGATAAATAAACGAGAAAGCCACATATAATATTTTAATTTAATGCCTGTCGCTTCCTTTTCCGCTTCATTAATAAATTCTCTCTGATTTCCGTTTGCATCAGTCAGAGACAGAATTTTTGTGCCTTCCAAAATGTTATTTTGTTCTCTCATCTTTTTTCTATCAATACGCCGCACAGTATGGGGGTTTAAAGTTATTTAGCTGTTTTTGGAATTCTTCTTCCACTTTCTTATCATATTCTCCAACAACACTCTTGTTTACTTCTTCTGTCTTTATTTGTTCGTCTAACTCACTATCTGACGGTGAATTTTCATTGAGTGATAGAAGCTCATCTTTATCTTTACGCAAGGCGGTAAAAATACGTTTAATTTTATTTAATCTTTCTTCAACAACTTCATTATCACTTACGTTTACGTCCGCTATCTTTTCAAAACCTTCTTCAACCAACTCATTTTTGTATATATCCAGATTATTATGCGCTAGCTCATAATCTTCTTCTTTGGATATATTAAATTCCGCTGCCGGCTCAAACCCTGCCGCCGTTAATTGCTCCTTGAGCATATTATTGGCTTCGTCTAAACTTGCTTCAAGTTCCTCCAGGGCTTGCCTATAGGTGGTTTCAACTTCTACATAATTTAAAAAATCTCCAATTTGGTTCGTATTGTAAAGAGTATTATTATATATTTCGTCTTTTAGATTAGCTTTATATTCTTCATTGTTTTCTTCGCTCTCTTTTTCTATTTCTTTTAATCGTTCAAATACCTCTAATGGTTTATCTGCAAATCTTATACCCCCATTATCTACATCTTTAAGAAAAACACCGAGCTCGCTTGAGTTGCTTTGTTTTTCCTCAAGTTGTTCTGCTGCCGGGCCTACCGTATCCGCTTCTATATCCCTAATTGTGAAATAAACTTTGTCTTCTGGGCCAACGTTCTCTATCAGCTCTATTTCTTGGCAAGGTGGCAACTCTTCCTTATTAACCGAAAGAGGTATCGGAATCTTTTTGGTTCGTTTCTTTACATAAACACCAAGTTTTTCTAAAAACTTTTGTGTTTCCTCATTAACGGAGCTGTCATTATCTGTTATTTCGTTTCCGTTTTCATCAACTTCTACTTCATATTCTTCTTTTACTACCATATATTGTCCTGTATAGGGATCTACATCTATGACGCGGTTGTTTATTAAACAAGGATATCTCCCTCCTCTCATAAAGCTTGCTTCTCTTCCGTTGCCATATTCTAATATATTAGACAAATTGGCTCCTTGCTCCACAAAAATATCAGTTTTTAGCATCTCTTTCCATATGAGCGGGATTTCTTCGCCATAGTTTATAAAATCTTCTCTTGAGATTATTCCGTCTGTCGTTTGCGGAACATTATCATAATTTACCGCATCAAAACGAATTACTTCTCTTGCCGGAGGCATATACATCTCAGGTGCTGCCTTGGGGGCTGCAAAATCCTTATCTTTGGGGATTAGCCCTAAAAAATATTCCGTATCCGCTGTTTGACAACGGTTTTCTGCGCATGCTTTTTGAATAATAAGCTTTTGGAAAAGCGTTGTCAGCGTCTGAGTTACACCCGTTCCCAGCTCATTTAGTGAAGATATTACACCAGTCAGCTCTTCTGCCGAAATATTCTGCAAATCTCTCATTAGCTCAGCATGCCTTTTAACAACCATCTCTGAGGCGCTCGGTAAATATAAATTATCACCTAATTTGAAAATATCCGCACGCGCGTTCTCAATTGCTTGCGCGGCATAATTTTTCGTATCTCCTACCAGTCCCTCTGCCTGACTAATTATTCCTTTTACCGATGATGTTCCGATTAAGTCATCAAGGCCTGTATTTTCAACATTTTCCTGATATAGTTTAAGCAACGTACGGGCTGATTTGGTTATTTTATTTTCTCTGTCCTTCTGGCGAGCTGCTTCAAAAGCGATTGTATAACTTTCTTCCAGCTTTTGAACTTCTCTAACATATTTTTCTTCTATATTTTTTATTTGCTCTTCTACTTCTTCCAGCTGTCCTTTAAGATCGTTTATCTTCTCCTCTTGTGTTTTGGCCAAACCCTGATAACGTTCTATTTCCGGACCCGCTGCAGCTTCCTTTTCTTGGCTTTGTTTTATGTTTTCTTTAGCCATAATTTGTGCAACGGAATCTCCCTCGCTATCTTCTCCATTGGCTTTTCCATAGGCTGCTACATCATCCGCTTGTTCCAATTGAACCTGAAAGTCCTCAATGTCTGATTGAGCTTTCATCTTTTCTTGCTTTAGCTGATTTATACGTTCATTAAAGTTGTTTAATGCACTAACCTCCGTATCTATACTTGATAAGATGGATTTTCTTTGCTCTTCCAGAGGTTTTAACACACTGTCTCGTTCCTTAGCTAGGTTGTCCATTGCCGCTTTCTTTTGTTCGGCCACTTTCATGGTGGCCTCATTTAGGCTGGCATCTTCTGCATAATCATCCTCTCCAACATAGCTGCTTAGTTTGCTTAATTCATTTGCATTATAGGCTTGTAGCTCCTCATCTTCTATTAAAATATTATTTAGTTCTTGTGCTACTTCTAATGCTGCTTTATTAAACTGTATGGATGATATATATTCTTTTATATTGTTATATTTACCATTTATGTATTGGTTATAAAAATTTTTTTGATCATTCCATATTGGAAATTTCTTTTTAACATTTCCCCATTGCGGATTGCTTGAATATTGGTCTTCCGCCAATTTCTTCATCGCTTCGGCACCTATCTTCCAGCCGACAAGTTCCGTTTCTCTGTTTATGGCTTCCGTTTTTTCTTGGTCACCGGGGTTTATCTTATCTTTGCTGGCGGCTTCGTGTTTCTTTTCGTTTTCTCTACGCTTGCTCATATCTGTCGTATCTATAATTTCTACTTCTCTAACTATTCCGTCATCACTGTCTATTCCCGCGGTCTTCTCTGCCTTGGCCACCTCAAATGCAGCAATCGCCCATGCCGAAATTCCGGAGCGTAAATCATAGTTTGATATATTTTCTTCCGGAATCGGGCCGCCAGTCCAGACTTTTTCCGGATCCGTATAATATCTTTCCAGATATTGAAGAACGCATTTATCCGATGTCTTCAACATCTCAACCGATTTATCATGCAATTGCTTAAAACGATTATACTTTTCGGCATTTTCTTTATATGTCGGCAACGCTTGCAGCAAATTATGCACCTCAAGTGCTTGCCTTGCTTTTTCAAACAAAGAATCCAATTTGTTTAGTTCTTCCATTTTTTCTTCGTTGCCAGCAAATGGAGAGCTTATATCCGGTTTGGGTGCGTCAATATATGTTACTAACGATGCTGTTGTCGGATCATATTCGTATTCTTCATCCTTTTCTTCTGAATTTGTTTCCGTAAGTGATGCTTTTTGCGTTGTGTTTGCGTTGCTAAACAACCCTATCGCTTCTTGACGTGATTTCTTAACCGCATCCTTTTGTTTCTGTTGGGCAAAAGATGTTATTGTCGCTCCGCCGTTGCTGCTGACGACCGGCTGAGAGCTTATTGTTGTTTTCTGAAAATTATTAAAATCTACAAGTTGAGCAAAGGCTAAGACCTCATTATGGCCGCGCACGGCTTGGGCTGCAAATTGTATCTTACTTCTTTCGTATATCCCCGAACTTTTCTCTCCTTTACTTTTTGATGCCGGAGGAACAATTTTATACGCTGCATATGCTGCATCTAACTGGGCTCTAATCGCGGTTAACTCTTCCGTAATTTTTAGGAGCTCATTCATTATGTCATATGCCGTATAGGCATTTTTCCATGTTCCGTTATTATCATCTCCGGCCTCTGCTCCTTTGCCTGTGTCTTTACCTTCTACCAATGAAGGTGAAAGATCTTGAAACTTTTTTTCCAATAGGTTGAGTTCTTCTTCCATTTTTCTTGAGGCTACATAGGCTTCTATCACCGTGTCTTGATAAAATTCTTTGGCTTTTTCTTGATATGCATAATTAATATCCATTTTATCTGACGGATATGCTAAAAAGAGTTTATAAAATGCTTTTTTTACAGAACTGGGTTTTTCAATATCGGCAATTTTGCAGTCCGCTATTTTTTTGCTACCTGATACTGCTTTTTCTGCTTTTTTACGCTCTTCCGGTGTCGGCATAAAACCTGTTACCTGACCGGAATAACTATCATTTATTGCTTTTACTTCCTTTGTTAATTGCGATTGGACTTTTCCCATTTCCGCAGCGCCTTCTTTGGCAAGCTGTGCCATATAATCCGTAACCATACCGACATCCGTTAACGGATCCCCTGTTACCGTGAACGGACCGGGAGGTAATAAAAACGCTTTCACGCAGTTTATGTTTCCAAATAAAACGCCAATAACAAGTGAGAAAACAGATATTTTACGTAAAAATGCCCACATCTTTCTTCTCCTTAATTACCTGACGCTTTGCTACGTGCTTTATTTAGTTCTTCATTTACATTTACCGGTGTTGTATCTTGGACACCTGCTTCATTAACACCCTCGTAATTTCCACTGCCGGCTCTTGCTCTCTTTAGTTCTGACTGGACTGCGGATAAAGCTTCCTCTCCAGAATTATTATCATCGGTTCCTGTATCTTCTTCCTCTTCATCCCCATTCAGATACTCTGAAGCCGTTTGTTCTATTCCTTTTTCTTTAACACTTTCTGCTAACTCAATAACCGCTTCTGATTTTGATTTTCCATCAAAAATATAATCATCTAAATTAAATTCCGTTACATCTTTATCATAGCGATTAAGCTTCCAGTTATTGGTTAAATTGTTGATATCATTAGCTGTTCTCATCTTTAAATCTTGCACCATCATTCGGGTATATTCTAATAGTGCGTTAATGTTTTCAACCTTAATTTTGGTATTCATTCCTAGAGCTGACGAAGAACCCTCCATCTGTGAAACTTCTTCTTGCAATTTTTGGGCTTTTTTATCATTTTCATAGCGGCTTTTTTTAACACGCCATGCATTATTAAATGCCGCAACAGTATCTTTTGCTGCTGTTAATTTACGATACACCTTACGCGGCGTTATGTTTTCAACTATCTCCTCTTCATCTGCAGCTAAGAAGTTGTTTTTTATCATTTCATTCATGGCTGCAGTGGTTTCTTCATCTCCACCTCCCAAAACAGATCCCAGTTTTTCCTCTGCGGCCTTTCCCGCTTCGCTTACTGCTTTATCTCTTAATTCTGAAATTTGCTTATCTATTGCGGAAATTTCTGATTGGTATTGTTGTTGTATTGTGCTGGTAGTCTTATCTAGTTCTTTCTCATAATTTGTTATTTCCCCTTGGTAGTATGCTATTTGGGATTCATATTCAAGTTTCTTGTCCGGCTCCCAAGATATCATATCTTGTAGTTTGGCTATATTCTCCTCTGCTAAAGCTTTTTTTCCGTTCACCTCGTCTTGAGCGGCCGCAATAGCTTCATCTCGTTCGCTTTCCAACATTGTTTTTTGAGCTTTCAGCTCCAAAAGTTTTTGAGCATCCTCCATTTGCGAAGGAGACTTACTTCCTATACTTGAGGCTTCGCTTTGAATGGATTGTAGCTCTCCATTTACAGAGCCTATGCTTCCTTCCGCCAAAGCTTCTGTTTCTGATATTGCTGCTCCGATACCCCCTTCTAATTCCTTAATTTTCTTTGCTGTTTCTACAGCACCTTTACCGTATGCTATCATCGTTTGCAGTGTTGCTGCTTGATCCATTTGTTTTTTTGCTGTTTCCAGCCAACCAGATACCGTTGTGGTAATCTTTCCCAAACTTTTTGATATATCAAATTTGATAGCTTGAGCGGATGCCTGCTGTGCTGATATAAGTAAGCAGAAAAAAACTATGTTTATTATGTTGAAGAACTTTCTCATTCTTCACCTCCCGGAGTTTTATCTTCTGCCTCTTTAACCGAATAAGCTATAGCTTGCTGTGATATTTTAAATTCGGCCATAGCTGCTTCCAATTTCATTATATTGCGTAAGCGCCGTAACATTTCTGCCGCTTTTTGGTTGGTTAGTTTAATTAGTTCTCTTGTGTCCTTCATATCATTTTCCGGTACGTCTTTTTGACGCTCCTTCGCCAAAAGCGTTCGGGTTGTGAAAGCTACAGCATATAAGTTAGCCACATTTTCTCGTTGAACATCCATCATCTTTTCATTTTGTTCTTGGGCTACCTGATTATCATTTCCTTGTCCGCCTTGGCGATTGTATGCTTTTTCTACCTGTTCCGTGGCTTTATCTATATTATTGACATCCGGAATCTCATTTGAAACTTTGTTTAACAACTCCTCATCCGGACTCAGAGCCTCCGATTTTACCTCATTTATTTTTTTTGAAATATTTCCTACACCTTCTGACGCTGATTGTTTTAGCTTTTCTGCGTCTTCCAATTTACCTTCTATATAGGTCTTTTTGTTTGCTACGGAAGTTAAAAACTCTTCAACTTTTTGAAATGGCTCTATATCTGCATGCGCGAATCTCATGCTACTTAGGAGCATGATACAAAAAACGGATATTGTCAGAAAATATTTATTCATTACTCTTCTCCGTTTTCTTCCTCATCACCATCCTGATAATATGACTTATCAAAACCTCCAACAGCACTTAGTGCATCTAATGATATTTGTCCGGAATAGATGGTTAAAATCCGATTCAACAAAAACTGCGTCTGCATATTTGTTAATGACAAGCCTGCCGTATCATCTCGGGTGGTTTTTGTATCGGCTATTGTTTCTTCCATCTTCTTCAAGACTTCTGTTTCATAATTTGCAGCTTCATTCTTCTTTGCCATACTTTCTGCTATCAAAGCATTAACCGTCTCTTGCATAATGGCTTTATATATGCCCTCTGCCTCTTGCGCTATAGACGCATCTGCGTCTGATTTGTCTTTAACTAATTCCTTGATACATTTGTCCATTATGGTTTCATCTTCCAAATCTTTTACATTTACGCCACATTCTTGCGCCAAACGGGTTGAAAAGATAAAGACACCGTTAACGGTTCCATCGGGAACATCTCCACTTGTTAAATCAGCAAAGACCATTGTTTCTGAGAAACTGCGCAAAGCATAATGTTTTCCATCCATTGCAGACGTTTTCGGTGTTGCTCTCTTACGAAAACCTCCTGCCGAACCTTGAGAGCGTTGCTGTTCATACATATCTAGTATTTTGGGACGATGATCTTTTGGTGCTTCATATGTATCTAATATTTTGGCACGGTGAGATTCCGGAATCTCCATCTTGGTTGAGGTTTCGCCGTCTAGTATTTTGGGACGATGTAAAGATTGCTCCTTATCCTCTTTATCTTTTTTAGCCTCAGCTTTTGCTTCATCTTCTTTATCTTGTTCCGCTTCGGTCTTTGCTTCATTTTCAGACACTTTTTTGTTATCTTCTTCAGATTTTACTTCATCTTTCTTTTCTTCTTTCGGCTTATTTTGGCTTTCATCACGCTGTTTCTTAAGCTCCTTGTATTTTTCGTCAAGAGCTTTCATTTTTTCTTCTATTGCCGCTTTCTCTTCTGGGCTCTTAGCAAACATTGCATCTACCTCAAGCTCGGCTCTTTCTTGATCTAGTGCATCCATCTCGGCTTGCAGACGTTGTTGCTCTTCTGTTACTTCTTCTGTAACAAGTGCTCCTCCCATTTGACTTTGAATAGCTTGTTCACCATAATTCTTAGAATCTGATGTCGGTGGCAAAACTTGCGGAATATCTTCTGTTATGCTTTGAGATACTCCAAATGCCGTGCGGCCAGATGTGACTGTTTGATTTGTTGTGCTTGTTACTGTTTGCGGCGTATTTAAATCTGCATTGCTATTTGCACCAGACATATTGCTTGTTGATACTGCTTCTGAAACATTTTCGTTATCTTCAGATAACATCTCTGATGCTGATGCTGCCGATGTCATTTCTTTGGCTTCGTTTGTATATTCTTCCGTTTGAGATTTTAAAGCTTCTGCTTGACGTTTGTAATCTTCTACGGCCTCTTTTTTCTCTTCCATTTCCTTTTTTATTTTTTCATATTCTTCTTTTCTTTTTTCTATACGCTCTTTCTCCTCCTGAAGTTTTTTCATTTCTTCCTGAGCTTTTTGTAAATTATCTCCCGCATACTTTGATACACTAGCTTTGGCATCGCCAATTGCCGAATTTATCTTTCCTGTCGTTGCCATTGTATCTGTTACAATTTTGGATTGTTTTACCAGTTCTATATTGCTTGAAATACCCTCTTTAACTGATGAAATATCTAAGGTTGGCCATTGCGCTAAAGCTTGGTGAGGCTGGAATGCCAGCGACAAAAAACAGCTTATAGTAAGCAGTCGCAAAAGATTATTTTTTCTCATATCCAACCTCCATAACGTCCTGTGTTCTTATATTAATAATAACAAAAATTGAACAAATGATAAACGACTAATCACTTAATCACGCAATATTTAAATATTTTGTAACAAAGTTTTCTTCACCATATTCTTTAATCAGTTCCTCAACCAAAAGAACATTCTTTCGGCCAGAATTATATAGCTTCAGATATGGGCCTAAGCCGCTTAAATCAACATCTAGAATTACCGACTCTCCTGTCGCCGGGCGTGATAATAAAATTGCATAAGGAAAATCGCGGTAACTTTTACCAAAAATAAACTCTATCTCGCGTTGCGTTAAGTTCCAGTTTGCATAATCTTCCGGCATCGCTTGCGGATTGCGGAAAAATATGATGGTTTGGCATTGGCCGCGAATAACCTCACCAACACCTAATTTATCAATGATATTCGGCTGTTGAAATGCGCAAAGATATGCTTGGCGTTTTTTACGTCCTTCTTGCAAACCGATAATGAAGTAATCTCTAAACATCGGGTGTTTGAGCATCGGCGCGGTCTCATCTATCATAATCAATGATGGAACTCCGCTATCTCCGGTTTCAGACATAATTCGGTGCATAATATAACTGATTACGGCAGGTGCTAAGGTTTCATCTTCAAAAATATGTGTGAAGTCAAATGCCATAAAGCGTTTTGCACTCAAATCCAAACTATCGTTCTCAGCATTAAAAATATTACCATATTGGTCCGGATTTACCCAACGAAACAGCTCTCTTCGCATATTGCCAGTCGGAGAAAAACAGCTTTTATATAAATTTTTCATTATACGTTCTTCTGGACGCAAATAGTCAAATGCCGTTGTTACGGCTCGGGCTATCTCTTTCTCCGACAATGCATCATCAACCATTGTAATGGACTTCATCCACCGCCGCAAAAAAGCTCTGTTGTTGGGTGTATTGGCCGTATCAAACGGGTTTAGAGATACGTTTTTTTCATCTCCGTCAAATCCAACATAGGCTCCACCAATTGAGCGTGTGAAGATTTCAGCACCACGGTGACGATCAAAGAAAAATACTCTCAAATCACTATGACGCATCGCTTGCCCAGCTAAAAATGTAAGCAATGTTGTTTTACCTTGTCCGGTCGGTCCAATAATGCAACAGTGTGCAACAGCCGAATCCTCTGAAGAAACGTGGAATTGGAAGCGATAAGCTGACCCTGATGTCGTGCGAAAAATCGTAATAGCTCCCGGCCCCCAGTCTGATTTTGAAAATCCTTCTGACGGCTTGTCAAATGAAACAGCCATCGCAACTACTCTTGATAAATAACGATATGTTCTTGGGTAGGTTTCATAGGTTGGAAATTGATTAAAAAATGTGGCTTGAGTTACCCAACCTTCTCGGACAGGCGTTACACTAAACAAACGACAGATACGCTGTACTTCACTTTCTCCAAAGTCAATTTCCTCCATGCTGTCGCCTTTTAAAATAACCGTCATGGCATATTCTGTAAGAGCCTGATAGTCTGCATCACTATCTTCTATGGCTGATAATGCTTCGCTGTATTGGTTGACAACATCAGGCGAAAAACTGGTCACTGTCGCCATGCGCTGTTGTTGCATTAATAATGCTCTTGCATGGGGCTTAAAAAATGGCTTTATATTGTGCAATAAAGTTAATTCGCAATCTATGGACAAAAGTGAAGCTATCATCCCTTCATCCATATAGTCTCCAGAAGTGCGAATCCCCATGGCAATCTCATATTTTTCCTTCTCTCCTGAGAAAAACTTGATTATACCCTTCTCTCCGGTAAAATGTATGTGGTCCGCAGTTAACATCTCATTCATTTGCGCACCTTCGGCTGTACGAACCTTGGGAGCCGGCTGTGTAATCGGACTACATATTTTGGCAAAAACTGATAACGGGCTCTCTTCTGCCGGACTGTCTTCCGTTTCATACATCGGTTTTACACCATAATCATTTAGTGTGGCTAAAAGTGCTTGCGAAGCATAATTTAAATCTTTTAGCGCATCCGTTCTATCCGCAACCGAAAGAACAATGTAGTGGCGATTGGCATAAACTCGGTCTAATGTATTGCGCCATGTATTGGAAATTTGTTCCAATAAAGGATTATTAAAATCTCCGCTATCCTCTTCCATTGCTATGCGTTCTCGCAATGTAATAACTCGGCAAACAATTTGTAAGTCAGACATTCCATCTATCCATGACTTTCTGGCTTCCATCATAGATAGGTTCTTTTCATCCGTCACAAAAGATAAATCTATCCCCTCCACACGAAAAACTCGCGCAAATGAACCATTATAGCACCGAATGGTTATGCCATCCGCCATTAGCTTATTAAAAGGCAAAAAGTCTGAAACTCTTGATTCTCGTGGTTGGGGCAAAACCAAATGGCCGAATTTTGTTGCCCAAAATCCGGCAAAAGAAGCTGCCGAAATGAAACCAATGACGGCCACAACAACTTCCATACTGCTCAACCCTTGTACAAAGGTGCTGAAAAAATCAAAATCAGGGTTCAAATTTTGCGCCTTTCTCTACATATAAATTTGTGGTAACTTTGCGGGTTTGACCGAAAGCCTGAATCATTGTTGATAAATGAGGCTCTTTGGTGCCTGCTAAAACTATTGCCCCATGCACTAAAACTATGCTGATGACAAAAAGCAAGGGATTCACATCTCCTATACCAATAAACATAAACATTATCGGAAACTGAATGCCTATATTCATTAGTGTCGGCAAAAACGGCCCCCATAAAATCTTTGGTGGATTAGCAACAGCTTTTAATATCATTTCTCTCATATGTTAGCCCTCGTTCTTGCCATTGCCAACTTTGTTGGTTTATATATCTTTATTTTAGTTTAGGTCAGAAGTTTTATTTATGCAAGATAAAGCATAGTTTATTCACTTTTGGTTATATTCTTCTTATTCCTTATAAAAAAAGAGTACACCCTGATTTTAGTGTACTCTTTTGTGGTTAAGGAGTGGTTAATTAGGCTTAAAATTGCCCCCAGGACGGAGTGTTCCCCCAGTTTCCTTGATTATTATCCTTCTTGCTGTCTGCCGTCCATTGCTCTCCTGTTATGTAGTTTACAGAACTGATAACATTTCCGTCTTTATCCAAAACCACATGTCTACCTGCTTCATCTACGACCTCCATTGTCCCGTCCTTGTTTTCACGAGCATTATCAATGGTAACGGTTGTTGTACTGGAGCTAGCCGGCAAACCGCCAACGCCTTCTGAGTTAGCCAATGGTTTTCCATCACTTGAATATGTATATGTTCTGGTTACGCTAGATGATCCAGGCTGCGTTTCAGTGGAACTTGCCTTATATCCGTTACGTCCTGCTGCATTGTCAAAAGCCTCTTGTTCCGGACTATAATAACTCTTGTTTAGTGTTGTTATTGTTCCATTCGGTGCTTCATCCGATCTGAAATTCAGCTGTCCTGAGGCGGTCTTCTCCGGCGTTGAGCTTCCTTGAGTTTGCTTGCTTTCTGTTTGACTTGAAGTCGCTGTGCTTCCTGTTGATGTTTTTACTGCCGGCGTGGTTTGTGTCATGCTTGCATTAAAACTGTTATCCCACTGCTTACCTTGAGAGTAAGATGCATTGTTTTGACGAATCTCTTCTTGCCTCCGTGCCTCAGCAGCGGCTTTCTCTGCTGCCTCTTTTTCTGCATTCGCCGCATCTATTTTAGCTTGTTTTGCATCTTCAACAGCTCCTATACCTTCTCCTGCTGCCGTGGCCAATCCAAATATGGCTCCCAAAGTATCTCCCGATGCCGTTCCAATTCCTCCTCCAATCGTTGCTCCTTGTTGAGCTGCATTGGACGCGGTTGTTGTAATACTACTTACTGTTGCTCCTGTTTTCGCAACCTGATTGATTTTATCAAGCGCTTGTTGTCCTTGGTTATTTGCAAAATCAACTACTTTATTACTATCAACCGCTGCTTTGCGTTGTTCTAATTCTGCCTTAGCCCATTCTTGCTCTTGAGCAGATAAGTTTCCTGCAGCCAATTTTGTTTCAAGCTCATTAATACGGGCTTGATTCTCTTGATCAAATGCCAATTCCGCTGAAGATTTTCCTGCATTTTGAACATCTGTCGCTATTGAGGAGGTATTACTTACAACGGCATTTGCTCCTGTCTGAACTGTATTAAAGATGGTGTTGGATGCTGTTGCCACCTCTCCTAAGGTATCTAATACACCCGTTAAACCTCCTTCAGAATTTTTAATCGCTGTTCCAATCTTTTGAGCTTGATCTATGGTTGTCTCTACTGTTTGTTTGGCTGTTTTATATGTATCATATGCTGTCTTTGCCGCATTAATACCTGATTTTACTGTGTTTTTTAAATCCTTCCATGACCACTTGCTATCTTTGGCACTGGTGTCCACATTAACATCCGGACAAACATCTCCCTTGCTGGTGTCACAATTTGCAGTAGCATCAATATCCGAACCATCTATGTTCGTAAAACCAGCTGGCAAATAATTTCCATAGGTTAATTTTCCTCCGCTGTCTTGCGTAAAGTATTCTATAAACGGCGTCATCATTGATAGTATAAATAAAGCTATACACAAGTTGGCTAAGTGCTTCCAACTAATTTTGTTAAAAATGGCTGCGAAAGCAAAGGCTATTAAACCAAATCCCGCCAATGTATAGACAATTACACGCACATCTGCCAAAGTCGTCATTGCCTTACACGCAATGTATTTAAATACATCATCTTTTGCTTCGTAGCATCTTTGCATTGCTACCGGATTTCCATTAGAATCCAACTTATCAAATGTTCCTACCGCACCCTCTTTCGTGTTACCATATTCATCCGTATAGACTTCTTTATATTCACATTTACAAGTTGAGGCATTTTCAGACGTTAGCGTACAACTTGCTCCTGTTTGACTATCTTTGCAGTTGTAAGCCTGAATTTCGGCTTCAATTGGTTCTTCTTCCTCAAAAGAATCTAAGAGTGCTGCTTGTTCTGCAGCTGCTGCTTCTTGTGCTGCTTGCTCAGCTGCTGCCGCTGCCGCTTCATTCGCAGCTGTTGTTCCGTCTACATCCTCTCTAGCCTTCGTTGCCGCATCTGCATTTGCCTTAGCAGCATCTACTTTTGCTTGCGCCTCCTGAAGTGCATTTACATCACATTCTTCTGGATTTTTTTCACATTTTTCCAGCATCTTGTTGTAATCTTTTTGCGCATTTTTTAAATCCTTATTCGCATTTTTTTCGGCTTTCTTTGCGGCTTTTTCGGCAGCTTCTTGCGCTTTCTGGTTTGCCTTCGCTACTTTTTTATCGGCCTTTTCGGCAGCTTTTGCTTGTTTTTCGGCCGCCTTTACCTTCTCTTCATGTTCTTGTATTGATTTGTCTGCCGCAATCATTTTATCTCTGGCTTTTTGAGCTGCTTGGGTGTCTCCTCTAGCAAGCGCCTCTGTCATCTCTTTTTGTGCTGCTTTTTTGGCGCTCTCCGCTCCGCTTAGAGCATCTTGTGCATCTTGGACTGCCATTTGCGCAGCTTTTGCGGTTTGCCCCGTTTCTCCGGGCCTTGCACCCACAGATTCCGTTGCCTCCTTTGCCTTTTCTGCTGCTTTCTTGGCTTCTTCTTCGGCTTCTTTTTGTGCCTTTTCATTAGATTTGGCATTTTTTTCTGCCAAAGCTTTTTGCTGCTCACAAATCTGAAGTTGATACCCTTCTTTGCCTGAGCAATCAATTAAAACATCCGCTTTTGTTCCATGAGAGAAAGAGACCATTGCTAAAAACACAAAGGCCGTCAAAAACATCTTTGATTTACTTTTAATGTTTAACATGGCTTCCTCCTCAATCGTCGCTTTCTTAAATCTTGCTATTAATTTGCCTTAATTAGTGTATCTTGTATTTGTTCCGACGTAATGGCATTGCTGTCAACCATATAGTTAATTATGGCGGCTGTTGTTGCTATAACGACCAGTCCTATAATAATTGCACTCAGCCATTTCCAGTTTAAGTTTCCGAAAAAACCACCTATAGCAACCGCAACTATTCCAAAACCTGATACCGCAAAAATAATTTCTCTCATTCCCTTAAATATTTCTGCGCCGGACTGAGTCAAGGTTTCAAATAAGGCGTATGAGTTCGTTGCAAATAAAACTGAAGAAACAACAAACATCAGCACGGAAAGAAACAGAAATTTCTTTAATTTTACGCACAACATCTCATTCACCGCCTTCTTCTTAATTTTTTTGCCTTCGTAAACAAAAGGGAGGCTTGTCGGTTTATTTTTATTAAAAATTACCATTGTTGCCTCCCTATAGTTCACTTGTTTTAGTGGTTAAGCCTTTTGACTAAATATCACCAAAGGTTGTTTCAAGTCCGGCCTCACGAGAACCTGTAGCGTATTCTACAATAGAACCTGCTGCAGCCAAAATAGCCAAACCTACAGCCAAAGATGCAAACCACGGCCATTTTACTTTACCAAAAATAGCTTGGAAGGCCAAACCAACCAAACCGAAACCACCTACAATAAAGATGATGGTCTTTACTGACGAGAACACACTCTTTGCTTTGGTCTGGGCTGTTTCCATCAAGGTATTACCATCCGCAAGGGCGTTTCCGCTCATTGCCATTACAAGCACCAGGGCCAGACAGCTGAGAGTCCAAAAATTTTTCTTTAAAAATCGCATTATCTTTCTCCTTAATTAATTTAGCAAAACTTCTTATACTCTTTTAGAATAGCTAATTTTTAAACTTTTTTCCAGCATTAATCATCCGACCCCAAAAGAGCTAACTTACTGTTTTTGCTTAAACTTTTCCCCTGTAACAAAAAATTCACAGTTACAGGAAGTCCTAAACATCACTTTTTTACACCCAGAAAGGTAAATATTCCGCTAATAAATATTTTCTCCTATTAAGATTTTATTTTGCTTGAAATGTTTTTAATCCTTATTCCATTGAATCTTTTTCAAAAAAATCCACAAAATTTGTGCATAATTCTATATCTGCTTGCCAAGAGTCGCTTATTGAATTATCTAGTGTTTAGAGGGGTTTATTTTTTATGAAAAAAACGGCTTTTAAAACTTTTGTTTGTAGCTTTGTTTTTTCTCTGTTTATTTTATTCGTAATAAACGGACTGTTTTTTTATACCCCCCAAAACCCTTCTCAAAAAACTAAAATTCCAAGTAAAAACATATCGTTGTTTTTTGCCGGAGAAGCAGATGTCGTTCAGTCGGCGCGTATTCGTCCGATAAAAAAAATTGCACTAACCGTTCCTTCAGTTAGAAAAAATAGTTTATCTAAAGTTGTTTATGCTCCCTCTTCCCAGCCTCTCCCCTCTATTGTACCGCAAAGCAATTCTGAGTCCGCAAAACCGACTCAAGAAGATTTACCTATTTTTGACGATATTCCTCTAGAAATAGCTCAGGAAAATATTTTACCGCAGATGACCGAGCTTGTTTCCGCGGATTTTGAGCATATTATGAAAACGCCTCCTTCTGTTTTTGATGATGTTACAGAATTTTCTCCAAATAACGCAAAAGATGAACCCCTTATTGCTTCCAAGGAAGATACACAATATTCTGTACAGTCTTCTCGCAAAGGCGTAGATGGTGACGAGAAAAAGGCTAACACTTCTTCTCACGAGCCCACGCCTTTGGTTGTTGCGCAAGAAGATATTCAAGCAAAAGAAAGCCCTTTATTTTCAGATGAAATTATTAATGAGGATACGAAGAGTACTCCGCATAAAAGCGAAAACAGTTCTCAAACACAAAAAGAAGAACAGCTCTTAATTCCACTCCAAAAAGATTTTAATGCTCCGGGCAACAAAGCTTTTGCCGTGGCAAAAGCGGCTCAACCTAATGAGCTTGCAATGGTCAAAGGAGATACTCCTCTGGGTAGCTTAACAAAAACATCTAACAACGATATTTCCAAAGATGAGGCAAGCTCAAAATCTGAAAATTGGCAAGACATGTCAAGTAAAGTATCAAACGACACACCTTGGATTGCTGCAAAAGGAACCAAGTTTCCTAAAAACAGCCAAATTTTAGATGAAAAATACTATAAAGATGCTAAGCAAACAAATATTGAAGCTCAAAAAATTTCAGAAAAACCAGATAGCGAGGTTAAGCTTGCCGCCGAAATGGTACAAAATATCTTAATACCCATCCCCGAAGATATTTTAAAAGAAGACCCTTTAATTCCTCAGCTTGAAGCCTCTCCAGAAGATAATCAAAAAAGTTCGGCAACCACTACTGATGAATCTGAGAAAGCAAAAGTAAATACCCAGCAGGCTAATGACGCAACACAGACGCAAAAAGAAAAAAGCACCCAAGAAACTAAAAGCAGCCTTATCCAGAGCATCGCCTCCTTGTTTTCTGGAAAAAATGACAACAAAAACAGCTCTGAGAATAATGAAGAAGAAAATATTGCCGAAGAAAATCGTAATAGTTTTGTTGATGCCATTACCGGCAGAATTCGTAAAAGCTCAGGAGACAAACCAACAAAAATTTTACCAGCAGAAATGCGCTTGGCATTCCAACCAAATCGTGCCGAAATTTCAGGTGTAACCCTGAAATGGCTTCAAGCCTTTGCTAATAAAGTTAATTCTGATCGTTCTGTTATCTTAGAAATCAGAATTGACGGCACCAGCTCTTATGAGCTACAACAAAAACGATTGAATTTGTTACACAATATATTAACAAATAAAGGTGTTGATTACCACAAGATCAATACGGTATTTACCACCAGAGAGCCAAATTCATTTATTATAAGGACAGTAAGGATTAACAATAACTTGGATAAGGACAGAATGGAGAGAAGCAGTCAAGCCTCATATTATCAGGCATGGTAATAAGTTACGAAGTGCGCTTGATTATTTATTCTTCAGTATGTATGATAGGTAAAAAAATATGAAAAAACGTAGTTTAGGAAACCATATAATGAACAAGACAAACTTATTAGCAGCTTGTTTCTTTGGCATATTTTTTATTTCAGGTTGTCGCGGAACCATTTTGGAGCCGGCACCAGATAATTTTGTATGCACTGATCCCAACAGTTGCGATGCGAACTCTTATCAAACATCCGAATTCCAGAATATTAATCCTTATCCTGATGGGAATGATTTTGTTAATTATACTGAAGTTGCTGCGGATTATAGAGAGTATGGTGAAAGAACTCCGCGCGACCAAAACATTACGCAAGCTGCTGCAGGAAATAATTTGTCCGCAGCTATTCCTCCAAGCATTGAAGATGAAGTTGTTGCTTATGAAGAAGAAATTACCATAACAGAAAATAATGAGCAAAGTGATGAAGCAGGTATGGCTCCCGGTGAAGATCCCGTGGAGGATTGGCTCGCAGAGGAAGGCAAAACGTTAAAAGGTTTATTGACAGAATGGAGCGAAAGAGCCGGATGGCGTCTAATCTGGAACTCTAATCGTAATTATACTTTAACTGCAGGTGCTATGTTCCGCGGGCGTTTCGCTGACGTGAGCTCCGCTTTAATCAGAGCCTTTGCTAGAGCTCGGCCAGCTCCGATAGCTACTTTTTATAAAGGTAACCGCGTCTTGGTTGTAGAGACAATGGAGGATGAGAATGCGTATTAATAATTTACAGAGATTCGGATTGGGCTTGATTGCCATTGCTTTTGCGGCTTCTTGTTCTCTTTCTACCAGTATGGATGCAACTATTGAACGTGAAGTTGAAGCGACAACCGACCTTAAGGAAAAAGCAAAAATTCCTGAAACTCCGGCTCCTATTGATGTGGTTCGGGTTAAAAATGATATTTGGCTCGGGGATACCAGCGAAGTAGAATATGAGGGAGAACCTGTTCCAAGCTATTTGGAAACAAAAGATGGTATTACGCTCATATCAAACAGGCCTATTACATTATATGAAATAGGAGATATGATTAACAAAATCACTTCTCTTAAGGTTCGTTATGCGCCACAACTTGAAACTGACGTGTTAAAAAATGCTGCACAAAATAAACCTAATCCTAAAACAGTCGGGACAGATTGGACAGAACCGTCTAAAATGCTTGTATCTTACAGAGGACCTTTAAGTGGTTTATTGGATGAAATTTCCTCTCGTTTTGGTATTTGGTGGAAATATGAAAAACAAGAAATTTATTTTTACAAATATCAAACAAGAACTTTTGTCCTTTATAGCTTACCGACTAAACCTACTCTTTCAGTTAACGTAGGTGGTTCGTCTACAGATTCCGGCGGCGGCGGTAGCTCTTCCTTATCGCTTTCCAGCTCTGCCGAAATTGAGCTGTGGGGAAATATTGAAAAATCTATCAAGTCTATGATAGATAAAGGTTCTCAATTGACAATGGATCCGGCAAACGGAACTATCTCGCTCACAGCAACACCGAATGATATTAAGAAAGTGGCTAAATTTATTAATGAACAGAATGCAAGACTATCTCGGCAAGTGGCAATCAGCGTGAAAGTTCTTCAAGTTAATATTGATGATAGTGATCAATATGGCTTGAATTTGACTGCGGCCTTTAGTGATGGTAAGACGGAGCTTGGATTGGCAAGTGTTCCCGGTTTGGGTACAGATATTACAGAGAACTTAACCATGACCGTATTACCGGGAAATTGGACCGTTAAAGGGGCTATCCAAGCATTGTCAAGCCAAGGTACTACAAATCTTATTACATCCGGTACCGTTACAACGCTTAATAATAAGCCTGCTCCGATTCAGGTTATCAAAAAACAAAACTATGTTTCCGAAATAACCAAGACAAATAGCGGCGGTGATGCCAGCTATTACGATATTTCTACTGAAACAGAAGAAATTGAAACTGGTTTTACTCTAGATGTTTTGCCGCGTATTTTGGAACATGGAAGACTTTTACTGATGTTCAATTTAACATTATCTGATCTTATACAGTTAGAGCGTGTTGATTTAGGCGGCGGTGATGAAAACGGTCAAAATGGTCAGTATATTCAGAACCCGATTATAGAATCGCGTGGTTTCACTCAAGAAGTCGCGTTGAAATCAGGCGAGACCTTGGTATTAACCGGATATGAGCGTGTTGAAAACGAAGCAACCAAAACTGGGGTTGGATCGGCGACAAACTCTTTGTTCGGAGGAACTGCAGTTGCGAAAAAAACCAGAAGTATTTTGGTTATTATGTTGACTCCTGTCGTTTTGGAATCGCCTTTAACTCCGGAATCCAGAATGAGCAATTAACTGCGGAAGGATTAAAAAAGTGCTGGAAGAAGCAAAGTTATTGGATGATGATTATGAAGACAATAAGCGTACATGGGGGACGAGTATTGAACTTGACGGCGTAACCTATGCTACAAGCTTATTCTGGCAGCCTTTGCAAAATAAAGATGACCCTTTTACCGAAGTCGGCGAAGCCTCCGAAGGCGTGATGGAAGGGGCTGATTTATTTTGTATCAAACAAGGTAAAGCTCCTCAATTTGGTATTTGTGCTTCTAAAGACGGCTATAAAAGCGGAATGAATGTTGCCGCTGTGACTTTAGCTACAGCTATGGCTGATCGTTCTTCTTTTGTTGCCGTATTTAAGGTTGATAACGGTTGGTGGTATACTTGTATTCGTAATGATATCATTTTATCTGACGGTGATATGCTGTTC
Organism: uncultured Pseudomonadota bacterium; assembly: GCA_949298065.1. GTDB lineage: Bacteria > Pseudomonadota > Alphaproteobacteria > RF32 > CAG-239 > Scatacola_A. The sequence continues at coordinate 267,296 of CASFUZ010000002.1, read as the reverse complement.
TTAAATGAACAGGAGGCTAAAGATCAATTCCTTTCTATGTTGGCCGTTCCTGATTGGGGCCGGAAAATTGCTCCCCCTGAATGGGAAATTGAAGATACTGAATATCCCGACTTACATAAAATAATGTCTCAAGGTATGCGGGCAAAGCTTCAGAAAATTAAAGCTTTGCGCGGTACAAAGTTGATGATTGTTATTGCTATCTCAGCCGTTATCGGATTATGGCTAATTTCAAGTATCATTAATGGTATATTCTTAGCTCCTCCTAAACGTCCTATTATTGCTCCGGTGGCTCCCAAAATTGCTAAACCAGTGGAAAAAATTCCTGAAGTTAAGCCTTGGGAAAAATTGCCTGATCCGGAACAGGTAATGTTAAACTGTTATAAAACTGTTCAAGATGTCATCACAATTATGCCTCCAGGGTGGAATATCGGGAATATTTCTTGTTCTGCCGGTGGTTTAACAACTTCTTGGAACAGAGAAGTCGGGCGTATCTCTTGGATTGAAAAAGCCCTTGATTTGTCTGGTATTACATTCTCAGGAAGATCCGTTTCAGATAATGGTAATAGTTTGGTTGCTTCTGTTCCTTTACCTAAAATCAGGCAAATCTCTTCACCCCCATTGAAAAATGATATTGATATGAAAAATACTTTAAATAATCTTTTTCAAGCTATTGGGCAAAATGTTAGTTTATCTAGTTTTGCTTATACTTCTCCTGAACAAAATGTGTATCGCTCCGTTCAATTTAAGTTTACGTCAATACACAATCCTTCCGTTTGGAATGATTTATTAATAAAATTTTCAGGACTTACAATTACTATGATAAGATATAATACCGGTAATAAAACTTGGGAATATGAGGGAGCAATCTATGTTTTGTGATTTAAAAAAGGTTTTGAGTTTGTTTTTATGTGTCTTCGCTTTTTCTGTAATATGCTCGCAGAATTTGCAGGCGCAAAGTGTTACATTTGAGCCGGATGACATGCAGCAACCCTCTAATGATAATCCGGATAGTAATTTTCTCGGTGTGGATGAAAGTATTCCCGATGAGTTGTCTTTACCCAGTGAATTACCTGCACCTAAGGCGTTGCCAGAAAATCCGGTCGGTGCTACTTTAGACTTAAATACGCCTCAGCCTGTTTCAGATAATCTCCCCCTCATTGGCCCTAATGCTCCTAAAACTAATATGGAAGCTGATGGTACAAAAGAAGAATCAGCTGTCCTGCCTTTAACAGGACCAAATGCAGGTGCTCCTCTTACCGGGCCTAATGCAAATATGCCCTTAACCGGGCCAAACGCAGGCGCTCCTCTTACCGGGCCTAATGCAAATATGCCCTTAACCGGGCCAAACGCTAATCAACCCGATAAAGGTGTAAGTGTTGATATGCCTGATGTTGAAAACTTAGGCGAGGGTTTGTTAGATCAGATTGATAATAAGCTTTTTTCTCAAATGTCTGATTTGGAAAAACAGACTGCTTTATTAACTTTGGAATTGCGCCGTGAAAAAATTAAAAATGAAATTGCGGCAATAAAGGCTCAAAGACAAAAAGCTATTGAGGAAGAAGAAAACAAAAAAGCTGAAAAAGAAAAAAAGAGAATTGAGTGGGAAAAAGAACAAGAGGCAAAAGTTCTTCGCGAACAACAGGCTGTTCTTGAGGCTCAAACAAAACTTGAAAAAATAAGGCAAGCAAAAATCCTAAACGCTTATAAAGATTTTATGCTTAAAGAGAAGCAAGCTTGGGTTAAAAATAACGCTAAATTATACGAACAAATTAAAAATGTTGAAGATAATAGAAAAATTTTAATTGATGGCATGAAAAACAAAATGACCCATATTGCTTCTTTGGCCGATAAGGCTCAGAAAGATGCTCTTATAGCAAAAGAAAATTACCAGCGTGAGGTAAAAAATTTGCAAACACAGATTTCAATTTTGAAATCACGTTTGGATGCTCTTCAAGCAGAACAAAATGCTGAGAAAGAAAATCCGTTTGCTCAAGCCGAAATTACTGTTACTGAAGCAAAAGAAGACTTGCCTAAATTGGCTGAAGAATATGCTATCATGGAAGTTCGCGGCCAAGGTGAAGATTTAATTGCAAAACTTATTAATAAAAACGGTGATTCTTTTATGGTTCGTGAGGGCACCATTCTGCAGTCTGGGCATCAAATTGATGAAATTACTCAAACTTACGTTCGGGCTGACATCAACGGTATAAAAGATTATCTTTACTTTGCAGCAGGCGGTATCTTAGAAAAAGAACCTTCAAAGTCTGATATTTCGGGAAAAAGTCAAGACAATAAAGATAAAAATAAAGATAATCCTGATGCTAAATTACGAGATACGACAATGGTTAATAAAGGCGTACCAAGCTTGGGAAGCAGTATGTTCGTCAGATAAGGTAATAGGATGGTTGATGAGCCCGAAAATGAAGAGGACAGCTTAGAACAAACAGAAACTCCTGTTCTTCAAAAAAATACCAATCTAGCTGTTGATGAGGCTATTGAAGAAAAGCCTGTAAATATTATTGAACAACTTTTTGGCCATGGTAATAGATTATTGACTTTGCCGGGTTCTTCTCTTGTTATTAATGATGATACAAGACGTTTGTTGGCTTTATTTTCTGACGGAACCTTTCTTGTTTCGGAATCTCATAAATTTGACGGACGCGTATTAAGCTTTGAAGTTCTTGCCAGAAAAAAGAAACTTAATATCGGAAAGCCTCGTTATGTTTCTCAAAATGAATTAAATGCCATTTATGCTTTCGGAGAACGTAACCAACCTGTTTCGGCTAATGATGAGGACTTAAATCAACTGCAAATGCAGAAGGACTTTGTGAATGTGGTTGCTCGTGCTGCCTCACAAAAAGTGTCCGATATTCATATTGTGGTTGCTGATAGTACGCAAATTATGTTCCGCGTAAACGGTATGATGCAAACCGAAATGGAATATAATAAAGAATGGGGCGAATCCTTTGTTCGTGCCGCCTTTGCTTCCGCAGATATTTCTGATGCAAACTATGCTCAGAATGAGTTTCAAGGAGCTCAAAAATTGGGTTCAACCCCGTTGCGCGGTTCTAAAGGTAAATTAATGTTGCCACATAATGTGTTGGCTATTCGTTTGCAATTTAATCCTATTGCTTTCGGTACACAATATGTGGTTATGCGCTTGTTGTATGCCGATGATAATCCAGATGGTTCAGGCGATTTGGCGGCACTTGGTTTTGGCGAATATGAAGAAAATTTGTTTTATCGCCTGCGTGCCGTGCCAATTGGGCTAAATATTATTGCAGGGCCAACGGGCTCTGGTAAAAGTACGACACTACAACGTAATATGATTAAGCTTTTGCAAGAAAAAAACTATGAAATTAATCTGATTACGGTGGAAGATCCGCCTGAGTATCCAATTCCAGGAGCTAGGCAAATGCCGGTTACAAATGCTAATGATGAAGAAGAAAAAGATGAGCAATTTAACAAAGCCTTGTCTGCGGCATTGCGTTCTGACCCTGACGTTATTATGGTGGGTGAGATTCGTGCCTTGGCGGCTGCAGAATTAACTTTTAAAGGCGCTCTTTCCGGTCACGGTGTTTGGTCTACTTTGCACGCGAACTCAGCTCCGGCTATTATTACGCGTTTTCGGGATATGGGCGTTCAACCTTATATGTTGGCCGACCCTGAATTGATGAAAGGTTTGATTTCTCAACGCTTATTCAGGAAACTTTGTCCGCATTGTCGCGTGTCGGTTAAAGAACGCTTAAGTATGCCTCAAGTACAAAGACTTAAAGTTGCTCTCGGTGATTTTGGCATTGAAAATACATATATGCGCGGACCGGGATGTAAGTATTGTGATGGCCGTGGAATTAAAGGACGAATGAGTGTGCCTGAAATTATTTTGCCAGACGCTATGTTCTTAGAATTAATGATTAATGGTGAAACAAGAAAAGCTATTGATTATTGGACCAGCGATTTGAACGGTCGTCCACTAAAAGATGCCGCAATAGAACGTATGCTTAAGGGTTATATTGATTTGGATGAAGTTGAGCGTTGGTGCGGCTTGCTTGACCAACGTCCGGTTTACTAAGGAGTGTTTTAGATGCCTCAGGATGAAAGAAAAAGCAAATCGGGCTCTATGGCAAAAGCAATGAAACAACTTAATGCCATTGAGGTTTATTACGCGCGTATGATTTGTAATTTTTCCAACCAAACGCGCTTAAAACTGTATCGCAAAATCGCTTCGTTGATGAGAAACCGCTTTTCTTTGATGAACGCTTTGGATATGTTGCATGATGGGGCTTCAAATGGTGGAAAGAATCCGGATGAACCTATGGCTATTGCTATTGCAAGTTGGGCGAAAGCCTTACAAAACGGTTTACCTTTTTCCGATGCCCTTAAAGGATGGGCTCCGGATCGTGAAAGATTAATGCTTTCTGTGGGTGATGTTTCGGATTTGGAAGGCGCTTTGTTAAATCTTATTCGGGTTACCGAAGGTTCTACAAAAATGGTACGCCCGATTATCGGCGCTATTGCATACCCTTCTTTTCTGTTTATGATGGCAATTTTGATTATTTATGGTATCGGCGTTTATATGGTACCTCCCATGATTGATGCCGCTCCGAATGTTCGTTGGCGTGGCATGGCCTTGACTTTGGTTAATTTGTCTGATTGGATTAGCAATTATTGGGCTGTCGCCTTTGCTTCTTTACCTGCAGTTATGGCGGTAATCTATTTTACTATTGGTATTTGGACCGGTACTCTGCGCGCCATCTTTGACCATTTGCCTCCTTGGTCATTGTATAAAGTATTTACAGGCATCAGTTGGCTGTTGGCGCTGTCTGCTCTTGTTAAAGGCGGAACACCTGTTTCTACGGCTTTACGTGCTTTGCGCCGTGATTCCAGCCGCTATTTGAAGGAACGTATTGATAAAACACTTGTTTTCATCAATAATGGTGATAACTTGGGTCAAGCCTTGAGCAAAACAGGTCTTGATTTTCCTGATAAAGAAATTATCAGTGACTTAAAAATTTATTCTGAATTGGATAACTTTGAAGAAGCTTTGGAAGCTTTAGCTAACGACTGGTTGGAGGAATCCGTTTACTTGATTGAACAAAAAGCTTCTATCTTAAATATGGTTGCTTTGCTTGCTGTTGGTGGTGTTATTGCTTGGGCCGTTATGGGCGTGTTCCAAATGCAAGACCAGATTACCAGCTCTATGGGTGCCTAAAATGTTAAAATTAGATTTCTATTTCAAAATAAAAGACTTTATCTTAAAACATTCCATATTTTGGGGCTGTTGTTTGGCTTTACTCGTTTTGATTGTTTTAATAAATCTTTTGATGGACACTGCAAACAAAAAAATTGTTCTGGCTCAGAATGATATGATTATTCTGGCTGAGAATATTCGCAAGCAATATACAAAAAAACCTGATTATTGGGGGCTTTCAACCCAAAGTGTCATACAAAATGGCATCGCTCCTAAATCTATGCTCAGAGCTGGTAAGCTCTTTTCTCCCGTTGCTAAGGAGATACTCGTTGGTACTGACGAAGATGGCAATATGGTTATGCCAGGAACTCGCAGTTTTTATATTATCTATAAAGGGTTATCAAAAAGAAACTGCATAGATATGGCTAGTCACCCTATGAGTGAACAAAACAAGCTCGGGTTATTGTCTGTTACTATTGCAAATGAAGAAAATAATGTTGTTTTTCAATGGGGAGGAAGCAACCCTTTACCTATACAAAAAGAAAAAGCCTCAAAAATTTGTCAACACAAAAATATAATTTTATGGAACTTTGAATAAATTTGTAATTTATTAACTAATAGATGCTAAGTTGTAATAAAAAGTATTTTATTTGAGGATAATCTTATGAGAAATATATATAAAAATGAACAAAGTGGTCGTTCAATGGTGGAAATGCTCGGCGTGTTGGCTATTATCGGCGTTTTGTCAGTCGGTGGTATTGCCGGTTATTCCAAAGCTATGACCAAATTTAAGATTAACAAAAGTATGGACCAGATTTCTATGCTGGTGGCTAATATTCGTACTTTGTTCTCTGGACAACGTAACTATTCCGGCTTAAGTAATGCAAGCGCCATCAGCTTTGGTATTATTCCGGGTGAAATGGATGGCGGTGGTGCCGTTATTACAAATGCTTTTGCAGGTAATGTTACAATCGGTACAGATACCGTAAACGGTAATGCCAATGCGGCCTTTACCATTAAGTATGAAGGTTTAGGTCAAGAGGCTTGTGTTACGATGGCCACTTCCGACTGGGGCTCCGGTTCTTCTTCCGGTTTGGTTAGTATGGCTGTTTCCGATGACGGTGGCGATGGAACATCTTATTCCGGTACGGACCTTCCAATATCTTTAATCAGTGCTGCAGCTCAATGCGGATGTGATACTGCAACTTGTTCTATTGAATGGACTTATTTGTAATTTGTTAAGTGCTCTTCTTGAGCCTTCGGACAAAGCTTTACCGGAGGCTCTTTATTTTTTAAGGGCTTTTATCATGGCAAAATTATCCCAAAATCAGTTTGGTCGTTCTATGGTAGAGATGATTGGAGTTTTGGCAATCATCGGAGTTCTATCTATTGCCGGTATTGCAGCTTATTCTAAGGCTATGCTTAAATTTAAGGTTAATAAAAGTCTTGACCAGATTTCTATGTTGGTGGCTTCTATTCAGACCATTTATTCCGGTCAGAGAAATTATTCCGGGCTAACAATGAAGCAAGCTATTTCTTATGGTATTGTTTCTCCTGATATGCAAGCTTCAGATTCTACCGCAACAAATGTTTTTGCCGGAAGTGTATTGATTAATGAAGCAAAGTATAGAGATGAAAATAGCAAAGCCTTCCAAATCGTATATAACGGTTTGGGACAAGAAGCCTGTGTTACAATGGCTACTTCAGATTGGGGAAAAGGCTCTTCCTCCTCACTCGTCGGGATGCGTGTTGCTGACCAAGAAATGACTTTGTCTGAGATGGATGCGGAAACTTATACCGGAACAGACCTTCCCATAACAATATCCGAAGCCGTTACAAAATGTACTTGCAGACAGGCGGCAACTTGTGCTATTAGTTGGTATTTTCAATAAATAAAAATTGTTTTTTTATTCTTTCTTAAGATATCTTATGCTAGTTTAAAAAAAATGATATTTTTACGAGGATAAAATGGCTAAACTTAATGAAATATCTTTTTCAGATATTTATGTTACTCCCGATAAAACAGCTTTTATTGCAGATAACAAAACAGAAAATGGCTTACAAATAATTAAACCCGATGATTTTGAGATTTTTTATGAGCTGTTACAACGGTCTTGGGACGGAAAAAATCCAAGTTACTCTGTTCTTTACGAAAATACTTTTTATCGTGTAGAGCGTTCCATGGCGTTATATGGCGTTCAATATTGTGCGCGCAAAATGCCGCAAAAGATTCCACCTTTTTCCTCTTTGGGATTTAATCATGAACTGACAACCCATTTACTTTCCCTTTCTAATGCTTCCGGACTTATTCTTTGGTCCGGTCCAACCGGTGCCGGTAAAACAACTTCTATCTCCAGTTTGTTAAAAGAATATTTGACTATGGAAGGTGGCTTCGCTTATACAATTGAAGATCCTTCCGAAATGCCGTTGGATGGAATTTATCATTCAATGGGTGGAAGCTTGGGTTTATGCAAGCAAACTTTACCTCCTAACGGGAACTGGGGAGAAGGTCTGAAATCTGCCTTGCGTTCAAAACCACGCTATATTATGGTCGGTGAAATCAGAACCCCTGATACAGCTAGTGAGGTTTTGCGTGCCGCAACCTCCGGACACTTGGTGCTCTCAACTATCCACGCCAACAATATTACCGATGCTATTAACTCCGTAGTTAAATACGCGGCTTCAACAAGTATGAGCGAAGAATTGGCCTATGACCTCTTTTCTCGTGGTATGCTCGGTGTTTTGCACCAAACTCTTAACGGAATAGACCATAAAATTCCTCTTGTCAGCTACTTATTTGCTAATCCTGATACAACCAAAGGAGATCAAGTACGTGGTATTATTAAAAGCGGTAAACTGAATTTGGCTACATCTATTGAAACTCAAATGACCCGTATGGCCAGAGGAAAAAATATTTTTCCTGACCTATAAGCTCTATGGTTCTCTATAATATCTGGAGATGCTAAATATCAATCCCCTTATATATTCACCTACCTGTGTGTCTTTTATGCGCTCATAGGCTTGAGCCAGTTGAATAAAATCCGTATCTTGCATAATGTCGCTTTTAATCGGATTTTCCTGTTCTACCTGCTCAAGATTTTCTGACAAAATAATATTCCTCGGGCTCTGCTTGCTTATCTCTTCATTCATGCCCATAAAAAAGTAATTGGCATCAACACCTAAAATTTGCATAATATCCCACAAGCGGCTTGCTCCTATACGGTTATATCCTCTCTCATATTTTTGAACTTGTTGGAAAGTTATGCCCATCTTCTTTGATAATGCTTCTTGTGAAAGACCTAAAAGTCTGCGACGAATGCGAATACGCTGACCGATATATACATCTATCGGATTTGGGGCTCCTGTTTCCGTCCGTCCTCGCGACATTTTATACATATTTGGATTAGATTCTGCTGTACGAACCATTAAACTATTCCTCCCCCTCAAAAAATTGAGACCTAACAATAGACAAAAGTTAACTGCTTGCGCTACAGATAAAATATTTTATTGTATGTTACTTTACACCTTTGCCTTTGACAAGAAAAAAAACTTTCTCAATCCCACGGAAAAACTATCCAGGAATCCGGCATTTTGTGCGCAAAAATATCTACACTTACACTTCCCTTTGCCTTAGCATAAACCGTAACAAAACATGCTTTGGGAAACATCGGGCGCAAAAGATTAAAGGTATTGCCCGTGTCTGCCAGGTCATCAACAACCAATGTATGCTCATCTGCCATCCCCGCTGAACTGCAATCTAGCTCAAAATCTTCACTTTTGCGTTGTTTGTTGCCATCATAGGTAGACATATTAATGACTTCCGTATTCCGAATATTCATATCATAGGCTATGATACCCGCTGGCAGAAGACCTCCGCGGCTTACCGCTATAATCTTGTTAAATGTTCCTTTGTCTTTGATTTTTTTGCAAAGTTCTTTGGTGTCTTTGTGAAATTCATCCCAAGTGATATAAAGTTTTTCGGTCATATTTGCCTCTTAGTTACGTTCTGCCTTTATTTTGTAGATATATTCAACGACTTTTTCATCATCCCATTCCGCTGAGCCCCGCAAACGTCCGATTTCCTTACTGTCTTTGTTGATAAGCACCGTGTTCGGTGAGGTGAAAATTCCAAAATCAGAGGCAAGCTGCCCATTTATGTCGGTATAGGCTTCTAAATCACCGGCGTGATATTTTTTCAACATCTTTTTCATTTCATCAACATTATTCCACTCCGTATCCGGCGAAACCAAAATGACCTTAATGCCATCATTTGCCACAATCTGTTGATAGTTCCATAAATTATCAAGCTCTCTTAGACAGGGGCCACAATAACGCGACCAGAAAACAACTATTAAAAAATTTCCTTCAAATTCCGTTAAATTAACTTTTTTCCCTGTGTAGCTATATATGGGACGTGAAGGTATGTCGCGCGGCTCTTCATATATGTTTACTCCCTTTTCTTCCGCCATGCTCAAACCAAACGTTGATACAAATATCAAAAAAGCAAACCAAAATTTTTTCATGCCGCACCTATTAATAACTTGTTTTTTAATTTTGTATTTACTCGCTTTTAAGAGTATATAAATATTATGTTTATTAATACAAGGAAAAGGTTAATAAAAATGAAAAAAGCTTTATATGTTTTGGCTTTGTTTGCCCTTGTTTTTTGTATATCCGCCTGCGGTAAGATGTCTGATCCAACCCCTCTTGAAGGCAGCGGTTATCCACATACTTATCCAAGACGTTAATTTTTGTTACCGGAGCCTGAAATGGTTGAAAATGATAATTTGACTAATGATATGATTCCCTATGTGGAATTTGCTGACAATGCTAATGAACGTACTCCTTGCGTGCTGGTGTTGGACTGTTCCGGATCTATGCGCGGCGAACCGATTAAGCAACTTAATGCCGGTCTTAAGGCTTTAGAGAAAGAACTGAAAGAAGATATTGATGCGAGTTCTCGCGTGCAGCTTTTGATTATTAAGGCTTTTGGCAAAGATGAAGCTGTCATTGCATCAGACTGGATTGACGCTATGAATTTTGAAGCTCCGGAAATGGAAGCCGGCGGTCTGACACCTCTCGGCAAAGCAATGGAACTGGCCTTGCAAAAAATTGAGGAGCAAAAATGCCTTTATGACAGTTGCGGTATTACATCCAAACGCCCATGGATTTTCTTGATTTCTGACGGCGAGCCGACCGATTATGACTGGGAGATTATTGCCGAAAAATGTCGCTATGCGCAAAAAAACAAAAAGGTCGTTGTTCATGCGGTTGGTACACAAGGAGCGAATCTTGACAAATTGGCTAAGTTCTCTCTGATGTCCCCAAAACGCTTAACCGGTCTTAAATTTACCGAATTTTTCTTGTGGCTCAGCCGCAGCGTTTCCTGCATCTCTAAGGCTGCACCAAACATTCCTGACCAATTGGAAGATACCGGGGATTGGGATGAAGACTAGCCCAAACAAAATACGAGCCTTGGCAACAAGTATTACCGGCCCCTTGCACGAGGCCAGAAATATGCCATGTCAGGATTATTGCCGCTATACAAATAAAGGCAAAAATTTTGTTGCCGTGGTATCTGACGGTGCAGGTTCTGCGAAATTTGGTAAAATCGGGGCCCGAATCATTTGCGAAACTATCGGTGATTTGCTCGCAAATGCTGATTTTTCGGATATTCGGCGCGCAATCGTCCATGCTATTGAGGTTTCTCGCGGAAAATTATTGCGCCACCGCTATAACAAAACCAAAGATGAAGAAGGCATCAATGACTTTGCGGCAACTTTGGTCGGCACGGTTTGCTTTGAGAGAAAAGGTATTTTTTTCCATATCGGCGACGGTGCGGCTTTGGCCTTGGATGAACATAACCCCGAAAACTTTGTCGCTTCTCGTCCCGAAAATGGTTTTTTTGCTTGTGAAACTTACTTTTACACAATGGATGATTGGCGGGAGAATTTGCGTTTTACAACTTTTGAAAATGCCGATGCCATCTTCTTGATGAGCGATGGGGTTACCGGATTTGCTTTTTCTAAGGATTTTCGCCGAATTGAGAAAAAGTTTATTTATCCTATTCATGAATATTTAAGCAACGAGACGCAAAAAGCCAGAGCTATTCGGGCGCTTAACAATACCCTTAATACGCCGGACGCAAAAAGGCTTAATAATGATGACAAAACTTTATTTTGGGCAAAGCTATGACAGATATGCCGGAAGAACAAAATCTGATTTATAATGCCATTTATGCTGACGGGCATTTTGAAAAAGTCCGTTTGGGCGAGCTTATTCATAAAGGTGGAGCCGCCGGAAAAATTTATATGAATGCAGGCAACCCAAACAGTGTGGTCAAAATCTTTCATAAAAAAAGCAAAAGCTCAACCAACAGAAAAAAACTGGAAGCAATGCTTCTTAACCGCCCAAACTTTCCGCCGGTGGTTAAAGACGGTATAGAATATGTCCAGATTGCTTGGCCTGATGCCCTTTTGGAAGATGAAAACGGATTTTGCGTGGGATATCTGATGCCGCTGATTAATATGAGCGAAGCGGTTTCTTTAGACCACTTAATGCAAAAAGCCATACGCAAAAAACTTAATCTTTCCGAGAAATATTCTTATCGGGTTTTTGCCGCTTATAACATCGCTTCTATGGTGGCTGCATTGCATACTTGCGGGCACTATATTGTTGATCTCAAACCTTCCAATGTTTCCGTTTATAAAGACACGATGATGGTGGCTATGGTGGATTGCGACGGCTTCTCTATTAAAGGTGAGCTGGGGCGCTATCCGGCAGAATTTGTCAGCGAAGAATATATTTACCCAGAAGGTATGGATTTGTCTTGCGAAGAAATGGGAGAAGAACAAGACAAATTTGCTCTGGCTGTGATGATTTTTAAGCTCTTAAACAACGGAATCCATCCTTTCTCCGGCGTGCCGCGTAAAAATGACGGTGAAATGTTGACTATCCAAAACCGCATAGAACAATATCACTATGCTTACGGTTTGTGGCCGGATAATTATCAGGCTCCTCACCCCTACTCCATTCATGAATATTTTGACAAGAAAACTTTGGAGATGTTTGAACGAGCCTTTGTTAAAGGCGAAGTCAGACCTACGGCCAAAGAATGGCAAGAACATTTGCATTATTTGATGCATAACCTCAAACCTTGCCGCAAAGACCCTAACCATGCTTATTTTACGGCAAAAGGTTGTGGTTTATGCGTGGCTGAAGGCCGCTTCAAAGATACTCTCTTGGATGTCAAAAAACAAAAAGAAACGCCGCAAATGGTTCGCGGAATGGAAATATCTTCTTTATCCGTTGAAAACTTGCGCAAAAACAAAGAAGAAAAAAAGATTGAAGATGCACGTATTCGCCATATTGCCTATGGAGCTATTGCTGCATATATGCTGTTTTTTACCTTCTTGTTCAAAATTCTTTCCCCTATAGAGGATTTAGTTCGGGAGGCAGGGCTCGGGCTTCAGGCTATTGTTACAACTTTTGTTATGCTCGGCATTAATAAAGCTCTGCATGATGCATCTTCCAAAGCTGTCTTGTTTCAAAACAAAGCCTTGACACAAATGCTGCAAGTTTATGCTCTGATTTGTATGATTATTGCTCTGGTTACGATTGACCAAATCCCTCAAGGTTTGTTGGAATTGGCTTATTAAAAGCTAAATAAAAAGTTAATAAATTCATAATATTTTAGTGTAATTTAAAAAAATATATGTTATATATTGTCCTGATTGTTGAATTTTATAAGGAATAAGGCATTGAAACAATTAAATCCTATCATGATTTCAGGCAAAGAAGTTTTGCCTTTAATTGAGGGTGGAAAAGGCATTAACGGTAGTGATGGTCGTAGTTCCGGCTCTTGGGCTAAGGAGAATTGCGTCGGCACATTCTCCGGTGTCAGCCCTGATTTTTATGACGGCAACGGGAATGTGATTATTGAAACCTTCCACAAAAAGAACCGTGCCGAACGCCACGAGGAAATGATTGAATATGCCATCAGAGGCGGTGTTGCCCAAGCACAAGTCGCTCATGAGGTTTCTAACGGGAATGGCCGTATTCATATGAATATGCTCTGGGAAATGGCTGATTCCGAAAGAATTTTGAGCGGGGTTTTAGAAAAAGCTAAGGGTTTAATCCATGGTGTTACATGCGGTGCCGGTCTTCCGTATCATTTGGGTGAATTAGCGTCTCGTTTTGGCGTCTACTATTATCCGATTGTTTCTTCGGCTCGTGCTTTTCAGGTTTTGTGGAAACGCGCATATTCCAACTTCAGAGAATTTTTAGGCGGTGTGGTCTATGAAGATCCATGGCTTGCCGGCGGACATAATGGTTTGTCTAATGCCGAAGACCCAACAAAGCCTCAGGCTCCTTATGAGCGTTTGGTTGAGTTGCGTCGTTTGTTGCGCTCTCTTGGTTTGGATAATATCCCAATCATTTTAGCCGGTGGCGTTTGGTCCTTAAAAGATTGGCAGGACTATATTGACAACCCTGACATCGGCAAAATCGCTTTTCAATTCGGCACACGTCCGATGATTACAAAAGAAAGCCCGATTTCTGAGGCTTGGAAAAAAGTTATGCTTCAGGTCAAAAAAGGCGATGTTATTTTGCAAAAATTCAGCCCTACAGGCTTCTTCTCCTCAGCTATCAAGAATACGTTCCTTGAAAAGCTGATTCAGCGCAAGCAAGGTGAGGTCGCTTTTTCTAAAGAGCAAACATCCGAGTTTTCTCATCCCTTGAGCATTCGGGAGAATAAAACCGTTTATATTAAACCTGAAGACGCATCTAAGGCTGAACAACAGCTTTCTGCCGGTTATACCGAAATTCAGGAAACTCCTGACAATACAGTTGTCTTTTTGACACCTGCCGAATGGAAGCAAATGAAGATTGACCGTGCGGAATGTGTCGGTTGTTTGTCGCAGTGCCAATTTTCTACTTGGTCTCGCGCAAACGGCACAACCGGAAAGCTTCCTGATCCGCGTTCATACTGCATTCATAAAACTTTATATGAAGTCGGACATAACGGCAGCATCAAAGATAATCTGTTGTTTGCCGGTCATCAGGTTTATCGTTTTGCGACAGATCCGTTGTATCGGAACGGAATTCCGACTGTTAAAGAATTGATTGAAAAAATCAAAAGCGGTGAATAAGAAAATAAAAAAGGTTCTGAGAAATCAGAACCTTTTTTATTACATACTCAAGCAAAGTCAACTAATGGTGAGCTTGCCTTTGGTCATCTTGAACAACATACCCTTCCAGATAACGGTTTTGGAGTTTGCGCCGATGGTTATCTGCGTATCCAACTGCGGGTAAGTATGTTCTTGGAACTTGCCTGCGAACACCTTAAAAAAGTGCGACACCTGATTTTTGCCCTTACGGCGGATATCCCAGAAGACGCTGTAGTTGTCGCCGCTGCCGAAAATTCGGGCAACACAGACCAGATTTTCGCGTCCTGTACGATATTTTTTGACCGCTTTGTTCAACACATAGTCCTTATCAAAGAAGTCTGTACGGATGAAAGTACAAATTCCCGGAACATAACGATAATCATATTTGCCTATCTTAAAGATTATGGCATTTCGGGAAAGTTTTTTGCTCCGTAAAATGTCATTAACCTCATAGGGATGTGAAAACTTAAAGAACACATCCGTGGGTACGGAATAATGCGTGCTCTTTCCGGGGATGAAAACATTTAGTTTGCTTTCATCTTTTGGGCAAATGTAGCAACCGAATTTGCGGCGCTCTCCGGCAACAAGTTTTAAGCCACGCAGGCTAAAATCTTTCAACACATGCAATTCCTTGAAATAAATTTCAGGCATTGCTTCGGGATTATACTTCTCCTGAATATAATCCACGATTTCGGATTTTTTTAAATTCTTCATAAAAATAAAGTATTTAATATGTTATTTAATAGGTTTTTCTGGTGGAGAGCTTATGGCTTTTAGGAAATTTTGTCAAGCACCGTCTGAGCACAAAAAAACCCCGATATTTCCTCGGGGCTTTGGCAGATATTAATCTAAGTTTTCGGTATCATAAACGCCGAAAATATTGTTTTTGGGAATCCAGCCTTCAATGGAGGCAAATCTTATCAAACAAAAGCTGTTGTCTGCTGCACAATGTTTGACTTCGCCCACAACCTCATCTTCAACTCTGGCAATGACTTGTGATTGATAGTCCGGTTTTTCGTATAAATTGTTCTCGCCGGGGGTGGTTACTTTTACCATTCTTTTTCCCGATAGCATAGATTTATGCACCCAAGATTCCGAGCCTTGCCAATCCTTGATTTTGCGCCAAAGTTCAAACTCGGCAATTATCTCTACCGGTGCTCCTTTTTGCATATAAACCCATTCTATGGGATAGCGAGCACCCGGACCAGAACGCGCATTGATTAAGTTTGAACGCAAAGACACCATCCGCGGAACGGCCAAACCGCTCTCGCTTTCATCCGCAGTATCCTGCGCAAGCGCAGGCATTACGGACAACAACAAACCAAACAGGGCTGCAAAAACCGTTTTCATTTTCTTTCCTTTTTAATCTTTTCTTATTTTATTTGAGATTATGATAACTAAATATATTAAATAAAACGTAAAAATAAGTTAGTTACAAACAGGAGAATTTTGATGGATGTTATAAAAACAGCTCAAGACCTTATTCGTTTTCGTACCGAAACCGGAAATATTGCCGAGATAAAAAAATGTTTCAAATATGTATCCGATATGTTTGCCGATAGCGGCGCTTTGGTTGATGTTTTTGAAAAACCCAATATTGCCCCCGTGTTGTTCTTACGCAATGTTGACACGGAAGATTTTGATGTGTTGGTCTTAGGGCATTTGGATGTTGTGCCTGCCGAAGACAAGATGTTTGAGCCTTATGTTAAAGATGGCAAAATGTTTGGGCGCGGCACTCTGGATATGAAGTCCTTTGCGGCAGTGGCAATGAGCTCAATGTTTCATGTTTTGCAAAACAAACTTAATATCAAATTCGGAGTTATTCTCTCCTCCGACGAAGAAAAAGGCAGCAAAGGCACGGAAGCTTTCTTAGAGGCGCACCCTAATATGAAGTCTAAGATTGTTTTAGATAACGATGTCGGTGGAAATATTTTGAGAATCGTCAGCAAATGCAAAAATCCGGTTTTTGTTAAGATAGAATCGGTCGGTAAAGAAGCCCATGGTTCAACCCCTTGGGAAGGTATTGATGCCAATGAAAATCTGCTTACGGTCTTAAACAATATTCGCAAAATTTATCCTTATTTTTCAAAAAATCTGCCGATGCCTGAAAATACTTGGATTGATACGGTTCATATTGCCACAATCAACGGCGGACAAGTTTCAAATGTCATCTCCAATTATGCTGAAGCCTTGTTAGACTTCCGCTTGATTGAGACCTCAAGCGTGGCGAATCTGGAAAAGAATCTGGCGGCTTGTATGGTAGACGGCGTTACTTATAGAATCGCCTCATCCAGTGTGCCGGTGGTTATGGATGAAAATAATCCTTACATCCAAGATTATAAAAACTTTGCCGAAGCTATTTTGGGGCAAAAGATAGAGTTTGAGCAAATCGGCGGGGCAACAGATTCTCGCGCCTTTGCTGAACGTGGCTCCATCGTTATTATGCATTCCGGCACGGGTGAAGGAATGCACGCCAAAGATGAATATGTGGTGGTAGACAGCGTGGAAAAAATCGCTGAGATTCAAAAGAAATTCTTGGATAAGCTCGCCGGAAAATAAGTATTGCATTAAACAAGAAAAAAAGCTATAAAAATGGCGGCGTGTCCCCGTAGCTCATCAGGATAGAGCAACAGTTTCCTAAACTGTGGGCAGGAGGTTCGAGTCCTCTCGGGGACGCCATAAAAGCCCCTTTGAAAAGGGGCTTTTTTCGTCTGGAGAGGACTATCCCTTGGGTATCTAGCTTTTGCCGCGGTCGTTGCCACTTCCCTTGCAAAATTAAGATAGCCAAGATGTTGCAGAAAAAAATATGATGTCTGTATCATATTTTTTCTTAGCCATTCTCTCGGGGACGCCATAAAAGCCCCTCTGAAAAGGGGCTTTTTTTCGTCCAGAGAGGACTATTCCTTGGGTATCTAGTTTTTATTCTTCTTAAATAGGGTTGTTTTTTTTGCATACTTCTATTAAGCTCACTTTATAAGTTTTTATTTTTCAATATTACTCTCACTTTAGGAGATAAAAATGCTGAAATATGTTCTCTATATTCTGTTAGCCATTGTGGTTTTGGCTTTGGTTGCCGGAGGAATCCATCTTTATCGCGTTGCGGCAAAAAATAAAGCTGAAATGGCTCAATTTAGCGGCCCTAAAATCGGATACCACAATAATTTGGGCAAAACCTTGGTCATCTATTATTCCTTAAGCGGACATACCAAAGATATTGCCGATAGAATCTCTATGTTAACCAATGCTGATGTTTATGAAATTAAAACAGAACCACCGCTCAAAAACGGACTGTTTTTCGCCTTAAAAATGAAAAAACAACTCTGGTCTAAAGAATACCCGCAACTTGTTCAGGATTTTCCCGATGCCGCCAATTATGACACAATCTTTGTCGGCGCGCCGATTTGGTGGTACACAGCGGCAACGCCTGTTTTGGCCTTCTTAAATCAATATGACTTTAAGGGCAAAAAAGTTGTTCCTTTCTCTACGCAAGGTAGCAATTTCGGCACATATTTTAAAGACTTTGCAGCTGCCGCAAAAAATGCGCAGTTGCAAAAAAGCGCATCATTTAACAATCTGCCGAAAAAATATGATGATGCCGTTGATAACAAGGTTACTGAATGGCTTAATAATCTCTAATGGTTAGCTTGTCTTACCATATTCTGCAAACAGCTCTCGGAAAGCTTTTTCTCATTGCTGATGATGAAGTTTTGAGGGCTGTTTGTTTTGGCGCAATACCTCCCAAATTTGCCAAGGCTGTTGCAAGAGAGACAACTCTTTTGGAGCAGGCGGCGCTGCAGATTGAGGAATATTTGCAGGGAAAAAGAAAGAATTTTTCTCTTCCGATTGCCCTGCAAGGAACAGATTTTCAGCAAAAAGTATGGCAAGAGCTCCTTAATATTCCTTACGGGGAGACCAGAAGCTATAAGCAGATTGCTGAAAAAATAGGTTGTCCGCAAGGATATCGCGCGGTCGGAATGGCGAATAACAAAAATCCGATTGCGATTATTGTCCCTTGCCATAGGGTTATCGGGCAAAACAAAAAACTCGTCGGTTATGCCGGAGGAATTGACATCAAAGAAAAACTCTTAAAACTGGAAGAAAAATATGCAACGTCCTGATTTTTTGCAAAAAGCTATTATCTCTCATCAGCTCTCCAAAGAAGAGATTGTTCAGTTGCTGGGTAATCCACAATATGACCAAGCTCTTTTTACCGCAGCAGATGAAGTGCGACAAAAATTCGTGGGCGATGAGGTCCATTTGCGTGGACTTATTGAATTTTCCAATATTTGCAAAAACAATTGTCTGTATTGTGGTTTGCGGCGGGATAACCTTAAACTTAAGCGTTACAGAATGTCGCCTGAGGAAATTGTGGCTTTGGCAAGACGCGCGGTTAAGGATTTCGGCTTCAAAACAATCGTGATGCAATCAGGCGAAGACTTATGGTTTACGCCGGAACGTCTTAAACCTATTCTTGCAGAAATCAAAAAGCTTGATGTTGCCATAACACTCAGCATCGGCGAAAAAAGTTTTGAAGAATACAAGGCTTATAAAGAAGCCGGTGCGGACAGATATTTAATCCGTATTGAGACAACAGATAAAGACCTCTACCACCGCCTTGACCCCGGAATGAGTTGGGATGAACGCAAAGAGTGTCTTGTTAACTTGGGCAAGCTTGGTTATGAGGTCGGTTCAGGGATTATGGTTGGGTTACCCGGACAAACTCTTGAATCTATCGCCGATGACCTTTTATTTTTGCAGGATATGCAAATTGATATGGCGGGAATCGGTCCGTTTATTCCGCACCCTGACACACCGCTTAAAGACGAAAAAGGTCGCGCTTTTGAACTCTCGCTCAGAACAATGGCGATTATGCGCTTGTTGCTGCCGGATATTAATATCCCCGCAACTACGGCTATGGAAACTCTACACCCCGAGGGGCGGATTATCGCCCTGCAATGCGGCGCGAATGTGATTATGCCGAATGTTACCGAAGGGGAATATCGCCAGCTCTATGAACTTTATCCGGGGAAAGCGGCATTAAACGAAACACCGCTTCATTCTAAAACCTCTATCGGAGCGAGAATAGAAGCCATCGGTCGCAAAATCGGCACCGGCTACGGCAGCCATAAAAAGTTATGACATTCTGATGCCTAAAAAATATCGCTGTCGCTTTTGCCCACAAAAAACAGATTTGAACAGCGGCAAACCCAAGATATAGTAAATCTGTATATCACCTTTGTTTTTGACCTTAAAAATTGTCAGACCGCAAAACTTTATTTTTGAAGTGCCGCTCATATTGCAAGTTTTGACATAGCGCAAAAACTGTTTTTCTTTTCCGCTTTCTATGAGGCTCAACAGTTTAAAATTTTCTAACTTTCCCGAAAAAGGTTTTAATATCTTTTGCAGAGCTATAAATGCTGTTTTTTTATTTTCATCGGAAAGGTAAGCAAAACTGCCGATAACCAATTTTTCCATCATTTTCAAATAGCTATCTCTACAAATCTTCAAAAGTTGATTCTGTTTTAGGAAAACAAATATCTCTTCAATGGCGCATAAATTACTCATTATTTTTGAATTGTTTTTTGTCAGGCTCTGCGTTAAAGAATCCGCTCTATGACGTAAAATATATAATTTTTTATCTAAGGCAAAAAACTGTCTGGAAATGAAGATATATTTGTAAATAAAAGCAACATCTTCAGCATAAAAACTTGGCGGAAATAAAATATCATATTTTCTTAAAACATCCGTTCTAAAAATAAAACAAATTATTCCGACAGCGATTTCAGGAAATGAATCCGGATTAATAATTTGAAAACCCTTTTGTCTGATGTTTGAAGTGGCTGTCTTATTTTCCATACCTTCCATATCACAAATGGCAAAATCTACTCTTTTGTTTTCCATAATTTGAGCCATTTCTTGGCACATTGTCGGTTTATACATATCATCAGAATCGCAAAACATTATATATTTGCCTTTGGCTTTTCTTAAGGCTAGATTTCTGGCAACTCCCGGCCCGGAATTCTTTTGGCTGAATACCTTAACGTTGGGATGCGAGGCCGCATATTGTTGCAAAATTTTTAGGCTATTATCCGTTGAGCCATCGTCAACGGTTAAGATTTCTATATTCTTCTCTGTTTGTGAGATTAGGCTATTCAGACAATCAGAAATATATTTTTCGGTATTGTAAACCGGAATAATGACAGAGATTAACGGTTGGTTTGTCATATTCAACTCCCTTGAGTGCAGATAAACAAAAACCACCTGAAAAGGTGGTCGGGGAGTTCAGAAATCACAACCAAGCATGACTCTTTAAGCCTTTAGCTTTTGAGGCTTGAACATACGCTTAAAGCTCCCCGGCCGTTATAGCTAGGGATTGAATATGTTAACGGTGCATATAATATATGCACGATATTTATCGATGCAACAAACCATATGCACCGCTTGGTTGTGAGGCTTCTGACAGCCCGCACCTTCTCAGGCACTGAGACATACAATAGAGTATATGTCCTGAAAACAGGATTAACCGAAGGCGCGTTAATAGTCAAGAAAATTAACTGATTTAAAATATTGGCAACAAAAAAATAAAAATAATTCTTGCAAAATTTTGATAATAGATTAAAAAAGAGGTGCTGTTTTGGAGAGATGTCCGAGTGGCTTAAGGTGCACGCTTGGAAAGCGTGTGTACGCTAACAGCGTACCGGGGGTTCGAATCCCCCTCTCTCCGCCATTAACAAAATGCCCTGCCTTGTGCGGGGTTTTTTGTTAATGATGAGGAAAGTTGAAAGGACGCTTGAAGATAGCGTCTTTTTTTATTTTCTTACTAATATAAAAACTTGTCGCAAAAACAATCTATTCATTTATCATTATTTAGGATTTGGGTGTTAGCATGGCGGTAAGGAGAAAGCCATGTTTACACCCCCTTTGTTTGAAGATAATATTCTGTCCATACTTTTCCGCAACGTCAGTTTTTATTTTAATGACGGTTATTGGGGCTATTTCTTCTTAACTATTATGGGCTTGGTGTTCGCACAATTTTTGTGGATTAGGCCTAAGTCTGCTTTGCTTGCTTTTCCTGATAAAATTTATCACTTCAGTCTACGTAAAGATTATTTTTCTTTTGTCTTGTTCATAATCGCCTTTGTCTGTTTATGCCTTATCACATATAGCCAAGAAATGAGCCTATTTGCTAATTTTGATTTGATGAGCATCGGGACTACGGTTAATTTTGTAGAAGGCAAAGGCACGGGAATCTCTGATATTCGGTTTTCTCCGTTTGGCAATGTTGAATTAAACTTATTTTACGCCATCAGCCACAACCTTTATGTCGTAAGCGCTTTGGTCTTAGCCGAAACCTCTTTGCTTTTGTATTTATTGTATCTGTTATTTGACTTCATCCCCTCCTCCAAACGCTTATGTGCTTTGGCTTTGGTGAGTATCTATCCAGCTTTGGTTTGGGTTAACAACCCGATTTTTCCCGAAAGGTTGATGCTGATTTTTATTTGTCTCAGCTTATTGATGCTCAAAAAATATTTAGCCAAGCCCTCCTTGGGTTATTTGATGGGGTTCTGCCTTCTAATGAACTTGGCAATCTATACCAAAGAAACCGTGATTTTGTTTTATGCCGGATTATTAGCCGCCGATTTGTTATATTTGATTTATAGAGGTCAAATTACGCCAAATTCCTTTTTGCATCTGGTCAAAATGGCAAAGAATCTGCCTTTGGAATATATGATGTTTTTCTCAATGCTTTTGTTTGCTTTTATTTATCTGCTGTTTGGCTTGGGAATTGAGAATAATCAATATGTTTCTGCCCACTTAAACCCCGAATCTTGGAAAAAATATTATCTGGAATTTTTTATCTGCTCTTGCGCGCTTTTTGCTCTTATTTTTTCTAAAAAATCTTTCACTCTGTTATATGGGATTTTGGCTGGAGCGTGGATTATCCTTATTTTTGTGGCTTGGAAACTCGGAATCTATAATGAAAATACTGCTCCATATTACGCTATTATATCCGGTGTTTTGGGTTTGTTTCTTGTCTTTTATGCTTTGGAAAAAAAGCTTTTGCTCCTTTTGTTCGGCGGGGCTTTCTTAGCTCTGGCAATATGGCAAAATTATTCAATTTATCAGAAGCAAAGCGGCGAATCTTACCATGATGTTGCAAAATTTATCAGCTCTTTGCCTGATGAGCAGAATCCCTTGCCTATATTTGTAAAAGACAGTCTCAACGGTAAATATGAAAGTTATATTATTGATTGCTATCGTTCGGCTTATAAGTTTTATTTTCCAAATAAAAATATTGTTTTTAAGACAAATAGTAATGCCGACTTACAAGGAAATATCTTAAAATTTCCGCTTGTTTACCAAGCCGCGCCGCAAAGCGGAGATATTTATGTTCTGAATAAAATTTATAATGAAACTTCAAACAATTATGATTTGATTTATGAAAACAAAAATTTCAGGATTTTTAAGGTAAGGTGATTTCTTCCCTGCCGAGCAGGCCATTAAAAAACCCTCCACAAGGGAGGGGATGATATTGAACCCGGACGGGATTGGCTTGGCTAATGTCTGCGCCTGCCTCGTTTGCTTCGCTTCGCTCATCGGCTTCGCTCATCGGCATACTCCCGTCTGCCTGCAAACTCGGCCCGAACTCACTCCTGTGATTTCTCCCCTGCCGAGCAGGCCATTAAAAAACCCTCCACAAGGGAGGGGTGATATTGAACCCGGACGGGATTGGCTTGACTAATGTCTGCGCCTGCCTCGTTTGCTTCGCTTCGCTCACCGGCATACTCCCGTCTGCCTGCAAACTCGGCCCGAACTCACTCCTGCGATTTCTTCCCTACCGAGCAGGCCATTAAAAAGCTTCGCTCATCGGCATACTCCCGTCTGCCTGCAAACTCGGCCCGAACTCACTCCTGTGATTTCTCCCCTGCCGAGCAGGCCATTAAAAAACCCTCCACGAGGGAGGGTTTTTTAATGGCGCACCCGGCGGGATTCGAACTCACAACCTTCTGATCCGTAGTCAGATGCTCTATCCAATTGAGCTACGGGTGCATCTGTTTTGACAACAGTGATGTTAATAACGCGATTTATTTTTTTTTGCAAGTGTTATTTTAAATAATTTAAAAGAATTTTAATCTATTCGCCCTAAAATTCGCCTTAAGTTTGATGTAAATAAATGATAAACCTAAATTCTTACTTGTCTTTTTGCAAAATAGTCTTTACAAAATAAGATAAAAGTGTAAAAAGCTATCAGAGGTTTAACAGGTTTTCTGGAAGGTTCTTAAATCAATGAAAAAAACAGCTCTCAGATTGTCAATGGTATCAGCTTTGTCGCTGATTATCAGTGCTTGTTCGTTCAGTAAAGATGCTCTGTTTCCGTCTCTTATCGGTTCCGACTCTCAGGAAGAAATTAAGGCTAGCGGCACAAATGTTGTTGACCTGGACGGAAACGCATTGCCGGAACTCGGTTCTACTAATTTTGAGCCGGTTAAGGTTTCCGAAGGCGGTGAGACAGGTACATTCGTCGGTCAGAAAGTTGTTTCCTTCCGCAATGAATTGTCCCAATTGCAGATTGCTATTCGTCAACATAATGAGCAGTTGCAAAAAATCAGAGCTTCTGTCATCAGCAATGCCCAACAATACCATAAAACTATCGGCACAATAGAGGCTAAGTTGCAAATCGGTACGACTCCGGGTAACCCGCATATGTTTGCCTTGTTGCAAAATGCTCAAAACAATATTCAGGTTATGAACTCTAACACAGATGCTATGACACAATTGGCTGCTCGTGTTGCTTCTGATACAGCTATGACCTCTTATTTGTTAGATTCAATTAAATCTGCTTATGGTGTTTCCGGCGCTGTTGATGAGGATCATCGTCAGTTGAGAATTCTTGAAAATGAAACAAACCAAACAGCGATTTTGATGAATAGCTTGTTGAGCGAAGTGAATACGGATGTTATGCGTCAGCAACAATATGTTCAGACCGCCAGAAATTATATGATTGATTTGAACAATGCCATTAAGGTCGGTAGTTATGGCGTAAATAATCTTCCTTTGCCGGGAACGGTTGTTTCTCAAGGACCAGCTTCTTTTAATGTAAATCGGGCGCAGACAAGCGGCAAACCGTTATTTGTAGCAAAGTTCAACAAAGAGAACGTCCAGTATAAAGACGCGTTGAAAAGAGCTGTTAACAGCACTTTGAGCAAAAAGCCGAACGCTATGTTTGAGGTTGTTGCCGTCAGTCCGTTAAACGGTAAGCAATTGTCCAGCGGCAACGCACAGAACAATGCAACTCAAATCTTTCAGGATATGATTAATATGGGGGTCAGCGCCGACAATATTATGTTGTCAGCTAAGACTAGCGCTGATGCTACTTCTTCTGAGGTTCATATCTATATTAACTAAGTTTAGTTACTTCATAAAGCCCTGCTTTTTAGCAGGGCTTTTTCTTTATGCGCAACATTTGTTTCTAAAAATCAGAAAAAACATTGACAAGCATAATTTATTTGCATATATTCGGTTTGACTTTTGGGGTTGTAGCTCAGTTGGGAGAGCGCTTGAATGGCATTCAAGAGGTCAGGGGTTCGATTCCCCTCAGCTCCACCATTTTTTATCAAACCGGCTGCAATGCCGGTTTTATTTATTGAGTTTATTCGGGGCTGTAGCTCAGTTGGGAGAGCGATTGGTTCGCAATCAATAGGTCGAGGGTTCGATCCCCTTCAGCTCCACCATTGATAACAAAAAAAGCAGGTTTATCCTGCTTTTTTTGTTATCAATTCATCGTTTTTTAGGGGAGCGAACCCGAGAGGGCGCGAGCCGATAGAAAAGTTCCGGTGAAACTTTTCGTTGCGAGCGGTGAGAGTTTGTTAATGCGCGAATATGCGACAGCATTGTGAGCAAATGTTACAAACCGAACTCACGTATCCCCTTCAGCTCCACCATTGATAACAAAAAAAGGCAGGTTTATCCTGCTTTTTCAATATCTGTTCTTAATCCTTTTAATCATAAATTAAATGTCCTTAGCTAGAATCCTTTTAACTTCTTTAGATGAGGATAAAATATGATTGTCGGACTGGATATTGATAATGTTATTGCTGATTTAGATGCCATATATTTGGAATATTTTTTAGAAGAAGACAAGAACAAAAGAAATTCCGGTATCATTAATAAAAAGGCCAAACATATAACTCAGGGTATGTTTGACTGGAGCGCGGAGGAAGTTGATGCTTTTATTTCTGATAAAATGGATGAAATGGGTGCAAAATTACCTCTTTTAAGGGGAGCAAAACATTATATAGACAAACTTCATAAAGAAAATCATCAAATATATTTGCTGACACATCGGAAAAATAAATACTGGAAAAATCCTGTAAAAATAACAAAGCAGTGGCTAAAATATCATAAAATTTGTTATGATAAATTAATCTTTACCAAAACGACAGACAAAAGCCCTGAATGTATTAAAAATAAAATAGACATTATGTTTGATGATTCAGTTAGTAATTGCAAACAATTGGTCAAATCAGGCATTCTGACTTATCTTGTTAAAACACGCTATAATAAGCCATACGCCAGCGGTTTGACGATGGTTTATAATTGGAAAGATATTTATCGGATTGTTGCAAAAAAATCTCAAAAATTAAAAGTTATATTAGACACGGACACTTATAATGAATGCGATGATCAATTTGCTTTGGCTTATATGTTAAAGTCTCTTGATAAGTTTGATGTTGAAGCGATTACCGTTGCCCCATATAGTCATCCTGAATATGGAGAAACTATAAAAGACGGACTTGAAAAAAGTTATAATGAAATTCTGAAAATATGTAGATGGTTAAATTTTGCGCCCAAAGATAAAGTTTTTAGAGGTGCTGAAAATTATTTAGAAAACGGAACATCACATAATGCTGCTGTTGACAAGATTATTGAAATAGCGATGAAAAACAATAAAACATATATTATGTCCATCGGCGCTATAACAAATATTGCAATGGCTATATTAAAAGAACCCAAAATAATTGATAGAATTGAGGTGGTTTGGCTAGGCGGAAACGGGCTTAATTTATGTGATAATCAGGAATTTAATTTTAAGCAAGATATCAAAGCCGTTAAAACGGTTTTTCAATCAAAAGTTCCTTTAACTATAATCCCTGCTAAAGGCGTTGCTTCTGCTCTAATGACATCTATTTATGAGTTAAGGCATCATTTAAAAGGCAAAAATGATTTATGTAATTATTTATGCAAAATCTTTTGCAAAGACGGTTATCATGAAGCATACGACAGACGTGTTATTTGGGATATCAGCGTTATAGCTTATTTAATCAATGAAAATTGGTTTGAAACCCACCGAATCAACTGTCCGGAAATAAAAGCAAATACGGCCTATAATCTTAAAACTAAGAATCATAAAATAACGATAGTTGACTCTATTAACGCAAAAAAAGTCTATAGTGATTTGTTTGCAAAATTAAAAAGCACAAATTGAACGGATTTTGAGGCTTTATAAAACGATTATTTTTCCCAAAGATATGTGTGAAAATCTTATTTTTTCATCCACTTATATCCCCAATCGTCTTTCTTGAAGCCGAATTTTTGGTAGATATGAATTGCCGTGGGATTATCTGATGAAAGGAGTAATCTTTTAATCTTCTTGTTTTCTGCAAAAGTCATTAAATGAGACATTAAATTGGTTTGTATTCCTTTAGAGCGGAATTTCTCCTGCGTGAAGACATCACAAACATAGCCATAAACACCATTATCGCAACATTGTGGTAAGGTTTTAAGAAGTGATAAGCCACAGGTGGCAATAATTGCATTATCTTGAATTTCTGCAAAAATAAACAAATCTTTGTTTAAGTGTTCTTCCAAAAATTGTTTGGTGCGGGCAAAAAGTTCCTCATCAGAGCCTTGGTAATCCTCTTGCCAATCATCTTTTTGCTGTAATACCCTTAGATGAGATAATTCTTCAATATGCTTATTCTCGGTTTCTATAATCATAAAATCTTATCCTTTTTATAAAATTTGTAAGTTTGAAAGCCGTTTTCGCAAGGAAAGGCATTGATACATATATCGGCTTGCATTGTTTTGGGCGTAAATATACAGGCTCCGACTGTAAAGGATTTTTTTGTATCATGGGAACAGATTGAATAACCATATTTACCATGTTCGTGAGATGATAACATCTTTTTTATATCTTCATATTTTTTGATTTTTAGTAATTTTGTTTGTGCCGATAAAAGTCTTAAATGTGAAGAATTTGTTATATCCTGCCAATTTCCCTGATTAATCAGAAGTTGACTATGATTTGTGCAAGCAAAATGGGCGACATTGGTTAAATCTGCGTAGGCTAGCTGATTGGGCGTAACTTCTATGTAAAATACATTTTTAGAATTTCCTAATAATTCTATAAATCCCATATCATACCTTTTACTTTCTTTTTGGAAAAATTCTAAAGCTTCAAAAACAGATTCAAAATTTAATAAAATATCTTTATTGATGTCGTAAGGACGTGGATTTTTTCTTTTTATGTCAGGCTCCATTGTTAGACTGACCGCAAATAGACCATATTTATTTAAACCTTCAAAACGACCATTTTCATCTGTTATAAAAATTCCTTTTTCTGAAAAATCAACTTGCTGATTTTTTGGCATTTGTTTCAACATTCTATTTTTAAAATAATGGATAGTTCCTTTTTGGTCTTTCCAAAAGCCTGCAGTACACAACGTATTCTCTCCAGCGACATATTTTATTATTCATATTTTTAATAAATATTAAAAATATATGTTTAATATCTTCTTTATAAATCTATAACAATGGACATATTAATGATTAAAAATTTAAGAATTTTTCCAATCTTTGAAATATTTTACAGATTTACCCCTCATTTTTTAATTGCTCCTTTGTATTATCAAGAGATTTTAGGTTCGTATACCTTAGCTATGGCTGTATTTTCTACAACTCTTATAAGTTGTTCTATTTCTGAAATTCCAATGGGAATCATTTCAGATTTTATGGGCAGAAAAAGAACTATTATTTTTGCCTCATTTTGTAATTTTTTTAGTTTTCTGTTATTTATTCTTGCTGGAATATTTGAACAATACTCTAATGTTTTGTGCTTTTCTGCTGCTATCGTTTTAGGATTATCTCAGGCATTATATAGCGGTACACTTGATGCTTTTATTTACGAAAGTATTAAAGCCAGCAATCAACTTGAAGATTATAATAGACTTTACAGCCGCATAAAAGGTCTTGGAGCTATGTCATCAGCGATTTCTGCTTTATTATCGGGAATTTTAAGTTATTACTATTCCTACATTATTTGTTTTTATCTATCTGGTTTTGCCGCTGTTATGACAATGATAATTGGCTTATTTTATTATAATATAGATTATTCTTCTGCATATTTTTCATATAAAAATTTAAAAGAACACCTTAAAAACATTTATCTTTTTTATAAAAACAATACAAAACTTCGTTGGATAAGTTTGGCTAAAATTATGGGAGATAATGTTAGTTATCGAATTGATATAATTTATTTTAAGATGTTAATTCCTGAATATTTATTAGGAACACCTAGAATGTTGAAAAAATTTTGTGAATGTATCAGTTATATCTATGCTTCATATTTAATTGAAAAATTTAAGCCAATCGGCGTTTTGATTATCTCAAATTCATATATGATTGCCATTCGAAGCTTGGCTATTGGATTAAACAACTTCTTATCCCCATTTATAATATCTTTGGTTGATTTATTAGACGGGACATCTTCAACATCTTTCTCTAATTTATTACAGCATGAATATAGCGACAAACAACGAGCAACAATGGAATCTATTATAAGTATGGTATCAACAATTTGGACATCAATATTGTTGCTATTAATTGGTATTGTAATTGATTATACAGGTGTTCGTTTTGCTTTATTCGTATTAATCATATATAGATTTATTCGTTATTTTATTTATTATAAAGTTTTGAGATAAAAACTACAATTAAACCATATCTTAACTTGTCGGCTGTAATCATTATATTATGGAATGCGAAATGATTAAAATACTTTTGGTTACAAATGAAACTTTAGGAGAAGGTGAGGATATTTTCTTAGCTTCTTTGTTACAAGACGATTTTAACGTCAAAATATATGATGTTAGCCAGGACATTCCTTCAGATTGTGCCAATTTTGATATATTTTTATTCAGAAATGCGTGGCCTGAGCGTATTTATGACAGAAAAATTAAGCGTCTCGTGAATATAGCTATAAAAAATAACATTATTATTTACAACTCTCTCCAACAAAGGAGCAAATCTTTCTCTCTCAAAAGTTATTTATATTATCTCAATGACAATTTTAACAATGTTATTCCTACATATAAAACTTTGGCGGAATTTCCTGAGAACAAACCGATTTTAATAAAGCCGCAAAATGGCGGTTCTTCTTATGGGGTAAAGATTTTTGCAAATAAAAATGAAATACACCGGAAGTTAAACAATTATATAATCCAAGAGTATATTCCTTTTGTGAAAGAGCAAAGTTACTTTTTTATTGATAAAAAGTTTTGTTATGCTCTTGAAACCATAGCCCCCGGAATGGATAACCGCTGGGAGCTAAGGGAATTTGCCCCAACCAGAAAAATGTTACAGATTGCAAAATCTTTTATGGAATGGAATGATATGCCTTATGGAATTGATAGAATTGATTTTGGCGTAACTTCCGAAGGACTTATGCTTTTAATGGAAATTGAAAGCGACAGAAGCTATTTAAGCTTTGAAGAATTATCCCAAAATACTTTAGATAACTTTATAAATAGCCTTAAACATTCTCTTAAAAAGGTTTTAGCATCAGCTAAAACTCATCCATAATATATTACTTAATTTTATGCCAGATTATGTTTTTGCCACAGGATTTGGCGTTCGGCGTAGTATTTTTCCGTATGTTTGCTAGACACGCCGGTTCGGTAAAATTTAGCGACAATTACAGGCAAATGCTTAAACAGACATCCATTTTCCTCATAAACCAGCCATTTTTCTATATCGGCAAAAATCGGAAAGTTCTCATCATAATTTCCAAATCTTTTAAACAAATCTCTTCTGATAAAAGATGACTGATGATTTATGGTTTGTTCCTTAAAAAACTCTTTGTTCAAAACCTCAGAGCAAGAGAGAAGCTCCGTTGTTCCATCTTCATTTATATACTGCGTGTCGCCATAAATGATTTCTGTTTTGTCGTCTAAAAAAGGTTTTACCAAGCGCAAGACTTCGGGGTGAAAAAACTCGTCTCCGGCATTCATAAAAATCAGATATTCGCCTTGGGCTTTTGCTATCCCTTTGTTCATAGCATTAAAAATTCCGCTATCTTTTTCAGAAACAAAGTAAGCGCTCTTATCTTTATAACTTTGCAAAATATCCAGACAGTCTGGTTTTGAGCCACCGTCAATAATCAGCCATTCATAATCGGAATCGGTCTGGGTTACTATGCTTTCACAAGTGCGTTTTACATCCAACTCGTTATAACAAACAGTAATAACAGAAACTTTAGGCATAATATTTAAGAATCCCCCGGAAAGCGTTTGGTATAGCCACTCAGACAGCCTTTGTTCCAGACCAAAAGCAGCTCTTTGGCTTGGGCCTTATTATCCATATTTTCGGATAAAATCTTAAACCCCTTATGGCGGTAGAAACCTATTGCCTTTTCGTTTTGCGCATAGGCTTTCAGGCTTAAGTTCGGACGGCGGCGGCGGACATATTCCAACAATTTGCGACCTATTCCCCTGCCCTGAAAACGCCTGTCTACAAACAAAGCGCCGATATAATTATCTTCCAACAAGCTGATGAAACCTTTTATTTGGCGTTTGTCACAAAAGACATAGGTTTGCGCCTGTGGCAGAAGCTGATTTTTGACCATCTCCAGATTAGCTTTCCAATAATCCTCTTTGATAAAAGGATGCGCGGCGGAAGTTCCCTTCAGCCAGAGGGAGAGAATCTTTGTATAATCGTCAGTACAAGCTCGGCGAATCACGTCTAAATATCCAAATCATCAACAAATTTTGCACGCTCAATAATAAACTTGAAGCGCAGTTCGGGGTTTTTACCCATCAGGCGTTCTACCTGACGACGGGTTTCAAAGGCTTCTTCCTTGCCTTCTTCCGTGTTGCAGGAAGGAATCAAGACTTTCAGCAACAGGCGTTTCTTTTTATCCATTGTTGTTTCTTTAAGCTGCTGCGCGCTCATCTCGCCCAGACCTTTGAAGCGGCTTATTTCTACCTTTTGGTTGCCTTTGACTTCTTTTTTGAGAATCGCATCCTTGTCATCATCATCCAGCGCGTAAAAATTCTTGTTGCCGACAACAATCTTATACAAGGGCGGCGTGGCGATGAACAAATGTCCGTTTTCTATCAGTTTGGGCATTTGCTGGTAAAAGAAGGTCATTAAAAGAGAAGCAATATGCGCACCGTCCACATCGGCATCGGTCATAATGATGATTTTTTCATAGCGCAGATTTTCTTCTTTATAGTTCTCCTTAATACCGCAACCCAAAGCCTCAATCATATCTTTGATTTCTTGGTTTTGAGTTATCTTATCCAACGAGGCACTGGCAACGTTCAAGATTTTGCCGCGCAAAGGCAGAATCGCCTGAGTCATACGGTCGCGGCCTTGCTTGGCGGAACCACCGGCGGAATCGCCTTCAACAATAAAGATTTCCGTATTCTCGGCGGCGGCCTGAGAACAATCAGCCAACTTTCCGGGAAGGCGTAGTTTTTTGGTCGGAGTTTTGCGGTTTTGGATTTTCTCTTCTTTCTTCTTCTTTCGGCTCTCAGCTCTTTCAATAACATATTCAAGCAAAGCGGCCGCATTTTCTTTATCTGAACTCAGCCAGTGGTCAAAAGAATCCTTAACCGCTTGCTCTACCAAACGAACTGCTTTGGTAGATGTCAATTTATCCTTGGTTTGGCCTTGGAACTGCGGATCACGAATAAAGACCGAAAGCATAATGCAGGCATCACTCAAAAAGTCTTCCGCCGTTACTTGCGAAACTTTTTTGATATTTGCCATCTCGCCATATTCTTTAAGGCTGCGAATCAGCGCCGTACGGAAACCCAACTCATGAGTTCCGCCTTCCGGTGTAATGACCGTATTGCAGTAGGAGTTGCAAAAGCCGTTTTCATCTTCCGGCCAAGTTACTGCCCATTCTACCCGACCTTCATCATTTGCCAACTCAGCATCTCCTGAGAAAGGCATACGGTTGATGGTTCCTCTTGCGCCGACCTGATAATTCAAGAAGTCCAACAAGCCGTTAGGATAATGAAGTTCTGCCTCTTGAGGTGTTTGGTCGCCTTCACTTAAGACTTCCGGCGCACATTTCCAATCAATATGAATCCCCTTAAACAAAAAAGCCTTGGAGCGCGCCATACGATAAACCCGATTGGGATTTAGGGTAGAATTGCCGTCAAAAATCTCGGGGTCCGGCAAAAAGGTTACGGATGTGCCGCGACGATTGGGCGCATTTCCCACCAACTCCAGCGGGGTTATGGGTTTGCCTTTTTCATAAGATTGGCGATAAAGTTTTTTATCGCGGGCGATTTCAACCACCAGAGAGGACGACAGAGCATTGACCACAGACAAGCCGACACCATGCAAGCCGCCTGAAACTTTATAAGCACCGCCGCCGAATTTTCCGCCGGAGTGAAGCATTGTCAGAATAACTTCCAACGCCGACATATTCGGATATTTCGGATGCGGGTCTACAGGAATACCGCGGCCGTTATCGGTAATGGTTACGGAGCTGTCGGCATTCATTTTTACCTCTATGCGGTTGGCGAAGCCTGCGACAGCCTCGTCCATAGAGTTGTCCAAAATTTCTGCAACCAAGTGGTGCAGTGCCGTTGTATCCGTGCCGCCGATATACATTCCCGGACGCGCACGAACAGCTTCCAATCCTTCCAAAACCTGAATATCTTGCGCCGAGTATGATTGTTGTACGGGCGCGGTACTATCAAATAAATCGCTCATATTATCCTCAATTTTTAGCTAATGAGCGTAAACTACCTCAAAACCTTTGGAATTGCAAGCCTCAAGCGCAATTCATAAACAAAAAATCCCTTTTTCTTGCGGTGTTAAAAAAATTTTAAGGAATCTGATAAAAAAGACTTGAAATTTAGGCAAATAGCGTATAAAAGAAAGCTCGGAAAACGGATGTTTTCTATAATTTCACACGCAGATAAGGCGGAAAGCGGTGTTCGCGTTTCGCTCCGGTGCCGCGGAAGCGGTTGTTAGAATCTGCGGAGGTTTAACTGGAAAAAAAAGGACATTTATAATGGCAATTCCACAATTTACATTACGCCAGATGGTTGAGGCCGGTGTTCACTTTGGTCACCACGCTCGCCGCTGGAACCCGCAAATGGCTCCGTATATTTACGGTAAAAAAGACAACGTTCACATCATTGACTTGCAAAAAACTTACCCGATGCTTTATACAGCATTGGCTACTGCTCGTGACATTGCTGCTCAGGGCGGTAAGGTTTTGTTTGTCGGCACAAAGAGACAGGCTCAGGATATCATTAAAGAAAATGCTGAGAGATGCGGACAGTATTATGTTAACCATCGCTGGCTCGGCGGTATGCTCACCAACTGGAAAACCGTATATAAATCAATTTCCCGCTTGGTTAAGCTGAACGAAATGGAAGAGAAAAACGCTTATGAGGGCTACACAAAGAAAGAAATGTTGAACCTCAAAAAAGAGCGTGAAAAACTCGCTAATGAACTCAGCGGTATCATGAACATGGGAGGACAACCCGACCTCTTGTTCGTTATTGATACGCCGAAAGAGGCTTTGGCCGTTAAGGAAGCCAGAAAGCTCGGTATTCCGGTTATCGGCATTACCGATACTAACGCTAACCCGAACGATGTTGACTTCCCTGTTCCGGGTAACGATGATGCTATCCGCGCTATCCAATTCTACTGCGAACTCGTTTCCAGCGCTGTTTTGGATGGTATGCAGGCTGAAATCGCTGCTCAAGGCGTTAAGGTTGAAGAAGCTGTTGACGCTGTTGAGGCTAAACCGGCTAAGAAAAGAGCTTCCAAAAAAGCTAAAGAGGAAGTTGAAGCCGTTGAAGAATAATTGAAAAATATTCTTTCAATATAAAGTCTGAAAACTTTATGCGGCGGTATTTGTTTTTTTAATGAATATCGCCGCAATGGTTTAAAAAATTATTGATGAGGAAAAATAAATGACAGAAATTACTGCCCAAATGGTTAAAGATTTGAGAGAGAGCACCAGTGCAGGTATGTTGGACTGCAAAAAGGCTTTGATGGAAACAAACGGTGATATGGAAGCTGCCGTTGACTGGTTGCGCAAAAAAGGTTTGGCATCAGCTGCTAAAAAAGCAAGCCGTATTGCCGCAGAAGGTTTGGTTGCCGTTGCCGTTGAAGGCAACAAAGGCGCTGTTGTTGAGGTTAACTCCGAAACCGACTTCGTTGCCAAAAACGATATGTTCCAAGAATATGTTGCAGACGCTGCCTTGGTTGCCTTGATGAACAAAGGCGAAGTTTGTGATATGAAGACTTTCCAATGCCCGAAAGTTCATAAGTCTTTTGAAGAGCGTTTGACAGATTTGATTGCTAAAATCGGCGAAAATATGAACTTGCGCCGTGCCGCTATGTTGGAAGTTGAGAACGGCGTTATCGCTTCTTATATGCACAACGCTTGCAAACCGAATTTGGGCAAAATCGGCGTATTGGTTGCTTTGGAATCCAATGGTGACAAAGCCAAATTACAAGAGCTCGGCAAACATATTGCTATGCATATTGCCGCTTCTAACCCGCAGTTTTTGACTGTTGCTGATGTTGACCAAGCATCTATTGACCATGAAAAGGCTATTTTCTCTGAGCAAGCTAAAGCTTCCGGCAAGCCTGAAAACATTATTGAAAAAATGGTTGAAGGTCGTATCAAAAAGTATTTTGATGAGGTTGTTTTGGAAGAACAAGCTTATATTATGGATCCGGACAAGAAAGTTAAGCAGGTTATTGCTGACGCCGCTAAAGAAATGGGCGCTGACATCAAACTAAAAGCTTATGTTTGCTTCCGTTTGGGCGAAGGTCTGGAAAAACGTAATGAAGACTTTGCCGCTGAAGTTGCTTCTCAACTGAAAAAGTAATCTTCATAATTTATGAAAGAAAAATACC
Source organism: uncultured Pseudomonadota bacterium (assembly GCA_949298065.1). Lineage (GTDB taxonomy): Bacteria > Pseudomonadota > Alphaproteobacteria > RF32 > CAG-239 > Scatacola_A. The sequence goes on along the minus strand of CASFUZ010000002.1, from coordinate 231,758 downwards.
CTGACATTGTTCAGGGTATTTTTTTGTGCCAAGCTGTTGCCACAAACTGGAGCCAGTTTGACCACGGCAATGGCTGCGGCACGAACCATTGTTGAACCGCGATGCTTCCTATGTGCATATCTATCTTTCGTGCTCTGTATCTTTACGGATTCTTCGGAGCAAAGCTCCTCAGAATGACAAGTGGACGCACTTGAGCGAATACTGGCTGCTGCGGCGACCTTTGTTATATCGCGTTGCTCAAGCTGTTGCCAGCTTGACCGCGGCAATGGCTGCGGCACGAACCATTGTTGAACCGCGATGCTTCCTATGTGCATATCGTGAGATTGTGCCTTGTATCCATTTAAAAATCTTTATTGAAAATTAGCAAATTCTCTTTATAATCACATCCGTCATCAGCAATGGTTAGGCTGGTGGCGGAGTATACAAACTCCTTACGAGAAACCACTTATAACCTCCCTTTGTGGAGGATGGTGCGATATAAGCCGTTTTTGCGGACGAATAAGCACGCTGTTCTCGTACAGTTTGTAACTCCTCCGCTCTCATCCGAGAGCGGTTTTGTTTTATGCAAAACAATAGGAGTTAAACAGTATGAATTTTGATTATAACCCACAAGACATAAAGCGCAAACGCAAACTGCGCCGACAATTGGGCTTTGTGCTTTTTAGATGCCGGTATCATAAAAATTATAGCTTACAAAGCGTTTCTCGCAGAACCGGACTCAATCCCACAATCATTGACCGCATAGAGTTGGGCAAAGGCAATGTGCAATGGAGCGATTTTTTGATTCTGATTAATTTCTATGGCAAGATTTTTAGCTTTGAAATGGAAAAAAGCAAAGAATGTTTTTCAGAATAAAATATTAAAAAATCCCCTCATCTGAGGGGATTTTTGTTTGTTCTTTTACCAACCGATAGCGTGGGAAACGATGGCTTGCTCGCCATCCTCCAGCTTCAAACCCTTCTTTACGCCATCATGGTCAAAATAGCCTCTGACAACGTTATGCATTCCCTTTGAAGCCGCATATAAACCAACATTCTGATAAGCCGAACCGGCGTGCATCGGGGAATATTTTTCATCACTGCCGACATAAACCAAATTTACCGGAACATTTTTCATAAAGTCCTGCGTGGCAAACAAAGGCATTAGATTTTCCGTTGTAACTTGAGTTAAATTATTCTCTGCCGCATTATAAAGCCATGCGCCGTCTTTTTTAACAACATAAATCTTCAAATTTTGCTGGTTCATCGCGGTCGGAATCGTGCGTTTTCCATCGTGGCTTATGCCCCATGCGCTCCACAAGATATCGCTTAAAGTTTGGTCATCAATCTCTTGAGCCTTAAACTCGCGAATTGTTTTACGCTCACCCATAACATCCATCAAAGCCTTGCCGCCCGTTGTTATCGGTGCGGGAAGTTTTTTAACCACAGCTTCTGCCATAGCTGCCTCCGATATAAAAATTGCTGATACCAGCAAAACCCAAAATTTGTAATTTTTCATAGCTCTTTCCCTTTATTCAAAGTCTATTTGTGATAAAACCGCTTCAAAGTCATCTCGTTGCGGACTACAAATATATGCTCCGATTTTAACCTCCGGACTGTCATTTAGCAAATGAAACATCCTGACCTGTTTGAAAACTTTGCCATCTAAAGAAACATGAAGCAGACAATCGCCGTTTATTCTTTTCAAACGGTACCAAACCTGATTTATGCCCCGAGGTATCTCTTGCGAAGCCCAATCTGAAAATCCCGCATTGGTTACGCAAGTGCCTAAAAGCGGGGCGCGAAAGTTCTCAAACAAAACCGAGGCCTTGACCCAATTTCTTTCATCTATCCTTAGCATTATGCCGCATTGGTCAAAATTGCCGTTGGTTTCAAAATTCCATTTAACCGTACAAGTAAAATTGCCGGTTTTGCGGGTAAAGAAAAAATGGCCATCGTCCTTGGAAACTCTGTGGTGCAAACTTTGCCAGAAATCTGTTCCGGGAAGGCTTAAAACCTGCATACCTCTTTCATCAAAAGAGACATCAGCCGGTTCGTTATACCATTCAAAGTCGCGCAGTTGTTCCAAAAACATTAAAAGTTCCTGACCGTTTCATCCGGCATGGCTGCCAGAGCCTTTTCTAGTTCCGTATTATGAGCTTTGGGCGCAACAATCTTTAGGGTAATGAATTGGTCGCCTTGCGCACTCCCTTTCTTAATTCCCTTGCCTTTTAAGCGTAATTTTTCGCCTGATGAAGCATAAGGCGGAATATTGACCATTACTTTACCGCTAATCGTCGGCACGGTTATTTTGGCACCCAAAATCGCCTCTTTGACCGTAATCGGCAAATCCAACAAAATATTTAATCCCTCGCTCGTGAAATAAGGATGCTTGTCAACATTGACCGTTATCAAAACATCGCCATTCGCGCCGCCGTTTGCACCTTCATAGCCTAAGCCTTTAAGCCGCAAAGTTTGCCCATCTTCCATTCCGGCAGGGATTTTAACATTAATGTTTTTACCATTGATGATAACGCCTTTTTCCGCACCTTTGGCTGCATCCAAAAAATCTACCCGCATGGTATAGGCAATATCTTGACCTTTGCGTGGTCGGCGTGCATTACCGCCAAAGCCCTGAAAGCCTGACGCATTTCCGCCGGTAAATTGTGAAAAAATGTCATCTCCGAAAATAGAAGAGAAATCAAAATTTTCTCCATTGCCGCTATAATAAGTGCGCGTTCCACCTTGGCCGAACGGATTGCCTCCGCCAAAACCTCCTTGCCCGAATCCGGCACCGAAACCTGTCGGTTTGCCATCGGCATCTATCTCGTTGTTATCATATTTCTTACGCTTCTCTTTATCTCCCAAAATATCATAAGCGCAGGAAACTTCTTTAAATTTCTCTGCGGCATCTTTATCGTCCTTATTTAAATCCGGATGATATTTGCGTGCTAACTTACGATATGCCGATTTTATTTCGGCCTCGCTCGCATCTTTTGAAACACCTAAAATATGATATAAATTTTTGTTCATCTTTTGCGCTTTCCTAATTCTATCCTTTATTTTTAATATAGGAAGAGTGCAATCTTATTGCAAGTTTACACAGTCAAAAGTTGCTCGGCGAAGATGATTCCGATATGTAATACTTTGGCGCAAAAATGCTTTTTTATCTCCATGCTCGGCACAATAGCGCGCGGCAATTGAGGCGACCTCATCTATGCGGACATCCTTATACTCATAGGTAACATAGCGCGGCGTTTCTTCCTTAACCGAAACATTTTGCATAAAGCGCTCTATATTACTTGTGTAGTAATCATCTTCAACCTTATTATCATTTCGGATTATGCCACAAGACGCAACTATTAAAAGCAATGCCAAAATTTTTAGATTTTTCATCTGCGCCTCTCCTTAATCCAAAATTTTGTAGATGTCTTCGCCGGCTTTTTCCAAAATCTTTAAAACCTGACGGTTCTTTGCATCTTTGGTGCGTTCGTTACTCAGCTTATCCAGCATTCTTTGCAGCTTTTGATTAAACTGCTTATTTTGGCGTAATGCCTCTATATCGTTCAGATGCTCCTTATCATCAATCTTATAATTAACGACCGCTTTGAGCGTGGCTATATATTTTGCTTCCTTTTGCGAACTATATTGAGCGTAGGAATTGCTTGTGAAAATTAAGCTCATTAAAAACACCAAAAAGTAAAGTTTTCGCATTATCCCTCCGTCTCAAAAAAAACATTGCGTTAATTATAACTCATTTGTATGATACAGATTATAATAATTTCTGGTTTTTTACTATTTAATTTTTAGAGTGTACACATGAAAAAAACTATCTGGTTCTTATTAGATAATCGTATGGGCAGTGTCGGTCAGGCCAGAGGCATTATGCAGGCTTTGGACACAAATGCTTTTGATATTGTTGAGAAAAAAATAGAATATAATCGCTTTGCCGATTTGCCAAACTTCCTGCTCGGGAAATCTCTTTTCAGCGTTACTGCTGAAACAAAAAAAGAAGTTAATAACCCGCCTTTTCCGGATATTGTTGTTTCTATCAGCCGCAGAACCGTTCCTGTTGCTCGGTTTATTCGTAAAGCATCCGGAAACAAAACAAAAATGGTTCAGCTTATGCACCCCGGCAAAAGCGGCTTAAAAGAATTTTCTTTGGTTGTTGTTCCCGAACATGACAGAAACAAAGCTCATTCTGATAATATTTTTTATATTACCGGTTGCCCGCACCGGATTACACCAGAGGTTTTGGCTGAGGAAGCTCCTAAATGGACAGAGGCTTTTGCTAACCTTCCTAAACCTTGGACTGCCGTTATTATCGGCGGAGCTATTAAAAATAAGCCATTTACAGACGAAAATGCTCGCCTTTTGGGTGAAAGCATCCGCCGTATTAAAGAGCAAATCGGCGGCTCTATCCTGATTACGACATCTCGCCGTACCGGTGCAAAAGCTGAAGAGATTATTAAAAAAGAAGTTGAGGGAATCCCCGCTTATACTTATTGGTGGGGCGAGAAAAAGGATAACCCGATTAAGGGTTTTTGGGCTTTGGCTGAAAATGTTATTGTTACCGGAGATTCTGTTTCTATGGCTTGCGAAAGCTGTGGTTCAGGCAAACCTGTTTGGGTCTTTACGGGCAAAAATTGGTTAACTCCCAAACATGAGCGCTTTGTTCAGTCCTTGATTGAGGGTGGCTATGCGGTCCATATTGACTCCCCTGACCTCTTGGATTTTAAGCCAAAGCAAGGTCTTAATCCATCTCAAGAAGTTGCTGAAAAAATAAGCAAGTTATAAAAAAAAGAGAACCGAAAGCTCGGTTCTCTTTTTTTTAATTTTCTTCCTTTGTTTGAAAGAAATCTCTGTCATCCTTGCGCGATGCAACAGCTTTTTGATACATATCTCCAAAATAAGTTTTTTTCCTCCAGAAAAACTTATTTTTCTTATCCGCAAAAGTATAAATCTCCCTATCCCATAGCTTCTCAGCAAATGGCTGATATAGGCGATTGAACATTCTCACAATATAACGCAGCGGGTGCCAAATTATCGGATTATAATAATCTATAAACACAACTTTACCCCCTTCGTTTGTGGAATTTAGCGCTGCATTGACAACTCTTATTTTACTTAAAATCGGAAGCTCGTGTAAAAGCATATAGACAATAACGACATCATACTTTTCGCCTATCGGCTCGCGTCCGTCAAAATGCAAGAAACGCATATTGGAATATAAATATTTATATTTTTCTTCTGCCCGCTTTAGCTGTGTTTCACTAATATCTATTATATCATATTTTCCATAATGGCCTATGCGGTCTGCCGTTTGTTCTATTTGATCACCAAAGGTTACGCCTATTTGTAAAACCTTTTGGCTTTGACGTATCTCTTTAAGAGATGCTTCTATTAAACGCGAGCTGTTGCCTAAGGTTAAAATTTTAAGCAGGCGCGGACTATCTAAAAAATTGCTCACTTTCTGATTCTCATAAATTTTGCCATAAATTGCCGTCAGATATTTTGGCAAAGCTATTTTTTTGTCCTCATTATCATCAATCGCATTTAAGAGCTCTTCCTCGCTGGGAATATATCTATCTTCATTTCTCATTTAATTACTCTCCTCAAAATATGCGCTTACTTGTTTGCGCTGATGATTAAAAATTGTTTGTGCTTCTTTTATTTTATATTCAAGTTTTTCTGCCTTAACACCTGACAAAATTGCTTCTTCCGTTTCGCCACAGTATTTAGAAAATTTTTCTAAACCAAAAACTAAGGCATCAGAGCGAAGACTATGAAATTTGAGCCGCAAGCTCTGTATTTCTGACACAGGGTTCTCAAAAAAATTATCTGTTTCCGCCTCAAAGTTTTTCCATAGCTCTTGAAATTTTTGCAATCCCAACGCTTTGGAATATTCTTCTAATCTTTGTTTGCTAAAATCATTCATTCCGCTTAAAGCACTCCTAATTTTGTAGCTTCCATTACGGCTCCCGTGCGATTGTAAACATTCAAAATTTTCAGAATTGCAGTTACATGCAATTTAACCGTTCCTTCCGTCAGGCCGAGAGTATAAGCAATCTGTTTATTAGACATTCCCTGTGCGATACAACGCAAAACATCTATTTGGCGCGGGGTTAGGTTTTTGACATTTTCTTCCGCACTTTTGCCCTCCGGCAACTCCACCGCTTGTTTAAACTCATTAAATTCTTCTGAAAGCTTGTGATTCAGCAATTCCGGCGGAATATAAACTCCTCCTGATATTACCAAATTAACCGCTGACAAAATAACTGCATTGGATGCTGTTTTGGGAATGTAACCAGAAACACCTAGTTCTATAGTCTTTTCAACTATCTCTTTATCAAAAACCGCTGATAATATGATTATTGGTGTTTCCGGTAGTGTATTATGAATACGGACTATTGCTTCTTCCCAATTTGCCCCGGGCATGGCTAGGTCCGTGAGAACCAGATTAAAGTTTGTATCTTTTTCCAAAATATTAAAAATATCCGTGTAGCTCTTGGCAAAAACAAGATCTAAATCTTTATTCCAATCAGATAAAATTAACTCTAATCCTTTTAAAAACAGCTCATGGTCATCTGCTATCAAAATACGCATTCTCTTACTCCTCTCTCCAATCTCCCGCAAGAGCCTGCCATACAGATAAAGCCGCCGCAACTGCTGTTTCGGCTCTTAATATTCTCTTTCCCAACGTAGCCCCTTGGGCAAAAGGCAAACTCCGTAAAAGTTTTAATTCTTCCTCGCTAAAACCACCTTCCGGTCCGACAAGTATTGCTACTTTGGGTGATTTTGCAGCAAAAACCTTATTTGCCGGCTTCGCCTGTCTTGTTTCATCCATAAAGTAAAGAATCCTCTCTTTGTTCCATGAGTTCAATACTTTTTCTAAACTTTGGGCTTCGGAAATTTCAGGCAAATCCACACGCCGACATTGCTCCGCGGCTTCTATGCTTTGAGCTATAAACCTTTCGGTTTTTACTTTGTCTGAAATCGTGTAAGTCGTAATAATCGGCATTATTTTTGCAACGCCTAGCTCCGTGGCTTTTTGGATGATGAAATCGGTCTGGTCTTTTTTTACCGGAGCAAACAACAGCCATATATTCGGACATTGTTCATAGGCTCTGGTTTGACTTAAGACTTTCAGATAAAAAGTTTTTTTGCTTTTGTTTTGCAAAGCGCACAAAAATTCGCCCTGTCGGTTGTTAAAAGCTAAAACTTCATCTTCGCTATTGAGCTTCATGACATTTGTTAAATAATGCACCTGTTTATCATTCAACAAGACCTCGGCTGTGGCGCTTAAGTCTGCTTCTACATATAATCTTATCTTTGTTTTTTTTCTGCTCATTTATTCTGCCGTAATGCTTAAAACTTTTGAACCAAGAACATTAATCTTTCCGTCATTCTCCTCTATGAGGTCAAAAAAGACTTGCTCTTTTCCAGACTCAAAAACATTTACATTAAGAATGCGTTGTCCGTTATATTGATAATCATCCATAATCCTTAGGTGTTTAAGCTCATTTCCCTCATAATTCCATTTTGTTTGACCGTTCTCTTCTTCGGATAATATGATTTGTAAGGGTTGTCCTACGTTTATTTTTATTTCGTTTTTGGCTTCCAAAAGTTCTATTGTTATCGGAGACATGTCTTTCTTAAATAATTCTGCCGCTATGTTTTCATTATAATCTTCCGCCGGCTTTTCATCTTCTGTTGTTACTGCTATGACGGATTCTCCTTGTTGTTTTTTGACCCGAGCTTCATAACCGTTGGCATTAAACCCCGGTTCGTACATCTGATTTTTTTGAACATCTTTATAACTTTGCACAACAATGTTGTGTTTGGCTGTTTTGGCTTCACTGACCGAAAATGTTAATAATATGGCGGCTAAAATAAAAAATATTATCCTCATCTTTTATCCTTATCGGCTGTTCACAAAAGTTTGGTATAAACTCAAAATATCCTTACACATTCAAGTTTATATCAGATATGTTAAGGAATAAATAATTTTTAACATATTTCGGACAAAGGTTATGATTATTACAATAGACGGTCCGGCTTCCGCCGGAAAAGGAACCCTGGCTTCTACTTTGGCTGACATTTACAAATTGGCTTATTTTGATACCGGTATGGTCTATCGGGCTGTGGGCTTGGATTTGCGTCTTAAAGGACAAGATATTAATAACGAAACCCTTGCCGAATCCTCTGCAAAATCTTTGACTTTTGCTAAAATGATGGAACTATCCAAAAACAAAGAATTTCGTTCCTCAGAAGGTGGTGTTGCCGCCTCTGTCGTTTCTGCTTTTCCTAAAGTCAGAGCTGCTTTGCTTAAAATGCAGCAAGATTTCGCCAAGAATCCGACTTTTGCGAACGGAACTCCGGCTCAAGGGGCTATCTATGACGGTAGAGATACCGGAACTGTTGTTTGCCCAAATGCAGACATAAAGTTTTTTATTACCGCTTCTTCAGAAGTCCGCGCTCAACGCCGCTTTAAAGAACTACAAGAAAAAGGGATGGATACCCCTTATGAAAAGGTTTTGGCTGACATTATCGCCCGCGATGAAAGAGATTCCAAGCGCTCTACCGCACCTCTAAAACCCGCTGATGATGCCATTATCATTGATACTTCTGATTTGGGCATTGAAGAAGTTGTCGCCAAAGCGCGCGAAATTATTGATAATCATTGAAAAAATGTGTTGAAAAATAATATTTTCGGTGTATAAACAAACCCGATATGTTTCGGGGTGCGCCGACATATCTTTTTTAACCCGCACAAGTCCGCTCCGCTTTATGTTTCTTGGAGTTGGCATTTTTTGAAATATAAATATTTTATGACTAATGCAGAATTAAAAATTCCTGAAACTAACGAAAACTTTGAAGCCCTTTTGAACGAACAATTCGGCGATAAGGGTATTACCGGTTCCGTTGTTAAAGGTACAATTATCCGTGTAACCCCTGACTTTGCCATCGTTGATGTTGGTCTTAAGTCTGAAGGCCGTATTCCGTTACGTGAATTTGGTCAAAATGCAGAACTCAAAGTCGGCGACAAAGTTGAAGTTTATGTTGACCGCTACGAAGACAAAGATGGTCAAATCGTTCTTTCTCGCGAGAAAGCTCGCCGTGAAGAAGTTTGGCAGGATTTGGAAAAATGCCTTAACTCCGGTGAAAGAGTTAACGGTATTATCTTTGGTCGTGTTAAAGGCGGCTTCACCGTTGACCTCAACGGCGCTATCGCTTTCTTGCCCGGCTCTCAGATTGATATTCGTCCGATCCGCGACATTACGCCGTTGATGGGTATCTCTCAGCCGTTCCAGATTTTGAAGATGGACAAGGTTAGAGGCAACATCGTTGTTTCTCGCCGCGTTGTTTTGGAAGAAACTCGCGCTGAAGCTCGTGCCGAACTCATTGATACTCTTAAAGAAGGTTCTGTTCTTGAGGGTGTTGTTAAAAACATTACCGATTATGGTGCATTCATTGACCTCGGCGGTGTTGACGGCTTGTTGCACGTTACCGACATCTCTTGGAAGAGAATTAATCATCCGGCTGAAGTTTTGTCTGTCGGTCAGACCGTTAAAGTTCAGGTTATTAAGTTTAACGAAGACAACCAACGCATCAGCTTGGGTATGAAACAGCTGGAAAGCGACCCGTGGCAAGCTGTTGCCGATAAGTACAAAGTTGGCGAAATTTACAAAGGTAAAGTTACCAACATTACTGATTACGGCGCATTCGTTGAATTAGAAGACGGTATTGAAGGTCTGGTTCATGTTTCTGAAATGAGCTGGACACGCAAAAATGTTCATCCGGGCAAAATCGTTTCTACTTCTCAGGAAGTTGAAGTTAAGGTTTTGGAAGTTGATGCTGACAAACGCCGCATCAGCCTCGGTATTAAACAATGCACTCCGAATCCTTGGGCTGCTTATGTTGAAGAGCATCCGGTCGGATCTGTTATTGAGGGCAAAATCAAAAACATTACCGAATTCGGTTTGTTCGTTGGTTTGTCTGACGAAATTGATGGTATGATCCACTTGTCCGATATTGCTTGGGATAAGTCCGGTGAAGAAGCCGTTAAGGACTTTACAAAGGGTCAGGATATTCAGGCTAAGATTATTGATGTTGATGTTGAGAAAGAACGCATCAGCCTCGGTATCAAACAATTGTCTGAAAATGCTATGGCTGAAGCTATGGAAGGCTTGAAGAAAGGTGATGTTGTTAAAGCAACCGTTACCTCTATTGATGACAAAGGCGTTAATGTTGAAGTTAACGGCGTTGCCGCAATGATTAAGAAAGCCGACCTGTCTAAGGACAAGGCTGCTCAGAACCCCGAAAACTACAAAGAAGGTGATGTTCTGGAAGCTAAAGTTACCTCTGTAGACAAGAAGAACAACAAGATTGGTCTCTCTGTCAAAGCTCTTGAAATTGAAGAAGAAAAGAAAGCTTTGGAAGAGTATGCTTCTACAGGTTCTTCTAACTCTGCTTTGGGTGATGCCTTGGGCGAAGCTTTGAAGAAAAATGCTTAATCTTTAAGCTTTTAGCAAAAAGAAACTCCGGTTATCTGCCGGAGTTTCTTTATGCCGTTATCCCAAGTGGTCGCACTTGAGCGCTCACTGGCTGCGGCGGCAACCATTGTTGAACCGCGATGCTTCCCAAGTGCATATCGTGAGATTGTGCCCTATGTCTATTTAAAAATCTTCATTGAAATTTAGCAAATTCTCTTTATACTTTCCTTTGTCGGTGGAAATGGTTATGCCATCGGCGGAGTATGACAACTCCTCGCAAGAACCCAATGATAACCTCCTATAATGGAGGATGGTGCGATATAAGCCACTTTTGCGGACGAATAAGCACGCTGTCTTGCGCAGTTGTCAACTCCTCCGCTCTCCTCCGAGAGCGGTTTTGTTTTATGCAAAATAGGAGTTGAACAGATGAACGAAATTTCAAAATCTCACGTTAGAACTGAGTTTTTCAAAGAGCTTGGCTTTGCACTATGGTTAGAACGGCGCAACAAACGCCAAAAGCTCAGCAAAGTTGCACAAAATTCTAAACTACCTTATGGTTTGATTGAGCGAATGGAACGTGGCAGTTGCGGCAATATTTACAAATTTTTTCGGCTTTGTGCTCATTACCAAAAGAAAATCAAAATATCCTTGGTTGATGAATAGCAAACACCCCCGTTAAACCTTAACGGGGGTGTTGTTTTGAGGATTAAGCCAAAGTTGGTTATTTGACTTCTTCAAAGTCAGCATCTACGACTTTTTCATCGCCGTTCTGCTGGTTGGAAGCTCCTGCATCTGCGCCGGCCTGTGCACCTTGTTGTGCGCCAGCGGCTTCAGCCTGCTGTTTGTACATAGCCTCGCCGAGTTTCAGAGAAGCCTGCATTAAAGCCTCGGTCTTTTCTTTAATAACGGACAAGTCCTCTGCCTCAACGCCGGTCTTCAAGGCCTTAATGGCATCTTCAATTGCGGTCTTGTCAGCCGCGCTGATTTTATCAGCATTCTCTTTCAAGGTCTTTTCCGTTGTATGAATCAAACCTTCAGCTTGGTTTTTGGCTTCAACCAATTCTTTCTTCTTCTTATCTGCTTCAGCATTGGCTTCTGCGTCTTTTACCATCTTTTCAATATCGGCATCAGACAAACCACCGCTGGCCTGAATACGAATAGCTTGCTCTTTGTTGGTGGCCTTATCTTTAGCGGAAACGTTTACGATACCGTTTGCGTCAATATCAAAGGTTACTTCAATTTGCGGCATACCACGCGGTGCCGGCGGAATACCAACCAAGTCAAACTGACCAAGTAATTTGTTATCTGCGGCCATTTCACGCTCGCCTTGGAAGACGCGAATGGTTACGGCTGTCTGGCCATCTTCAGCGGTTGAGAATACCTGAGATTTACGTGTCGGGATGGTGGTGTTGCGGTCAATCAATCTGGTGAACACGCCGCCCAAGGTCTCAATACCCAAAGACAACGGAGTTACATCCAGCAACAAGACATCTTTAACATCGCCCATCAAGACACCGCCCTGAATGGCAGCTCCGACAGCGACAACTTCATCCGGGTTTACACCTTTATGAGGTTCTTTGCCGAAGATTTCCTTAACTTTTTCCTGAACTTTCGGCATACGGGTCATACCACCAACCAAGATAACCTCATCAATATCGCTTGCCTTCAAGCCAGCATCTGCCAAAGCTTTTTTGCAAGGCTCAACCGTGCGGTCAATCAAGTCTTCTACCAAAGATTCAAGTTTAGCGCGGGTCAATTTGATGTTGAGGTGTTTCGGGCCGCTTGCATCTGCAGTGATGAACGGCAGGTTAACATCTGTCTGGGTTGCGGAAGACAACTCAATCTTGGCTTTTTCGGCAGCTTCTTTCAAACGTTGCAGAGCCAAACGGTCGCCACGCAAATCAATGCCGGATTCTTTCTTAAATTCATCAGCCAAGTAGTTGACAATGCGTTGGTCAAAGTCTTCACCACCCAAGAAGGTATCACCGTTGGTGGATTTTACTTCAAATACGCCATCGCCGATTTCCAAAATAGAAATATCAAATGTACCACCACCGAGGTCGTATACGGCGATTGTGCCATTAGCCTTTTTATCCATACCATAAGCCAAAGCGGCAGCGGTCGGCTCGTTGATGATACGCAAAACTTCCAGACCGGCAATCTTACCGGCATCTTTTGTGGCCTGACGCTGAGAATCGTTGAAATATGCCGGAACGGTAATAACGGCTTTTTCTACTTTTTCACCCAGATAGCTCTCGGCGTATTCCTTAATCTTCTGCAAAACGATAGCTGAGATTTGAGAAGGCGCATATTTTTGGCCTTTTACTTCAACCCAAGCATCGCCGTTGTCGCCGTCAATAATCTTGAACGGGACTTGCGCGCGGTCTTTGGCAACTTCCGGCGAATTAAACCGGCGACCAATCAAACGTTTGATGGCAAACAGCGTGTTTTCCGGATTGGTTACAGCCTGACGTTTTGCTGCTGAACCAACTAATCTTTCGTTATCTGTGAAAGCAACCATTGAAGGGGTGGTTCTGGCACCTTCAGAGTTCTCCAAAACCTTGGCTTCTTTGCCTTCCATGATGGCAAAACACGAGTTTGTCGTACCTAAGTCAATACCAATAACTTTATTGCTCATTGTTTATATCCTCAATTTGTTATGAAATTTGTTCCTTTCTGATTGCTTATATAGGAAGCCCAAAAGCGTTAAGCAAGGTTTGTGGTAATTTTTTTATGTTTTTTTTGATAAAAAAAGCAAAAGGGCTTGAAACACTCTGTTTCAAACCCTTTTTTTGTCTTTTTATGAAAGGCGCATTGGTCTTTTGACTATCGGACGGTAGTCATATTTTTCAGACTTCAATGCTTCTTCGGAAATATTATGAAAATTTCCGTCCGCATAATAAATTTCAGCATCTTCCGTCATTACTGATGAGGGAAGAGGATCTCCGCCGTGTTTCAGCAAAAAATCATCTATGGCTTTTTTTTCTGCATAAATTCTTTGCCAACACCAATTTGAACCTAAACGCCCATGTTCTTCCCAATGGCGCAGCCAAAGGCTTTTGATTGTTGCCTTACTGAATATGTTAGGCTTGGGTTGCTTTAGGCTGATAAAGAATAGATTAAACCGAATGCCCACTGTCTTTTTTTTCCATGGAGCGTACCAAATTCTTTTTTTAACGACGGCTAATGTTATTGCTCGTCCTTCTTCTAGTTCCATAATAGTAAAATTAATGTTTAATGTTTGAGATTAAAGTGCAAAAATTTGACGAAAAAGTCAAGAGCAATATTGCTTTTTTTATATGTTATGCTATAATTATAATAGTTTTAATGTTTTGTGAGTGTTATCTTATGGACAAAAAAGAAATTAAAAATAAGGTGGCTCGGCTTAAAGAAAAAGCAAAAACTCTTGCTCTGACAGCTTTGATCGGAGGTAGTTCTCTAACTGCTCATGCCGCGCAAAATAATAATTCTTATGAATCTAGTAATTATAACAAAACAGAAGTAATTACTAAGCATCTTAATGGCCAATTTTCGCAAAAATCTTCACATTCTTCTTCCGATCAAGTACAAACTATTGATGGAAAAACCGTGCGGAATTATAAAGCGGCGCAGCAGAGTTTATACGACTTGGGCGATGGTTATTTTATGACAGATTCCGAAGCCGTTATGCAAAAATCTACGGACGGAAACCGTAATGTTGAAAGAGATAATGTTTTGTACCTTACGACACCGGATGGAAGGACTTATGATTGTTCCTTTTTGCATGATAAAAATGGACCAGATTTTTTGCCCATGGGTTTTGAAAAAGGGTGTTTTGTAAAAGCTAATGGTGAACCAGACACAGAATTAGAGAACAAGCTCATTAAAGAAGTTAAAGAGACTGTCGGTGTGGATGAGATTACACCGGAAGCTACCATTAAATACAATAATATTATGGCTCAAAAAGAACTGAAAATTGCAAAAGAAAAAGGTATTCCAAATGATGCCGTTGCTAAAATCGGTGTTTATTTACAACAGAACCTTGAGTTCTTACATACAGGACAAACACATATTGCATCCATGGCTTCCTTCAGTGACTTTCAGACTATGGCGATGTCTCAACGTCAAGGTCGCTGATTTTATCTGACTTTGTTTTGATAAGCTTTAAAATATTCAATCATTGAGGGGTTTTGCTCTAGTTTTAGGCAAAGTTTTAAGATATTCGTTGCTTCTTCGGCATTGACTTTCGGTGTTTCTTTGCCTTCAACACAGTTCAGAAAATTTGCCAGCTCATTTTGTAAAGAATTTCCGCCTTCGCTTAAAAGCTTGCCGTTTTTATAAAGGGCTCTGCTCATAAATTCTATGCGGAAAATGTTACCTTGAGCGTCTTCAATGTTCATATATCTTTCAATGTCTTTATCTTCCCGCAAGGCTTCCAGCTTTACTTTGGCGCCATTTTTATATTCCATTTCCGCAATAGCGTGGTTTTCCCAGCTCAAATCCGGTCTTTTGGTGGTTTGGGTGCTTTTTAAGTCATCACCCAACAGAGAATAAACTATTGCCAAATCATGAATCATCAGTTCCTGAACAGCGCTTATACCGGTTTTATTACCCGCATTGCGGCTGGTACGAATCCCATCAATCTTGGTTATTGGGGCTTGTAACTCATCCTTCAAACGCTCTACGGCAGGATTATAATTTTCGGTATGTCCCGTAACAATCAGACTATTTCCGGCTTTCGCAGCGGCCAATAGTTTTTTGCATCCGCTCAAAGTGGTAGCAAGCGGTTTTTCTATCAGACAAGGGATACCCTTTAAAAGTAATTCTTCGCCGATTTTTGCGTGGGTTGGTCCCGGTGTTGAAACAATCACCGCATCTACTTTGTCTTTGGTTATATCTTCCAAGCTCTTAAAATAAGGCACCTTCAGCTCTGCCGCACGGCGGGCGGAAGATTCTTCCGTTGAGTTCAAAATTCCCGCAATCTCTGCTCTATCAGCAAAGTTTTCACGCAGAGTTTTGAGGTGTTTTTGCCCCATATTGTTGCAGCCGATGATGGCTATTTTGATTTTGCTCATATACGCCTCTTTTAATATCCTCCACGGCCGGAAATCTCATAACCCGTATAGCCATCCACAACCGAGTTGGCAAAGGCAAAGTCTGTTGAATTGCAAGAGTGTATGCGGTATAAGGTCTCGCCCTGTTCTACCGTATCTCCGACTTTTTTCATTAAATCCAGCCCTGCTCCCGGATATTGGCTGGCTCCCGCCCAAATGCCTATTTTATTGATACGCGCATTGTCAATGGCCTCAACCACGCCGCTGACATTGGAAACAATATCTCGGGTCAAATGGCCGAGCTGAGGTTGCGGCGCTTTGCCTTGAGCATGGATAATCTGATTCATAACCTCAAGCGCACGTCCTGATGTTAAAATCTCTTTGGCAACATGGTAGCCTTGTCCGCCGCGAAGTTTGGGGTCAAACTCCAGCATTCTGCCTGCCAAAAACAGCGACTTTTCAAGCAAATCCTGCGGGGCATCATCCTTATTGCGTAAAACTTTCATAACATCTCTGGCTTCCAAAACCGCGCCAACGCCGTTACCTATGGGCTCAGAACCATCGGTGATTACGGCATCTATCTCTATGGAGAGCATATCTCCAACATATTCAATAAGTTTTCTTAGACGCATAGCCTCATTGGTGTTCTTAATGCGTGATTTTGGTCCTACCGGAATATCTACCACCAAATGCGTTACGCCTGCAGAAAGCTTGATGGCTAAGATTGAAGCGGCAATATGTTCTTGTTGGGTGATGCCGATTTGTCTTTCTACCGAAGAGACTATCTTGTTGGCTCTTGCTATGTCTAAAGAATCGTAGCTGGCTATAGCTCCACGGTTTTCTTTTATGAGCTCCTTGAGTTCTTTTTCATCAATATCCACATTAGCCAAAACTGCAAAAGTATCTGCCACGCCGGCACAGGAGGTTAGCGAATGTGAACAGGTTTTGGGTATCGGCAAGCCATAGGCAGCAACAATCGCTGTGGTGATAATATCCGTCTTATTACCAGGGACACCGCCCAAACAATGGCAATCAACCACAATACTCTCATTATCCCAATGCAGGACTTTGTCGCCGATTAAGGCCTCGGTCAAAGCCAAAACCTCCGGCGCGCTCATAAATGAGCCGCTGGCAACCAAAAATGAGGCTATATCCATATTGGAATATCTTTTGGAGGCAATATCGTTAATGATGGCGCTATATTCACCTGAGCTTAAAATATTGCCGGCAATTTTGCGCTTGATTGAGGCTAAGCTCGGCGGCGGAGAAGACAAAGTCAGAGAAACATTGGCGCCTTCCGGCAAATTTATCTGTTCATAGGCTTCCGTATTTAAGGCCAGTTCGTTGGGTTTGCAAAGTTTTGGGTCATCAACTACCTGCAAAAAAGCAAAAACCGGTTTAACACCGCCATGAATTTCTACCTTGGTTAAAGAACGAATATCATCCACCTTATAAGCCGTGCAATCCTTATGGACATAGGCTAAATTTTCATTAAAAGAATGAATGGGCAGATGTTTTAGTATCAGCATATATTACCTCAATTACCAAAGTGATGTTTGAAGGATATTATGACATAGTTTTAATTTAATTAAAGTTAATTTTGCAAAAGAGAATGCCGAGCTCATAGCTCGGCATTCGGGGTTAATTTAATCAGATTTCTTTTTTCTTGAAACCAAAACAGTACATGTTGAAACAACTGCAATTAAAACACCTGCAACCCATGGTTTATCCCAATACAAAGCAAGCCCTGTTAACAACATTAAGCAAAGAAGGGAAACAAAGCCAAAAATCAACCCCATCCTTAGGCTTCTATATTCTTTAAGTCTGTACTTATTTAAAGATTTCTGTTCTTCTTCAGCCATTCTAATTATTCTGTCTGCTGCGCCCGGACAAATCTTTTCATATTTGTACAAATCCTCTGGAACAGGCAATGGGCCTTGATGGAACTGAGATTGAGCAACTTGCAACAAAAATTTCTTATTTTCTTCGGGGGTTCTTTTTTGCAAAGGAATTATTTTATCTTGTTTTAATTCTTTATAGACTGCCTTAGACTTTTTCTTGCATATTTTTTTCATAATCTTTAACTGCCTTAGTCAAGTACTTACCAACATTATTCCAAGATTCAGAAATATTATCTTTATTTTCATTTTGTCTCAATAAAGAATCGTACAACCAAAATAAAGCAAAGGCAGCCATACCGATTGCTATGCCTTGAAAAAACTTTGAATATGACATTGTATTTTCTCCATCATCTTTATTCTAATTGTTGTTTAATTAAAATTCAATAAAAATATATCTTTTGCAGAAAAGAATTTTTATTTGTAAATAATTTTATGTTCCAATAGTTAAAGATTATTTCTCCTTTGTAAACATTCTCATAAAGCGGGCGATTTTGCCGGTTTCCTTAAACTCTTTCTTATCAGCTTCGCGCTGCTTTTGAGCTTGTTTATAGCCTTCAGGCGTGTTCTCGGAGATTTCAACACCATGAATGTCCTCCTCGGCAAAGCGATCTGCAACAACGGCTCCGTGCATTTTGCCTTTGTTTTCATGTTGACGTGCTTTCAAAACCTCTTTTTGTTTTTGAACTTGTTCACGAACTTCTGCCTTGATAGCTTCTTCTTTCTCGCGTTTTTGGCGATAAGCTTCTATGGCTTTCTCATCTCCGCTTAATGCTCTTGATAAAGCCTCGCTATATTCTTTGCTTTCTTTATCTTTTTCCGTCAGTTCATAGCGTTTTTTATCTTCCGGCTTGGTGTCTTTCTTAGATTCAGGTTTTTCTTCCAAACCTTCTACCTCATTATAAGCAACATCGCCTGATGTCGGACCATAATAAACATTATCACCTTGTAAGCCCATTAATCTTTGCTCTAAGGTATTTCCTTTATCATCTTTGCCCGGTTTCGCGATAGTTCTTGCTGTACCTTTGTCATCCTTGCCCGGAGTTACGATGGTTTTTACCGGCTCATTTTTATCCTTAACGGGTTGTTTGTCATCCTGAGTTTTCTTTCTCTTCAGCAAACGGTCGGCAATAGAACCGATTTTTTCCTTCATCAGCTTAACTTTCTTTACCTGGGCAAAGAAGTATGGCGGAATGTAGGGGACAATATTTTCCGGTTCATTCGGGACCCAAACTCTCTCACCGGGTTTGATTCTGTCAGGATCTTGCCATCTGTCATACTGAATACCGTCCGGACGAGATGGATCATAAGAATATAAGTCTTCCGGCTTGATACCGACATCCGGAATTAAGTGTCCCATGTGGCCATTGGCGTCCGCACTGATATGCAGTGCAACTTTATCCATAACCTGTATTTCTGCTGGACTTAACGGTTGTTGCGGGTTGGTACTCAAATGCTTGAAGACATCTTCATAAGTTATGTGGTTGCCGTTGGCATCGGTTACACCCATAATATCACCCAAAGTACGAGATGGGTCTTGTGCCAAAGGTGTATCCGGCGCACCTAACAAATGCGCGTTCTCAAGTTTGGCAAGGTTAACATCCGCAGCTTCCGGTGCCCAGCCCGTATGGTGTTGTTGTAAATTGCTCAAAGCCTCATTATAAGTTCCGTGAGCATGGAAAGCAGATTCCATCGGCTGAGAGCCATCCGGCGTATAACGCGCACCATGGCTTACGCCATCGCTGTTGTTCCAGGTTTCGGCTTTGTCAATGTGTTTTTGATCATAGGTTTTAATCTCGTGCTTTTCACCGGGGATGATTTCGCCACCTTGTTCAGACCAATGTCCAAAAGGTCCGTTTTCGGCAGAAAGCATTTCACCAATGCCATTGCCGACTTTTTGACCTCCCCAAGCAGCTAAAGGCGTAATAGCAACGGAAGCAACCGTCATTAATGTGGCTTCACCTGTCTTAATTCCGGCTTTCTTGGCTTTCTTAAAGGAGAAATAACCATTTCTGACCATATTTGCGCCCATGACGGCATATAAACCTTCCGGACGACCCCAAGCAACCGCACCATAGGCTGCAGCACTCAAAAGCATATTACTCAAGAGCTCAGGGTCTTTATAAAACTTGTATTTCTTGCCTTGTGCATGGGCGGCGCGGCGGCGTTGCTGATAGGCAACCGTCATACCGACAAGAGCCAAACCGGCTGAAGCATAAGCACAATAGGGTTGCGCACCAGGAATGCGGCTGGCGACGGCAAAGCTTGCGGAAATACCGCCAACCAAGGCTGCGTTTCCGGCTAAACCCCACCAGAAGTTTTTGCGAAACTTTTTGGTGTCGGCTTTTTCTTCAAAACGGGCGTTGGCCAGTTTGTCTATCTTGCTAACCGGCGCGTACAAGCGATTGATTATCGGCGCCTGCTTGCCTACTTTCTTAGCCAGATGATCAAATTTGCTAGTCTTTTGGTTAACCCATTTGTCTTTAGCACCATCCCAACCTTCTGCAGAAAACGTATAAGTTTGACCATTGAGCAAGTCATTCTTTAATTTGTCAAAAGGAATCGGGGCTTGTTTACGTGCTGTTCGGTCTGAGTTGACCAACATCGTTACATTCTTCAAAAACTCATCATTGGCTAAAGCATGAATGTCTTTTTTGTCGGCGGTTTTGCTTTCCATCAAAACCTGGTCATCCAAGGCATCGCTCTTGGCAACAAGCATCAAGACTTCGGTTAATTCTTCCTTGCTTACACCGTTAGCATTTAAGGCATTGAGAATCTTCTGATTATCCGCATTGAGCTTGAAATCAGCCAGTTTTTGCTCAGTATCTTGGGCGATGGCTTCCAATTTCTCGGCATCATTTTGTGTCTTGCCATATAAGCCGAAATCTTGCTCATATTTGGTCATCCACTCATCCAAAATGCCTTTGGCACCTTTGCCGTTTTTATTTTGGTTGCGGATGTCTATCATCTCAACATAGCCGTCATAAACATCGGCAATGTTACTTGTATCTACAAAGTAGTAACCCGTACGGTTGGCCATATCGTTAATCATGCTATCCATACGCTCATGGATAGCTGCTAAAACCGTTTCCTCATTGTTGGTGTTGGCTTTCTTTTGTTTGGCTTCGGCAATATCCTTATTGAGGTTTCTTTCCCATTGTGCCAGAGCTTTTGGCGGAACAAGGTCAAAGTTTATTTCCATTTGTAAGTGTTGTTCAACGCGTTTGCGATATTCCTCACGCTCCTTATCATTTAAGTCATCGGCTTTTTTGACCTCATCAACCAGTTTTTCTACCGGCAAGTCATCAACTTTTACGCTGCCGTCCACTTTGTTCATGGATTGGAGAACTTTAACGCGAATGCGGTCAAGCCATACTTCGTTCTGGTCGGAATACATACTTCTAATACGTTCGTACTCGTCTTTGCCCAAAACATCTTCCAATTCATTCTTTGTAGGTTGATTTTCTTGTCCGTATTTCTTCATAAATTCTTCTCTTTGAGATGGGTTCAGAGTATCCAAGAACTTGTCTACCGTGGGCTCTTTTTCGCCGCTAAAACGCACATAATCTTGATATTCTTCACTTTGTGCATAAACTTCTTTAATATCAGCCATTGGAAACTCTCCTAGAAAACTTTCAAATATGACTTTACATTACCATATTTTGTGTATTTTGGCAATATATTTTGTCTAAACTCATTTACTATCTGAATTTTAGCGGAAAATTATTAAAAATTACCTTACATTTGCTTAAAAGCTCTTGCGTTTTGGTTTTATTCAACCTAAATAAGGGTAAAGTTTGTTTAATATTAAAATATTTGCGCAAAAAAATGACTGAAAAAGACTACTACGAACTATTGGAAGTTTCTCGTGATGCAGACGGCGATACGATTAAGAAATCTTATCGGCGCTTGGCAATGAAATATCATCCTGACCGCAACCCAGGGGATAAGGAAGCTGAGGCAAAATTTAAAGAAATTAACGAAGCCTATGATGTGCTTAAAGATAGCCAAAAACGTGCGGCTTATGACCGCTATGGGCATCAGGCTTTTGCTAACGGCGGCGGCGGAAATCCGTTTAACGGGTTTGAGTTTAATTTCGGCGCAGGCGGATTCTCAGATATTTTTGCCGATGTCTTTTCTGAATTTATGGGGGGCGGACGCTCTCGCGGCGGACAACGCTCCTATGCGCCACGCGGTGCTGATGTGCGCTACAATCTTTCAATCAGCCTTGAAGAGGCTTTTAACGGCGTGGAAAAAGAAATTACGCTGCCCTCTACCGAAACTTGTGAAGCTTGCCATGGACACGGAACGAAAGACGGTTCAGAAGCCCCCGTTTGCGACAAATGCGGCGGCTCAGGACGAGTTCATCAGCAACAAGGCGGTTTCTTTATTGTGGAAACAACTTGCCCTAAGTGCAAAGGTACCGGACGTTTGGTTAAAGAAGCCTGCAAAAAATGCGGTGGCAGCGGAATTATCAATAAAGACAAAACTCTCAAAGTTAAGATCCCTGCCGGAATTGAGGATGACACCAGAATGCGGATTCCGGGGGCGGGTGAAGCCGGTATCAGAGGCGGCGAAAACGGGGACTTGTATGTTTTTGTCAGTGTTAAACCACATAAAATCTTTAGCCGCGAAGGTTCTAACCTTTATATGCGTGTACCGGTCAGTATGGCTTGTGCGGCTTTGGGCGGTAAAATTGAAATTCCGGCTATTGATGGCTCCAGCATTGAGTTAGAAGTTGAGCCGGGAACACAATCTGACCAGATTCAAAAAATCAGCGGTCAAGGTATGACCGTTATTCGCTCAAAAGGACGAGGCGACTTGTTTGTTAAATATCGGGTGGAAACACCGGTTAACCTCTCCGCTAAGCAAAAAGAGCTGTTGGAGCAGTTTAGAGATATCAGCAAAGATGATTCCTGCCAGCCGGAAACTAAAGGATTCTTTGATAAAATCAAAGATTTATTCAACAAAGCTTCCTAATATAAAAGTAATTTTTGAAAGCCGCAGAAAAATCTGCGGTTTTTTTGTTGTTTTTTGTCTAAAAATATGCTATCGCATAAGAATTAAAGAAAATTATTGTGGATTTATGATGAATGATTACGGATTTTTTCGTTTTCTTTTTTGGCATAAGGCACAATATTTTCTATAACTAACCTATTGTTTTACAAAAAAAAATATTTTGCTTATGACTAGTAGTTATTTTTTTGCAACCGAGAATTTATCCGGTTTTTATTTAATGCCGACAACAGTCTTGTTGAAAGCACAAATGGAAGCATTTGATGAACTTAACAGACTCAATTTTTTTGATGCTGTTTTCTTTAAGGAAGACAAAGAGTCTTGCGAGAAAAAAATTCTTTTGGAAGACCTGATTGAAAACATTGAAGAAGAACTGGACAGACGCTATCTGGCTTTCCGCGGAAACTTGCCGGAAGAAGAGAATTGTGCTTTGGATTTTGCCGAAACAATGGACAACATTGTCGGTGAAGAAGAAGTTCTTTCTTTGCTCACCAAAATGCCTTTGCCTATGGCTCTGTGTCTGACAAACGGTGTTATCTGCGTTGTAGAGGAAAAAACTCCCGAAAAAATGGAGCCTAAAAGAGAAACTCTAAAAAACCAAAAATCATGCGAAACATTAAAGACCTCTCGCCCCAAGAAGTCAAAAAGCTCTGCACAAAAGCAAAGCTCAAAAAACTGAGCGAAAAAGAACTTGCTGATTTGTTCGGTTATGTGAACTCTGAGCTTTTTAAGCTTCAAGTTGCTCACGGAATGGACGCTGCTTTAGAAAGAAAGTGGTGGGATGCTGCCTTACTTTTAATCAATGATGAAGTTGTCGGCCGTGGGTTGCAAATGCTCTATGTCGGAATTGAAAAAGGAAATGAGGGCAAAAGTGCCATTGAACTCCTGAATATGGAAGATGAAGATTTTCAAGTTCAGGCCTATTCAATTCTTGATACTCTTGATTTAGAGGCCTTAAAGCGCGTTGAAACCGAAATTAAAAAGGTTTTGTATTCCAACAAACCGCTTTATGAGCCTTATATGGAAGAAGTACACCAGCAAATGCACAAACGCGCGGTGATGTTAAATTAATCTAAAAAATTAGAGTTATGATTAATTTTGATAAACTTTCGCCTGAACAGCTAAAAAAATATATTAAGCCCTTAAAGCTTAAAAAAATGGAGCTTTCCGAGCTTGGAAAACTGCTCGGCGCCGTTCGTAGCTATAATACGTATTACGCTGAACAAAAAGGCATTGAAGCCTTGATTGGAAAAACTTATTGGGCTGCGGCGGAAAAGGAAATAATCAAAGAATTTCAGCGCAGAAATTGTAATGTTTTTGTGCTGAGTTTTGCTCAAGTTTTCGCAGAGCTTAACAAGCTTTTGGTGGCAAAGGACACTCTGGCCGTTAGACAACTTGATAAAATTTTGTCTGCTTACGATTCAGAAGCTATGTTACAAATAAAAAAAGAATTGATGGAAGATCCTGATTATCAAGCCAAATTTGGTGAGGTGATTGCTTTCTTTGATAAGAAGATTGGCGCATCTCTTTCCTAAAATCTTATTATTTAAGACCCGATATTGTCAAAATATCGGGTCTTTTTTGTGCATAGACAGAACGCATTCTATAGATTATATTATGTATATGAGGAAGAGTCGCGCAACGATTTTGGAAAAAATTCGCCGTAACAGAAAAAACTTTCTTTACGGAACGTTGATTGCGGGTGCTTCTTTGGGTGGTATTAAAGGTTATCAAGCCTTGCGTTTTGAGCTGGCCGCTCTAGAAATCCTTAAGTCTGAAGGCGGTTATGATGACGGAACAAAAACCGACCAAGAGACAAAATTTGGTATTACTAACCCTACCCTTACGGATTTTAAAGAAAAATTTCCTGACGAAGCCAAAGGTTTTCCGGAAAGCGTTAAAAATCTTTCTTTGCCCCAAGCAAAGACTATTATGCGCGTGGCTTTTTATGAGCATTATAAACTCAATGAGCTCCATAATGCCTCTCTCTCCGAAATGCTTTTAGATGCCGTTTACAACCACGATTACAAAACTTTTAGGAGTTTTGCCAAAGAGGGGCTGATTGCGGTGATGAAAATGCGCGGCGAAGATATTGAAAAACGCCCGCGTAACTGGAAAGAGGTTCCTCCTTTCTTAAATAATTGTTCTGACAAAGAACAAGAGGCTTTTTATAATGCTTTTGTTCAGGCCAGAATAGATTTTTTTGAAAAGAAGGGTTATATAAATAAGTTCAAAGGGCTTAAGAAACGTGCGAGAAAGTTTGTCGGAAAATATCGCTCTTGTCCTTTGTCGCAGAATATGGATATTTTGCCAAAAGAAAAACAAATTACGCTTCATTGGTTTGATGCCATTAAACTGGCGCAAAAAGGACGAAATTAGGAAGGAGAAGCGCTGATGATGAAACAAGACGAAGATGCTTTTATTCAGCGTGTTTTGGCCGGACAAGCCAGACAGAAAATTTGCCGTTTGCGTAAAAAAGCCGGATGGAGTTATCAGGAGCTGGCGGCGCGCTCGGGGCTTTCTCCGGAAACGCTCAAAGAACTTGAGGAAGGCACAAAACCTATGACTCCTTATCACCTTCGCAAAATTTTAGATGCTTATAAATATTTTCAATAAAAAAACCCCTCATCCGAGGGGCTTTCTTATTACTTATTATCAAGCAAAGGTGTATTCAACTTTGGCTTGTTGTGGGTCAAAATGCTTATGACTTTGACCAGTTCATTTTTCAGTTCATCACGCGTGCAGACAATGTCTACCATGCCATGTTCCTTAAGATATTCGGCTCTTTGGAAACCTTCCGGCAACTTTTCTCTGATGGTTTGTTCAATAACGCGTGCGCCGGCAAAACCAATGACGCAACCTTTTTCCGCAATATGAATATCGCCAAGCATAGCAAAGGATGCCGAAACGCCACCCGTTGTCGGGTCTGTCAAGATAGAGATAAAAGGTAAACCCTTTTCTTTTACCATATTGATTGCCGCGGTTGTTCTGGCCATCTGCATCAAAGACAAAATGCCTTCCTGCATGCGCGCACCACCTGATGAAGCAACTGTAATCAGGGGATAATTTCCTTTCATTGCCATCTCGGCGGCTTTGACAATGCCTTCACCTACAGCCATACCCATTGAACCACCCATAAAGGAGAAGTCAAGAGCGGCAACAACGCAGGTTATACCGCCGATTTCGCCCTGAGCAACCTTAATAGCGTCATCATTGCCGGTTGCTTTGCGATATGATTTTAAGCGGTCAGTATATTTTTTGGAATCACGGAACTTGAGCGGGTCTTCCTTGGTTTTGGGAAGAGCAATCTCATTATATTCGCCGTTATCAAAAAGCATTTTGAGGCGTTTATCAATATATAAACGCAAATGATGACCACATTTGGTGCAGACATAAAGGGTCTTTTTCATCTCTTTGGAAAAGAGCATTTGTCCGCAAACGGGACATTTTACCCACAAATTGTCGGCAATCTCTTTAGGTGTGGTTTTCTTTATTTTCGGTCTGACAAAATCCGTAAGCCAATTCATTATTCTATACCATTGTTGTTAAAAACATTTGTTTTAGAGAGTTTCTTTCTCTTTGCGCTTAAAGAGATTTTTCAATCTTTCCTTAAACGTCGGTTTGGGCGGCATCAGCTCTGCCGTTTGGGTCTTTAAAGCCTCAATATTTTCCTGAAGGCCGCTGACTTGCTCGGTCAGTTTTTGCTGCTCCTTGTTCAGCTTCTTATTTTCTTTCTTTTGCTTGCGAAGCTGCGCACGAAGCGGCGCATAAGCCATCCAAGAGCTGATTTTGCCCCAGATATATCCCAAAAGGATAAAAGCAACTATCGCCACGCTTTGCGAAACCGTAATCTCTACATAAAACGGCCATAGGTTAAATTCCACCAAGTCATTGTTCACAAAGGCAAAAACCAACACAACAATTAACAGCGGCAAACCTATAAGCAATCTTATGAAACCCATGGCAACAGCCCTTTCTTCCGATGAGGTTGTTTAATTTATTTGTTCAATAATTCGTGCAGTTGTTTTCCGGTTTTGAAGTGGGGAATATTTCTTTCCTCAACCTTTACCTGCTCTCCGGTGCGCGGATTTTTGGCAATACGCGGTGAACGTTTGCGAACCGAAAATGCGCCGAATCCTCTAAATTCTACTCTTTCGCCCTTAGCCAAAGACATGGTGATTTTCTCAAAAACCACATTAACAATGCGCTCTACGTCTTTGAGCATCAGGTGGGGATTTTTTTCTGCAATTTTTTCAATCAATTCTGATTTAGTCACTTCAATTACCTCTTTCTTTATATTTTATTTTCAATCCAATTTAGCCGTTTTTGTTTTATAAATCAATAGACCCTTTTCAAAAAAAGCCAAAATCTTATTGCGCAGTTATCCAAAGCTTTATGTCTGCCGTTTGTTTATGCCGAATGTTCTATTGACAGCGGCTTTTCATCCTCGCCTAGCTGCAAGTCCTCTATCTTTTCTATGCGGCGTGAAATTTTGCCCGAAGATACTTTTATCTCTCCGATATCGCGGCTGGCCATATCAAAATGCTTGGAAAGGTTTTCTATGCGGTCGTCCAAGCGGCTGATGTCTTCTACCAAAACTCCAACTTCTTTTTGAATGACCCCGGCCATCTCACGCATTCTGGCATCTTTGAGAATCGCCCGTACCGTGTTTAAAGTCGCCATCAATGTTGTCGGAGAAACTATCCAAACTTTTGAACGATAAGAAACCTCAACCACATCGCGAAAGTTGGCATGCAACTCCGCATATATCGCTTCCGAAGGCAAAAACATTAAGGCCGACTCAGCCGTTTCTCCCGTGATGATATATTTTTCGGCTATATCTTTAATATGCTTCAAAACAGAAGCGCGGAAAAATCTCTCCGCTTCTATCTTCTCCCTCTCCGAAGAGGCTATGCGCAAGGCATTATAACTTTCCAGCGGAAATTTTGAGTCTATGACAATAGTTCCCGGAGGATTGGGTAACTTTAGCACGCAATCTGCTCTTTTGCCATTGGACAGCACAACCTGAAACTCATAAGCTGAGGGTGGTAAAGTATTGGTTACCAAATCGTTGAGTTGAATTTCGCCAAAAGCGCCGCGGGCTTGTTTATTGGACAAGACTTCTTGCAAGGATACCACCTGCTCCGACAAAGAAGAAATTTTTTGCTGAGCAACGTCTATCTTAGCCAAACGTTCCCTTAAAGCCTGCAACGTTTCCGCAGTCTGTGTTGTAGATTTTTGCAATCCCTCACCAACATTTTTAGTTACCTGCAACAGCTTCTCATCTATCATCTTGAGCATAGACAGGCGCTGTTCATCAATAGCGCCCGAGATTTTGGCTTGCTGCGCAACCGCGTTTTCCGATAATTGAGACAAACGGCCAGCCAACTCCGCCTGACCGCGAAACAAAGTTTCCGCCATGCTCTGAACCACAGGGTCTGTCTTGCGGCGCAAAAGCAAAACAACTCCTAAAACTATCATAATCAGCAAAAGCCCTGCCACTAAAAGCAGCAGGGTTTCAGTCATTGTAAAAGCACTTTCAGCCATTGTTTTCCTACTCAGGCAAATTGCGACCCATTGCCAAGAATTTTTCAGTGCGTTGCTTTTTGAGCTCTTCGCCGCTCAAAGGCAACAATTCCTTAAGATTACGCAACAAGGCCTCGCCCACACGATTGATTGTTGTTTGCGGGTCGCGATGCGCACCGCCAACCGGCTCTTTGACAATCTCATCAATTACGCCAAAATGCTTTAAGTCTTGTGCGGTCAAATGTAGAGCCTCGGTCGCCTCCTTGACCTTATCTGCCGAGCGCCACAAAATAGAAGCGCACCCCTCCGGCGAGATAACCGAGTAAATGGAGTTTTCCAACATCAGGACTCTGTTGGCTGTAGCGATAGCAATCGCTCCGCCGGAACCTCCTTCACCAATAACAATTGATATCAGCGGAACTCTGATACGCAAGCACTTTTGAATGGATGAAGCGATTGCTTCCGCCTGACCTCTGGCCTCAGCTTCAACTCCGGGGTATGCGCCGGCTGTATCAACAAAAGCCAAAACCGGCATATTGAACTTATCTGCCAAATCCATCAGACGTTGCGCTTTGCGGTAGCCTTCCGGTTTGGCCATACCAAAGTTATGTTTCATACGGGTTTCAAGGTCATGACCTTTTTCTTGCCCCAAAACAACAACAGAAATATTTTTGAAGCGTCCGATACCGCCTACCATTGCCTCATCATCGGCAAACAGTCTATCTCCGCACAAAGGCGTAAAATCTTCAATCAAGGCATGAACATAATCCAGACAATGCGGGCGGTCGGGATGGCGAGCCACCTGAGACTTCTGCCATGGGGTCAAGTTGGCATAAGACTGCCGAACTTGTTTTTCTAGTTTTTGCTGCAAACGATTAACCTCCTGAGCGATGTCTACATCCTCGTCTTTGGCAAGAAGTTTTAATCCCTCAATTTTAGCTTCAATTTCTACAATATTCTTTTCAAAATCCAAAACTAATGTGCTGTTTGTATTCATCAAAATTCTCTTTAACTATTAAACCTGTGTGTTGTCTTAGCACAATTTATTCAAAATTTCATCCATTTTTTTTGTTATGTTGATTATAGTCTTTCAAAATATATCCCAAAGCAAGGCGTAATATGTAGATTTTAATTGAAAAAACAGCCAAAAAGTCTAAAATCAGTAAAAATTAAACCTCAGAGGAGAAGAGGACGTGTTGGCACTGGCTTTCTTTATTTCGGTTTTTTCCACACTTGTTTGGCTGATTTTTGCCGTGGCTTATGTTAATGACCACTTAAACGGCGTTGCATTCAGCTCTCTCGGAATTATGGATATTTCCGTGTATGTCGGCCTTGCGCTCTTGCCGGTTTTGATTTTGTGGATGGTTTTTGGTTTTATTAACCAATATTTGGGAAGCCGAACTCTTTCTAACAATATGTTCTCCTTATTTAAACAAATGAAAAAAAACCAGGATTATACCGACTTAATTGCGCGGATTATGCTTGAGGCTGAGCAAGAAATTAAAGATGGTTTTATCCTTAATAAGTTTGATTTGTTTATTGCCGATATGAACGAGCTTATTGCCGATTTGCTCACACGTTGTAATATTGCCTCAACCGACCAGATTGACCGCTTGTGGAGCAAGGTTCAGAACGGCGGAAGATGGGCTTTCGGCAAAGTTTTGATTGAGGTCAACCAAAACCAACCGAATTTTCAAATGCGCATTTTTGAAAAATCACAACGCGACAATGTTATTGCCGGAACGATTTTGGAGTGGTGTGCTCGTTATTTGAGCCTGACGGCTTTACTTGAAAAGCACGATAAAGAACGTGTTTTTATTGCCATAATTGAAACCGGCGTGTTTGGAAAAGTCTTTTCCATTTTGGCTCCGGTTTCGGATGAAATTCGCCGAAGCCGTGAGTTTGCACCAAGCGGACCAGCGGCTCCTGTTTTTGCACCTAAAGAAGCGCCGGCTCCGGCACCGGCTCAGGCAAGTGTGGCTTATGAAGAAGAAATTTCCGTCGCCCCGCAACCTCAGCCACAAATTGAGCCCAGAGAGCCTGAAAAGAACACAATTTTTGAAAAAATTGATGCTAAGGCTCTGGCTGCCAAAGCAGCAAAGCTTAATCCTTTCCGTAAAGAAAAAAGCCAAAATTACTTTACGGAGCAAATGCCCCCTGTTTCTGAAGATAAAGACCCTTTTTCCATCGCATTGGAACGTAGTTTTGGCGAAAGTGATGAGCTTGCCGCACCTAAAATTGCAGAACCTTCGTTTGATAAAGAAGATGATTTTTCCGTTGCGGAAGAGATGTCTGCTCCCGTAAATGAACCGAGCTTTGAGCCGCAAGTTAGCGATATGCCGACGGAGGAACCTCCGGCTCCTAAGATTGAGCCCAAAGAAACTGCCATTCAGCCAGAAGAAGATGAGCGTTTTTCTAACACGCGCAAAACCTTAAATGACCTCAAAAAAGAATGGGAAGAAATGCGGAATGCCACTTCTTCGGCAGCTTCCGAAAAAGAACCTGAAGCACCTTCCTTTGAAAAGCCTCAGCCAGAACCCAAAGAAGAGGAAAAAGAGGAAAATTATGCTTATCCTTTCGGCAGTTGGACAAATGAAGCCAACTATCATAAATAAACTTGTCCTTTTTTGCGGCCTTATTTTTGGTTTTGTCCCACCTCTGCGGGCAGAAGTTGTTTTGTCTGAGCATATTGCTTTGTATGATGAAGCAAAATACGCTCCAGATTTCAAAAACTTTTCTTATGTTAACCCCAATGCACCTAAAGGCGGGCGAATCGTTATGCCGGATTATGGCGGATTTGACAGCTTTAATCCTTTTATATTTAAGGGTATTCCTCCGGCAACGGCTGTCGGCTTGACAATGGACACTTTGGCTGTGTCTCCGGTTGATGACCCGGCTGTGGCATACCCTCTGATTGCCGAAAAATTTGAGCTTCCTCTTGATAAGTCTTTTGTCGGATTTATCCTTAACCCCAAAGCGCGCTTCCATGACGGAACACCGATTACGGCTGATGATGTTATTTTCAGCTACAACAGTCTGATTGAAAAAGGACAGCCTCTTTACAAGATGTATTATGCCGATGTGGAGCGGGTGGAAAAAATTAATGACCGTCATGTGCGTTTTTATTTCCGCAAAGGCTCAAATAATCGCGAATTGCCGCTCATCCTCTCGCAAATCGCCGTTTTATCAAAAGCAGATTGGGCAGGCAAAGATTTTGCCAAGCCCAGTCTTAAACCGATGCTTGGTAGCGGCCCTTATGAGATTGTTGATTTTCAGGCCGGAAAATTCGTTATTCTGAAAAGAGTTAAAGACTATTGGGCGCAAAATCTGCCATCGCGCAGGGGATTTTTTAATTTTAATGAAGTTCGTTTTGACTTTTACCAAGACACAACCGTCACACTGCAAGCTCTGTTTGCCGGAAATATTGATGTTCGTGAAGAGTATATCGCCAAAATTTGGGTTACGGGCTATGATAATGATAAGGTCAAAAAAGGACAAATTATTAAAGAAGCCATTGAGCATAATAATCCGGCAATTTTGCAGGCTTTTGCTTTTAATGTAAGACGACCGAAATTTGAAGACAGACGCGTGCGCGAGGCTATCGGTTTGGCTTTTAATTTTGATTGGGCTAACGAACGTTTATTCTACAATCAATACCAACGGCTTTATAGTTATTTTACCAATACGGGAATGGAAGCAAAGGGCTTGCCTTCCGGCAAAGAAAAACAAATCTTGCTTAAATATAAAGACTCTTTGCCATCGTCAGTGTTTGAAAAGGAGTTTGCGAATCCAAGCCATCCGGACTTTGAAGCATCGCGCGAGAATTTGCGGCGCGCGGTTAAGCTCTTGAATGAGGCCGGATATGATTTTGTTAATGGCAAAATGACCAATCTTTCTACCGGCGAACCTTTGGAGTTTGAGGTTTTAAGTAATTCTGCCAACGGAAGCTCCTTTACACGGGTTATGCTACCCTTTATTAATAACCTCAAAAAAATCGGTATTAAAGCCGTATTTCGGAACTTAGAAGTTAATATCTTTAAGAATCGGCTGGATAATTTTGACTTTGATATGGCTATTGTATCTTATGGGGTGAGCAGAATGCCCGGAAACGAACAACGCGAAATGTGGGGCAGCTCTTCTGCCGAAGCGAAGGGAAGCTATAATGTTATCGGTATTAAAAACCCCGTGGTTGATGCTTTGATAGAAGGTTTGATTCAGGCACAGCACAAAGATGATTATGAGGCCTATGTGCGCGCTCTTGACCGCGTTTTGCTTAATGAGCATTATGTTATCTTCCAATGGTATTCGCCTTATAATCGGGTGGCTTATCAAAACAAGTTCGGGCATCCTCAATCTGAGGTTAAGGCCGGATATCAGCCTTTTACCTGGTGGATGAAGCAACAAATTGCGAGGGATAAGAAATGAGAAATTACATTATCAAAAGACTGTTGCTTATTCCTTTTACGCTGTTGGGCATTCTCGTTATTAACTTTGCCATTGTCCAGTTAGCGCCGGGTGGACCCGTGGAATATGTTTTGGCAAAGTATCGGGGTATGAATGTTGATGCGAAGTCGCAATTTACGGCTTCGGCAAACATGAATATGGAAAGTTCGGCCAACAAATATCAGGGGGCGCAAGGCGTGCCGGAAGAATTGGTCAAAGAGCTGGAAAAGCAATTTGGCTTTGATAAACCCTTACACGAGCGCTTTTGGAAAATGCTCAAAGATTATGCCGTCTTTGACTTCGGGCATAGTTATTATAAAGACAAAACTGTCGGGCAGCTTATTGTTGAACGCCTACCTGTTTCAATCTCTTTGGGCTTGTGGTCAACACTGATTATTTATCTGATTGCTATTCCGCTCGGCATAAAAAAAGCCGTGCGTGATGGCTCAAAATTTGATGTTTGGACTTCTTTTGCGGTTATTTTGGGCTCCGCCATTCCCGTCTTTTTGTTTGCGGTGTTTTTGATTGTGTTCTTTGCCGGCGGAACTTATCTGCAATGGTTTCCGCTCCGCGGTTTGACTTCGGATAACTGGAGTGAGCTTCCTTGGTATAAGCAAATTATGGATTATTTTTGGCATATTACCTTACCCGTTTTGGCTATGGTTATCGGTGGTTTTGCCAGCCTGACAATGCTTACCAAAAACTCTTTTTTAGACGAGATTAACAAGCAATATGTTTTGACCGCTCGCGCCAAAGGCCTAACCGAAAACCAAGTGCTTTACGGGCATGTTTTTAGAAATGCTATGTTGATTGTGATTGCCGGAATGCCCGCCATGCTGATTAAGATGCTGTTTACCGGCTCGCTTCTGATTGAGGTTATCTTCTCGCTTAATGGTCTGGGACTTTTGGGATATGAAGCCATTATGACACGCGACTATCCCGTTATCTTCGGGACATTGTATATTTTTGCTTTATTGGGATTGGTCTTAAAACTTATCAGCGATTTGACTTATTCTTGGGTTGACCCGAGAATCAATTTTGACAAGATTTAGGCATAACTAAACTGTCGTAAGTCGCTGTTTTGCAAGATTTTGGCAATCGTGGCTTCCAAATCTTCGTTTTGGCGAGATTCAATAATTTCAATAATTTCAACTTCCTTTTTATCCAAACGACGATTGATGCCGATGGAATCGTAATAAGCTTTGGAATTGTTATATAATTTGGCGGCTTGCAAACTGTTGCCCTGAGCATAATAGAACTGCGACAACATTTTTTCCGCATTGGCAACTTGCTGCGGATAAATTTCGGCATCCGCAAGCTCCAAAACATTCTCATATGCCCTAACAGCTTTGTTGTTTGACTCGGCTTTGGCATACATATCTGCCACGCGGCTCCAAGCATTAACATTCTGCGGAGCAAGCTCTATGGCCAGCTCAAAAGATCCTGTGGCCAAGTGAACATCCGACAAACCGGCCAAAGACCCAAAAGTGCAGGCATAGTTTGAAACTTCTTGAAAAAGCATATCTCTTTTGGCGCCAAGGGTCATAGAGGCCCCGCGATTAATATTTTCATCCATCAGCGCTTCTATCAAAACTAATGCTAGAGAAGAATCTCCTTTCGCCAGATGATATAATGCCTCGTCTTCTTGCGGAAGCGGTGTTTCAGCGTTGGCTTTGACCTGTTCAAATTTATCATTCAAACACATAGCTATAAAATCTTTAATAGCTTCAATAACTTGTAAAATTTCATCTTCCGCATTTTGTCCTTGGTTGCGAAACATTATGGTTTGTGCAATTTTTAAGTCATCAACTCCGCGACTGACCATATCTATAATTAGGCCTAAAAGTTCCGGCAAGCCCTTACGGCTTTGTTGATATTGCAAACTCTCTATATCCAACATAACTCTGTTGGCATCAAGCTCATTGATTTTGCCTTTCTTCCAGTCCAAATCTATGGCTGATGTTTTTGCTCTTTCCTCTGATTGATATTTCTTTTGCTCTTTTTTCTTTTTTTCCGATATTTTATTTTCTTGTTTTTCTTTTTTTTGCTTGTCCAATTCTTGTTGTTCTTCTAACTCTGTTGTTTGTTTTTCAGCTCTTGCTTGCTCTAACTCCCGTTCCAATTCTTTTTCAAGTTCGCGTTCCAGCTCTTGCTCACTCTCCGTTGTGCCTGGATTTTCCGTATTGCTTTCATCAAACAAAATGCTATTGCCGTTTTGTGCAGCTTGGTCACTTTTCAGAAAAGAAATGATGGATTTGACGTATAAGATGATGATTAAAAACAAAAAAAGAATAAATGCCAGCAACATCAGGATTATGGAAACTATGCGTAAGTTATCCGCACCGGAAAAATAGCGGCTGAATATACCCGCCATCATATCCAAATTGGCAGACACCGTACTTAAAAAATCTCCTGCAGTTAAAATAGTTATTACCTGATCCGGCATAATTTTAAGGCCACCATTTACAAATTGTCTTTTAATGATTAGTATAATCATGTTGCATTGCATTTTATTATGCAGGCTTCAACACGACAAAAACTACGCTAGCAGAAATAAATTAAAAATGGGTTACTTCAGTCAAAGAAAAAAACACGAAAGAGATAATTTTATCCTTAACATTACGCTTGGCGTGATTGGCATACTTACGCTTTGCTCTTTCGGCGGAGGCAGTTTCGGACAGCTTTGTAATTTGCTGCAGTTTCATTTTTATCTGATTACCGTTATAGCCTTGATTTATGCTCTTTGCGGAAGGTTTTTTGTGCATGCCGCCGTTGCCCTAATTTTGCTGATTGTTAACTTCGGAATTATATCTTCGGCAGCAAATATTGCGACAAATGTGGCGCATGATGGCAAAAATCATCTTACAATCTTGTATCAAAATAATGCTCGGGTAGTTGAGCCCTTGGTTAAAGATGCTCAAGAGAACGGGGCAGAGATTATTGGCATTAACCACAAACGTGTTCCCTTATATTTGCCGGAAAGTTTCGGAGATTTTCAACTTGTTCATCAAAGCAAAGAAGCTGAGAAAAGTTTTATTCTGACAAACAAAGAGCCTTTGCGTGCCGGAAGAATCAAGCTTGCGCCTAAGCGTAGTGCATCTTTCTTAGTTTTTGAAGCTAGTGGAAAGAACTTGGTTTTTGTTAACATTGATTTTGCAAAGCTCAAAAAAAACGAAGAAGCGGTCGTGTTTGATAATCTGGCTGAATTTGTTTTGGCGCAGGATGAGCCTGTTATTATGATTGGAAATTTTGGCGTACCTGCTTGGTCGGCAACTTTTAAAAACTTTTTGGCGAAAACAAACTTAGAAGTTAAAAACCGAATCATTATGACTGATGGTAAAAGCTGGTTTGACCTTTTTTCCGTCCCGACCATCAATCTTTTGGGATATCGTAATCTTGGGCTTAAAGATGTTGATATTTTATCAGCACATAAAGGTAGCCACCCTATAAAATTTGAATTAAATTTTTAGTTCTGACATTTTGGCTTTTAGTATTTCCGAGAGTTTGTTCTTGCCGTAAATATCGGCATATTCCAAAGCGGTTTTGAAGTTTTTGCGCGCTTCTTCCAGATTGCCTTTCTGAAACTCCAGCAAACCGATATCAGCATAATCCGTTGCAGCTCCCGTATATCTGTCATTTTTCTGCTCTAAAGCGGCAGCTTCCTGAAACCAGACTTTTGCTTGTTTGATTTTATCTCTTCTCCAAAAAATAAGCCCCATCAAATTATAAGCTCCGGCCAAATGAAAAGAGCTTTGCTTGTTTTTGGCTTGAGAAATGAGCACCCTTAGGATTTTTTCCGTATCATCCGTCTTCTCTGCCTCAAACAAAGCAAGCGCTTGTAAATATAAACTTTCAAAATATGCTGACATATTATTGTCTTGTCGGTAAAGTTCGGCGGCCTTTTGAGCTTCTTGGGCGGCTTTGGTTTTTTTATTATCGGCATATAAAATATGAGCACCTAATTCAGATGAAAAGGCTAATCCACTAATATAATTCCTTTGTTTACTAATCTTTTCGCTTTGTTTGAGTAATTCCTTTGCTTGTTTGTATTGTCCTCTCACAATTTTAAGCAAAGCTTGTTGGTTGAGAATTGATGCCGCTAGAATCTGGTTTTTATCAATCGGGCAAAGCTTTAGAGCTTGTTCAAAATCTTTCTCGGCTTCCTCAAATTTTTCTTGCAAGACCCAGAGCATTCCCTTATTGCCCAAAGCCTCCGCCTCACCTTGCGAATCCTTATAGAGCCTGAAGATTTTGGCGGCAGAATCAAACATCATTAAGGCAACATCTTCAACGCAAGACAACCGATATATTGTTCCGTTTAAAAGCAAAGCTTGGGCCTCTTCAACAAAAGCTTTTTGCTCGGCAAATATTGTAGCTGCTTCAGCTGCGCATTGGGAGGCTGAAAGCATGTCGCCATCGCGCAAAAAAAGCCACCCCTGAACGAAGCGTTTGCGCGCTTTGGCATAAGGAGATAAGCCCTTGTCCGCAAGATTTTCTATTATTTTTTCCGCTTCTTTGGTTTGATTTTGACTTAAAAACCAAACAGCTTTTTCTGCCGGCGGGAGTTCCTCCATTTTTTCCGGAAATAAAATATTGCCCAAAGCGCTAAGCTTAGAATCATTGTTAAGAAAAGCCTTAAAAGCAGATATTCTGCCACAAGCCAGATTAAGCAAAGCACGGCGAGATTTTTTATCTTTTTTTGCCAACAAGGCAGAAATGATTTGGCGCAGAACTCGTGTGTTTAGATAAAATTTAGCGCGGCTTGCTTCTTCTTGAGCAAGGAGCTTTTCTATACTTAGTTTTTGAAAATGATCTCGGCGAATGCGGCGCAGATACCACAACAAATATACAACAGCCAAAAGGCTGATGGCTAAAACCGCTATATATTTCACATAAATCATCTGACGTTTAACACTATATTAGTTATTCTCGGTTTATATTATTCTTAACGCTAAAAATATATAAGGATTTTTGTAAAATGGCTATCTCAAAATTGAAATCTGACGAGTTATACAAAAAATGCGATCCGCACAAGTTTGAGTTTGCAACGACCGCAGAGCTTGAGGAACGCCTTTCTGCCTTGGGACAGGACAGAGCCATAAGCGCCGTGGAACTCGGCATTAACATTAAGTCTAAAGGCTATAACTTGTTTTGCCTCGGTCCTGAGGGAACGGGTAAAACCAGCTTGGTTAAGCGTATTTTGGTTAAAGAAGCCAAGAATCGCCCAACCCCTAACGACTGGGTTTATGTTTACAATTTTGATGAGCCGCACAAACCTATCGCCATCTCTTTTGAGGCCGGACAAGCTCCCGAATTTGCCAAAGATATTGATAAATTGATTGAGGAGTTTTCTTCCTCTATCCCCGCAGTATTAGACAG
Source organism: uncultured Pseudomonadota bacterium (assembly GCA_949298065.1). Taxonomy (GTDB): domain Bacteria; phylum Pseudomonadota; class Alphaproteobacteria; order RF32; family CAG-239; genus Scatacola_A. The sequence continues at coordinate 193,989 of CASFUZ010000002.1, read as the reverse complement.
CGATGAATATAAGGCTGCTTTGAGTATTATTCGGGAAAAATATAAGCAAAAGAAAGAAGAATATGTCCGCTTGTTGCAGAAAAAAGCCAAAGGCAAAAGTGTTTCCCTGTTGCATATGCCGGTTGGCTTGGTCGTTGCTCCTGTCAAAAATGGTGAGGTTTTGAGCCCCGAAGCCTTTGATGAGCTCCCAGAAGACGAGAAAAAGTCTTTGATTGAAGACTTGAACTCTATGCAGGAGGAAATTGAAAATACTGCTCAAGACTTGCCTGAATGGGAAGACAAACAACGCAAAGAATCCTCTGTCTTGCGTGAAAAATTTATTAAGGTTGCCGTTAAGAATCCGATTGATAATCTGCGTCATAAATACAAAGGACACAAACAAGTCAATGACTTCTTAAAAGCTGTTCAGAAAAATATTATTGAAAATATTGAAGACTTTTTGCCTAATGGCGGGAATGAAGGCAACGGACAAGGCGAAGGCGAGGATGCTCTAACCGCTTTGCTCAGCCGTATGAATAAGCAAGAAGAAGACAAGTTTGCTAAGTTCAAAGTCAATGTCGTGGTCAAAAATGAGCCGGATTCCGGTGCGCCAATCGTTCACTTAGACCACCCGACACAAGGAAATTTGGTCGGTAAGGTTGAACGCTTGCAACAATATGGTGCTTTGTTAACTGATTTTACCCTTATTAAGGCCGGTGCTTTGCACCATGCGAATGGCGGCTTTCTCTTAATTGATGCCAGAAAGCTCCTTTTGCAGCCTTATGCTTGGGACTCTCTTAAACGCGCTTTGGCTTCCAAAACAATTAAGATTGAAACACCGAGTGATGAAACCAGCTTTACAACCATCTCTCTTGACCCGATGCCTATCCCTCTTGACGTGAAAGTGATTTTGACCGGCGATGAGGAGCTCTACGAAGTTTTATCGGAAAGAGACCCTGACTTCTCGGATTATTTCAAAGTTGAGGCAGACTTCGGCGTATTGATGGACAGAACCGAAGAAAATGAGCTGGAATATGCCAAGCTTATCGGCTCGCTTTCTAAGAAAAAACATTTGCGTTCACTTAACCGACAAGCCGTTGCCAAAGTTATTGAATATTCATCCCGTTTGGCAGAAGATTCCGAAAAACTGACGGCGCATATTGCCTCTATCGGCGACCTTTTGCGCGAAGCCGACTACTGGGCGCGCAAGTCTAAGGCTAACCAAATCGGCAAAAATCATATTGAGCAAGCCATAAATGCGCAAATCTACAGAAGCGACCGCATCAAGCAGGCTATGCTTGAACAAATTGACAAGGGAACAATCTTGATTGATGTTGAGGGCGAGCGGGTCGGACAAATTAACGGTTTGGTCGTTTATAACTTCTCTCGCACTTCTTTCGGTAAACCCTCCCGAATTACGACACAGGTCAGAATCGGCAAGGGCGAATTTATTAACATTGAGCGCGAAGTTGAGATGAGCGGTCCAATCCACAGCAAAGGTGTGTTGATTTTGCAATCGCTTATTGCTAATCGTTTTGCCAAAGAATATCCGCTTTCGCTTTCTGCTTCCATTGTGTTTGAACAATCTTACGGCGGCGTTGACGGCGACAGCGCTTCTTCAACCGAATATTATTGCTTGCTTTCGGCTATTGCAAACTTGCCGATTAAGCAGAGTATTGCCGTTACGGGTTCTATCAACCAATTTGGTGAAATTCAGCCGATTGGCGGCGCTAACGAAAAAATTGAGGGCTTCTTTGATGTTTGCAACCATCGTGGCTTAACCGGAACGCAAGGTGTGATTATTCCGCGCACAAATGTTAAAGACCTGATGCTTCGTGAAGATGTCTTAGCTGCCGTTGATGAAGGACGTTTCCACATCTGGGCGGTTGATACGGTTGATGACGGTATTGAGATTTTGACCGGTATTCCGGCCGGAAAACCTGATAAGAAAGGCGAATTTTCTAAAGGAACCGTTAACTATCTGGTAAAGAAGAGTTTGGAAAATTATTATAAAAAATATGTTCAATTTGCCAGAGAAACACATGGCTGTCTCGGAAAATAAAATAAAAATTTTGTTTGTGTGCTCGGCTAATATCTGCCGCTCCCCAATGGCGGAAGGTATTATGCGCGAGCTTAGACCTGATTGGTTTGTGGATTCTGCCGGTATCTGCGCTATCGGCGGTGATGCTCCAGATAAGCACGCCATCGCTTGCGCGGCGCAACGCGGGGTGGATATTTCCACCTTGCGCTCCAGACCTGTTTTTGCCGAAGATTTTGCTAATTTTGACCTTATCTTAACCATGGACGATGACAGTGCCGACTATTTGGAGCTGCGCCGTCCTTTGGGAGATGAGCGCTATCAAAAAGCAAAAGTTGACAATTTAGCTACTTATGCCCAAGAAAGGTTTATACCAAATCCTTATGGTTCTTCTGACTTTGACAAAGTCTATCAGCTTATTGAAAAAGCCTGCCAAAATTTGGCTCAAAGTCTTTAAGAAAATTTGGCTAATAGAGCCTTGTAGGCTATGGTTAGTTGCTTAAATTTTTCTTCTGCGTTTTTATCATCTTGGTTGACATCCGGATGATATTTTTTTACCAGCTTTTTGTATTGTTTTTTTATGCTCTCAATACTTACTTCCGAGGGTTTGAGCTCCATAACCTGCAGAAAACGCCTCTCCTCCTCATTGTAATAAACCTCATCCATCGCCGCAAAATCAGTTGCATATTCACCAAAGAATCCGAAATCATCCTTAATGTTGTAACCAAAGTTATATTTTATGCGTGATTTGAACCCCCTAAAGTGCATACGGCGTTTGGGTTCTTCCTCCGGTGCCTCGGTAGAAATTCCTTCATAATAATTCCATTTGGCGTTATATTCCTGAACATGTTCAAGGCAAAACCAATAATACTCCTTTAATTTGCGGTTTTTGGGCGCGCGATATTCTCCGGGTTTATTACACCCCGGATGGTCGCAGCGCCGCTCCTTATCATCCGTTTGCGGCGCAAAATATTTTCGGCTCCTCACAGCTTTTTTCATAGAAGTATTAATTTTTTCTTTTTAAGGTTGTATTTTACGATTTTGAATTTATATTATTAACCTATTCTGACTTTGTTGGCAACAGAATAGGTGATTTTGGTTTTAACTTATTGCAGACTTCTGAAAACTTACCGATGACAAAATTGGTTAATAAAGTTGTGGTGATTAATGAGCGGCGGACAAGTATGCGCTTGTGCCAAAGCGAATGGATGGCTTTGGAAAAAATCTGTTTTGATGAAGGAATCTCCAGAAATAGGCTTATTGAACTGGTTGAAGACTGCAAACAGCCTTTGGGGCTTACTTATCTAACCAGACTGTTTACTTTGTTTTACTTTTACAACAAAGCAACTCAGCCACAAGGTGTTTTGAGCTTGTCTAAGGGTGAAAATAGAATCCGTTTTATGCTTAATAATCTTTGTACGCCTAAGAATGAATTAAGGCAAAAAGTATCATTCCGACAATTAAGGCCGGCCCCCAATAGAGAAGCGAAGCCTTACTAAAAGCTTGGGGAATCGGGGTGCGCTTTTTTTCTGCCTGCTTTGACCAAAAACTTTGATGCGGCTTTTCTTTTTCCTCGGCATAGTTGTTGCTTAAATATTCTGATAAATCCTTGTTTGGCGGCAGAAAAGTGTTTTTCTTCTTAAACTTGTCAGCATATGTTTTTATGGCCTCGTCAACAATAGAATCCGAACAAAGATACTTTAGTTCTCTTAGAGCATATTGTAATTTGACGGAAATATCATCTAAAGGGAAAGCTCCCCTGCCTAAGACTGCCAGACAATGTTCATATGAAGCTTTGCAAATAGAATCTGCGTCCGTAATGGCAACTCGGTTTTGTAAATCAATGGCCGCTTGCCTAAAGCCAAAAACAAAGGAGCCTTTTTCAAATAATTCTTTGGCAAAGAAAACGGCTAAATTTCGGTGCTCCTCTTCAGGTAAATCGGCGCTAAGGCGGAAAGGTTCCGGAGAATCTATAATCCATTGTTGCTTAGAAGTTTTCACCCAGTTTGTTTGCAGGGGCAGAGCGGAACTTTTTAATAAGTCATCATTTTTATCAGCCCAAAGACGCATATCCTGCCTTATGCTTAATCTCTCCAGAAAATCGCCAAAGGCATTAGGGTATTGCGCAAAGTCTTGGTCATAAATTTCGCTCAAAAGTTTTAAATAAAATTTTTGATTAGCAAAAGGGCAGGCTTGGCACAATACCGATGTTCCGGCGACAAAATTTTGTTCTTTAGCAAAGCCATCAAAAAAGACTCCGCTTCTATCCAAGGCTAAAGCTGCAAGTTCTGTAATATAAATGCTTGGTAAGCTGTTTTTTGTATCAGACAATAAGCTTTCTACTCTTTGCTGCAAAGGTTGTGAAGACTTCTTTACAAACGGGCGCACAAGTTTTATAACTTCTGAAAAAGAAGATAAGCCGTCTACCAAACACAATAGATCGTTGCGAGCAAGTGTTATGCTTAACTTGAGTTTTTGGATAAAAAATGTCAGACGATTTATCATAAATTTTATTCTTTTTATGAGGTTAAGATGCCCGAATTACCCGAGGTGGAAACAATTAAAAATGCTCTCCTGAAGGCTGCCTATAAGGCTAATATAATAAGCGTTAGCATTTTCAACAACCGTTTTCGGAAAATAATCCCTGATGATTTTGCAAAAAAAGTTCAGGGGTATAAGATTATCTCTATCTCTCGCCAAGCAAAATATTTGCTTCTTGGTCTGGATAATGGTTTAAGCATTGTTTGGCATTTGGGGATGAGCGGCAAGGTCAAAATCTGCGATAAACTCCCCGAAAAACTTGAAAAACACGACCATGTTATTTTTGAGACCGATAAAGGATTTTTGATTTATAATGATGCGCGCCGCTTCGGCATGTTGGATGTGGTGGAAACAAAAAATTTGGCTGCGAATCCGATTTTTGCACATATCGGGGTTGACCCTTTTGATGCAAAACTTGACGGATTGTTTTTATTTAATAAACTGAAAAACAAGAAGATACCTATTAAAGTGGCGTTGCTTGACCAAAAAATTATTAACGGAATCGGCAATATTTATGCCTCAGAAGCATTATTTGACGCGGGAATCAGTCCGATAAGAATGTCTGATAAGCTTAAGCTTAAAGAATGTGAGAAGCTCGTAGATAGTATCCGAAAAATTTTGCAAAAAGCAATCGCTGCCGGCGGCTCCAGTATCCACGACTACAAAAAGCCGGACGGAAGCTTGGGGTATTTTCAAAATATGCATTGTGTTTATAACAAAACAGGGCAAAAATGTCCTGAGTGTACTTGTAATATCGCCCAAACAGGCGGCATAAAGAAAATTGTTCAGGCAGGACGCTCAACTTTTTATTGTTCGGTTAAGCAAAAGTGATGATGATTATGAAACATAAATTTTATTTTTTTGCGGCAATCTTGTTTGCAATGTGTTGTTTCTGCAAACAGACTCCGGCCGCTTCTTTTTTGGAAGGATATGAAGATATTCCGATTATGAAGGGCTTGTCACAAATCAAAAACGATAATTTCTCTTTCGGGAATGAAGAAGCGCGTTTGGTTGAGGCTGTTTTAACCGGTTCTAAAGTCGGATTTAAGAGCGTTAAGAAGTTTTATGTTGATACTTTGCCCCAGCTTGGGTGGGCTTATCAGGGGCAACGAGGTGATAGTTTGCTGTTTTATCGCGAAGGGGAAGCCCTAGAAATTGTTAAAGAATCGACTAAACCCTTAAATGTTCGCTTTACCATTAAAAATCAGATTTAGGATTACGTCATGGAATATATTAATATTGTTGCTGAAACTAAAGATAATGTCGGTATCATCACTCTTAACCGCCCGCAGGCTATGAACTCGGTTAATTTGGAGATGCTCAAAGGATTGGCTCAGGCTGCAGAAGAATTTGATGCAAATGACAACATTAAAGTTATTGTCTTAAAAGGGGATGGCAAAAATTTTGCCGCCGGTATTGATATCAAAGAAGTTTTGAGCAAGGGAAACCAAAAGTTTTTTGGTATTGACGAGATGCAAAAATATTTTGGTATTTTTGAAAAGACATCCAAACCCATTATCGCTGCCGTGGCCGGATATGCTTTGGGAATCGGCTGCGAACTGGCTCTGGCTTGCGATATTATCTTAGCTTCTGACAATGCTCGTTTCGGACAACCGGAACTTAGTCTGGGAAGTATTCCTTCTTTCGGCGCGACTCAGCGGCTGACAAAAGCCTTGGGCAAAGCTAAAGCTATGGAAATGATTTTGAGCGGACGCGCCATGACTGCTGACGAAGCTTATGAATCCGGTTTAATCAGCCGTATTGTCCCTTTAGCTGACTTAAAAGAAGATGCTCTTAAAACAGCCGCACGTATTGCGACTCAGCCTTTAGGAGCTTTAAAGATTGCTAAAGAAACTATTTTGGCGGCGCAACATCTTGGTCTTTCTGACGGAATCGCTATGGAAAGAAACGCTGCAAAATGTTGTTTGGCTGCCGATGAGTTCAGAGAATCCTTAAGAAATTTTGCCCAAGGGTCGCATTAAACCCTTAAAAGGTGCTAAAATCAGGCTTTTTTGCGAAATTAGGTATTGACTTAAACTGTCTTAAGAGTTTATAAAGCATATCAGAATTGAAAATTGTCATAACTATTTAATACAGGATAAAAAACATGGCCAATCATAAATCGGCAAAAACAAGAATTAACAGAAACAATAAAAGAAGCATCATTAACGGCGCTCGCAGAAGTCGTGTTCGTACTTTCGTTAAAAAAGTTAACGCCGCTATCTTGGAAAACAACAAAGAAGCTGCTAAGGCCGCTTTGGTCGTTGCCGAATCCGAGTTGATGAGAGCTGCTCAGAAAGGTGTTCTGCCGAAGAATACCGCTTCTCGTACCGTTTCTCGTCTTTCTGCCAAAATTAAAGCTTTGTAATCTTTTATTACAGGCAAAATTTTTCTGACGCAAACTGATAGTTGCTCTCTTATATGAGAGCTTGTCGGTTTGCGTTTTTTTGTGCTAAAATCGGCAGAATCTAAGCGACTCTGCAAGAATCTTCTGTCAAGAAAATTAATTGCAATGTTCGGTTAATGTTCTGTTGTAATTATTTTTTTTTGACTCTACTATCCAATCACTTTCTGATGAGAGTTGATTGAAACTTTTTAATCTGAAAGTGCTCTGATTTTAATACCCGACAGATTGCACAATTTGGGGAACAATCTTTAAGGATTATAAATATAGAGTTTCTGCCTTCTTTTGGAGGTAATCCTTTTTTTGTGATTCTTAGAGCTAGCTTTTAAGCTCTGAGAATTGTTAAAGGACCTGTAATTGAGGCAGCTAATACAAGGGGCGAGACACCTTCAGTATTATCGGAAGATGTCTTGTGGCGTGAATGTTATGGTTGATTGTCTGATATGAGTTCGGAGTTGCCGGAGCATTTTGCAAGATGATTGATTAAATTGTATGTTTGCGCCGATTGTTTTTAGTGATTTTATTATATGGGGAGATATGATGGCTGAAGAAGCAATTAACAACAACAGTTCTGTTCAGGAACAATGGGGACAGATCTGCAGCCAGTTGAAAGTTGAAGTAGGGGAAACAGCTTTTGACAGTTGGTTAAAGCCACTGACACCGGGTACTTTTAATGATGGAATCATGAATATTTGTGTTCCGACCCGATTTATGAGAAACTGGGTGATTACGCATTATAGCGACCGCATCCATAAAATTTGGGAGAAAAAAAATCCGGCTATTAAAAGCGTCAACTTTGTTGTTCAGGCCGTCCAAGATGAAACTAAGGGCCTTTATAATCCTTCTTGCCGCTCTCTGCTGAAGAAAATCTCCTCCAGCCCGGCTCCGCAAAATATCTATCAATCCGGTCTAAATTCCGTTTTAGCAAATAGCAATGATTTTCAGGTAAATTCCGACCAATCTTTGTCTGTTCCGCTTAATCCGCAATATACCTTTGACAATTTCGTTGTCGGAAAAACAAATGAGTTTGCCTATGCGGCTGCCCGCAAAGTTGCAGAATCAAGAAACGTTTCTTTTAATCCCTTGTTCTTATATTCCGGCGTTGGCTTGGGCAAAACGCACTTAATGCACGCTATTGCTTGGCATATTAAACAACAAGATCCGACCAGAAATATTGTTTATTTGTCTGCCGAAAAGTTTATGTATAAGTTTGTTCGCGCTTTGCGCTACAAAGACACGACAGCTTTCAAAGAGCAGTTCCGCTCCGTTGATGTCTTGATGGTTGATGATGTTCAATTTATGGGCGGCAAAGATACAACTCAAGAAGAGTTCTTTTACACCTTTAATTCCTTGATTGAAGAAGGTCGTCAAATCATTATCTCCGCTGATAAATCTCCGGCTGATTTGGAAGGAATTGAGGCTCGCCTGAAATCTCGCTTAGGCTGTGGTTTGGTCGCAGATATTCATCCGACTGACTTTGACCTGCGTATCGGAATTTTGGAAAATAAAGCACGCCAACTCGGTGTTGAGCTGCCACAAAAAGTTTCAGAATTCTTGGCTAGCAAGATTACATCTAACATTCGTGAACTTGAAGGTGCTCTCCGCCGCGTAATTGCGCATTCTCAGCTCTTGAGCGACAAAGAAATTACTTTGGATATGACTCAAGATGTCTTAAAAGATATGCTGCGTTCTTATGACAAGCGCACCACGATTGATGAAATTCAGAAAAAAGTTGCTGAACATTTCAATATTTCGGTCAAAGAAATGCAGTCTTCCCGCAGAGCTCGTACAGTTGCTCGTCCGCGTCAGATTGCCATGTATTTGGCTAAACAACTCACCTCGCGTTCATTGCCGGAAATCGGTCGCAAATTTGACCGTGACCACACAACCGTTATGCATGCGGTTCGCAAGGTTGAGGAACTTATCTTAGAAGATGCTTCTCTGGCAGAAAATGTTGATGCTTTGAGAAGAACTTTGGAAGCCTAAACTAACTCTAACTCCTTAATTAAACAGGTTTTGCCTTTTGTGCAAAACCTGTTTTTTATTGTAAATATACTTTCCGTATTTTACCTTTATGTTTGGAGAAAAGCTATGAGTGATGAAAAAGTTGTAAAAGTCGGTTTAGGTTTATATATTCTTAACGAAAAGCACCAGATTTTGCTCGGCTTGAGAAAATCAGCACATGGAAACGGTACTTGGTGTCCGCCGGGCGGTCATATGGAATACGGCGAAAGTTTTGAGGAAGGTGCCGTTAGAGAAGCCAGAGAAGAAACAGGGCTGGTTATCGCTCCTCAAGATGTTGTTTTGGCTGATGTTACCAATGATTTTTTTGAGGAATCGGGCAAGCATTATGTTACGCTTAATATGATTACACATTGCTTTAGCGGTGAACCTAAAATTATGGAGCCGGATAAATGCGCAGAATGGTGTTGGTTTGATGAAAATAATCTGCCCGCAAATATGTTTTTACCTGCCGCTAATTTTCTAAAAAAACACAAGCTCTCCGAATACTAAAAAAGCTGTTGACGAATCGTTGTTTTAGTTTCGGTTTTTGCTAAATGGGTGATATATTTAGTGAAAATTAGTTTATAACATTGATGGTATAAGAAAATGAGATTTACAATTGAGCGCGCAAAATTACTGAAAACTCTGAGCCACGTTCAGAGTATTGTTGAAAAGAGAAACACTATTCCGGTTCTCTCAAATGTTAAGATTGAGGCTATGGAAGACGGTATCAGCTTTAAGGCTACGGATATGGATACCGAGATTACGGAAATTGTTGATGCCAAAACAGCCGAGACCGGTGCAACAACTGCTCCGGCGCATATGCTTTATGACATTGTCCGCAAGCTTTCTGATGGCTCTGATGTTGAGCTGACTTTTCCTGACGAAAAAGGTCAATTAACCATTGCCTCCGGCCGGTCAAAGTTTTCTCTCTCCACCATCGGCGTAGAAGACTTTCCGGTTATCTCCGGCGACAAACTTCCGGTTAATTTTGCTATGGGTAAAGATGAGCTCAAAGATGTTATTGACCGTACACAGTTCGCCGTATCTACCGAAGAAACCAGATATTATCTGAATGGTTTATACATTCATGCCAAAAATGAAGGCGAGGCTAAAGTTCTGCGCGTGGTTGCTACAGACGGACATCGTTTGGCTTGTGTAGAATCTCCTTTGCCGAAAGGCGCTGAGAATATGGCCGGTGTTATTGTACCGAGAAAAACCGTTGCCGAAGTTCGCAAACTCTTAGATGACAGTTCTACGGATAATATTACCATTGCTTTGTCTGAAAACAAAATCCGCTTCACAATGGAAGATGTTATTTTGACATCTAAGTTGATTGACGGAACTTATCCAGATTATGAACGCGTTATCCCGACAGATAATGACAAAGTTTTGGAACTTGGCGTTAAGGAACTTTCTTCCGCTGTTGACCGCGTTTCGGTTGTGGCAGAAAGAACTCGCGCCATTAAGATGATTACCAACAAAAATCATGTTACCATCACAACTTCCAGCCCGGATTTGGGTTCTGCTATGGAAGAAGTTGAGGCTAAATATGACAGCGAATCGTTAGAGATTGGCTATAACTTCCGTTATCTCTTGGATATCTTGGGCGAGGTTAAAGGCGAGAGTGTTAAAATCAGCTTTGCTGACGGTTCTTCTCCTTCCGTTATCCATGATACAAGCGATGCCAGTGCTATTTATGTTTTGATGCCGATGCGTGTTTAAGAAAAATGACGGACAATTTGGCATTAAATTTGGCTCAGTTTATGAAAGAAAAGTCAGGTGTTACACGCCTGACTTTAACTGACTTTAGAAACTATGCGCATTTGCGGATTAATGCCAAGCTTGCTCCCGTCATTATCACCGGTGAAAACGGAACCGGAAAAACTAATATTCTGGAGGCAATCTCTTTCCTTACGCCGGGACGCGGTCTTCGCTCGGCCAGATTGGCGGATATCAGAAGAATTACGCCGGCTTTGGTTAACGATGAATATAGCCCGACCGAAATATCAAATCTGAACTGGGCTGTTTCTGCTTTGGTTAACAAAGGTGAAGATGAGATTGAAATCGGGACGGCGGTAGAAAAAACCACAAAAGAAACCGATGAGGATGATTTTCGGTCTTATGAAAGACGAATCGTCAAAATCAATGGGCAAAAAACCTCCTCGCAATCAGATTTGGGAAAATATATTTCCGCTATTTGGCTCACCCCGCAGATGGACAGATTATTCCGCGGCGGTTCGCAACCTAGACGCAGTTTCTTAGACCGTTTGGTTTATGCTTTTGATGTTGAACACGCCAAAAGAACAGCTAATTTTGAACACCTATACAAAGAATGGTATCAGCTGCTTAAAAACGGCAATAATAACAATAACTGGCTGACCTCTTTGGAAGAAAATATGGCGGGAATCGGCGTGGCTATCGCGGCGGCAAGGCGCGAGCTGATTGCCAAGCTTAATAAGTTTATTGAAAAAGAGCCGGATGATGTTTTTCCGAATGTTATGCTGGAGCTGGACGGCACAATAGAACAGCTTTTGGACACGATGCCGGCGATTGATGTGGAAGATTATTATATCCAAAAATTGAAGTCTCAACGCCGCAATGTTTTATATAATGACAATGTGGACGGAGTTAACCGCACGGACTTTAAGGTTTATTATAAAAAGAAAAGAATGCCGGCGGAACTTTGCTCTACGGGTGAGCAAAAATCGTTGCTGATTAGCATTATTTTAGCGCAAACAAAATGCCAAACCTTGGATAAAGGTTTTGCGCCGGTGTTGTTGCTGGATGAGGTTGTGGCGCATTTGGACGATTTAAAACGAGAGGCTTTGCTTGAAAAAATCAGTGACCTTGGTATTCAGGCATGGATTACGTCCACAGACCCAAAACTCTTTGCTTCTCTTGCTGATGAAGCTCAATTTTTGGAAGTTAAAAACAACAGCGTGGTTTAAATCAATGGCCGGGGATGCCCGGGGCAACCTGGGGCCACTTCTTTGTGCGTGGTTACGTCAACTTCCCCGGTCACCTTTTAAAATTAACTCGTTTAACTCTCGTTTTGCACTATAAAGCCATCTGCCTGCATATTGTATAATTTATAATAACGGCCTTTCTTACGCAGGAGGCTTAAGTGTGTTCCCTGCTCTACAATCCGCCCTCTTTCAAAAACAAGAATCCTATCCATCTCTCGCAAGGTGGACAAGCGGTGCGCAATGGCAATAACGGTTTTGTTCTGCATAAGGTGAATCAGGGATTTTTGAATATGTTTTTCGCTCTGACTGTCTAAGGCAGAAGTGGCCTCATCAAAGACCAGAATCGGCGCATTTTTGAGCAAGGCACGGGCAATGGCTATGCGTTGTCTTTCACCTCCCGACAAAATAACACCTCTATCTCCGACTTTGGTCTGATAGCCGTTCGGGAAAGCACGGATAAACTCATCTGCTCCGGCTTGGCGCGCCGCTTTATAAACCTCTTCTTCCGTGGCATTGGTTCGTCCGTATTTAATATTTTCAAACAAAGTTCGATTAAATAAGCAAACATCTTGCGGAATGGTTGAGATTAGTTTATGCAGCGAATTTTGCGTAACATCGCGGATATCTTTACCATTTATTTTTATGCTGCCGTCATTTATGTCATAATAACGGGCAATAAGTTTGATAAAAGTGGATTTACCGCTGCCGGAATGTCCGACTAAGCCGACTTTCTCACCGGCCTTAATCGTAAGAGATAAATCTTCAAACAAATTTTTGCGGCCGTTGTAAGCAAAAGAAACTTTGTCAAAAGTGATTTCGGCTTTTTTGGCTTTGAGTTCTGTCGCATTCGGGCGGTCTTTGAGTTCAGGCTCTACGGCCAAAGTGTCTAACGCCGACTTTAATTGACCGTGAATGCGCATAATGTTCATATAAACCCAAGTGAGCTGAAAGACCATTCCGGCTATCATCGCAAAAAGCGTGTTGGCATAGATGAAGTTCGTGGTATCAATGCCACCGCGGCGAAAGACCCAAATTGACAACATCATAAAACCCAGCATTGAAGCAACGGAGATTAGGTTTTGGCTTAAATGAATCCAGGCTTTGACTTTTTGTTCTTTATTTTCGGACTTGCGCAGAATCCGTAAATATTTTATCAAATTAAGCCGCTCAAAACGAAAATTGGCGAAACTTTTTATCTCACTATAATTGGCTAAACTATCTACAATAACGCCGTTGGCTTGGCTTTGTTGGCGGCTGGTTTCTTTGGACAAGGCCGAGCGTTTTTTTCCGAGCTTCCAACTAACCAAAAGAATCACCACAAGCCAAAGCAACATCGCGCCAAAGAAATAAACATTCATCGCACTCAAAATACCAATGGCTATCAGCACATACATAATCATTGAGGAAGACATCATAAACTCATTAAAGCCGTCTAATACGCCGGTGTTGAGCTGCGTTACTTTATTAGAGATGTTGCCTGACATTTCCTGATTAAAATAAGCAATGGAATGCTGGTTGGTGTAGTCAAAGCTATCTCTGATTACCAAAGTGCGAATTTGAGGTAAAATGTAAGCGGCAAGAAACATCGTGGTATCAAATAAAACAACTTTTGCCAACCCCAAACCAAAAGCAACAAAGGCAAAATATATAATCTTCTCCCAATAATCCGGTATACCAACTTCTCCGGCTGCCGTATTATAAATCTTTGCTAAGTAAAGCGGGTAGGTCTGGTTACAAAGCTGCGCCGAAAAATTAAGCAAAAGCACAGCTATAACCAAATACTTAAAAATACAGATGTAGTGCCAGAGATATTTAAAGGGAGTTTTTTCCATGGATGGTCCGTTCTATTAACTCAAAATTGACACATTGCTGATATTGTACTAATATCTTTTTTAGTTGCGTGTTAACTCATCTTACAGGAAAAACTATGGAAACACAATATTACACATTAATTGAAAAGCAGGATTTTTTTGAAATCATTGAAAATAAGTTCGGCGAGCTGGCTATTTTTATTGATGCCAGAGACGGTAGTCCGGTCAACCCCGTGTTGGAATTTGACGGCAAAAAAACTGCCCTTTTGAAACGTGATGACCGTTTGGCCGTTCGTCTGGATAATATTGATGAAGAAACCAAAGGTCCCTTGGCTGAGGCCGAATTTGTCTTGATTGTTGAACTCAACGGCAAAATGGTTGAAAGAACTTATGGCGTGCCGGTAGAAAATGTTGAAGAGATTGTCTTCAAAGGCCGCCAGACCCGTGCCGATGAGCTCGTCAAGGTTAAGAGCAAGGAAGATGTTATGAAAAGTTTTGGTGCTGTTCGCAGCTGGAGTTGTGGTGGAAAACAATGATAGGTTTGGTTTTGGTTACACACGGCAATTTGGCCAAAGAATTTATATCTGCCATGCAACATGTGGTCGGCAAACAAGATCAGATTGAGGCTGTTTGCATCGGTCCTGAGGATGATATGGAAATGCGCCGCGCCGAGATTTTGAAAAAAGTCGGCGAAGTTGACAAAGGACATGGCGCAATCGTTTTGACAGATATGTTTGGCGGAACTCCTTCAAACTTAGCTATCTCCATTATGGATAGAGCTAAGGTTGAGATTATTGCCGGAATTAATTTGCCAATGCTGATTAAATTAGCCTCCTTGCGCAAAGACAAAACTCTTAAGGAAACTGTTGAGGGCGCACAAGAAGCCGGCAAAAAATATATCAATATCGCATCACAATTGTTGGGAATGTAAGATGAGTGAGAAGACTGTTTCCGCCGTTTTGGAAATCAAAAATAAAAAAGGTTTGCATGCCAGAGCTGCTGCTGCTTTTGTTAAGGCGATTGAAGATTTGGATGCTGATGTTACGGTTGAGAGAATCGGCCAAAAAGTTAATGGTTGTTCCATTATGGGGTTGATGATGCTTGCGGCCGCCAAAGGCACTACAATCTCGGTTACTTGCGAAGGAAACCAAGCTCAGGAAGCGCTTGATGCTCTTACACTTCTGATTGACAGCAAGTTCGGCGAAGAATAAGCCTGAGATGAAAAAGAAAGCGCCCCGAAACAAAACAATTTGTTTAACTCTTAAGGAAACCGCAGAATATGCGGCAAAAACCATTAAGCTTAAAGAAAAAGCTTCTTTATCTGAGGTTTTGAATAAAACCATTTGTCAGGACGCGCTCAAAGCTCTGGATTTTTTGCCGGATAAAAGCGTTGACCTCCTCATCGCCGACCCGCCGTATAATCTGACCAAGATCTTTGGTAAAAATACCTTCAAAGAAATGGACTTTGAGGCTTATAAGCTCTGGTTAGATAAGTGGCTTTCTAAAACCGTGCGCTTGTTAAAAGACAATGCTTCTGTTTATATTTGCTCTGACTGGAAAACCTCTATCGCCATCCCCGAAATTGCCGGAAAATATTTTATCTTACAAAACAGAATCTCTTGGGAGAGAGAAAAAGGACGCGGCGCTCTCAACAACTGGAAAAATTGTCTGGAAGATATTTGGTTCTTTACCAAAAGCAAAGATTATAAATTTAACTTAGATGCGGTTAAGGTTCAGCGGCCGGTTATTGCGCCGTATCGTGACGAATCCGGCAAGCCTAAAGATTGGGTGGACGACGGAAAACAGCGTTATCGTTTGACATCTCCGTCTAACGTATGGACAGACATATCCATTCCTTTCTGGTCTATGCCAGAAAACACGCCGCACCCCACACAAAAGCCCGAAAAACTTATTGCCAAACTTATCTTGGCCTCAAGTGATGCGGGGGATGTGGTGCTTGACCCGTTTTTGGGGTCCGGCACGACCTCGGTTACAGCCAAAAAACTCGGGCGAAACTATATCGGTATTGAACGCGAAAAAGAATATGCCGCCATCGCTGAAAAACGTTTGGAAGATGCCGAATCTAACAAAAATATTCAGGGTTTTGAAAACGGAATTTTTAAAGCCAGAAATTTTATATAAAACTTTTATAGCCTTTTTATCTGTCTTGTTTCCGCTTATTTCGTAATTATCTCTTGTTATGTCGCTTTTTCAACTTTTAGCAAGGAGAAAAATTATGAAAAACGAGAAAAATACAACAAAGTCTTGCAACAACAACAGCAACCAAAATACCACAAAATCAGCAAGTTCTTCTTCTGATAATAATTCTAACTCTCAAAACACCAATACCGGCAAACATTGCGGCTGCGGCAAATAGTTTTAGGCTCCGAAGCGATGACCTCTGTTTGGTTGTTAGCCAAGCAGAGGTTTTTCGTTGTCAAAAAAGATTCCGGCGATTATATTGTTAAAGACAGTTTTTAAAACGGGATTTGAAAAGATGAAAAAGATTTTTGCCTTGTTGCTCGGATGTGTTTGTTTATGGGCGCAAAATGCGGCCGCGCAGACTGCCGAAGATATTAAAAAAGTTGAGAACTATCTCAATAATATTAAAACGATGGAAGCACGCTTTGTACAAACCGCAAGCAACGGCAACACGGCAGAAGGACGTTTTTATATTCAAAAGCCCAACAAAATTCGGATGATTTATGACGCGCCAACCTCGGTTCTGATTGTCGGAGACGGTAATTTTATCGTTTATAACGACACGGAGCTTGATCAGGTTACGCATATTGATTATGACGATATTCCGGCCAGCCTCATCTTAGCCAATGATGTGAAGATTGACGGCAAAAAGGTTAAGGTTGTGGATTTTTACAAAGACGCAGGTATTACAACCCTTACCTTAGACTACAAGGAAAAAGGCGATATCGGCCCGATTACCTTAACCTTCAGCAATGAACCTTTTGAGCTCAAACAATGGAAGATTGTGGACCCGCAAAGCGTGGAGGTTACCGTTTCCTTATATGATGCCGTGCGCGACCAAAAGTTAGATGCTGACTTATTTAAGTTCAAAAAAGAAAAATCTTCTCCGCTTAACTACAAGGGCAGAAAAAAATAAATGACTAATCGGACTTTTAAGCTTGCAACATGGAATGTTAACTCCATTCGTATCCGTCTGGATTTGTTGAAAAAATTGGTTGAGCAAGAACAGCCTGATGTTGTCTGTCTGCAAGAAGTCAAAGCCAAGGAAGAGGATTTTCCGTTTGAGGCGATTAAAGCTCTCGGTTATCCGCATATAGCTTTATATGGTATGGCCGGGTATAACGGCGTTTGTATCTTGTCCAAAATACCGCTCAAAGATATTGAACAAAAAAACTGGGTCGGCAAAAAAGATGCCAGACATATTTGCGCCAAGGTTTTTGACGATATTGAAGTAAACAATATTTATATTCCGGCAGGCGGAGATATTCCTGATCCGATAGAAAACCTTTCCTTTGCGCATAAGCTTACGTTTATGGATGATGTGGCAGAATATTGGGAACAACACAAAGACGTTTATGCCAACAAAAAAATGATTGTCTGCGGCGATTTTAACGTTGCGCCTTTGCAAAATGATGTTTGGAATCATAAGCAAATGCTCAAAATCATTTCACATACGCCGGTTGAGGTTGAACGCCTGACCAGATTAAAAAATTCTTTGGATTTTGTTGATGTTGTCCGCCATTTTCATCCCGAGCCGGAAAAAATTTATTCCTGGTGGAGTTATCGCAACCCAAACTGGCAAACCAACAACAAAGGTCGGCGCTTGGACCATATATGGACAACGCCTACTCTGGAATCGCGCTTGGTCGGTGTCAAAATCTTAAAAGAAATGCGTAGTTTGGAGCGCCCCTCCGACCATGTGCCGGTGGTAGCGGAAATATCGCTTTAGGAAGCTACATTTTTAGTTTATATCCGCCGTCCTCGGTCATTATAAGCTGAGCTTCAGGGTTGTCGTGCTCTACTTTTTGGCGCAGACGATAGATATGCGTTTCTATCGTATGGGTGCTGACATCGGGACTATACCCCCAAACCTCTTGCAAAAGCTCATTTTTGCCAACGATTTTATCTTTGGCTCTATATAAATATTTGATAATGGAAACTTCTTTTTCCGTCAGCTTTATTACCTCGTTGTTGCGCTGGTTTAAAATCTCCTTAGCTATGGGTCTGAGCTCATAATTGTTAAAATGCAGATAGCCGTCTGCCGATTTATCTAACAAATTGTTGCCGGCGCAAAGCTGGTTCAGAAAAGAATCAAGTTGCAAAGGCTTGCTTACAACTATATTCAGATTGGAGCTTTCCAAAGTTGTGTCCGCTTCGGATTGCAGAATAAAAACCGGTGTTTTGGGGTGCTTGGCGCGAATCTCTTTCAAAAGAGAGGCTTTGTCATCCAAAATGATAATATCCAGCACACCGCCATCATCTTCAGGCAAAATATTGAACTCTGGCGCATGATATTTGATTTGGCCGCATAAGTCCTCAGCAAAAGAAGCGTTGTCTGAAATAAAAAGCAAATTCGGCATAACTTAAACCCTTTTAGAAATTGATACCCAAACCGGTTATGAAAGCGTAACCCTGCGAATTGTTGCGGGCATCATCATCTGCGCCCTGATAATCCACATGTGCGGCAATTAAGTATAAATCAACATATTTGTTGAGCTGATATTGGTTGGAAAACTGCACAATGCGGTCCTCGTTGTCAGTATTGTCCGCTTTGGAATTGAAATAACTTAAGGCAACCTCATAAGGACCGATGGCATAGCCTAAGCCGATGTTCCAAGCATAGCCCTCACGATAAGAATCAAAAAACTCCGGCTCTTGCACCGGATTGCGGCGCAAGTTTTGCGGATAATCATTCCCATCAACATAAGTGCGGCGATAAGCTCCGCCTAATGTCCAGTTGCCGTGAGAAACGCGCATTCCGGCAGAAAATTCTTTATCATCATCGGCAAAAACGGCAAAACCCAAAGAAGTTTCTAAGTTAAAACTTCCCAGTTCCGTCTGATTATACAAAGACGCAATATAGCCATCTTCGTTCTTATAATCCGCATAGCGGCTGACCAGACCCGTGCGCGAATAAATATCCGGCACATAGGTTAAACCCAAAATGGTGTGATAAAATTCGGGTGAAATATAGCTGATTTTCGGGGCAACGCCATCCGTGTTGATGTCTGTGGAATTAAGCGTGCGGTAGGCTGTTCCCTTCTTATTACGCTGCCAGTTCGGGTTGGCGATGAAATCTACAATATCGCTGTTATTGACACCCAAAGGTCCGACAGAAGGCGCGCCGACACCAAACTGATAAGCAACATTATAAGTTTGTCCGCCCATCAAACGTCCCATAGGCGTATCTAAAATCGCATAGGCTTCTTCACCCCATTTGCCTTGCGTATAATCTTCCAGTTCCTTATCTGCTCCGGCCATAACATCAAGATACATTCCCAATTGATATGACGGATTGTCAAAAGCATATTCGGCGGCAAGGCTAATATTAATATCTGACGGGGTGTGGTTGTTGTCATTATATTTTTCATAGCGGGCAGAAACATCGCTGTAGCCATACAACACATTTGCACTTCCCGAAACATCAAAATTCCATTCTCCCGCAGAGGCGGAAGAAGCAAACATCAGGCTCATTAAGCCAAGTAAATATCCTGATTTCATCGGCATTACCTTATTTGAAAAATTCTGTTTGAAGTTTAGGCGGGAGTATGCGCGGAGTCAACATTTTATATTTGCAATTTTGCAACTTTGCCGCCATACTTTAAGGCAACTTGGAGGAAAGATGATGTCTGAAAATTATCAATATAAGCATGGTTTGGCGGTTATGCGGGCACAGCCTTTGCATATCGGGCATGAAAAAGTTATTCGGGATATGCTCAAAAAATGCGACAAAGTTACGCTTATTCTCGGCTCCATTCAGGAGCAAGGAACGGCAAGAAACCCATTCAGCTACACTGAACGCAAACAAATGATAAAAAATGTGTTTGGTTCTGAAATTGAGGCGAAAAGGTTGTTAGTCATCGGCTTGTTTGATATCAATAACCCAACGGAATGGGGTAATTTTGTTTTAGACTTTTTGCAAGAGGCTTTTCCGACTTTGGAAAAACCTGATGTTTATTTTGCCGGCAGCGGTTATGACGCACAATGGTTTAAGAATATCTTTGAAAATTTTGAGATTATTGACCGCACGGATTATAGTTTTCCGTATGTTTCCGGCTCTATGGTACGCGATATGATGACGATTGGCGACCGCAGGTGGAAAGACTTTGTTAATCCGCTCAATCACGCTATGGTTGAGGCTTATCTTAACAATCAGAACAAAGGGGTTATTTAATGCAGGAGATTTGGAACAAACTAACCAATGGTTTGAAGAAATATTGCGAAGAAAACGGTTTTTCAGATGTTGTTATCGGACTTTCCGGCGGGATAGATTCCGCTTTAACCGCCGCTATCGCCGTTGACGCATTGGGCGCAAAGCATGTTCATTGTTTGATGATGCGCACTAAAAACACTTCCTCACTCAGCACACAAATTGCTGCAGAAATTGCCCGCTTAAACGGTTTTGAATATAAAAATATTGATATTCAGCCGATTATTGATGCTCAAAAGACTTTTCTCTCTTCTCTTTTCGGTGAAGAACCCAAAAATATTGTTCTGGAAAACTTGCAAGCGCGCGAACGCGGCAAAATCCTTATGGCAATCTCTAACCAATATAATTATCTGTTGTTAGCCTGCGGAAATAAGTCGGAAATTGCGATGGGATATTGCACCTTATACGGCGATACTTGCGGCGGCTTGGCTCCTATAGCCAATCTTTATAAAACGCAAGTTTATGAGCTCGCAAAATGGCGCAACAAACAGTCTTTGGTTATGCCGACAGAAGTGATTGTGCGTGTGCCGACAGCAGAACTCTCGCCCAACCAAAAAGACCAAGACAGCTTGCCTCCTTATGAGATTTTGGACAAGATTTTGACCTTATATATTGACCAAAAACAAGATGAAAAAGTTATTATAGATGCAGGTTTTGACCCGCAAACCGTGGCTTGGGTGATTAAACGTTACCATTCGCAGGCTTTTAAGCGCAAACAATTGGCAACAGCAATAGAGATATAAGAAAAGCCCCGCTAAAAGGCGGGGCTTTGTTCTTTGATGTGTGGAAGATTAAATATCAAGGTTAACCACATTCAACGCATTGTCCTGAATGAACTCTTTGCGGGGTTCAACCACATCGCCCATCAAGGTTGCAAAGGTCTCATCAGCTTCCTCAAAATGTTCAATCTTGACTTGCAGAAGAGAACGAGCCTCGGGGTCTAGGGTTGTTTCCCACAATTGTTCGGGGTTCATTTCACCCAAACCTTTATAGCGTTGGAGTGTAATACCTTTCTTGCCGGCAGACATTACGGCATCTACCAAAACGGCCGGACCGGATATTTTCTTTTCCACACCAATCTTTGATGTTAACAGCGACATATCGCCAAAGTTTTCGTTCAAGAAACCACGCATTTCGTTTAAAGCTTTGGCTTCGGCGCTGTCTACAATATTTCCGCCGATGACGTGTTGTTCCTTAACACCGCGCAATGTGCGGTGGAAAACAATCTCATTATTCTCATTAAGTTCAGCCTTCCAGCCTTTGTCATATTCAGCCTCAAAGCTATCCAACCGAAGGGCTAATTGCTCAATCTTTTCCTTCAAGCTTGCTTTGTTGCTCAAAGTCTCAGCGTCAAACAAGCCATGGATTGCCATTTGCTCAATGATTTTTTCAGGAGCTTTGCGTCCTAAAGCCGCAATCAGAGCTCTGGCTTTGCGGGTCTTTTCAACCAAAGAAACAAGGTCAGCACCAACAATTTGCTCGCCGTCTTTCTTGGTTAAAACAGCGTCCTCGCAACCACCGCGAATCAGGTAATCTTCCATCTCGTTGTCATCTTTTAAGTACAAAATGGAGTTGCCTCTTTTGGCCTTGTACAACGGCGGCTGAGCAATATAAACATAGCCACGCTCAATGAGCTCCGGCATTTGACGATAGAAGAAGGTCAGCAACAATGTTCTGATGTGCGAACCATCCACATCGGCATCCGCCATAAGAATAATTTTGTGGTAGCGGCACTTATCGGCATTGAAGTCATCGCGTCCGATACCTGTGCCCAAAGCGGTGATAATCGTGCCAATCTCGGCAGAGTTGAGCATCTTGTCAAAACGAGCACGCTCAACGTTCAAAATCTTACCACGCAGAGGCATAATTGCCTGATTTTTACGATGGCGACCCTGCTTGGCTGAACCGCCAGCGGAATCTCCCTCTACGATGAAGACTTCGGACAATGCCGGATCTTTTTCCTGACAATCAGCCAATTTTCCGGGAAGCGAAGCAACATCTAAAACACCTTTGCGGCGGGTTAACTCACGCGCCTTGCGGGCTGCTTCACGTGCGGTAGCAGCTTCAACGATTTTGCCTACGATAATTTTTGCTTCAATCGGGTGCTCGTCCAACCATTCCTTGAGTTTGTCACCGACAACGCTTTCAACAACAGGACGAACTTCCGAAGAAACCAATTTGTCCTTGGTTTGGGAAGAAAACTTCGGGTCAGGCGCTTTTACAGACAGAACACAAGTCAAACCCTCACGCATATCTTCACCGGTGATGGTATTTTTATCTTTTTTGAGCAGGTTGTTCTCGGTTATATAGTTATTAATCGTACGGGTCAAAGCACCGCGGAAACCCGCCAAGTGTGTTCCGCCGTCTTTTTGCGGAATGTTGTTGGTGAAACAAAGCATACTCTCGTTATAGGCATTGGTCCATTGCAAAGCAATATCTACCGTAATGTCATCTTTCTCGCCGCTGAAAGCAATAACATTCTCATGCAGAGGTGATTTTGACTTGTTGATGTGGTTTACAAAGGCTGTTAAACCTCCTTCATAGTGGAAGTCAACTTCACGAGGCTCTGCTCCCCTATTATCTATCAACTTCAGATAAACACCGGAGTTCAAAAAGGCTTTTTCACGAATAGCTCTTTCCAAAGTGTCAAAATTGAACTCGGTCATTGTAAAGGTTTCAGGACTGGGCAAGAAAGTTACTTCCGTACCATGGCGACCTTCAGCATCACCAACAACCTTCAAATGCTCAACAACATTACCATGCGAGAAACGAGCCAAATGTTCCTTGCCCTCGCGCCAAATGCGCAAGTTCAGCCATACAGACAAAGCATTAACCACAGAAACGCCCACACCGTGCAAGCCGCCGGAAACTTTGTAGGAGTTGTTGTCAAACTTACCACCGGAGTGGAGCTCGGTCATGATAACTTCCGCAGCCGAAATACCCTCTTCTTTGTGCATACCAACAGGAATACCACGGCCGTTGTCGCGAATGGTTGCGGAACCGTCCGGATTAAGAATAACTTCGGTCTTATCGCAATAACCGGCCAAAGCCTCGTCAATGGCGTTATCCAACACCTCATATATCATATGATGAAGACCAGAGCCGTCGTCCGTGTCGCCAATGTACATTCCCGGACGCTTGCGCACGGCATCAAGTCCTTTTAAGACTTTGATGGAGTCCGCATTATACTCGCTCTCTTCTTTTCTTTGCTCTTCGGCAGTCATTTCTTCCATAATGTTAAAACCTCTAAATTATTACAAATTTTGCTTCATAGAATATACAACAAACTCGTTTTTGAACCAAGCAAATATTCGGTTTTATCCTATGTTTTGAACAGAAATTTTATATTTTTAGACAAAATATTATAGACAAAACTTAGAATCCGTGGTATAGTGCGGAAATATTGATAAATTAACTTCTCGCAGGCATTAAAAATGGTCAAAAAAATCATACTTGAAAATCAGACGGGTGTTGACCCGAAATTTAATCTCTGGACGCAGGAAGCCCTTGATGAAATGCTTAATCTGTTTCCGGAATTTAAGGACAAGTTTGAAGTCGTTGCCAGAGGAAATTATAAACCTCAGGGAAGCGAGATTGATCAAGCTGCTTTTGATGCCTTAACCCTCGGTGATGAAAAAGATCTTTATGTCAGACTGCCTTCCGGAAGATATTTGGTGCCTTATGCCTCTACGGATTGGTATATTGAACGCGCCAAAATGCTTTCCGAAAACAATGGTTTTGACGCTGAAATTTTTGTTAAACTACATGCTGATGCAAATGATGCGGAAAAACCTATTACTCTTACCTTGGTTAATGATGGTTTTGATAATTGTGCCGGTTATGGTGTGCAGAATTTAGGCTTTGGTATTTCGGTCAGAAATTTTGATGATTCTAAAAAAGAGCTCTTCAAAAATATTGTAAAACACGAGCTTGGCCACGTTTTCCGCGCTACTTACAGAGGCAGAAGCAACATTATTGAACAAGGCGGGCAACATTGTACTAATGTGGATTGCTTGATGGATGCTGCACCTATCGGTATCAACCATTTTTTGGACAAGCCCTTTTGCGATGAATGCATGGAGGCTATGCGCGAAAACCTGCAACAGCTTTTGGAAGACGAAAATTCTTTAAGCGTTAACTCTACCAGTTTGGATGATACAAACCATGTTGATTCCTCTTGGAAAAAACCGTTGCGCGAGTTTTATACGCAAACTGCTAATGACCGTGGCTTACAATATGCCGAAAATGAGGAAGCCAAAAACTTTCAGGCACAACTTAAGGCTAATGATGGCTCGGTTACCAATATTGAAGCCTCAAGCCTTGATAATATTTCGCTTTCGGCCGCAGATAAAAACGGCAATAACCAAGTGCCGAATCAGGAGCATTTTGATGATTTGGTTAAATATGCCCGCAAAAATAATATGTCGGCTATTAAACTCGGAGATATTAAGACCCCTGAGTTTAGAGCCAGAATGGTGTTGGCTTGCCTGAGTGCTAATCCGCCGATAAAGATTGTGAATATGCCGGAGCTGAATGAGGGCTTCTTCAAAGATGTTGATGCTGCGACCAGACAAAAAATTGAGGCTTTAACTCAGCCCCAAAACCAAAATCAAAATCAAAACCAGAATCAGAATGCTAAGCCTTATATTATCAGCCGCAACAAGACGATTGTGCGCTTGGAACAAAAAGAAAAACTCGGGCAGCTATCTCCTTTTGAAGAAAAAATGCTTAACTATGCGCGTTTGGATAAAAAGTCAGAAGAAGAATTTGAGAGAGCTGTTCAACGAACCGGCGACAGTATTGATCCTCGTACGGCAGAACACACGGCACGCACCGGCTTAAAACCTGAAGACTATTACTACAAGAGTAAAAGCCGTAAAAATGCGGCAGCTTGGAAGTTGCATTTGGATGTGGTTCCCAACCGCAACGACCCAACAACCAAAGCTGTTTCCGAAATGTTGGAAAAACTGGATGTTGAGCATAAGGTTTATAAGGGCGGGGAAAACGGCAAAGGAATGACCATTTATGTCGGAAGCTACGAAGATGCCAGAAAGCTCAGCCGAGAGATTAATCTGCGCTTTGGGCAAAATATTCCCAAGCCTCCGGTTTACACCGACCAAGTCGGCTCAGAAACAATGTTTAACCGTGTGGTCAGCGGCAGAATTTATCTGCAAGGTTTGTTTGAAACCCAATATCCGCACGGAACGGTAGAAGGTATTTGTCCGGCTAGTTTTGGCAGCCTTTCCGATGCGAAAAGCGAATCCTTTATTTTCTCCCAAGCCTTAAATGAGAATATTCTGCCGGCCGGAACAAATGCTTCGCAATGTTTTGGTTTATCAGGTAATCTTGATTTTGAGAAAAAATATATTTTTAACGCCATTGAAGCTTATTGCGCGCACAAGCTCTATGAAAAACATTTGGGTGCTTATTATAACGGCAGAAAGCCTGATTTGTTTGAGAACAAAATGTTTTACGGAATCATCCCCGATGCCTCAGACCCGCAAAGAGCTAAATGGGATGCCATCGCGACAAAATTTGAAAACTTTGTTGCCCAAGAATATCCACGCGGTATAAGCGGAATGAAAAGCATTGTGGCCGGATATACGCCGATTGATTTTTCAAAACTGCCTCCGGCACCGCAAAACCAATATCAACGCGGACGGCAAAGACAACCTTAGTATAAAAGCTCCCTTTGGGGAGCTTTTATTTATCTTTGACGACTGTTATCTCGGTCATCATATTCCAGCAAACGGGTTATGTCATTTTCTATTTGCTTGTCTATCTGCTGTGTTTTTTGTTGTGGCTTGTATTGACCGGCGGAAGACAGCAGTCTGTCTATCAAGGCCAAGGGGTCTTGTCCGGCCAAAAGCTGTTGTTTGGAGACCTCTGCCGCCAAGCTCTGAACCAAAGCATTACGCAATGCTTCTTGCGCGCTCTCGCGGCGTTTTTCTTCTTTCTCGTGCTCTTTCTCGGTATATTTGCGATGAAAACGAGCAAACTCATAAATGGGGTCGCCGCCAGCACGATAAGTATCCAACCCAACCAGATTGGTTTTGTTATCTATCAAAGCCTTGATTCCTAGGCCCGCATTGTCACGATATATCATCCAATCGTTAATAATCTCGGGATATAAGCTCTCCTGAACCTGATAGGGGGCAAGCTCACCAAAACCCAAAACTTTGGTGTCATCATCTTGCAGATATACCGTAACGTTTTCGGCAAAATATTCTTTATTCTCTATCCTGCGGCGTGAGGGATCCGTTAAGGCGCGGCTCAGCAACATTGCTACCAGCGCGGCTTTGAGTTCTTGATTGCTTTTATAATTTATCTTCCTTGGGTCATAAACTACTTCCGTATCATTTAAAACCTGATTGACGCAATAACGGTTCAGTTCTTGCAATGCATTTAACTGCTCCGGCTCCAAAGGAATTTCCGAAACAATTTTTGCTTCCGCGGCGCGATGAATAAAATTGCGTATTATTTTTTGAAATTTTTGGTTAGCGTCCATTATTAAACTGGCTCCGATTTTTTACGCTTTTGTCGGAGTATAGCATATTTTCTTACCTTATGCTATAGAAAATTTAACCGATATAGGGCTTAAAAACCTTTGCCATCTTGGCATAGACTTCTTTTTTGAAATCAACAACGCGTTCAACAGCTTCATCTAAGGTTACCCATTCATATTTTTTGAACTCGGGCTCTGCCGTGTTTAGGTTGATTTCGCTGTCCTCGCCAACAAAACGGAACAAGCTCCAATGCATATCTTGCCCGAGATTATAAATCCCGCGCTTTTCTCTGTTTTTTAAGATAAAATCAGGAAAAGAATAACGCATCCCCTCTTCTATGCTTGTTACAAGCTCCACAGACTTAACCGAAGTTTCTTCAAAAAGCTCGCGCCGCGCAGCTTGGGCTCCTGTTTCTCCTGGTTCTATACCCCCTTGCGGAAACTGCCAATCATCATGCTTCTGGTCATTACGCGCGCAAACCAAAACCAAACCCTTGTCATTAAAAACAACCGCTGAGGCACATTGACGATATGAACCACTCATTTTATTTCTCTTTTATTCTGTAACGGTATTAGACAAAGGAACCAGCGCAAAAGGCTTTTTCGGCTCGGTTATATTTTGGGCTATCATTTCGCTATAACTTAATTGCGGCGAAAAGCTGTTTAGCCATTTGCGTATTTCCAAAACCACAATAGGCTTGGGTTCGGCAACCAAAATAACCGTTCCTTTATTGCGCGCAAATCTTTCAGCCGCGGCTAATTTGTCCCGGATATCTTCCGGACGGAAAGATTCATCTATGACAATATCCGCCGTATTGCGTGCTAATCCGCTGGGCTTGATTAAATCTATGGTTTCTTCTCCCGAGGCATTGAGTAACAATAATCCTCTTTGCGCCACCTCTCCGATAACTTTTTCCAAATGTCCCATGCTGTCAACGCCTATTGCACCACTAGTAACAACCATTCCGCCTAAAGGCGCATTAACTGATATTGATTGTTTTAATCTCTGAACCAGCTCTTCCGGACTGGAAGTTATATCCATAGACAAGGGCCCCGTATCGGCGCTTAAATAATCATCTGAAGGCAGTAATAAATCCATGTAGGTTTCATGTCCTGCCGTTCGTGCTGTTTTTATTTGATTGGCAATATCTAAAGCATATGGCGAAAAGGAAAAAGAAACCTCCGGGGGCATACCTTTCATAATGGCTTCAGCCCCAACACGGTCTATACCAAAATTTTTGAAAACAACCGCAACACGATAAAAGTTTGGCAAAACTTTTGCTTTGTAACCATATTCACTCCAAGGCTTGCGGAGCTCGCTGGTTTTTGGAAGCATAAACGCCCCTGCTTGCTCTACAAGTTCTTCCTCCGGCTCAATATTTTTGAGCGGCTTGGCATTTTCTATCGGTTCCAACTTGGTGAGCAAGGGCATATTGCTCAGCACACGTTGTTGTGCCGTCATATGTTCTTTGGGCTCTTGCGGCTCCAAAGTTGATGCTATTCTTTCCCGTTCTCTTTTCAGCTCTTGCGGGCTTTTTTTCTCGGGCAAGGTAATCACATATTTCGGAGACTTGTCTCCTTCTTCAAACAACATTTGCTCAACTTTGTTGCGGTATTTCGGCTCACTTCTTTTTACAGCAGAAAAATAGCCTGCCGCAACAATCGCCGCCAAGGCAATTATGATAGCCAGTATTATTCCCTGCTGTTGTTTTAAGCGTTTTAGCACTTTGTTTCCTTCCCTTATTTTGAAGAGCCATTTTCCGTATATAAACGAAGAGCCTTAACCATATCTATGGCACGCATTAACTGATAGTCTTTTAAGTCTTCTTCGCTCAGTTCCTCTTTTTTATTATCTGCCTTTTTATCATCGGCGTTCTCATTTTTCAAAGCGCCCTTGAGCTCAGCTTCCGTCATACCAAAGCCGCCGCTTTCAACAACTTCCAATTTGGCTTGCTTAACTTCAATATCGGGCTCAATACCTTTGGCCTGAATGGAACGACCGGAAGGGGTGTAATAACGTGCAGTCGTCAACCTCATCGCTCCATACTTGCCTAAAGGAATGACTGTTTGAACAGAGCCTTTACCAAAAGATTTTTCACCCATAATAATTGCTCTGTGATGATCTTGCAAAGCACCAGCCACAATCTCTGAAGCAGAAGCCGAACCCTCATTTATCAAGACAACTATGGGCAGCCCCTTAATGATATCGCCTTTTTCTGCCGTATATTTTACAGTGTCTTCCTCGTTGCGCGAGCGCGTGGAAACGATCTCGCCTTTATCCAAGAATAAATCCGAAACGCTTACGGCTTGGTCAAGCAGACCACCCGGGTTGTTTCTGACATCTAAGACAACGCCTGCAATTTTGCCATCTGTTTTTTTGCGGGCATCTTTAATGGCTTTTTCAATCATTTTATCAATGTTTTCTGAAAAAGAAGATATACGGATATAAATGACATCGCCGCTTTTAACCTCGCTTTTAACAGACTGAATTTTGATTTCCTCGCGTTTGAGTGTTACGTCAAAGGGTTCTTCATTCGGGCGGCGAACCGTTAATTTGACCTTGGTTCCGACCTTGCCGCGCATCTTATCTACTGCCTCATTCAAGGTCAGACCCATTACTTGTTCCCCATCAATCGCGGTAATATAATCTCCGGGTTTCAACCCGGCTTTAGCCGCCGGTGTATCATCTATCGGTGAAACAACTTTAACAACACTGTTTTCCATCGTTACTTCTATACCCAAACCGCCAAATTTGCCGGATGTTTGCTCGCTCATATACTTAAAGCTTTGTTCATCAAGGTAGCTTGAATGTGGGTCTAATGATACCAACATACCATTTATGGCTGATTCTATCAGCTTCTTATCCGAAACCTCTTCAACATAAGAGATTTTGGCTCTTTCCATAACCTCGCCGAAAAGATTGAGCAACTCATAGGTATCAACCTCTTCTTTGTCCTGATTTTTCGGCGCAGCCTGCAAAGGCGAGGCTAACATCATACTTAATACAGCAGCACTTAAAAATGATATTTTGGTTTGCATTTTTTTATTCCTAAAATAAAACTTATTTTTCAATCCAGGTTAGCGGATTTATCGGGTGGTTGTCTTTGCGAAGCTCTACATATAACTTTGCGTCATCATCCTCTTCGGGCATTTGTCCGACAGGCTCGCCGGCTAAAAGCATTTGTCCGAGTTCGCAATCAATCTCTTCAAGACCGGCTAACAGCGAGAGATAGCCTTGTCCGTGTTCTATAATAATCAAATTGCCATAACCTCTGAAGGGACCGGCAAAAATAACCGTACCGTCATAAGGCGAAATTACCTGCGCCTGACTGCGGGTTTTGATAATAATACCTTTAGACGTTACGCCTTTTGATATCTTCTGACCATACGCAGTTACAACCGGGCCTCGCGCCGGACGAAGCAAATGACCTTTGGCTTTGGCAAAATTTGCTCCTATTTCACTTATAGCTTCCGGTTTGAATTTAATCAAGTCAGCTCTTTGTTTTTCTTCAAGTTTTTTGTTTTCTTCTGCCAGACGGCGTTCTTCCGCGGCTTTGAGTTCAGCTAAACGGCGGCGCTCCTCTTCTTGTTTGCGCAGTTTTTCTTGCCTTTGTTTTTCTAGTTTGTTTAATAAATCTCGCAAGTCGTTTGCCTGAGAAGCCAACTGCTCAACTTTCTTTTTGGCTTTAACACTCTTTACTTCTACCGCATTGCGTATTTTAGACTTTCTTTGCACCAAAACCTTCATCTGTTCATGTTCTTTTTCTAAAACTTTTTTCTGTTTTATGATTTTGGCAACTTGCTGTTCTACTTGTTTTTTCTTTTTGCTGATTTGTTCCAAATCTTCCCGAATCTGGGTGGCATTTTCTTGCAAATAAGGCACAGCCTCGCGCAAAAGCATAGCACTGCGGATTATCTCAACAGGGGTTAAGGGCTGAACAAAAAGCGCTTCTGTCGGCTTTAGAGCCAGATTTTGCAAAGCGGAAAGCGTCTTTATTAGGTTCTCATCTTCAATAGCAAAGCTTTCTTCCGCTTTTTGCAGTTCTGTTTTCAGCGTTTCAAGCTCGCTTTCCATTTGCGAGATTTTTTCTTCGCTGTTTTGAATCTGCTTAGCAGATTTTATCATATCCTTGCTGATTTGGGTTAGTTCTAAGCTGATTTGCGTGGCTTGAGCCTGAAGTTTTTTGTGCTCCAAGTTTTGCGCCTCAACCGCTTTTTCCACTTTGGCTAAATCAGCCTTAGAAACTTCTGCCGCCACAACGGGCTTAAGCATAAGGAACAAAACCCCTATGCTCAAAGCCCAAAATTTATATGACGACCGTAGTTCCATTTATTTTATCAACAAAGATTGTCCGCTCATCTCTTTCGGTTTTTCTATGCCCAACAAGTCCAAAAGTGTCGGCGCAATGTCTGCTAATTTGCCATCGCGCAGACCTTTAACTTCTTTCGGACCATTGACTAAGACATCCATTACCTTACCGACCGTATGTGCGGTATAAGGTGCGCCGGTTACTTCATCAACCATTTTTTCGGCATTACCATGGTCTGCCGTAACCAGCAAAACGCCCCCGACCTTCTCAATAGCCTGAGCCACTCTGCCTAAGCATTCATCTACGGCGGCAACCGCTTTTAAGGCGGCTTCCATTATGCCGGTATGTCCAACCATATCACCATTGGCAAAGTTGCAGATAATGACATCAAAACGCTTGTTCTCAATGGCTTCAACCAAATTGTCCGTAACTTCATAAACGCTCATCTCTGGTTTGAGGTCATAAGTTGCAACTTTGGGGCTCGGAACCAAAATGCGGCTCTCACCCTTAAATTCTCTTTCCTCGCCGCCATTGAAGAAGAAGGTTACATGCGCATATTTTTCTGTTTCGGCAATGCGCAACTGTGTTAAACCATGCTCGGAAACAACTTGTCCGAAAATATTATGCAAAGCTTCGGGACCAAACATTGTTTTCATAAAGCGGTTATGGTCTACGGAATATTCCGTCATACCGACAGCCATAGCAAAGTTAATCTGCTTTTTACGCTCAAAACCATTAAATTCTTTGTCTGCCAAAGCATACAAAATCTCTCTAGCTCTATCGGCACGGAAGTTTGCCATCATAACGGCATCGCCATCTTCACAACCCTTATAATCACCAATGACGCAAGGAATGACAAATTCATCGGTTACACCGTCCTTGTAAGAGGCTTCCATCGCTTCCTTAACCGTGGCATAGCGTTTGCCCGTTGCCGAAACAATGTTGTTATAAGCATTTTCTACTCTGTCCCAACGCTTATCTCTGTCCATGGCATAGAATCGACCGGACAAAGTAGCGATTTTTACATTTTTCATTGCTTTGATAGAATTTTCAAAATCAGCTAAGAATCCGGCAGCTGATGACGGCGGTGTATCACGGCCATCCAAAAAGGCATGAACATAAGTTTTGATGCCGTTCTTGTTCAAAATTCCTGCAAGAGCAACAATATGATCCTGACTGGAATGCACACCGCCCGGCGACATCAAACCCATCAAATGACAAGCCTTGCCCGTAGCTTTAAGCTTGTCAACCAGCTCTACCAAAACTGCATTTTTCTCTATGCTACCGTCTTTAATGGCTTGGTCAATGCGCGGTAAATCCTGCATAACCACACGGCCGGCACCAAGGTTCATATGTCCGACCTCGGAGTTGCCCATTTGTCCGTCCGGCAAACCTACGGCCAAGCCAGAGGTTTCAATCAGGCTATGCGGACATTCTTCAACAAACTTGTGCCAATTCGGGGTGTTGCCGTTTTCAATGGCGTTGTCCGGCGTGATGGGTCTTCTGTAGCCCCAACCATCCAAAATCAGAAGCATTACGGGTTTTTGTGTCATACTTTATCTCTCTTTCAATTAAACCTGCATAACAAAGGGTTTTGCTATGCCTTATATGCAATACAAACTTCCGATATTATATATAATAAATCGGAATTAAAAAGCACTATTTTGCGATTATTTTATGCTTTTTTATTCTTTTATACTCTGAGCGATTTTGCGCCAGATTTCTGCCGGAAGCGTGCCGCCGGTGATGCCTTTCATCGGAGAGTTGTCATCATTGCCGACCCAAACAGCAATAACATATTTGTCCGTGAAGCCAACAAACCAAGCATCGCGGTAATCTTGCGTTGTGCCGGTCTTGCCTGCCGCAAAACCCGAGATTTTGGCCTTGCGTCCCGTACCCTGACGAATCACCTGCTCCAACATTGTTGTCAGCTCCGCAACGGCTTGTTCATCCAAAATGCGGTTTTGCGTATCCGCCTCTCTTTGATAGAGCTGATAACCATCCCTTGTGTA
Organism: uncultured Pseudomonadota bacterium; assembly: GCA_949298065.1. Classification (GTDB taxonomy): domain Bacteria; phylum Pseudomonadota; class Alphaproteobacteria; order RF32; family CAG-239; genus Scatacola_A. The sequence goes on along the minus strand of CASFUZ010000002.1, from coordinate 161,004 downwards.
AATTTCCTTAATCGCGTGCGGCCAAGTTGCATAGCCGCCGTTGGCAATGGAGGAATAAGCCGTTGCCATGTCCAAAACCCGAACCTCAAATGTACCCAAAGCCAAAGACGGCGAATTTTCTATCGGTGTGCTTATGCCCATTTTCTTGGCGGTGCGGATTATGTCTTTGCGCGACAGAGATTCCGACAAATTGATGGTTGCCAAATTAAGAGATTTTGCCAAAGCATCGCTTAAAGTTACGCTGCCATGATATTTTTTATCATAATTTTCCGGTTTCCACTTGCCGATTGATAAAGGCACGTCTTCTATCAAATCTTGCGGTTTCCAGCCATTTTGCAAAGCTGTTAAATACACAAAAGGCTTGAAGGCTGAGCCAGGTTGGCGCAAAGCCGAAACAGCCCGATTATACTGGCTCTTGCGATAATCTATGCCGCCGACCATCGCCTTGACCTCGCCTTGTTTATCCAGCACAACCACCGCGCCTTCGCTAACGTTGCGGTTCTTTGCTGATAATATGGCTTGACGCAGGATCTTCTCGGCGTTTTCCTGTATCTCTTGGTTGAGTGTGGTATAAACATAAATATCATTATCTCTTTCGCCGATATAATCATTTACTTCCCGATAAACCCAATCGGCAAAATAGTCTGCTCCCTGCACCTTATAGGACTTATCTTCCCCAATCGGCAAAGTTAGAGCATAGCGCATTTGCTTTTCTGTCAGGGTATTATTATTGACCATATTTTGCAAAACAACCTTTGCACGGCTTAAGGCTCTTTCTTCGCTGGCAAAAGGATTGTAGCGGGACGGCGCTTTCAGCATTCCGGCAATGATGGCCGCTTCCAACAAGTTCATATCTCTTGAGGATTTTTGAAAATATTTTTGGCTGGCGGCCTCAATACCGTAAGTTCCGGCACCCAAATATACACGGTTTAAATACAGTGTTAAAATTTGTTCTTTGGTAAACTTATGCTCCAGCCAAAAAGCCAGCAAAAGCTCTTGTGTCTTGCGCTTGATGGTCTTTTGTTGGGTTAAGAACAAGTTTTTGGCAACTTGTTGGGAAATTGTGCTTCCGCCTTGCGCATAACGCCCCATAAAAATGTTGGTTAACATGGCTCTTGTGAAAGCAATAATATCAAAACCAAAATGCGAATAAAAGCGTCTGTCTTCGGTTGAGATTATGGCATCAGGCACATAAGACGGCAGCTCGTTTAAGTGAATGACCTCCGAATAAACACTGCCGAAAGTTTTTACCTCATTGCCGTTCTCCGCCGTGATGGTTGTGGAGGGCTGGCGGGTTCTGGCAACAGCTTGCTCGATGTCGGGCAAGGTCAGAAAACAATAAAGCAACCAAGCGGAAAAAGTTATCACCAGAAAACTTAAAAAAATCAAGATGATACGACGAGTCGCAAGCCTTTGTTTTGACTCTCTTTTTTTGCTTTTTGTTGTCTTCTTTTTGGTCTTTGCTTTCTTTACCATTTAATCTTTCCTTGCGTGGAGTCATAGAATCCGTTATTTATTTTAGTATCAATCTTGCCACAAATAAGTTAAGGAAAATTTTATGAAAACCGTTTCTGTCGCGCTTAATCAAAAATTGTATGCCAAGCTCGTTCTTATGGCCGAAAAAAGCGGACGTTCGGTTGACGAGTGTTTGGAACTTGCCGTTGGCGAATATGTTGAAAATTATGAAGATATTTACAAAACCGACCTTAATTCCGTTAGTTCGCTTGAACGCTCCTTCTTTTTATCTGTTGGCGAATAGGTTTTTGTCGTTTATATTCATATACAAGTTTAACTCTCCCTTTATGAGGCCGCGTCATGACTAAAAAAGTTTGTTTGGTTGACGGTTCGGGTTATATCTTTCGTGCATTTTATGCCCTGCCCTCAATGACGAATCCGCAAGGTGTTCCGGTTAATGCCGTTTATGGCTTTACCAATATGTTTATGAAGCTTACCTCGCAGATTAAGTGCGATTATTCTCTCGTTTTGTTTGATGCTAAGCGGCAAAATTTTCGTAACAATATTTTTCCCGACTATAAGGGAACAAGAAAAGAGATTCCCGAAGAGCTTATTCCGCAGTTTGAGCTCATTCGCAACGCTGTTACCGCGCTCAACCTCAACTACTTGGAAATGGAAGGTTATGAGGCTGATGACTTGATTGCAACTTATACGGAAGAAGCTCTGAAAAAAGGCTATGAAGTGGTCGTTGTTTCCGCTGACAAAGATTTGATGCAGCTTATTCGCCCGGGTGTGGAACTGTTTGACCCGATGAAAGACAAATTCTTCACGCCGGAAGACGTTAAAGAAAAATTCGGGGTTTTGCCAGACAAAGTTATTGATGTTCAGGCCTTGTCCGGAGACAGTATTGATAATGTGCCCGGAGTACCGGGAATCGGCCCAAAGACCGCTGCGGAATTGGTTAATCAGTTCGGCTCCTTGGAGGGCGTGTTGGAGCATGCTGCCGAAATTAAGCAAAACAAAAGGCGCGAGACTTTGCTTGCCAATATTGAAAACGCACGTATCTCCAAACAACTGGTTGAGCTCAAAAAAGATGTGCCGGTGGAACACCCGCTGGAAGAATATGTTTGCCGCAGCCCCGAGCTTACCACCCTGCTCCATTTTGTTGAATTGCACGAGTTTAAGAGCCTGAAAAACAGAGTGGAAAAATGGGTAACCGAACAATGCGCCGACCATTTGAGCTCTGCAGCGCAAAATGCCGCACATAAAAAAGTTGAAAAGAACTATGAAGTGGTTGTAGACGAAGAAGGACTAAAACTTTGGGCAGGAAGAATTCGTCTTGCCGGCTCTTTTGCTTTTAAGACTATCGCGACGGGAAGCGAGCCTTTCTTTGATAAGATTTTGGGGATTGCTTTGGCTCTCAACCCCGGAGAAGCATGTTATATTCCGCTTACCTTGCCCGAAGCCCAAACCGGCACAAATTTGGACTTATTTGCTTCACCGCAACCTACAGAAAAAACGCTTTCCGCCAAACTTGTGGCTCAATATCTGCAACCTTTGTTTCTTAATCGCTCCATCTTAAAAATCGGGCATTCCATGAAGCTTGATTTGCATTTTATGAGCCAGATTTTCGGCCCGGAAGCAGATATTGCGCCGATAGATGACGTGGCGGTTATTTCTTATGTTTTGGATAGTACCGAGCATGGTCATAATCTTGATGAATTGGCAGAGCTGTTTTTGGATTATAAAGCGCAAAAGTTGGAAAATTTGCTCGGTAGCGGCAAAAACAAACTCAATATTGAAGCCCTCAGTGCGCAACAGCTTTTGGACTTTGCCGCCGAGCAAGCCGACCTTTCTCTGCGGCTGTATAATATCTTGAAACCAAGGCTAGTTCCTGAGCGCAAAGCGGCCGTTTATGAAAATTTTGACCGCCCGCTTATTCGCACCCTGAAAAATATGGAACAAAACGGCGTGATGGTTGATGCTGCTGCGCTGCGCAAGCTTAGTTCTTCCTTTGAGGAGCAACTCAGACAGATTGAAAGCCAAGTTTATGCCCTCGCCGGAGAAGAATTTAACCTTGGTTCGCCCAAGCAAATCGGTGAGATTTTGTATAATAAGCTCGGCTTAAAAGGCAAAAAAACAGCCAGCGGCGGTTTTCAGACCGGCGCAGATGTCTTGGAAAAAATGGCCGAAGAGCACGAGCTTCCGGCAAAGATTTTGGAATGGCGCGGTTTTGCCAAGCTCAAGTCCACTTATACCGAAGCTTTGCTTAATCTCCTAGACAGCCACAGTCGTTTGCATACAACTTATAATCAGATTACGACAACTACGGGGCGTTTGTCCTCAACGAATCCGAATTTGCAGAATATTCCCATTCGGACGGATATGGGGCTTAAAATCCGCGAATGTTTTATCGCCAAGCCCGGTTATAAAATTATCTCTTCCGACTATTCGCAGGTTGAATTGCGGTTGATGGCCGTGGTGGCTGATGTTAAAGCCCTCAAGGAAGCTTTTAATCACGGTATTGATATTCATACAGCAACGGCGGCAAAAGTCTTTAATGTTCCGGCTGAGCAAGTTGACCATAATTTGCGCCGCCATGCCAAAACCATTAACTTCGGCGTGATTTACGGTATTTCGCAATATGGTTTGGCCAAACAACTCGGAATCTCTGCAGATGAGGCCAAAAACTATATAGACAACTATTTTCGCCAGATGCCTGAAATCAAAACTTATATGGAAAAGACCATTGATTTTGCGCATAAGAACGGGTTTGTTCTGACCCCTTACGGGCGAAAATGTTTTGTTTACGGAATCAATGACAGCAACAAACGTCTTGCGGCAAATGCCGAAAGAGCCGCAATTAACGCTCCCTTGCAAGGCGGCGCGGCAGATATTATCAAAATAGCCATGAACCAATGTTTGTGGCGGTTGCAAAAAGGCGGATTCAAAACCAAAATGCTTTTGCAAGTGCATGACGAGTTGGTTTTTGAAGCTCCCGATGATGAAGTTGAGACCGTCAAAACCTTGATAAAAGAAACAATGGAGAATGTCGTTAAATTTGACATTCCCTTTATTGCCGAAACAGGTGTCGGGCAAAATTGGGCGGAAGCGCACTAGCCTTGTTGTTGGTCTTTCTTAGACTTTAATTGTCCGCAGGCGGCTAAAATATCTTGTCCGCGCGGGGTTCTTATCGGTGCGGCATAGCCCGCATGATTTAAGACTTTGGCAAAAGCATGAATCCGGTTGTTGGAACTTGGTTCAAAACCGCAACCCGGCCAAGGATTGAAAGCTATCAGATTAAACTTGGCATTGATTTGATATTTTTTCATCAAATTTATCAGTTGATTGGCATTCTCTATGGAATCGTTAACACCGTTTAACATCAGATATTCAAAAGTTATGTAACGGCTGCCATCCTTGCTTTGGTAATCCTGACAAGCCTTCATTACTTCGGCTAAAGGATATTTTTTGTTTATCGGCATTATTTGTGAGCGAATCTCATCGGTGGGCGCATGCAGGCTGATGGCTAAGCGTACGCCTGTTGCCTCGGCAACCTCCACAATCTTTGGCGCAATTCCCGAAGTGGAAAGCGTTATGCGGCGGCGTGAAACAGAGATACCCTCGCCATCGGTTATGATATTCATGGCTTTGATAACATTTTCCACATTTTGCAGAGGTTCGCCCATACCCATAACCACAATGTTGGACAGCATTCGGTTCTCGTCCGTTTTGGTCGGCCATTCGTTATAGACATCTCTGGCAACCATAAACTGGCCGACTATCTCTCCGGCGCTTAGATTTCTGGTTAATTTCTGGCTTCCCGTATGACAAAAGCGGCATCCCATCGCACAACCGACTTGAGTGGAAATGCAAACCGCACCGCGGTCTTCTTCCGGAATGTAGACCATTTCAACTCTTTGCCCGTCCGCAAACTCCAGCAACCATTTATGAGTCTTGTCTATAGAAATTTGTTCGGTAACAATTTTTGGTCTTGTAATCGTGAAGTTTTCAGCCAATTTGGCACGCAAGTCTTTTGAAAAGCTGGTCATCTTTTCAAAATCGCTTACGCCATGGTAATATAGCCACTGCCAAAGTTGTTTGGCACGAAAAGGTTTTTCGCCAAGCTTGGAGATTTGCTCGGCAATCTCTTCCTTGCTTAAACCTAAAAGCTCCGTTTTATCCGTCATTATTTCTTACCGCATTTGGCGCTGATGGCCTTGTAAGCATTGCTGAAACCCGCCAAAGAATAAGTATCTTTGGTGTCGGTTCCGCGTGCGGAAGTTCCGTTGACAATCATACGCTCGCCACGCTTCATACCCTCAACCAACTCTCTGTCTACACGGTCGCTTACTGCCCAAGCCTTGTCGCCACTGGTGAAGAGTTTTTTATATGTTTTTGTGCCGATTTTGACAACAACCGGAGAATCCGGCTTAAAAGTATAACCGGCAACAAAATTGACGACATCAAAACTTTTTTCTGCCGGACGATGGGTTACCACGGCATAAATATCGCCGCGTTTGGTATATTTGCCTTCATCTTTCTTCGGTGTGGAGGCCATATAGCACACAATACCGCTGGAATCCTTGTGATAATAGGCAACCCAATCATCATATTCGCCAATAAGCTTTGGACCTGAAGTAGCTGCATTTGCGCCGCCTGCAACAAGCAAACTAAAAAGAGAAACAGATAAAAACTTTTTTAACATACTTTTGTACTCACAATTTATGATTATTTGCCAATTATTGTATTTGAAAAATATATAAAAACTGTTAACAATAGGGCAGATTTTAAAAATATCGGGAAAAAACAAAATGATTAGAGATAATTATCTGGATATGAGCAAAATTATTCAGGACAAAAAGGTCTTGAAGTTGTTTCGCGTGGTGGAATGCCACGGCGGCGCACTTCGCTTCGTTGGTGGTGCCGTGCGTGATGCTTTGGCCGGTCTTAAAGGTTTTGATTTGGACTTGGCAACCGACCTTTCTCCCGATGAGTTGGTTGAGGCTTGTTCAGAAAACGGTTTGCGCACCGTGCCTATCGGCATTAAGTTCGGTACGGTCGGTGTTATCATCAATGACAAGGTTTTGGAAGTTACGTCTTTGCGCCGCGATGTTAAAACCGACGGTCGCCACGCCGAAGTTGAATTTACGACCGACTGGGAAGCTGATGCGGCTCGCCGCGACCTAACAATCAACGCCGTTTATGCTGACGAAAAAGGCAATGTTTTTGATTACTATAACGGTATTGAGGACCTGGAAAAAGGTATTGTTCGTTTTATCGGTAATCCCAACCATCGCATTAAAGAAGATTATTTGCGAATCTTGCGTTTCTTCCGTTTTTATTCTCTCTTCGGCAAAGGCGAAATGGATGAAAAAGCTCTTAAAGCTTGTGTGGAGAATCGTGAAGGATTAAAAAACCTATCCATTGAACGAATCCGTGATGAATTTTCTAAAATCTTGTTGACCCCAAATGTGAGCAAAACGCTCAAGATTATGTTTGATAATGAGATTTTGGGTTTTCTTCTCCCAACCTCGCAGAATTTTGAGCAGCTTGATTTTTTGATTAAGTTGGTTGACGATGAAAATATCCCTCATGCGGCAATGCGGCGTTTGTTCGTTTTATATCAACCTGACGAAGAGTTGGCCGAGAGCTTGGCTACTCGTCTACACTTAACCAAAAAGCAACGTGAATCTTTCGTCCGTTGGGCGGTGATTTCTCTTCCCGACAATGCTTTTGATGACGACAAGAATATCATGCGGTTGATTTATAAATATGGTAAAGAATTTTGCCGCGACAAAATGTTGTTGCAATCTGCTTTAGAGATGAAAAATGTTGTTAATCTTCACCAAAAACTACAACAGATTGAAGATGCCATTGTTTCTATCTTTCCGCTGCGTGGCAAAGATATTATCAGTGCAGGTATCAATAATAACCGGAAAATCGGCTCCGTTTTAGATGAGTTGGAAAGACTTTGGATTGAAAGTGATTTTCAGCTTACCAGAGAAGAGTTATTGAGCAGAATCGGCGAGATTTATCAGGAAGCAACTGCTTAAAATTAAGGCAACCATAAAAGGTTGCCTTTTTTATAACAATTTTCGTGAATTTAGCGCGAGTTGGAGCGTGCCTTCGTCCATATAATCCAGCTCCGCACCCATCGGGATTCCTTGTGCCAAGGTTGTTACTTTAACATCCATATCTTTTAAGCGCGAAACGAGATAATGCGAGGTTATTTGCCCGTCTACCGTTGCAGGCAGAGCCAAAATCACCTCTTTAATGTCATCTTTTTTGATACGGCAAAGCAAAGATTCTATATTCAAATCCTCCGGCGCAATACCGTCTAAGGCTGATAAAACACCGCCTAAGACATGATATTTGCCCTTGAAAAAAGAAACTCTTTCCATCGCCCATAAATCAGCAACATCTTGCACGACACAAAGCAGATTATTCTCTCTCTTTTCTGAGGCGCAAATGGAGCAAGGCGAAACCGTGTCATAATTGCCGCAGATTTCGCAAGTTTTGACATTGGCTGCAACTTCTTGCAAAGCCTCTATCAGCGGTAAAAACAAAGTCTCACGCTTTTTTAAGAGCTGCAAAACAATACGCCTTGATGAGCGTGTTCCCAGCGAGGGCAGCTTGGAAATAATCTTGGTGAGTTTTTCTATTTCTTTTCCGGACACGTTTTTTCTCTGCTAAAAAGGCAACTTTAAGCCGCCGAGATTCAACCCGCCGGTTACGTCTTTCATCCCTTCTGCCATAGAAGCGTCTACTTTGCCGTGTGCATCATTATAAGCAGCAACAATCATATCTTCCAAAATGCTTGTATCTTCTTCATCAAGCAAGGACTTGTCTATCTCAATCTTTTTCATTTCAAACTTGCCGTTTAAGGTGATTTTTACCATACCGCCGCCGGAAGTTCCCGTGAGTTCTTGCTCGGCAAGTTTGGCTTGTGCTTCTTCCATTTTTTTCTGCATCATTTGGGCTTGTTTCATCAATCCCTGAATATTCATCATAACTAATTTTCCTCTTCAAAAAACAGTTCGCTGTCGGCTTCCCCGTCCGCCGTTTCTTCCAAATCCACCCTACGGGTCAGGGTTTCTATCTTCGCTCCTTTGAACTCCGCCATAATCGCCTTGACCAAAGGATATTCCATAATGCTGCGCTTTTCTTCTTCCGATTTGGCGCGCTCTTTGTCGGCAATGGTTTCTCCCAAGTGGCCGCGTAAAATGTCTATCTTCCATTCCTTACCCGTGGCTTCGGCTAAAATCTTGTGCAGATTCATAATGAAATCCGGATGGATTTTATCCGAAATCGTCATCTTCATAAAGCCGTCCGAAAATTCATGGATTGTTACATCATTTTTGATGGCATAAGATACCAGCATTTTGCGGTTTGCTTCCAAATAAGCAACCAAATCTTCTGCGGATTTGAAGATACCGCTATTGGTTTTCTCCTGCGTCAGCTCTTCTTTTATGACGGGATTTACAGCCATCGGTTCAGGTGCTTTTTGCGGCGCACCGGCCGCTGCCTCAAAAGGGCGGGAGTTGCCTAGGCTAGAGTTTTTTTTTACGTCATTTAACAATTCATAAGGCGTGGGCAAGTTTGCGGAATAAGCCACACGAATCAGAATCATTTCCAAAGCATCAATCTGAACCGGAGCAACCTGAAGTTCGCCCAAACCTTTTATCATCATCTGCCAAATTTTGGATAAAACGGCAATGGAAACAACCGGAGACATTTTGTTGCAAAAATCGCGCTCATTCTCGGTTAAACTGATGTCATTAACCGAAGAGGGTATAATCCGCGCTTTGGCTAACATATGCGTGATATTGATTAAATCCTGCAACAAAGTTGTCGGGTTTGCGCCGTTTTTGTATTGTTCCTGAAGATTGGTTATAACCTTATCAACCTTACCTGTTGCCAGATTTTCAAACAGCTCAAAAACCTGATTGCGGTCAGCCAAGCCTATCATATTTTTGACAATGTCGGTGCGAACTTTGCCGCCGCCTAAAGAGATGGATTGGTCTAATAAAGATTCACCATCACGCGCCGAGCCATCTGCCGCTTTGGCGATGATGTGCAAAGCCTCTTCATCATAAGAAATTTTTTCATTATCCAAAATCTTTTTGAAAAGTCCGGTTAAATCCTCAATGCTGATTCTTTGCAAATCAAACCTTTGGCAACGGGATAATATGGTTACCGGAACTTTGCGAATCTCGGTTGTGGCAAAGATGAATTTGACATGAGAAGGTGGCTCTTCCAAAGTTTTGAGCAACGCATTGAACGCACTTTTGGAAAGCATGTGGACTTCGTCTATGATATAGATTTTGTAACGCGCATTGGTTGGCTTGTAGCGTACGCCGTCCAAAATCTCGCGGATATCGTCAACGCCGGTATGCGAGGCGGCATCCAGCTCCATAACATCAATATGGCGACCTTCGGTGATGGCTTTGCAGTTCTCACAAACGCCGCAAGGATGAACCGTTGGCCCGCTTTTGCCATCTAAGCCGATGCAGTTTAATGCTTTGGCGATAATTCTGGCCGTGGTGGTTTTGCCCACACCACGAATGCCCGTTAAGATATAGGCATGATGCAGACGATTGTTTTTGATGGCGTTGGTCAGGGTTTGCACTAAAGCATCCTGCCCGACAAGGTCATCAAAATTTTGCGGGCGATATTTGCGCGCAAGGACAACATATTGGTCATTATTGCCGGTTTCGGTGTTTGTGTTTTCTTCAGACATTGCAATCTTCATAAAAAAGAGGTGGAGAGCGCGCGACCTTAATCGATTCCGTTACGGCTGCTTCCTTCCGGACCTGACCGGGTTGGCGGAGAATTAACCCGCTGCCCTCCGTTAAAAAACTTCTTTTAATATCGTTGTTTTTTGCCCTTTTTTCAAGGAAAAAATAAACAATTTAACAGTTTGAGCTTAGTTTGGAACTCTGATGTTGAGTTTGGCTAGAGCATCTCTCGTAATCTCTTGTTCTTGCTCAAACGAAATATAGGCTTCCGGCTGGTTTTCGGGGCTTAAGGGATGTCCGTAAATCAATGTTTGCGCCGTGGTTCTGTCCTTGCCGAAAATCAGAGGAGCACGATATAAAGAATCTATCTCCAAAGGCTTGGAAGAATCGGCCATAACAGAAGTTTCAAACCGCTTGGGTGCTGCGTCTACAACGACATCTCCCGTGCTTCTGACCTCAACAATGTCCAAACTATGTTCGTTGCGACCATCCATATATAAACGGAAAACGCCGTTGATGCCGATATAGCCATCCGGGTCGGTAATCGCTTCGGTCAGGTTGTCTTTGTCTTGTTTGGATAAAGCAGAGGCTAAAGCAACACCGTCATAGGCAAAGGAGTAAAGCGTGTTCGGGCGCTCGCCGAAATAATCGTTATATTTGTTGGAAAAATAGGCGCTATGCGACCTGGACATTGCCGGATACCAACTGCCAAACAAGGTGGTTTCTTTGTTTAAGCTCGTATTTTCCCAAATGGATGTGCCCAAAAATTTTACTTTCGGTGAAAAGACATCATAGTAGCCAAACATAGAAGCGGCTGATTTTAAGCGCGGACCGTATTCCGGAATAATAACAGCATCAAAATCAACATCGCCCAATGTATCTAACGGTTCCAAGCGTTTTAAAACTTTGGCGGCATTGGTATCCCCATTAGCAGATTTTGCTGCCATACTGGTGCGAATTTTTTGCAAACGTGCAACTCGCGCCGGATAATCGGTCATCTTTTTTAAGACATCAGAAAAATCGGTGGTTTCCGGCGGATAAAAGCCTATGCGAACAACCTGAACATTGTTCCTTTGCGCAAACTTAACCGCAGCTTTAGCTACGGCTACGCCGGTTGAGTTATCCGGCACAAGCAAAGCAAATTTGGAACGGCCTTTGGCTACGGCAAAAGACATTACTCTGCCGATTTGTTCATCAATCAACAAACCTAAAGTATAAATATTGCTTTGCAAAACATCCGTGTTGGTTGAAAAGGCGATTACGGGAACACCTTTATCTATCGCCTGATTGGAGATGGCCTTAACTTCTGAGCTCATCAAAGGTCCCAAAATCAAATCGGATTGTTGATTCAGTGCGTTTTCTATGGCAACGCGCGCACCTTCCGGTGTGCTCTTGGTGTCATAATACTGCAAGATGAGATTGGGGTTGCGAACATCATCTAAGGCTATCATCGTAGCATTTTTTAGTCCCTGTCCTTGTTTGGCCGCGCTACCGCTTAAAGGTAAAAGCACCCCTACTCTGAAATTGCTTCGTCCGCCCAAGTTTACTTCGCTATAATCCGTTGACATATCATCATAACCGCCCTGTGTGGCAACATCTGCCGAACGACAGCCGGCCAAGATTGCAAAAAGGACAAAGACAAAATATTTTTTTAGCACTTGCATTTTACCTTAAAATAGAAAACAATCCGAAAATATAATGTATTATGAAACAATACTTAATCAGATTTAGAATAAAATTCTCTTAATGTAAAGATAAAGATATGCAGAACGGATTATACATTGTGGCTACACCTATCGGAAATCTGGGAGATATTTCGCCCAGAGCCGTTGAAACGCTTAAAGAAGCTGACGTTATTGCTTGCGAAGATACTCGTATTACCAAAAAACTTTTTGCTCTTCTTAATATCAGTTCAGCAAACAAGAAATTTATTGTCTACCAAAATTATAATGAAGAAGATGAAGCGCAAAATATTTTGGATTTGGCAATCTATGAAAACAAAAGCATTGCTCTGGTCAGCGATGCGGGTTCACCTCTGATTTCGGACCCCGGGTATAAGCTCATTCATAAGGCGCGCGAACAAGGTGTTTTTGTCAGCGTTTTGCCGGGTTGTTGCGCGCTTATTTGCGCTTTGCAGCTTTCCGGTCTGCCAACAAACCGTTTTCTCTTTGCCGGGTTTATTCCGAACAAAGACAAAGCTCGTTTTGATATATTAAGTGAATTTAAGGAAACAAAAGCTACGATTGTTTTTTACGAAACGGCACAGCGTATTCTCAAAACCCTTGAAGCGGCCAAAGAAGTTTTCGGAGAAAGAGAAATGGCTGTTGCCCGCGAAATCAGCAAAGTTTATGAAGAATGCATCAACGGCACGGCGGCCGAACTTATTGAACATTTTAGCGCTAAAGAACCTAAAGGTGAAATGGTTCTAATGATTGCTCCGGCTTCCGAAAAAGATTTTTCCGGCCTTGATGTTGAGGGAATCTTAAAGCAAAAACTTGCTGAAATGCCGCTTAAGTCTGCCGTTAAGGAAATGGTTGCCTCTTACGGACTAAATAAAAACGAAATTTATGAACTGGCTTTGAAACTCAAAAATGAATAATTATCATTCCGGACATTGGGCTGAATTTTTGGCGCGAAGTTTATTCCGCCTCAAAGGTTATCGCATTGTGGCTGCAAACTACATTACCGGCAAGGGAACACATGCCGGAGAGGTGGATTTTGTCGCAAGAAAAGGCAAAACATTGGTTTTTGTTGAGGTTAAAAAGCGCTCAACACTTGAAAATGCTGCTTATGCCCTGTCTGAAAAACAAAAACTTAGAATCCGCAACGGCGCGGAAGCCTTTTTGAAAAAGCACCCGCAATATAGCTCTTATGATATCCGGTTTGATGCCGTTTTGGTTAAGCTACCCTTCTCTCTTTTGCACCTGAAAAATGCTTTTTAGCTTATTCTACCGTGTTTTCAATTAGTCTATCCAGATTGTTGCGCTCGTAGTTATTGTAGCCCTCAAAATCTTCCTTGATTTGCTGAAGCTTCTTCTTGTCATCACGCATTTTTTCAATCTGCGGCTGAGCAAGTTTCTCAAACAAAGCATCTACATCTTTTTTGTCTTTGTTTGTTTCTTTCTTATCCTTGGCTTCAGCTTTTTTCTCTTCTTCATCTTCATCCGAGGTTAAGCCGACTTCTGATGTCTTTTCTTTGATAGCGTCTAAAGTATCTTTAGGTATAAGCTTTTCTATCGGCTCGGCAAAATTGCCTGCTATCTGGAAATATTTTGACTTTTTAAGCAGCTCCGGCTGTGATTTGACCGGCATCATCCAACTGATGAGAATATACATCAAAACAACTAACAAAAAGGCTCTGACAATGCCGAAAAACAAGCCTAACATTCTGTCTAAGCCACTCAATTTGCTGGTGCGGATTTTGCCAACAACGCCGGCCGTGGCATAAATCCAGATAATCATAAAAATTATGATTATCAGCGATGCCGTTACAACACCAGACATCCAGCCGCTTTCAATATATTTCATCATAAACGGGTTTAATACGGGCAAAAGATAAATAACCGATACGCCGGCCATTACCCAGCCGACAATTGATAATACCTCTTTAACCAAACCTCTCCCCAAAGCGATAAGAGCTGAGATGGCAACAATAATTAAGATGGCAATATCCAGATTATTTAATTCTTGCATTTGTTAATCCTTTAATTAAACCAATTTATAAGACGTTGAACATTGCCGATTTCGTGAATCAGCATTTCGTGATTATTGAGTTTCTTATCTTTTTTATAACTTGCCGGCATAATGGCACTGGCAAAACCTAACTTATGCGCTTCTTTCAGGCGCGAATTGGGTTGGCTCACAGCTCTGATTTCGCCCGAAAGCCCTATTTCGCCGAAGATTACAGTATCTGAGGGTAATGGCTTGTTCGTCATTGATGATATGACAGCCATAGCAACAGCCAAATCAGCCGCAGGCTCAGAAATTTTTAAACCGCCGGCAATATTCAAATAAATATCCTGAGAGCTCAAATTCATACCGCAACGAGCTTCCAAAACGGCTAAAACCATTGCCAAACGGTTGGAATCCCAGCCAACAACAGCGCGTTTGGGGCTGGCATAGCTCGTTGGGCTTACCAAAGCTTGTATCTCCACCAGAACCGGTCTGGAGCCTTCTATCCCGGCAAAGACACAAGAGCCGGATATGTTGCCTTGTCTTTCCGCCAAAAACAAAGCTGATGGGTTTTCAACCTCTACCAGACCTTTGTCCTGCATTTCAAAAACGCCGATTTCATCCGTTGCACCGTAGCGGTTTTTTACCGCGCGCAAAATACGGAAATGGTGCCCTCTCTCGCCCTCAAAATACAAGACCGTATCTACCATATGTTCTAAAACGCGCGGACCTGCTATAGCTCCCTGTTTGGTAACATGACCAACCAGAAAGAGCACAAAGCCTTTTTTCTTGGCCAGCTTAATAAGCTCATAAGCGCAAGCACGAACTTGAGCCACGCTGCCCGGAGTTGATTCAACTTCTTCCAGATACATGGTTTGAATTGAGTCTATGATGACAACGGCGGCATCTGACTTATTCAGTGTTTCAATTATGTCTTTGACATCCGTTGTTGAAGCCAGCTTGACCGGAGATTGTTCCAAGCCTAATCTTTTGGCGCGAATCCGCACTTGGTCTATGGCCTCTTCTCCTGAAATATAATAACATTCGGGATGTGTCGGTGCATTGGCAATACTGGCACATACCTGCAACAGCAAAGTGGATTTGCCGATACCCGGATCACCGCCGACCAAAATGGCTGAGCCCGGAACCAAACCGCCGCCTGAAACACGGTCTAACTCTTTTATTCCCGTTGGAATCCGGCTTAAAGCGGTTTCTTCGCCGCTTAGGGCAACAAATTCAAGCAACTTCCCTTTCTTTTTGGCGGGAAGATTGGAAAAACCATCACCGCCGACTTTTTCTTCAACAATGGTATTCCATTCGCCGCAAGCATCGCACTTGCCCTGCCATTTGGGATATATACTGCCGCAATTTTGGCAGACAAATTCGCTTCCGCCTTTCTTGGCCATTTTAGACCTCCACTTTTATCGGACCTTGAGAACAACCGTTGATAAACTGGCAAACATACGGATTATCGGTCTTTTCCATCTCTTTGACCGTGCCGCACCAGATGATTTTGCCTTTGTAGAGCATCGCTATTCTGTCAGCAATTTTGCGAGCCGAAGCCATATCATGCGTAATGGTCAAAGCCGTTGCCCCCAAGCCGCGGGCTGATTCAATAATCAGGTCATTGATGACATCGGCCATAATCGGATCCAGACCTGTTGTCGGCTCATCAAAAAAGATTATTTCCGGCTTGGTAGCTATCGCTCTTGCCAAGCTAACGCGTTTTTGCATACCACCCGAAAGTTCGCTCGGCGACAAGTCTGCGACATCAGGTGCCAAACCAACTTGGCGCAAAACTCGAATAGCCTCGTTCTTGGCGTCTTTGCGGTTCCATTTCTGGTTTTCAATCAAGCCGAAGGCCACATTTTCCCAAACGCTTAAGCTATCAAACAAGGCTCCGCCCTGAAACAACATTCCCATTTTGGCGTGCATGGCATCACGAATATCATCTTCTGCATTGTTGATTTCTATGCCGTCAACCTTGATGGAGCCGCTATCGGGATTTAGCAAGCCCTGAATACATTTAATCAAAACGGATTTTCCCGTTCCGGAGCCACCGATAACAACCAGAGATTCACCTTTTTTTATCTCTAAATCAACACCGTCCAAAACAACTTTTTTTCCAAAAGCTTTGTGCAGATTTTTGACTTGTATTTTATATTCACTCATAGATTTTCTCCGCTTAAGCTTATTTTGAAAACAGAAGTTCGGTGATGACATAGTTGAAAATCAGAATCAAAATTGATGCCGAAACAACCGCGTTTGTCGTTGCCTCACCAACGCCTTGTGCACCGCCGCGAGATTTATAACCATTGTAGCAGCCCATAATGGCAATGATGAAACCAAAGACGCAGGCTTTGACAACACCGGTGATGATATCCAAACTCTCCAGACCGTTGATGGTGGAGTTGATGTAGTTGGCAGGGTTGAAGCCCAACTTGTAAACCGCAACAATAAAGCCGCCAAAGATACCAATAACATCACCAATCAAAACCAATAAAGGCAATACAAAAATGCTGGCTAAAACGCGCGGCGCAACCAGATATTTGAAAGGGTTGGTTGAAAGAGTTACCAAAGCATCAATCTGCTCGGTTACGCGCATTGTACCAATCTCGGCTGCCATTGCCGCACCGATACGACCAGCAACCATCAAGCCGGAAAAGACCGGCGCAAGCTCTCGTGTTACGGAAATCAAAACAACGGAAGCAACAGCGCTTTCCGCACCATAGCTTGAAAAACCCGAATAAGTCTGCAAAGCAATTACCATACCGGCAAAAATCGTGGTCAGAGCCACAACCGGCAAAGAATAAAAGCCGATGTCTATCATCTGCTTACCAAGCAATTTGATATAAAACGGCGGGGTTACGCTATGATATACGGATTTGGCGATAAAAATTGAAAGCTCGCCCAAACCGGCGATAAAACGAACCAAGGGTTTGCCAAGCTTTCGGAAAAAGTTTTCAATATAATTTCCTGCCATGGATTTTTCTTTCGTTTAATTAAAGTCTTTAATTGGCGCTTATTTTAGGCTAAGAGGCTTAATTAATCAAGCAAACTATCCATTTTTATAACAATCTTCTCGGGAGCGGAATCTTCAAATGCATTGAGCTTGATTGCGGGAAGCTTAATGCCTTCTATCTCAACAAAGCTTTCTTGAGGCAAGCGCTCTATCTCTTTTGAATTTGTTGTCAACTCAACCCATAAAGCAGCCTTGCCTTCTTGGTCAAAAGGCACTTTCTGAATGCCTATCCCCCTCACCTCCAGTAGCCCTTTTATATTTTCGGGAGCAGATAGTTTTAAGATGCCGTTTTTTGCCTCAACATCTGTTCTGTCGTCGGCAATCAGCCTTGCACCATAGCGCATTATCAGCCTTAAAGCTAAATCTGACTTGCCGCTCCCGGACTCTCCGGTCAGCAAAACAGCCTTGCCTTTGTAGTTGAGCGAAGTGGCGTAAATATTTTGCATTTTATAGACCCAAATCTTGCAACCGTGCCATTTTTTCGGCAGAGGTTGAGCTTATGCTTATCTCTCTTCCTTCCGGATGAGCCGATATCTTGATAGAAAAACAATTTTTGGGTAGATAGCCGCCCATTTTTTCCGGCCATTCAATCAAACATACGCCCTCATAAAGCGCTTCTTCCATTCCCAGCTCAAAAATCTCATCCGGAGATTTTAGGCGATATAAGTCAAAATGATAAATTTCAAAATTCGGAGCATCATAACTCTGGACCAAAGTAAAGGTCGGGCTGGGGACTTCTTCCGCTTTGGTCAGGCTTTGAATAAAGCCTCTGGCGAAAACACTTTTCCCCATGCCCAAGGTGCCATAAAGAGCAAAGGTATCCCCGACTTTAACCCTTTGCGCCAAAAGGGCAGCAAATTTGGCTGTTTCTTCTTCATTACGGCAAATGCGTGCGATTTTTTCCATAAGCACTCCTAGAGGTCAAGAATGCCTTTCCGCTTTGTTTTGGGCTTTATGACCTTGATTTTGGGTTTTTTACCCTGCATCTCACGCCAATCCCAAGGCATATAAAAGCGACCTTGCCACAAGCCCCTTTTGTTGGCTTGCGCCTGACGCTCATAAGGAACATAAATATCCGAATATTTACGGTAAGCAACTGCCCAACCTGCGTTTACCAAAGCGGCGCCTAAGTCATACTGTCCCAAAGCACATGTTCCAACCATATTGCCTTTGGAATCTTGTTGCATAACACGACACTCAAGCTCATTGGACGTAATCCAATTTTTGAGCCACATTGCAGCTTCTCTGCCACAATTATACGAGCGTCCTTGGTTGTCGGCGCAGGTTTGATTGGCTTCCGGCGCGTCTATACCATAGAGCTTAAAATATCTTCCCTGAAGCTCCAAAGTATCGGCATTGATTACGCGCGCCGAGCTATAAATTGCAGGAAAATTGTTGGGGTTAAAAGCGGGGGCTGCTTGTTGTTGCTGTCCGCCGCCAAAAGAACTCATAAACTGTTGGAAAGCATTTTGTTTTTGCGGTGCTTGCGCTTGTGGCTCCGGCCTTGCCTGAGAACCAATCTCCGATGAAAAGTTCTCGTCTAAAGAAGGTGTGTAAGTTTCTTCCATCATTATTACACTACCATTTTGCGGCGCTTGCTGGGCGTTGCCTTGCATACCTAAAAAGCTGCGCAGAGATTGTCCAACACCGCCGATGCCGTTATTAAAACCGCCAATAGCATAAACAATAAAAGCTAATATGGAGCCCACAACCAGAAAAGACGGCAAACATCCCATTGCGCGCCAAGCCATTTTTCCGAAAATATAAAGCACGACCAAGCCGATTATCAGTCCGATAAAGCCGCTGCCTTGCAGTAACAAGCTACTGCTTTGTGTTCCGCTACCGCCAATAAATATCAAAATTAAGGCTCCGAGACCCAAAAGCGCTTTTTTCAGAAAAACCATGACGTATCTTTCCTCTTGTTGTTTTGTTTTATTAGAACACAGGATTTTAAAATTTCCAAGATTTTTTTGTCGTGCTCTTTTTCAGAGATTTTATCCATAAGCCCTTAACAAGGAGTAAAGATAAAAAAAGAAACTCCCTTTGGGGAGCTTCTTTTTGACTTAATCAATTATCTTCATCGTAAATTTTTCATTTGTCGGTGCAGGAGCTTCGCTTTGCGGGGTCGGTATCATACCGGTTTTGCGTTTTTGCTCCAAGATATCAATAATCATATCAAGTTCTGCCGCAGAGGCATATTGCAAAACAACTTTACCCCCGCCTTGTTTGCTTGGCGAAATTTTGATACGGAGGCCAAGATTTTTATTCAAATCTTTTTCTATCTCCACAATATCTTCATCTTTTGCCTTTTTGGGTTCTTTGGGCTCGGGATTTTTTTGCTTGGCAACGAGCTCCTCAACCTGACGGACATTTAAATCTTTTGCAATTATCTGTTTTGCTAAGGCTTCTGCATTTTCCAGACCAACCAAGGCTCTGGCATGTCCGGCAGATAATTTACCCTCACGCACCATTACTTTTACCGAATCGGGCAGGGATAATAAGCGCAAAGTATTGGCAACATGACTGCGTGATTTTCCGACAATTTGTGCCAAAGCTTCCTGCGTGTGCGAAAACTCATCTATTAAGCGCTGAAAGCCCTCGGCTTCTTCTATGGCAGATAAATTCTCGCGCAAGAGGTTTTCAACCAAAGCGACTTCCAAGACCTCTTTGTCGTCCATCTCTTTGACAATCACGGGAACAGACTTTAGTCCGGCAAGTTTGGAGGCACGCCAACGACGCTCTCCGGCAATAATCTCATATTTATCACCTTTGCGACGAACCAGCAAAGGCTGCAAAACGCCTTTTTCCTTGATTGATTCAACCAAAGCATTAAGCGCTTCTTCATCAAAATCCTTGCGCGGTTGAAAAGGGCTCGGATAAAGAGAATCTATGGCAACAGTATCATCAGCTGGTTGAACGGTTTGGGTCGGTGTATCATTTAAGGCCTCATCCAGATTAAATTCGCTATCACCTAACAAAGCTCCCAAGCCACGGCCCAAACTCTTTCTTTTGCCGTTGTGTGATGTTTCTTCGTGTTTGGGAGTATCGCTCAAAATATCTAAATCATCCAAATTTGAATTTTCTAACATGCCAATAATTCCTTCTCTCTTTTCAAAACTTCGCCGGTTAGGCTAATATAGGCTTGTGAGCCCGGACATCTGAAATCATAAATCAAAACAGGTTTGCCGTGAGAGGGAGCCTCAGAAACACGCACATTTCTCGGAATGACGGTTTGGTATACTTTTTTGCCAAAGAAATTTCTGACATCGTCTTCAACCATTTGAGACAAATTGTTACGCTTGTCATACATGGTCAAGACTACACCTTGAAGCTCTAACTTTGGATTGAAAGCACGTTTAATTTGATTGATGTTGCGAATCAAATCCGTAATACCCTCAAGAGCCAAAAATTCGCATTGCAATGGTACAATGACAGCATCTGCGGCAACCAGAGCATTGATGGTTACCAAGCTTAAAGACGGCGGACAATCTATCAAAACATAGTCATAGTTTATGACATCTTTGCCTAAAGCATTGCGCAAAGCAAATTCTCTGTGTTCTACATCAACCAATTCAACCTCGGCACCGGCAAGGTCCGCGGAAGAGGGCACCAGAGAGAAGTTTGGAATCTCTGTCCAAACAACGGCTTCGTTAATTCTTTTTTCGCCAAGAAGAACCTCATAAGATGATGCCATTCTGCCGGTTTTGTTGATACCCATTGAAGTTGTGGCATTGCCCTGAGGGTCAAGATCAATTACCAAAACTTTTTTTCCGGCAGCAGCCATTGCGGTTGCCACATTAACCGTGGTGGTGGTTTTGCCAACACCGCCTTTACGATTCGCTATAGCAATAATTCTTGGCATTATTTAACTCCTTTAAGTTTTTTGATTTCGGTTATCAATAAAATTGCGCCTTCATCGCTTTGTTCGCTCGGCACAGTTTCATAAGTAAAAGTCCAGCTCTTTTGAGCCTCTGCAATTTCTTCTTTGTATTTTTTTCCTTTGGGGAAAATACAAAGCGTTTTTTTTGATGAAAACTTTGATGCATAAAAAAGCAAATCTTTAAGTGAGCACATTGCTCTTGAGGTTATGACATCAACAGACGGGATTTTGATGTTTTCAATGCGGTCATTGATGATTTTTACATTATTTATTCCGGTAAGATTCTTCACCTCATTTAAATACAGTGTTTTTTTAGTAATACTTTCAATCAAAAAGAAATTTAAATACGGTGTTTTTTCTGCCGCCATTATTGCCAGCACCATTCCCGGAAAACCAGCCCCAGAGCCAAAATCAACGACATTCTTGGCAGAATTTGGAATATATTTAAACAGCTGAGCAGAGTCTAAAAAATGTCTGTTCCAAGCATCATCCAAAGATGCGTTGCTGACCAGATTAAACTTTTTTTGCCACTCGCGAAGAGAGGCCTCGTAAGTTTTTAAGCGCTCAAATGTTTCACGTGAAACATTGTATGTGTCCATAAAATTTTTCATAAAATATTTATATATTTTTTCAATTTAATTTAAAACAGCATTTATGAAGTTATGAACACAAAAAAGTCTTTATTTTAAAAAGAATCTTAAAACAAAGACTTAGACAGCGTTATTTGACTCAAAATCTGAAGATTATTTTACACAAAATTACTTCTGAAGCTTCCAGCGATTCGTGTAGTTTAATTCGGTCAGAAGATTCTCAGCTTCAGCAAAGTATCTTCCGAGCAAATCAACAGAGTGGGCATCATCGTTAATGACAATCGGAACATCTCTTTTGGCCAGCTCTTTCAGCATCCATGTATGCGGATGTTGCTCTCCGGCTTTGGTCCAGCCACTCGTATTTAACTCAAAGGGGTGTTTGGTCTTATCTAATGCTTCTATGACCATCCATTTATATTCATCCCATTCCGGCTCCAAACCTAACCCGAAAATTTTGATAACATCTAAATGCGCGATGAAATCAAAATAACCGCTTTTTATAGATTCTATGACATTCAGCCAATAGTTCTTTATGCCGTCCTTCAAGGTTTCATCATCTACTTGGATATTTGACCATTTCATGTGGTAAATATTCTGAACCCAGCTGGCATCATGATTCATTAAGTTATGCGTTGAGCCAATAAGATAATCTACATTGAGGCGATTCTTTAGTTTTTCAAAATCGCGGCACCAACCAGCTGATTTGTAATAATCAACCTCAAAACCGACATAAACTTTTATTTTGTGCCTTGCTGCGGCTTCTCTTATCTCATCGGCGGTCTTTAAATACACCGTTTCGGCCTTGGCAAAGTCGTCAAAATTTTGAGATGACCAGCAATATGACCCGGGTTTGCAGATTAGATGGTTGGATATACCTAATTCCGTAAATCCGATTGATTCGGCTTTATCCATCATTTCATCAGGAGAATTATGCCCATCGTAGATGCCAAAATTATTTGTATGCGTGTGATAAGTAAAAGTTTGCATTATTTTAACCCCAAAATTTCATATACATCTTTATGGCACAAATCATCTAATTCTGCTTTCAACCCCATTCCCGTATTGATTAGTTTTTGAACAAGATCTTGGGGTAAATTATATCTTTGGCCTATGGCTTGAGCTCTTTTTTCAAAGGGTATCATTGACAGACCTTCAAATAGCCTATCTGTGAACTGAACAATACGATCGTAAACATCGTATTCCCAATTTTTCAATATTTCCCGAGCCTCAAGAATATCGGCCTTGGGATAAGAAGGATAATCTTCAACATCAATATTTTTTCCAGGAAAAGTATGACTTAAACAAGTGCGGGCAGGGCGCTCCCAGCCCATTGATATGAGCTCCTGATAACCAACAAGCCCATGAAAACGACCTATCTTCTTCTCATTATATTTTTTCCCATAATCATGCAAAAGACCGCAAATATATGCCGTCTCAGGATTTACCTCTTTTATGTTTGCAGCAATGGCGCGGGAAGCAAAAGCAACGCCTTGTGTGTGAAAAATATATTCGTCTGTATAGCCGAAATTATCATTTTCGCGCCGATACCTTAATCCATCCCACCACAGGCGCATCGCCTCACGCATATCAGGACATTTTAGAGAAAGTATTAGCATAGGCTAGTTTACCCCCAATAAGCGATAAATATCGCAACCGCAACGCCTATCAAAATAGTTTTTTAATCTTAAAGCCTGGCGATAGCGTTTTTTGATGAGTATTGTCGGGAGTCTATATTTGTCCTTTACATAAGCCATACGTTCTTTAATCGTACCAAAGCTCATACCGGTTACAAGTAAATCACATAATTGTATTAAACGGTCATAATCATCATATTCTATTGATGATAATATTTTTTTTGTTTTTCTCATTTCTGGATATGAATATTCCGTATATTTGAACTCTTTGTCTGGAAAGGTATGCGTTAAGCATATTTTTGCTACCTCATCAAAACCAAGTTTATTCATCTCATTATAACCGGTCAGACCATGAAAATATTGTTTGCTGTCAGCATCGCATATCATCTTACCATAATCATGCAGTAAACCAAATATATAAGCCTTCTGAACATCCAGATATTGTAATCTTGAGGCTATCATCTCCGCACAACAAGCAACCAAACAACAATGGCTTCGGTAAGATTTTTCAAAATAAAAAGCAAAGCGCGGCTGCTCCGTTCGCATTTTGACCAAACCTTCATCAAATAAATCCAGTGCTTGCTTTATGCTTGGACAAGTCATACATCACCTCTTTACATAGCCCAAAACTGCTGTTATGGCGGCCGGTGTTACCCCGGGGATTCGCGATGCTTCGCCAATTGTTGCAGGACGAACCTTGCTCAACTTGGCTACCATCTCTCGGGATAAACCTCCTATTTTTGAATAATCTATATCTTCTCTCAGCTTTAACTTTTCATCTTTTTTGAAGACTTCAATATCAGCCATTTGTCTTTTGATGTATCCGGCATAGCGCGCATCAATTTCAATTTGTTCGTAGACATCTGCCGGAATATCTGACAGCTCGGGAAAAATTTGGTTGATTGTTTCACGTGAAACACCGTCATAAGACATTACATTAAAGGCTGTTCTGCGTGTGCCATCCTTTTTGGTATGAATGCCGAATTTTTCAAGCTCGTTCGGTGTGATTGTCAGACTTTCGCTCAATTTGCGATAGTGGCGAATTTTATCTCTTTTGGCTTTAAATACAGTGTATCTATGTTCGCCGACACAGCCGATTTCATAGCCTTGCTCCGTTAAACGCGCATCCGCATTGTCTGCTCGCAAAAATAATCTATATTCAGAACGCGAAGTAAACATACGATAAGGCTCATCCACGCCTTTGGTGATTAAATCATCTACCATTACACCAATATAGGCATTGCTACGGTCAATGAAAAATTCACGCCCTTTGCCTTCAGCTTTTAAGGCTGCATTTACGCCTGCCAGTAAACCTTGTGCCGCGGCTTCTTCATAACCGGTTGTACCATTAATTTGTCCTGCTAAAAATAGGTTAGGAGCCTTCTTAACCTCAAGCGTATGGCTGAGCTCTTGAGGATCAACATAGTCATATTCAATAGCATAAGCAAAACGCAAAATTTCAACATTCTCCAACCCCTTCATCGTATGAATAAAGGCATCCTGAACATCTGCAGGCAGAGAGGTTGAAATACCGTTCGGATAAACAACATCCGTATTCAAACCTTCCGGCTCCAGAAAAATCTGGTGGCTGGTGCGGTCGGCAAACTTAACAAGTTTGTCTTCTATGCTCGGGCAATATCTCGGACCAACTCCGGTAATCAAACCGGAAAACAATGCGCATTTGGAAAAGTTATCTCTGATTATTTTATGCGTTTCCTCATTGGTTTGTGTGATATGGCATTCTATTTGCGGATTGGTAATCTTTTCCGTCAAATAAGAAAAAGGCTCGGGATTTTCATCGCCGCTTTGGGTTTCCAAAATATCCCAATTTATGGTTTTACCGTTCAGGCGGGCAGGGGTTCCCGTTTTCAGACGACCAACTTTGAGCCCCAAAGACTTTAAATACGGTGTTATACCGACACAAGCAGCATCTCCAACACGACCTCCCGGCGTGGCAACATGACCCGTGAACATAATGCCGTTCAAAAAAGTGCCGGTGGTTAAAACAACAGCTCCGGCTTCGTAGGCTGTTCCGTCTGCCAAGGTTACGCCGACAACGTTATTATCTTTTATCAATAACCCCTCAACCGCCGCTTCAATCAGAGTTAAATTTTCCTGCTCTTGCAAAGCCTCTAACATATATTTACGATAAAGTTCTCTATCTGCTTGCGCGCGAGGGCCTCTTACTGCCGGTCCTTTGGAGGCGTTTAACATACGAAATTGTATGCCCGCCTTATCAATGACTTTACCCATTAAGCCATCAAGCGCGTCAATTTCTCTGACTAAATGTCCTTTGCCTAAACCACCGATTGCCGGATTGCAAGACATCTCGCCAATGCGGTCAATGCGATGTGTGATTAACGCGGTTTTTGCACCCATTCTGGCTGCTGCCGCGCAAGCCTCACAACCGGCATGTCCGCCGCCGACAACAATGACATCAAATTTATTATCTTTATCGCTCATTTATTTTGCCTTTTTTATTTTGCTGTATTTTAGCATATAAATCTTATTAAGCGGTTAATTTGTCATATTAAGCCGCAAATAAAGACCTGAACAAAATGTTCAGGTCTTTATTTTGTTTTGATTATTTTCCGATGCAGAAACTTCCGAAAATCTTATTTAATATATCATCAACTTCTATGCGGCCGGTAATCTTACCCAAGCCTCTTGCAGCAAGCCGGATATCCTCTGCAGAAAGCTCTATCTCTTTATCAAAAGAAAAACGCTCCAGATTATCCAAAGTTTCGGCTAAAGCCTCGCGATAACGCTGACGTGTGATAAGCAAATTAGAATTAGCCGTAAATCTTTCTTTGATTTGCTGATATATAACTTCCATTAAGTCGGCAATACCTTGTTTATGTTTTGCTGAGATAACAACACAACCTTGTTTTTTGAGATTTGAACATTGTTCAAAAGTTAAATTATCAGATTTGTTCGCAACATATATCGCTTTGTTTTTAAAAGAATTTTTAATATTATCAAAGATTTGAACAGAGTCTTTTGAAGCATCAAACAAACAAAGAACCAAATCAGCATCAGCGATTTTGCGGAAAGCAATTTCTATACCTTGTTTCTCAATTTCTTCTTCTACTTCACGAATGCCTGCCGTATCCGTAAACATTACGGGATAACCTTTAATATCCAAATGAACATCTACAGCGTCTCGTGTGGTTCCGGCAATGGATGATACGATTGCTGCTTCACGATTGACAACAGTGTTCAACAAACTTGATTTGCCGGCATTCGGCGGTCCAACGATAACAACACGAAAACCCTCACGTAATCTTTCGCCGATTGAATCAGTGTTCAAGTGCTCAGAAATGGCGCTTTTAAGTTTAAATACATCGTTCAAAAGTTTATCAACCAAGTCTTGAGGAATGTCCTCATCCGGAAAATCTATATAAGCCTCAAGGTAGGCCATTATCTTAATCAGCTCTTCTCGCCAGCCATCATACAGATTTTTTAAACCGCCTTCCATTTGGCGCATGGCATATTTTTGTTGTTCAGATGTTTCAGAATCAATCAGGTCTGCTAAACCTTCGGCCTCTGTTAAATCCATTTTGCCGTTGTGAAAAGCACGTCTGGAAAATTCGCCGGGCTTAGCCATACGAAAGTCCGGAATTTTGCTTAGGTTCTCTAGAACTGAAGCAATTACCGCCTTAGAGCCGTGAGTCTGAAATTCTACAATATCTTCTCCCGTAAAAGAATGAGGGGCCTTAAAATAAAGCAGCAAACATTTATCCAATGTTTCACGGGAAACAATGTCTTTGATATCCGTAAAATATGCATAACGCGGTTTTAAGCTCTTTTCTTTCAAGTTTGTCAGCTTGGCAACGGCTTCTTTTGCTTTTGCTCCAGAAACACGAATGACTGCCACACCAGATTTGCCATAAACCGTTGACAGGGCATAAATTGTTTGATTATCCATCATAACTCCTTTAAAAATCTGCGCTTAATATTATACCAAAGCTCGTTTTTGGCAAGATTTAAAATAAGGCCGTTTTTTTGACTCAGGAGCGGTTTTTTACTCCGTCTTAATAAATGTATTGTAGTATACCTTAAAATCTTCTGTACGAGGCTTAAATAGACTCATTAATTTTAAACCAAAAGGTGTAAAATGACTAAATTTAAACCAGAGCTTATTATATGGGATTATGACGGCGTTTTGGCCGATAGCGAAAAATTATGGATTAAGATTTGGCAAAATATGCTTAATGAAAATTTTGACCTCGGATGGGATTTTGAAACTGCCGATAAATTTTTGGGCGGATTGGCCGTTAAAACAAAAATTAAAAATTTGCAAAAACTCGGCATAACTATTGATGATGATTTTTTGCGCGAACTTAAAAGACGCGAAACCTATGATATTGAGCATAACCTGAAAGCTACCCCCGGTGTGGAAGAGATTTTGCAACAAACAAAAATTCCTTATTGTCTGGCAACCGGCGGATTCTTAGCCAAAACAGAGGCTAAACTCAAGGCAATGAACTTCAAAAAATACTTTCCGGATGACCATATTTTTACAGCAGAGCAGGTAGAACATGGTAAACCAGAGCCTGACCTCTTTCTCTTTTCTGCCAAGCAAATGAATGCTTTGCCGCAAAACACCATTGTTATTGAAGACTCTTTGCCCGGTTTGCAAGCAGCTCAAGCTGCTGGTATGTTACCGGTGGCTTTTGTCGGAAGCGAAATGAACTGCACGCCCGAATATCAGCAAAAAGTACGTGAGCTTGGTGTTGAGCATATCTTTTTGACAATGAAAGAACTTTCTGATTTTTTAAAAAATATTGACAAATAGCCAAAAATACTCATAATCTCTCATAAGAATTATATTAATTTATTATATTATGAGTAAAAAAGTTTTTAGCGACCAGTCAAAATCAGATTTTGGCTACGCTGTGAAAATTGTTTTGGTGCTTGGCATTTTAATCGGCACATTGGTTTACACCTTGAATGTCAGTAAAGAATTTCTTTGGTTTGGGATGGCGATATTTGCCTCATCTTTCATTGTGAACTTCTTTACAGATCGTTCAGATTTGAAAACAAGATGCCATTTGGGAAATGCCTTTCTGTTGGCTGTCGGCATTATGGCTATTATGACTTTGATACCGATCTATTTTTGGGTCAAAGTTAGTATAGCCGTATTTTTTGGTGCTTTAGTAAATATCTATTGGGTATTAATCGGTTCTGTTTTGTTTCTTAAAAATACAGAAGAAATAACCATAGATATTAGTAATATTATGGCGACCAATGTCGTTTTTATTGTGATTTTCTTCGTGTGCATTTTTTTCAGATTTCTGGATAATATGGCTGACAAAAAAGAGTTGGCACGGGAAGAAAAACAGAATGCAGACATTGAAAAAGCTGAGCCTAATGGGGTTTATACTGTTTTTAAAGACGGAGAAACAACTTTTATTGTTAAAAAAGTTGTCCCTGTTGTTATGAGCGGCTATACCAAAGTCGTTTTGATCAGTGAAGATAATATGTTATTCACAATCAACAGAAACCTTGAAGAAGCCGTCTTAACCGAACCCGGACATATTGTGTGGGTAAAAGTTGATGAAGGTGGTTATTGCGAGGATTTTGACAATCAAAATATTGTCGTCGTAAAATAAAATTAACTAAAAAACAAGCGCCGGATTTTTTATAATTCGGCGCTTGGCTTTTTTCTTTAAGAATTCATTGTATTGAAAAAGTCCTCATTATCCTTGGATTGTTTAAGTTTATCCAATAAAAATTCCATACCGTCAGTCATACCCATTTGCATCAAAACACGGCGCAATACCCACATTTTGGCTAATGTGGCTTTGTCTACCAACAACTCTTCCTTACGAGTGCCTGAACGCGTAATATCTATGGTCGGGAAGAGACGCTTATCGGTTAACTTTCTATCCAATATGATTTCGGAGTTACCTGTTCCTTTGAACTCCTCAAAAATAACCTCATCCATACGAGAACCCGTATCAATCAAAGCTGTGGCAATGATTGTTAAAGAACCTCCTTCCTCTACATTACGAGCTGCACCAAGCAGGCGTTTTGGTCTTTGCAGAGCATTGGCGTCAACACCTCCGGTTAAAACCTTACCAGATGAAGGAATAACCGTATTATATGCACGGCCCAAACGTGTGATGGAGTCAAGCAAGATGACAACATCTTTTTTGGTTTCTACCAAACGCTTGGCTTTTTCAATAACCATTTCGGCAACCTGAACATGGCGCGCAGCCGGCTCATCAAAGGTGGAAGAAATAACCTCACCTTTAACTGAACGGCTCATATCCGTTACTTCTTCCGGACGTTCATCAATCAATAAAACCATTAAATAAACTTCAGGGTGATTTGTTGCTATGGCGTGCGCAATATTTTGCAACATTACGGTTTTACCTGTTCTCGGCGGCGCAACAATTAAGCCGCGTTGACCTTTGCCTTGCGGGGCAATCAGGTCAATAATGCGCGTGGTATAGTCTTTTTCGCCGCAGATGATATCAAAGTCTAGTTTTTTGGTCGGATAAAGCGGGGTTAGGTTATCAAAATTTACACGAAGTTTTGATTTTTCGGGATCTTCAAAGTTAATGGTGTTAATCTTGGTTAGAGCAAAATAACGTTCATTATCTTTCGGGCCGCGAATTTCGCCTTCAACCGTATCTCCGGTGCGCAGACCAAATTTTTTAA
This sequence comes from uncultured Pseudomonadota bacterium, assembly GCA_949298065.1. Classification (GTDB taxonomy): domain Bacteria; phylum Pseudomonadota; class Alphaproteobacteria; order RF32; family CAG-239; genus Scatacola_A. Next base: position 131,341 of record CASFUZ010000002.1, on the reverse strand, counting down.
CTTGAGCCGGTGATACATAAATATCATCAGGGCTGGCCAAATAATTGGATTCAGCAGAACGCAAAAAACCAAAGCCATCTTGCAAAACTTCTATCGTTCCTTCGCCATAAATGGTTTGATCATCAGATGCCACTTTTTTCATAATGGCAAAAATTAAATCCTGAACACGCATAGATGATGCGTCTTCTATTCCTAATTCCTCCGCTTGAGTTAATAACTCCTTGGGAGATTTTTGCTTTAAATCTTTTAAATGCATTGTAACCTTGATATATTATTGGGTGTGAAAGTAATTAAGAAAAGGGAAATAACCCTCTGTATAGTATTATTAGAATTACTGTATGTCTGTTTTATATTATTTAAATGAATGAAAGTCAATTAAATGTTGTTTGATTTTTATACACAGTCAAAAAGCCCCATATAAATATTTTTAAAATTTTAGTTGTTATTTGTATATCCCTGCTGTTTATGTGTATAAGTTTTTATTAACAGAGATATCCAAAAGTTAAAAGAATGTTAATAAGATTGTTAACGGAATTTAAGAATTATTAACGAATCGTTAACTTTGTTTTTCTTGATTCTGTAAACTTTAAATTGAGTATTTTGTTGATAAGTTTTTTTATCAACCTCTGTGCGAAAAAATATGCTCCTGTGCGTAAAGTTGTATATTGGATTTTACATTGTGGTGATTAGTTTGTATAAATATGCAAGAGAGCTTAGTTATGCACAGATTTTGGCTTGTTTGTGTATAAGTGAGTAAGGAGTTTGATTTTAAGGAATTTTTTATGAAATTAGCAGCTATCACAGGTTCTATAGGTTGCGGAAAAACGACTTTGGCTTCTATGGTCAGACGTTTGGGATATTGTGTTTATGATGTGGACGGGTGGGTTCGCCGTCTCTATTTTAAAAAAGATTTTATTAAAGTTATTGAACAGCATTTTCCGCAAGTGGTAGAAAACGGAAAAGTTAATAAAAGAGCTTTGCGTAATATTGTCTTTAATGATAATGCTCGTCTTAAGGAGCTAGAGGGGCTTATTCATCCTTTTTTGCGGCGCTATCTTAAAAGAGTTATTCATAAACACGCACAAAGCAATGATTTGTTTTTCTTAGATGTTGCTTTGTTGTTTGAAATGAGATGGGATATTTATTGCGATTGCATTATTGTTGCCGATGTGGATTATGAAACGCAGAAAAAACGCGTAATGGAGCGTGATAAGATTTCGGCTGAAGATTTTGAAAAGATTAACAACGTACAGTTAAGCAACAAGGCCAAAGTTTTGTTGGCTGATGTGGTGGTGGATACGGGAAGGCCGCAAAATTTGGTTTTTGCCGATATGGTTAGTATTGTTGATGGATTGGAATGCTAAAAATGGTTAGAGAGATTGTTTTTGATACGGAAACTACGGGTTTTAATGCCGAAGAAGGCGAGCGTTTGGTTGAAATCGGCGCAGTTGAACTTATTAACCATATGCCGACAGGCAAAACGTATCATCAATATATTAACCCTGAAAAAGAAGTGCCGGAAGATGCTTATAAAGTTCACGGTTTGTCTTATGAATTTTTGAAGGATTTTCCGACTTTTGATAAAGTGGCCGATGAGTGGCTGGAGTTTGTCGGAGATGACAGTATTTTGGTTGCGCATAACGCTCAATTTGATATTAACTTTGTGAACTATGAACTCAAGCAGCTCGGAAAGCCCACACTTCCATGGGATAGAGTGGTTGATACCTTGGAAATTGCGCGTAATATGTTTCCGGGTGCCAGAAATAATTTGGATGCTTTGTGTAAGCGTTTCGGGGTTGATAACAGCAGTCGTACAAACCATGGCGCTTTGCTTGATGCCGAGTTGTTGGCTAAGGTTTATTTGGAGCTTTTGGGCGGTGAAGAACCGACAATGGGCTTGGAAAGCAAGCAGGAAACCAAGAAAACCGCAAGTTTTGAAAGTCATGAGAACAAAACTTATCGCGAGCCGCGCTCTTTTCCGCCGACAGAAGAGGAGCTGGAAGCACACAAAACTTTTTTGGAAAAAAAGCTTAAAGACGCCGTTTGGTTGTCTTAATACTTATTTGCTTCTAAAATAAAAAGCTAAGGAAACTATAAGAATTTCCAATATGATGAAGCATATGGTGCTTGCATTTAATTCCATAACTATACCTTATGCGGGAGTTTGGCATAAATAAAATCACTCAGGCAGTTGGGCAAAATGGACATTAACCAAGTTGCCAAGCGCATCGGCCATGGGAAAGCTATTAAGCCGACATTATTTTCCACTCTGTCCGCAATGATTTTTGCCGCATTTTCTGCTGACATAAAGAAAGGCATCGGGCAAGTGTTTTTGTCGGTTATGCGTGATTTTACAAAACCCGGGCAGACGACATTAACCTGAATGTTGTATGGTTTGAGGTCTGAACGCAAAGCCTCACCATAAGCTTTGACGCAAGCTTTGCTGGCGCTGTATGACGGGCAAGAAGGCAAGCCGTGATAACCGGCAATGGAAGACATTATGACCAGAGTTTTGTTTTTGTCTTTGCGGTTTTTATATATCTCCATAGCGGGTATGATTGTGTTTAATACGCCAAAAACATTGGTGTTGAAAGTATTGTAAATATTTTCGGGGATTTCTTGCAAGGTGGCTACGCCGGCATTGGCATAAACAAGGTTTAAAGGCGCAATGTCTTCGCATTCTAGTATCCAGTTTTTAGTTGCTTCTTTATCCGTTACATCTAAAATTTTGGCATAAACCTTCACATTATATCTTTCGCAAGCTTTTTGTACGGCTTCTAGGCGTTTGGGGTCGCGACCGGAGATGAATAAGTTTGCTGCCTTTTCTGTTATGGCATAATGTCTGGCGAGGGCTTCCCCTATGCCTGAAGATGCGCCGGTGATGAGAATATTTTGTTTCTTTTTGGTCGTCATTTTGTCCCCGAATGGTAAATTATTATTAAGTATTTATATATATACTAAAGTTAAATTTAGGTAAAAAGGAGAATGGTTTTGTCTGTTTCAAGTATGACCGGTTTTGCCAGAGAAAACGGTGTTACCGTTTTTAATGATAAAAAGCAATGTTCTTGGTTTTTTGAGCTCAAAAGCGTGAACGGAAAATCTTTGGATGTTAAGACTAAGTTGCCTTCTTATGTGGATAGCTTGTCTATGTTCGTTAAAAATGAAGCGGCAAACTATTTTGCCAGAGGAAGTTTGAGTGTTTATTTGGAAGTTGATTTTGATAAAAATAACGAGATTGTGTTTAATGAAGAATTGTTAAAACAACTTGTTGAAAAAGCTATCAAAATCTATGAAGAAAACAGCGATAAACTCTCTAAACCTTCGGTTAGCGAGATGCTTGCACTTAAAGGTGTTGCCGAAGTTGCCGATAATGTATTAAACGAAGATGAAACAGCTTTGTTAATCAATGATTTGCAAAAGGGTTTTCAGAAAGCTTGTGATGCCTTATTGTTGGCGCGCCAAGCCGAAGGTGAAAAAATATGTTTGGCTTTAAAAGATATTTTGAATAAAATTTCCGTGAATGTGAGCAAAATTGAACAAAAGGCCGAAACTTTGCCTCAGATGTTGAAAGAACGTTTAACGGCACAGATTAAGGAGTTGTTGGGCTCGGAAGTTCAGGTTTCGGAAGACAGATTGGCGCAAGAAGTTTGTTTGTATGTGGCCAGGGCTGATATCAGAGAAGAGATTGACCGCCTGAAAGCACATATTCAAACAGCTTTCAACTTGTTGGATTCCGGAGAGGCTGTCGGCAGAAGATTAGATTTTTTGTGTCAGGAACTGAACAGAGAAGCAAACACAACTTGTTCAAAGTCTTGCGATATTGAGATAACTAATTTGGGTATGGAACTGAAAACACTAATTGAGCAGTTTCGCGAGCAAGTACAAAATATGGAGTAAAAACCAATGGATGAGATTATTAACAGACTGAAAAAAGTTCGCCGCGGTGCAATGTTTATTATTGAAGCTCCTTCAGGAACAGGTAAAAGCGCCGTTGTTAAAGAGATTTTGAAAAGAGACAGCAATATCAAATTTTCGGTTTCGGTTACAACACGTAAGCCGCGCGAAAATGAGGTTGACGGTGTGGATTATTACTTTGTTACCAATGAACAATATGATGAATTTTTGGCACAAGATGCTTTTTATGAGCATGTGGAATCGCAATATGGCGACCGTTATGGAACGCTTCGTTCAGAAGTGGACAGCTTTATTAATATCGGCCAAGATGTTATTTTTGATATGGATTGGGCCGGAGCAAGACAAATGCGTAAAAAAGCCGGTTCTGATGTTGTTTCCATTTATTTATTACCCCCGTCTATTAAGGAATTGCGTCGTCGTTTGGAAAGCCGAGGAACAGATACTCCTGAGGTTATCAATAAAAGAATGAATATTATTATGGATAAAATCAGTCATTGGGATGAGTTTGATTATGTGATTGTTAATGTTAACTTGGAAGAAACAATTACAAAAGTACAAAAGATTATTTCAGGCGAAAGAATGAAACGTGTTCGTCAGGTTGGTTTGACAGATTTTGTTCATGAGCTGATTAAGGAAGCTGAAAATGGTTGAGGTCTTTTTTGATCGCAGAGGAAAAGAAAAATTTGCCGATGATGTTATTCCTGTTGAGCAAAAAGGCTTTTTTGCTGTTTTGCTCAAGGATGATAAGGTTTTGGTTACTTACCCGCCACAAGTCAATGTGCCTGAATTTCCCGGGGGAGCCGTTAGCCGAAAAGAGGATTTTAGGAGTTGTTTATTTAGGAAACTTTTTGAGGAAACAGGCATAGAATTTATGCTTGATAGCGGTATCAAGCAATATGAGCAAGATATTAATTATTTTGCAGAAGATGCCAGACCTTTCGGGGAGTTTTGTCATTATAATATGACTTTTATTGTTTATGACGCTTCCTCTTTCGGTTTTGACACCAAAAAGAAAGAGTGGAAAACTCCTGAAAACGGAAAAGCTGCTTGGATTGATATTAAAGATATTTTCAAAGGAAAAATTAAGATAAATTATGCGCATTGGCTGGCTTTTCAGCAACTTTTTGCAGAAAATTTGTAATTTATTTTGTTGTTGGATTAAGGCTATTTCTTTGTTCTCTTGTCATGGCTTTGTAAACTTGAGCCGCATTATTGTTTGCTCCGGGAATATTTAGTGATGAGGCTTTTTGGTATAAATAAAAAGCTTTTATGAGGTCTTGTTTGATTCCTATTCCGCGCGCGTTCATCCAAGCATAAATTTCTACAGCATCGGCTTCATTGTTATTGACATGTTTTTGCAGTTCTTCCAAGTCAACAGGCGTTATTTGATTGTTTTTGATGGCTTTTAACGTATTTTGCCATTTTTCCTGAGCGGCTTTGAGCTCTGCTTCTCTTTTGGCTCTTTGGCTCTCCAAACTTACGGCTTTGATGTCTAAGGGCTTGGTTTCTTCCGGCGGTGTGATTTTTTTTGAACTTTCTTCATCTAAAACAAAATCAGGTGCATTGCGGTTTTTGACAAACATAGGTAGATATCCGCTATTGTCCGAACGAACTAAATCACGGTAAATCTCATCTAAGCTGGTGGCTTGCGCAGGCAAGACATAAAGCAGCGATGCAAAAATAACAAAGAACAGTGTTTTTTTTGTTTTCATTTCTTTATTTTTAATAAATTATCATTATGCTTATACTACTTAAGACCCGCTCTTATGAAAAGGATATTTTGGGGTTTATGAACAAATTAGAGGCGCAAAATGCAAAAGATTTATAATTCAGTTACCGAAATGGTCGGAAAAACACCCTTACTCAGACTGCATCGTTTGGAAAAATATTTTAAAATTAAGGCTCATCTTTTAGCTAAATGTGAGTTTTATAATCCGGTATTTTCCATTAAAGACAGGGTTGCCTTAAAAATGATAGAAAAAGCTGAAGAGACGCAAAAGATTAGTGAAGATACGGTCTTTGTGGAAGCAACGTCCGGAAATACGGGTATCGGTTTGGCTGCGATTTGTGCCGCAAAGGGATATAAACTGGTGATTATTATGCCGGAAAATATGTCTAAAGAAAGAATCTCTCTGATTAAACTTTTTGGAGCGGAAGTTATTTTGACACCGGCAGAAGATGGAATGACAGGCTCTATCAACAAAGCTGATATTTTGACCGAGAAAAATAAAAATGTTATTTTATTGCGACAATTTGATAACGAGGCAAACCCAGATGCGCATAAGTTTGGCACAAGTCTTGAGATTCTGGAAGATACGGGTGGCGAAGTTGATTGTTTGGTCAGTGCAATCGGAACTGCCGGAACAATTAACGGGATTGCTTCCGCTTTGCGAACAAATAATCCTGATTTATATGTGGTCGGGGTTGAACCCGCTGCTAGTCCGGTTTTGAACGGCGGAAAGCCCGGTCCGCACAAAATTTATGGTATCGGAGCCGGTTTTGTGCCAAAGTTTTATGATGAAAAACTGGTTAATGAAGTGCTGGATATTAAAGACGAAGAAGCTGTTGATATGGCGAAAATGGTTGCTAAAACGGATGGTTTGGCAGTCGGAATTTCGGCCGGAGCGGCTTTGGCGGCGGCGGTTAAAATTGCGGAGCGTGAGGAAATGAAAGGCAAAAATATTGTGGTTATTTTGCCGGATGCAACCGAAAGATATTTGTCTACGGGGCTGTTTGATTAAAGTTTGAGGATTGTTTTTGATGATTTTTAATAAAATTGTGATTGTCGGAATTGGTCTTATCGGTTCTTCTTTGGCGCGTGTGATTATGAAAAACAAGCTTGCCGGAAAGCTTTGGGCTTATGATAATAACCCAAATTATTTGGCAGGAGCCAAAGAGCTCGGTATTGTGGATGAGGTTTCCTCTAACCTTGCAACTGCTGTTAAAGAGGCTGATTTGGTGGTTTATGCCACACCGGTCGGCGCTTATGGCGAGATTACGCGGCAAATTGCGCCTTATTTGAAAAAAGGCGCGATTATTACGGATGTTGGTTCTATCAAAAAATATGCTATTGACGAGATTGAGAAAAATTTGCCGGAAGGTGCTGATATTATCGTGGTTCCGGGGCATCCGGTTGCAGGTACGGAAAAATCCGGTCCGGCAAACGGTTTTGATACTTTGTTTGAAGGACGTTGGTATATTGTTACGCCATGCAAATATTCAACTCAAGAGGCTGTAGATAAGGTTTCGGCTCTGTGGGCTGCGGCTAAGATGAAGGTTGATTCCATGTCGCCGGAACATCATGATAAGGTTATGGCGGCGGTTTCTCATTTGCCTCACTTGATTGCCTTTTCTATTGTGGGGACGGTTTCTGATTTGGAAGGTTATGAAAAACAGGAAATTATTAAATATTCAGCTTCCGGTTTTCGTGATTTTACACGAATTGCAGGCTCTGACCCGACAATGTGGCGCGATGTGTTTTTAAATAATAAAGATACCATTCTTGAGCTTATTCAGCGTTTTGTTGAAGATCTGATTGCTTTGGAGCGCAATATTCGTTGGGGTGAGGGAGACAAGCTGTTTGATCTGTTTTCCAGAACACAAAAAATCCGTAAAGAAGTTATTGAGGCAAAACAAGAACAGCCCGAGCATGAAAAACGCTTGTTGGCAGAAATTAACAGGCTTGAAAAATAGGAATATTTTTTATATCCTGAAGGCAAAATTGACTACAGAAGTATAGCAGATGAAACCTAATTTTATTCTTGGCAAATATTTAATAAAACAGATTATTGTTAATTTTCTGGCCGTGTTGCTTATGGTTATGGGTATTGTGCTGATGTTTGAGATTATTGAGCTGTTGCGCCGTACTTCCGACAGACCTGATGTTGATGCCTGGTTTATTATGCAGATGGCAATTACAAAGCTCCCCAGAACGCTTGAAATGGTATTTCCTTTTGTGATGATGATTGCGGCGATGATTACGTTTTGGCGGCTGAGCAAAAGCAACGAATTTGTTATTATTCGGGCGGCCGGTGTTTCTATTTGGGGATTTTTGGCTCCGGTTTTGTTTGCCGTTTTTGTGGTTGGGGTCTTGAACATTACCGTTGTTAACCCAATTTCAGCCAAAATGTATGAAGCCTATGAGACTTTGGATTATCGTTTTAAGACCAAAAATCCGAAAGCCGTGTTGTTTTCTGATAAAGGCTTGTGGATTAGAGAAGCTATTGATGACGAAAAGTTTTTGGTTTTGCAGGCAAAGTCTTTGCGCCAAGAAGGAAATAATCTTTTGTTGCGTGAGATTGATATTTTGGAAATGGACAGAGATTCACAGATTTTGCGCCGTGTTCAGGCTTTTGCCGCCGTTTTGGAAAATAATGAATTTGAGCTCAAAGATGTGAAGGTCTTTGAAGCCGGAAAACCAACTCTTAATCTAAACAATGTATCTTATAAAACAACTTTGACCGTGGATAGAATTAAGGAAAACTTTATTGACCCTGAAGCCATATCTTTTTGGGATTTGCCGGCAACAATTAAGTTTTATGAAATGTCCGGATTCTCGGCTTTGCGCCATCATATGCGGTTTTTGACATTATTGGCTTCGCCTTTGATGCTTTGTGCTATGGTGTTGGTGGCGGCTGTGTTTGCTTTGCGACCCAACAACAGACGCGGCGGTGTGATGTTTTTGATTGTTGGCGGTATTGCGACAGGTTTTATTGTTTATTTCTTATCTCAGGTTATTTATGCTTTTGGTATAAACGGTTATATACCCGAGTTTTTTGCAGCTTGGACACCGGCCTTGATTGCCACGCTTATTAGTGTGTCTATTTTGCTGCATTTGGAAGACGGCTAGATGTCTTGGCGCGAAAAAATCGCAGATATAGATATTTATGTAAGCTCGTTGTTTTATGACAACGGGCATTTTGTGTTTAATGAGAGTGTTTTGGGTAACCTTATCAGAAAAGGTATTCCTGAACTAATTGTTTTTTCTGCGGTATTGATTTTTTTTGCATGGCTTTGGGGTAAGAGGAAGCATAAGGTCTTGGTCGGGATTGATGATAAGGTTATGCTTTTGACTTCGGGCACAATGTTTTTGGGGCCGATTTTGATTGTAAACGGTTTATTTAAGTCTTTTTGGGGGCGAGCAAGACCGCAAGATATCTTACAGTTTGGCGGTGATAAGCTTTTTAGCCTGCCTTTTGAAATATCCAACCAATGTTCTTGGGATTGTTCTTTTATGTCCGGTCATACGGCCGTGGCTTTTTGGCTTGTTGCTCCGGCTTTGTTGGCTCTGAAAAAGTACAAGCCATTGACTGTCGGTGCAGCGTTTGTCTTCGGCTGTCTTACCGCGGTGTTTAGAATCGGGCAAGGTGCACATTTCCTGACCGATGTTTTGTCTTCGGCCGTATTGATGCTTGTTTTGATATGGTTTGTCTATAAGCGTTTGTTCTTATTTGATGCAAACATCCGGCGCACGAAGATATAGCGGTTTGGGAAAGTCAAAAATCTTGTTTTGATATTTGTATATTCCGCAAGCGGCCAAGTCTTCTATCGGCGGGCAATTGAGCATTTTGATAACATGGAGGCTCAAACCGCTCGGTTTATTTAAAAATCTCTCCACGCCATCACCAACCAAAGTAATTTTTGGGCCACGCAATTGGTTGATTATTTCTTCATAAGTGCCGGCAGAAGGTTCTGTGATTTTTTTCTTTTTATCATCAAAAAGCTGGTAATAAAAATCTTCTCGCTTTGTTTCAATGATAACGGCGTTAATCGTGGCAACTTCATCTGGCTGGAGACCGTGAACATAAGCCTCAAAGGCTGAAACGCCGATGATTTTTGTGTTGGGGCAAGCCAAGCCGAAAGCTCTGGCTGCCGAGATGGATGAACGAACGCCGGTAAAAGAACCCGGACCGGTGCAAACAACAGCTAAGTCTAAATCTTTGAATTGGATATTTTCGGCTTCCAGCGTATTGCGGATTTCGGGGATGAGAACTTCTGCTTGTCCGAAGTCCATTTCCTCTTGAAAGGCGTCAACCGTGTGGCCGTCTTTGCTTAACAGGATGGAAACGCCGTTGGCGGTGGTATCAAAAGCCAAAGTATACATTTTATTCACTTGCCTTACATTTTTGAGTTTTACTAATTGTTTTTATATTATAGATTATAGAAACAGACAATAATTTTAATAAAAAATCAGAAAATTTATGAGTTTTGAGCTGTTACAAGATATGTTTTATGCTGCGCCGGAGCTTTGGTATGCTTTGGCGGCGGTGTTTGTTTTGTTGCTTGGATTGTGGTTTGTTGATGCCGTTAAGGTTTTGAAATTGAAGCAAAGAAATTATTTTTTGAACAGAGACAGAGAACGCTATGCCGAAACTCTTTATGCTTCCAAAGACGGTTATTTTGCTTTTATTTATCCTGATGAAAAGGTTAATGACCCAAGAAAAACCATCAGAGAACGTTGTTCGCGGCGGTTGGCGGTTATATTAAATCTGGAAAAAGGTACAAACTCCTCTTTTGAAGATGTTTTAAGGACTTTTTATAAAGATGATGCTAAGAAATTGGTTAAATATGTCAGCTTATTGATGGATGACGGGGTTTCTTTTGAGGAAGAGTTTGTTCTGAAATCCAGCGGAAAACATATTAAACTGGCAGGCTCCAGAATTAATGGTTTGGACGGCAATATCTATTGCGATATGATTTGGTTCAGAGATGTCAGTTTTGAATCCGGTCGGATTGAGTTGTTGGAAAAAGAAAAAGACGCAGCTCAGGAAAAGGTTTTGCTGCTACGTGATTTGATTGATAATATTCCTTATCCGGTTTGGCTTAGAAACGAGGATTTGAAACCTGTTTTGGTTAATAAGAAATATGTTGATTTTGTGCCGGATTCCTCACAAGAAGAAATTTTGAATGAGGGAATAGAAATTCAGTCGGCAGGTGGTGATAGTATTTTAAGAAATTTGGCCTTAAAAGCTCATAGCGCTAATAAAGTAAAGAAAGAAACAGTATCTGTTGTTAAAGACGGTAAAAGGCACTCGTTTGAGGCGATAGAAACACCGTTTCATATGGAGCAAAGTTTGGACAAGATTTGTACGGCAGGTGCTTTGATTGAGGTTACGGAACTTGATGACCTGAAGCGAAATCTTAAACTGCATCAAAATGCACATTTGGAAATTTTGGGTGCTTTGGGTACAGCTTTTGCCGTGTTTGATGATAAGTTTAAGCTCTCTTTTTATAACAAAGCATTTGCTAATTTTTGGAAGTTAGAAGATGTTTGGCTGGAAAGCTCTCCGACCTATGCGATGTTTTTGGATGTTATCAGAGAAAAAAGAATGTTGCCGGAGGTTCCGGATTTTCGCTTGTATAAAAATGATGAGCAAAAGGAATTTTCTTCAATCATTGAGCCTAAGGAAGATATGCTTCATTTGCCGGATGGACGAACTTTTCGGCGTGTGCGCGCGCCACATCCCATGGGTGGTTTGGTGTTTGCTTTTGAAGATGTTACCGACCGTTTGGCGACAAGGCGAGCTTATAATTCCTTGCTTTCGGTACAAAAAGAGATTTTGGATAATTTGTTTGATCCGGTTTTGATTTTTGGAGCCAACGGGCGTTTGGTCTTTTATAATAAGGCTTATTTGAGTTTGTGGATGGTTGATGAGGTACTTTTGCAAAGCGAGCCCGGAATTGATGAGATTATTGAGGCTCAGGCTAAGTTTTTTGCTAATGTAGATGATTGGACGGGGCTTAAAAAAGATATTATTAAACATTTGACCAGTTTGACAACCAAGAGTTTTAATCTGAAACGTAGTGATGGAACGTCAATTGAAGTTTTAACAGCGGCTCTTTCTGATGGTTCTATTATGATTACATATAAGCAAATTTTGTAAAATCTGTTAATATTTGACAAAATGGGCTGAATATGGCATTTTAATATATGTTTGGTGACCAGTAGGGATATATTTGTGGAGCTTTGAATGAAAGAAGATGTTTCAAATCCGAATATTGAGTGGAAAAAAAATAATTCCGAACCAAGCGAAAGATTGACTCTTAGAATTAATCAGAAAAAAGCGGCGGTATATTCGGCGGCAAAGAAAAATGTCCTTAAAGCTCCAATTGCTCCGGTTGCTGAAAATTTACCTAAAGGGCTAAAAAGAATTCGTAAAAAGGTTAGAACTATTGATGTTTCTTCTGAGTATGATGACGATGAGGAAGAGGAGTTTCAGTATGTTCCGGACAGTCTGGAGCAGCTTAATCAGGCTAACTCTTTGATGAATGCACTGAACGAAGAGGAAAAAAAGCTTCTGCACCATCAGGAAGAACTGCAAAATATGAATATGCAGCGGATGGCCGGAAAAATGGAGGCTTTGGCAACAGCTGCCCATATGGCTAAGCAAGCCGGATTAAACGGTTTTGAGCAAAGAGCGATTGTGAAAAATCAGCAATCAAATGAGCCTTTGGAAAATATTGCCAAGCAAGCTGTCGGAGATATGTTGAGCCAAAAAGAAAAAACGGCGACTAAAAAAATTCCGGAAGGTAAAGTTATTCAGACCTTACGCGGGGTTAAAAGGGTTAAAGATATTGCAGGAACAAAAGGTTTGGAAGGAATGTCTTTGGATGCTTTGTTAAAAGCCGGTGAAAAGAACCTTTCCGATGAAGAATTAGCCAAAATTGCAGCTAAAGAAAATAATGAACTTGCTAAAAAGATTCTTAAAAAATCCGGTCAAGATGTTAAGAAAAAGCGCAAAAAAGAGATGCCGGATAAAATAAAATCTAACAAAAAAGGTTTGGTCAGACGTAATTTGTCTTTGAACAATTTGCACGACCGGTAATGTTTATTTATGTTTTGTGGGGTATTTTTTTGTTAAATAAGCCAGCAGAATTAGTCCGGGGATGACCATTAAAGCAGTTGTGAAGAAAAATATATCCCAACTGACTCGGTCTGCCAAAAATCCGCTGGTGGCAGCAAAAACATCTCGGGCAAAACTCATCAAAGAAGAAAGCAATGCATATTGTGTGGCGGTGTAGGCAACATTGCATAAAGAAGACAAATATGCCACTAGAGCCGTTGTGCCCATTCCGGCCGAAATATTGTCTAAAGAAATGGTTATGGTGAGCAGATATATATTATGTCCGGCGTAAGATTGGGCTACAAACATCAAGTTGGTTATGCCTTGCAAAAGACCAAACCAGAACAGAGATTTCATTATGCCGAAGCGATTGATTATCAGTCCTCCGGCAATGCCGCCGAGAATCGTGGCTATCATCCCGTAAAGTTTGCTGACATAAGCAATCTCTACCTTACTAAACCCCATATCATCATAAAAAGGGTAGGCCATGGGGCCCATGTAAGCATCACTCATACGGTAGAAAAAGATAAAGAGCAAAATGATTGCCCAATCCGGTTTGCGCATAAAGTCTTTGAAGGGGTCATAAACCGCAGTCAGCAGAAATTTTTTGATGCGTTTGCGAAGTGAACCGGAGTATGAAATTTGGGCTTTTTTTGAATCTTGCGCCGGTTCTTTGGAGCAGAGAATCGCAATTATACCTACAAGAGCACCGAATGACATAATGACATAAACATTGTTCCAGCTCATAACGGAAGCCATCCAGATAGCGCCAGCACCCGAGAAGATGAGACCAAAACGATAACCCAAAACAAAAATAGCTACACCTGCACCTTGCTCTTTGCTTGAAAAACTTTCAATACGATAAGCGTCAAGCACAATGTCTTGTGAGGCGGACGCGATGGTTACCAAAACAGCAAAGAAAGCCATAGTCAGAGGCGTTGCTGAAGGGTTAACTGTTGACATACATAAAATGGATGACATCAGAATAATCTGTGTGAACAAAGCCCAACCACGGCGGCGACCAAGGCGACAAAATAAAGGCAAACGGATGCGGTCAATCAGCGGCGACCAAGCCCATTTGAAGCTATATGGGGTTTTGACCAAAGAAAAAAGTCCGATGGCAGCATAAGAAATGCCTGCGTCTTTAAGCCATAAATTTAGCGTGCCGAAAACCAAAAGCAGAGGAAAGCCGCTGGAGAATCCGAGCGCAATCATGGTAAGCATTCGCTTATCCATATAAATTCTTGCCGCTGACAGCCATCTTTTTAGCATAGTTTTTTCTCTCTTTCTTTGTGCGTAAGAATAAGAGAAATAAGTTAAATTTTTAATAAAAAACCCCGCTGAATGCGGGGTTTTTTCTAATGTTGGTTTTTGCGATTGTTGTACATCGTTACAAAGTCAATCGGGTTTATCATAAACGGCGGAAGCCCTCCCTCAACCAAGCAATTGGTTACAACATTGCGCGCAAAGGGGAAGATAAGCCGTGGAATTTCAATCATCAATACGGGTTCAGTATGTTCGGAGGGAACATTTAAGGCGACAACAGCTGCATAAGTTAATTCCAAAATGAAAAGTTTTTGGTGATTGACATCGCCGTTCATATTGATTTTGAGTTCAACATTGTAAAAGTTATTTTCCAGAGTTTGATAGCCGACTTCAACATTAATTTGAACCTCGGGTGCAGATGTAATTTCCTTAAAAATTTCCGGTGCATGAGGAATTTCTAAAGATAAGTCTTTGATATATTGCGTGTTAATCATTATGGCCGGTTGAGGGTTTTGATTTGTCGGTTGTTCGTTGTCATTACTGGTCTTGTTCTCTTCACTCATTAAAAAAATCTCCTTAAACAAGCTAATATTATTTATCTTAGCAATACAATAAATAATATCAGTCGTCAAATATTTATAGTTGATAATAAACGCCAATTTAGCTATATATTAATAAGAAGATAGATTTAGATTTTTGATGAGGAAAAAATGGCTGCGTATTTGGATATTATCATTTTGTTGGTTGTGGTGGTGTTGATTTTCAGTAAGCTTAAAAGTTTGCTTGGAACAAGGCCTGATAATTTTGAACAACACAAAATGTCTGACGAAAGCGCGGCCAAGATTTTTGATATCATTGTCAAAGAGGCTGAAAAAAAGGCTGCCGAAGAAGCGAATCAGGCTAGAACGGAAGAAGTTAAGATTCCTGATGAAGAGCTTAGCGAAGTTGATAAAGTTTTGCTTCAGATGCCCGGCTTTAATCGCGAGAAGTTTTTGAGCGGTGCTGAGAAAGCCTTTGAGATTATTGTTGTTGCTTTCAGCAAAGGCGATGTTGAAACGCTTGAAATGCTGGTTAACAAAACTTTGCTTAAAAAATTTCAGGAAATTATTGAAAAGCGCAAAGCTGACGGTATTACTTCCGAGACGGATTTTATCGGCTTTGATGATGTTGAAATTGTTGATGCAAAAATCACCAAAAACGGTGTTGCCAAAATTACCGTTAAGTTTGTCAGTGAACAGGTTAATATTTTGAAAGATAAAAACGGCGAAGTTATTGAAGGTGATGAGAACTTTATTCAAAATATTACCGATAACTGGACCTTTGAAAGAGCTCTCAGCTCTACCAACCCCAACTGGATGTTAGTTTCTACGAAAAAATAATGAAACGCGTTGTTTTTACTCTTGCTCTTTCCTTGTTGCTTTTTGCTTGCGGCAAGGAAGAAGAAAAAACCAAAGAATCGGTTGAAGAAAAAACCGAAGAAGTTGTCGTTGTGCCTGAAGTTAAGGTGCTGCCGACAATTTTTGGTGCTTTGGCAAACTGGAAAAATGATGATATGAGCCAAGCTATTCGCGCTTTTGCAGATTCTTGCGCTAAAATAAGCGGTGAGAAGAGTGAGTATCTTTCTAATGCGATGGTGAAAATTAAAACCGCGGATTATCAAGCAATTTGTCGGGATTTTGCGGCGCGGGGGATTTTATCTGCCGATGATTTTAGAGCATTTTTGGAAAAGAATTTTATTCCAAGTTTAGTGGTAGGAAGTGGCTCAGAGATCGGAAAATTCACATCGTATTATGAATCTTCTCTCAATGCGTCTTATCACAAAAGCGATAAGTACAAATATCCGATTTATGGTCGCCCGAATGATTTGATAGAGTTTAACGTAAAAGATTTTGACGAAACACAGCCTTCCAAAAGATATGTCGGGCGGGTTAAAGAACAAAAGTTGGTGCCTTATTATACCCGTGCCGAAATTGAGGCCGGAGCCGGAGATGCGCCGGTGTTGCTTTGGGGGGATGATCCCGTTGATATTTATGTGATGCAGATTCAGGGCTCGGCGGTGGCTGATTTGGATGATGGTCGCAAGGTGCGTGTGGGTTATGCGGACAACAATGGGCATGCTTTTAAGGGAATCGGCAGCATATTGTTGAGTAAAGGCTTGATTAAGCCTGGTGAAGCCTCTATGGGTAAAATCAAAAAATGGCTGAAAAAAAACGGTCAGTTGGCTTTGGATAATATGGCTGAGAACAAACGCTATGTTTTTCATCGCCTGGTGGACGCCGAAGGTCCGATTGGAGCACAGGGCGTGCCATTGCGCGCCGGAAGGTCTTTGGCGGTTGACAGAAAATATATTCCGCTCGGGGCGCTTTTGTGGTTGGAAACAACAGGACCGGATAAGGAAAAAATTGAAAAACTGGTGGTGGCGCAAGATATCGGCGGTGCAATAAAAGGTGCTGTTAGAGGAGATTATTTTTGGGGTTCCGGCAAAGATGATGTTTTGGATTATGCCGGTCGGATGAACTCTGAAGGTCGTTATTTTATTTTGTTGCCCAAACAAACGGGAGTTGTGGCTGATGACTGAGCATAAACGGATAAGCAAAGCAGATATGCTGATTTATAAGGCTTTGAACAAAGCTATTGAGAATGATAAGCTGCGGATTTATTTGGATTATGGCAAGATAAATCGTCCGGGGTCGCCGGTTTATGACCCTTGGGAAAGTTTGTTGCCGATTTTGATTCCGGTTTTGCTTGGGTTGTTGCTGATTTTTTCTGTCGGCGTATTGTTCGGTTTGCTGTTTATTGTGGCAATGATTTCGGTTTATAGCGTTTATTTTAAGAAAAAGATTTATCGGCGGCTGATTGAACGCACCAAGCGTTATATCACAACCGGATATGAGCATTGTGATGCTTTGTGGAATTTTGGCGGTTTGGTTTTTGTTAATGCCGAGAACAAAAAGCTTGGTTGTGTTTCGCCGGAAGGAGATTGGAAAGATTTTGTGGTTTTGAATTTTTCGGAGTTTATGACCGAACATAAAGAAGAACCCAAAGAAGAAAAAGAAGAGAAGAAAGAAGAAGCTCCTGATGAAAATGCAAAAGCTAAAACAAGGTCAAGAACCAACCCCAGAAGATAAGGATTTTTGGGCAGAAATCGCCGGAGAAGTGGAACGTCTTGACCAACCGCCGGAGCCGCCGCTTAAAAGCGTGGTTATTAAAGAAGTTGAGCCGACAATTCGGATGAACGAGGTTTATCACGGTAATGATTTAGGCGAGCTGCGTGAGGGAAGTTTGGCGGATATTGACGGAGCTACCGCCAGAAGATTTAAGCGCGGTGATTTTGCCATAAAAGCAACGCTTGATTTGCATGGTTATACGGAAGAGCGTGCTTATAATGCCGTGTCTGATTTTATTAAAAAAGCCTATTTGGCGCAAAAGCGTTGTGTGCTGATTATTACCGGCAAGGGCTTGGCGCATGATGAAGAAAGAGATATTTTGGCTTTCAAAGGTTTGTTAAAAGAAAAAGTGCCACAATGGCTGAATGGTCGCGAATTACGGCCGCTGATTTTGGCTTTTAGGCATCCGGATGTTAAGCTCGGCGGTAGCGGTGCTTTGTATATTTTGTTGCGCCGCAAGAGATAAAATCTTTATTGAAAATTAGGAATTGGTCTTTATAATCTCTCTTGCCATAAGAGTGGTTAGTCTTGTGGCGGAGCCTTCAAGCTCCTTATACAGAACCTATAATAACCTCCCATTGTGGAGGATGACGCGAGATAAGCCGCTTTTGCGGACGAATAAGCGTGCTGTCTGTATACAGTTTGAAGCTCCTCCGCTCTCTTGTTGTTGTAAGAGGGCGGTTTTGTTTTTTTGCAAAACTACGGAGGAAGAAAATGACACAGAGAGACTTAAAACAAATCAGAAAGCAAAATTTGGCATTGTTGCGGCAGAGCTATGCGGAAGGTTTTCGGCAGGTTTTGACTGAGCAAGGTTTAAGTGTGGAAGATTTTTGCCGCAAAAGCAAGCTGCCGCCGAAAATTGTGTTTACGCATTTAAGAGGTGGATTTCGGTTTTTCGGAGAGTTGAATTATGTTTGTTTTTGTTTGAAGAAACGTTTGAAAATAGAATTTGTGGATTAAAAACAAGCCGCCCTCAAAGGCGGCTTTGCACTATATTTTTTTATCCGCAGAGTGGCAATAAGCGGCAATCGGGCATTCGGCACAATTTGGTTTTTGGGCTTTGCAGATGTATCTGCCAAACAAAACCAGCCAGTGATTGGCTTTTTTGACATAATTTGTGGGCAGAACTTTCAGTAAGTCCTTTTCTACCTCTAACGGAGTTTTGCCGTGAGAGAAGTCCAGACGATGAGATATGCGCATAACATGCGTATCTACAGCCAGAGCCGGTTCATTAAACCAAACATTTAAGACAACATTGGCGGTTTTGCGTCCGACACCGGCCAAACTTTCCAAGGTTTCGCGGTTGTGCGGAACTTCGCCGTTGTATTTTTCTACCAAGTCCTGACTTAAAGCCATAATGCTTTTGGCTTTGTTGTTAAACAAGCCGATGGTTTTGATATATTCCTTGAGTTTGTCTATGCCGAGGTTAAGCATTTTTTGCGGTGTGTCGGCAACTTCAAACAGCGCCTTAGTAGCTTTGTTGACACCTTTGTCCGTAGACTGAGCAGACAAGACAACCGCAACCAGCAAAGTATAGGCATTTTTATAATCCAGTTCGCAACGCGGGTTGGGGTCGCGCTGGTTAAAGATTTCCATAATCTCAAGAATCTCTTTGGCATTACGCATCAGGCTTTTACTCCTCCGGCACCAGCCGCTTTGGGGGCATTGCTGTCTAGGGGCCAACGCGGGCGGGGTTTGAAGTCCAGGTCATTGGTGTAGCCTTTGGCAAA
The DNA here is from genome assembly GCA_949298065.1 of uncultured Pseudomonadota bacterium. Classification (GTDB taxonomy): domain Bacteria; phylum Pseudomonadota; class Alphaproteobacteria; order RF32; family CAG-239; genus Scatacola_A. Next base: position 112,420 of record CASFUZ010000002.1, on the reverse strand, counting down.
GCGCTCCAAGCCGGCCCAAGCTATCATCACACCGTTGTCGGTGCAAAAACGAACCGGCGGGGCAGAAAACTCAAGACCGTTTTTATCAGCCAGTTCTTTGAGTTTGCCACGCAGAAAAGTGTTGGCGGCAACACCGCCGGAGACAACCAAATCTTTGCCTTCAGGGTAGTTTTGCTTGAAATAGGTGATGGCTTTGGCAAGCTTGCGTGTTAAACAATCCGTGGCGGCAACCTGAAAAGCGGCGCAGATATCAGCCGCTTCGCGCTTACGCATAATGGCGTGCTCAATGTTGCCATCTTCCGAATAAGATTCAATAATCTTGCGCACGGCGGTTTTTAAGCCGGAGAAAGACAAGTTGCAATCGCCGGAGCCAATCAGCGGACGTGGCAAAACGAATCTGTCCGGATTGCCGACTGCCGCCATCTTTTCTATCATTGGGCCGCCGGGGTAGCCTAAGCCCAACATTTTGGCAACCTTGTCAAAAGCCTCGCCGGCAGCGTCATCAATGGTGGTGCCTAAGCGCTCATATTCGCCGACATCCTTAACAACCAGAATCTGGCAGTGTCCGCCGGAAACCAAAAGCAATAAATAGGGATATTTTACATCGCTGGTTAGGCGGGCGGCGAGGGCGTGTCCTTCCAGATGATTGACGGCAACAAAAGGTTTATTTAAGGCCAGAGCCAAGGCTTTTCCAGCCATTACGCCAACGACAACGCCCCCGATTAAGCCGGGGCCGGAAGAAGCGGCTATCGCATCAATATCTTCCAGCTTAATGCCGGCACGTTTGACGCAGAGCTCTATAATCTCGTCAATATGTTCCAAATGCGCTCTTGCGGCAATCTCCGGGACAACACCGCCAAAAGTTTTGTGTTCTTCTTGCGAAAGCAAGCTTTCGCCCAGAATCTCACGCTTGTCATTAACAATAGCCGCTGCCGTTTCATCACAACTGCTTTCTATTCCTAAAACTATCATCTGAAAATCCCAAAATTTGTTGCAGTTTTTGTAAAATCTTAATACATTATAAGCATAGTAATAAACTATAATTGAAAAATTGCCAAGAATTATCAGCAAAGGGATTGAGAAATGGTCAAAACCGAAGAGCTTGCAGAGAAAAAACAGCCGGAGGAAAAAGAACTTCCGAAAGCAAAAATTTCTAAATTTAAGTTGTTTTTTTGGATGATTGTGGTTTTGGCTGTGGTTGGGGCTTCGCTTTATCCGCAAACGCTGGTTCGGGTTTATGATTATGCCATTGAGCGTTTGGGCAAAAATGAACCGCAAGGGCCGACTCAGTTGGAGATTTTGCAGCAGGAAGTTAATGCTTTGCAACAGCAACTGGCGCAAATGCAATATCGTTTGGAGAATCAGGGGCCTGCAACCGCAACGGTGATGATTGATGATGCGGATTTGGCGATGATGAAAGACCGCTTGGCAGTTATTGAAAAACAGAATCTGAACGTGATTAACTCTAAGGCAGACGTGGCTTTGGTTTTGGGTCTTTTGACCAGACTGGATAAGGCGGAAGCACAAATCGGCAAGCTTACCAAAATCTCGGATGACGGTGCTTTGATTTTGAGTGCGACCATGATGGTCAAGGATACTGCCGAAAAAGGCGAGCCTTTTGCTTATGAAGCCGAAGTTTTGGATATCTTGGCCAAAGGGGATGCGCAAATCAGCGCTTCCGTGGCAGAGATTGTGAAATATGCGCCGCAGGGGATTAAGTCTAAGACGGCTTTGATTGCTGAATTTGATGCTCTTTATGAAGAGGCGGTTGCTCAGCAAAAAGCAGAATTTACAAAAACATGGAAAGACAGACTAAACAGCAAGCTCAACGAAATTATTAAGGTTAAGAAAACCAAAAAAGACGCACCCGAGTTTGAAGAAGATAAGTTGCTTGAAAAAGCCAAGGGCTTGGTTGATGAAGGAAAATTTGAAAAAGCTATGGCTTTGTTAACAGAAGTTGAGCAAAAAGATGCCAAAACAGCCGCATTGTTGAATGGTTGGTTGGCTGAAGCTCAGGCAAGATTGGAGTTTGATAAGGCAGTGAGCCAAATTTCGGCTCACTCTTTGGCGCTGATGAAAGTGAACTATATTAAAGGAGAAACCGATTATGACTAGAAAAATATCATCTTTTATCTTTATCGGTCTGATTTTTACGCTGGCGGTGTGGATGTCAGACAAAAACAGCGTGATTACCGTTGATTGGCGCGGGTATGTTAATCGGTTTTCTATTCCCGAGGCCATGCTGTTGGTGTTGGTCTTTGTGGCGGTGGTTGATTTCTTGAACAGAATCTTGCGCAAGCTGGTTATGGCTCAGGTGAAAGAAACGTACCGTTATAATCTCGGAAATATGGTAAACGAGGGTGAGGCAATTAATGTTTTGGCTGACAAAATCAGCGAAAAAATCGTTATTGACCGCCACGACTTTGATAACTCACTTTTGTTGGTTTTGCGCACAATGACAAGTATTACCGCCGGTGATATGAAGGAAGCTCGGATTAACTTGCGCGCTTTGAAAAAACTGATTGGCAATGACCCGATTATTGACCTCTTGAAGATGAAGATTTATAAGGGTGAAAAAGACTTTGACAAGATGGAAAAGCTGTCTGCCAAGATTATGAAGAATGATGATATTCGTCTGGTTGGTATGAAAGCTGCCGTTGAAGCTCAGATGCAGAAAAAAGAATTTGCCGAGGCATTGGCTACGGCTAACAAAGCTTTTGAACTTCGTCAGGACTTGTATTGGGTTATTGAAAGTGCTTTTGAACTCCGTGCCAAGGCCGGGGATTGGGATGGCGCTTTGCAGGTTTTGGAATCGGGAAATAAGAAAAAAATTATTCCAAACACAAAATTTAAGCGCCTGAGAGCCATTGTATTATATGAGATGGCTTTGGAGGCACAGAAAAAAGGTGATGATGTTAACTTCTTCCGTTTGTGTTCTCAGGCAATTGAGTGCGATGAAACTTTGGTTCCTGCCGCGATTGCAATGGCTAAATATTATAACGCTAATGACAATCAGTATCGTAAAGCTGCCAAAATTTTGTTGAATGCTTGGAATAAGAATCCGACAGCTGATGTTGCTTATGAATATTTAAAACTTTATCCGAAAGATGATATTACCGCAAAAATTCAGCGTGTTGAGACTTTGGCCCAGACAAATGCTTTGCGCCCGTCTTTGAATAATCTGTTGTTGGCTGAGCTGGCTACGGAGGCCGGACTTTGGGGTAAGGCTAAAGCTGAGATTGAGATGTTCTTGATCAATAATCCGGCGACCAAAAAGCTGGCTAAGATGATTGCTCAATATGAAAAGCTTAGCAATAATGATAAAAAAGAAGCGGCTAAATGGAAAAAGAAAGAAGCAACCTGTGCAGATGATGCAATGTGGGTTTGTGATGAGTGTGGTCATGCTACAGAAGAATGGCAGCCGATTTGTCCGAAATGCGGTTCCTTTGGTTTGAGCCATTGGCGCTTGTATGTTGAGAAACCTGAAAACGAGGCAATCGTTGAGGTTCAGGCATCAGATGATGATAACGACGAATAATTAAAAATTTGGCGGCTGACAGTTTTCTGTCGGCCGTTATTTTAAATAAAATTAGCGGAGAGGGTTATGGAAAACAATATGCTTAAAAAAGTTTGGTCAGAGAAGTTTAAACAAGTTCCCGAAACATTACAGCGAATCCGTGAAGTTAGGTCTGCGGCGACGGCTTTTAATACAAATATTGATGCCGTGTTGAAGATTAAGGGTAAGGACTTGGAAAAACTAGCTGCTAAGCAAAAGCTCTCTTTGCAGGACTTGGAGCGTATTGAACATACCAAGTTATTAGCCCCTTCTGATGTGGTTAAGGGAATCTTTAAGTGCTTTAAGAACGGTATTGCCGAAGAGTGGTTGACCGAAGATAAAGCAATTTATGACTGGATGGTGGAAAATCTGGGCTATGATCGTTTGCAAATGGGCGGGCAAGGCGGTATTGTTGCCAATGTTTTGGCTGTGGTCGGTGTGCAGAAGGTGGTGGCGCATACAAACTCTTTGCCTAAGCTTCAGGCAGAGCAGTTTTTGCCATTAAAAAATTTGGTTTCTTTTGATGAAAAAGGTGCAGAAAAACCGGCTTCAGAAATTGACAGAGCCAAAGATATTCCACTCATCCACTGGATTATTGAATTTGATAAGGGTGATGAGGTTGTTTTGGATGGGCAGAAATTTGTTTGCCCGAAGTCTAACCGCTTTATTGCAACTTATGACCCATTGAACCTTAAACTGGTGGTGGATGAGAATTTTGTTAAGGCTTTGGCAAAAGACAAGGCTGAATATATTGTGCTTTCCGGTTTCCATGCCTTAACCGAGCAAAATAACGGTGTTAAGCTGCAGGATGATATTTTGCCGGTTATTAAAAGCTGGAAGGAGCAGGGAAGCTTAATCCATTTGGAAATTGCATCTACGCAAGATATTGCCGTACGCAAGGCTTTGTTACAAAAAATTGCACCGATTGTTGATTCTATAGGCATCAATGAGCGTGAGGCGATGGATATTCTGGAAGTTATCGGTGAAGAAGATTTGGCCAAAGAATGCAATGCCAAGCCGAACTCAGTGAATATGTTTAAGGCGTTGTTTAAGATTAAGAAACATCTGAAAGCCCCCAGAATCCAGCTGCATATGTTTGGGTTATATATGACTTTGCAAGATGAGGGTTTTAAGATTTCGCCGGAAGCAAATTTGCGCGGGATGATGTTGGCGGCTACAGTTGCAGCCGGAAAAGCCGGTACGGGAAACATCAATAAAGCTGAGAACTTGTTATGGGCGCAAGGGCAGGAGGTTTCGGATATCGGGTTAAACGAACTGGCAAAGTTGGCTGATTATGTTAAAAGCTCTGATTTACTTGAAACAGGTTTGGCTGCTTATGAAGGTTTTGAGCTGATTGCTTTGCCGACAATTATTGTTGAGAAGCCTCTGACCTTGGTTGGTATGGGCGACACAATCTCGTCGCTTTCGTTATTGGCTGCCAGATAGTCGGTGTTATGTTAAGCAGACTTTCGGAACTAAATGATAGATATATCCAAAACAATGGTTTTGGGTGTGGAGATGAGGCTTTTGTTTTTACGGATAGAAGCTCAAAGCTTGTTTTGTCGGCACCGCATGCAGTTAAAACACATCTTAACGGCAAAGTGAAATCCGCAGATTTATTTACCGGAGCGTTGGTGGATTTTGTCGGCGAAAAATGCAAAATCTCAACCCTTATTCGCACATCATATCAGGATAAAGAATATTTAGCCGATGAATTTATTAAGGTGCAGAATATCGGAGAAAAGTTCTTTTTAGATATTCACGGAATGGTGGACCATGAGGATTTTGAGTTAGCTGTTGGCACGGGATTATTGGAAGCTGATGCATATCAAAAAGCCGTTAATGCCGTTGGCATTATTGGGGAGAAATATGGACTGCGTAAGGTTCTTAATCATCCCCATTATTCCGGAATTGCCGGAATGAAGGCCTTGACCGCGCGTATGCAGATGTTTACGGGAAAACCATTGGCTTTGCAGTTGGAAATCGGACGAGAATACAGAGACTTTCAGGAGTTTCCGAAAAAGGTTATAGAAAAAACAGTCCCTTTTTTGCAAGAGTTGGTTTTGAATCTGGAAAAGCAGCTTTGAGGCTTAGTTTTTATCTTTCAGAAAAGTGTTAATTGCATCAATAACCCTTTGAACGGTATTGTCTACTTGCTCTTCTTTAGTCTCAACAATGATGTCTGCTTCGGAATAGTAGGGATATTCTTCTTTAATGTATTTTTCCAGCTTGTTTTTTAAATGTTCGTCATTGCCTTTGAGAAAAGGACGATGTTTGCGACCTGCCGTGCGGTGATAAAGAACATCAATATCTGCCTTAAGCCAGATGGTAATGGCGTGTTCTTTGGCCAGAGCTCTGGTTTGTTCAGCCACAAAAGAACCGCCGCCTGACGCCAGAACGCAAGGCGCGCCTTGCAACAGACGTTTCATAACGCGTTGTTCGCCGGCGCGATATTCTTCCGCACCAAAACACTTCAAAACATCAATCAAAGAAAGACCGGCGGCTTTCTCAATCTCTTGGTCGCCGTCAACAAAGGGAAGGTCTAATTTTTTTGCCAGTCTTTTACCCACGCTGGTTTTGCCGCTTCCCATTAAGCCGACCAGCAGGATTATTTTATCAAATTGTTGCATTTTTTTTAATTTTTCTTTCAATCTCTTTTGATAAATAATATAGTGAATCGCATATTTATCAATAATTTTTATAAGGTTATAAGATATGAGACAGAAAAAATCAAACGCAATATTTTATATTTTGGGTGTTGTTATTTTGGCGGGATTGTTCTTTGTGCTTTCTCGTGATGTGAGTGTTAAGACCGAAGTTGTTGAACAGCCTTTGGAAAATACGTTTTTGAATAAGTAGGCTCAATGCAGAATTTCGGAATAGATGAGTTCTTGGAGATGATGGCGGCCGAAAAAGGGGCTGCTCAAAATACGCTTGAGGCTTATCGCCGAGATGTTCAGCAGTTTATAGATTTTGTTGCCGCAAAGGATGTTTCTGATTTTACGCGGACGGATGTTTCAGCTTTTGTGCAAGACTTGGGCGAACGTAAGTTTTCGCCTAAAACCGTAGCAAGAAAGCTCTCGGCCATGCGTGAATATTTTAAGTTTTTGTATTCGGAGAAAGAGATTAAAGATAATCCGGCGGCGAATGTTTTATCTCCTAAAAAAGAAAAGTCTTTGCCAAAGTTTTTGACCGAAGAAGAAATCAGGCAGCTGATTGAGGCGGCAAAAGCGCATCCGGACTTTCGGCACAAAAGAACCGCGGTTATGTTGGAGCTGATGTATGCCTGCGGTTTGCGCGTGTCCGAACTTGTCAGCCTGCCTGAGAATTGCATAAATTATGATAAAAAACAGATTATGCTCAAAGGTAAAGGCAGCAAAGAGCGAATCGTTCCCGTGGCTGTGGCTGCGTTGAATGCTGTTTCCGAGTATATGACTTATCGGGATTATTTTTTGAAAGCGGGGCGAAAGTCTGTTTGGTTGTTTCCTTCCAAAATATCTTCTTCCGGACATATTACACGGGATGCTTTTTTTAAAAACATTAAAGATGCAGCGATAGAAGCCGGTTTGCCTCGCGAAAGAGTTACGCCGCACGTTTTGCGCCACTCTTTTGCCACCCATCTGCTCAATCATGATGTGGATTTGCGCTCCGTGCAAAAAATGCTCGGGCATGAAGATATCGGCACAACCGAAATATACACCCATATCATCTCCGAAGCGTTGATTAGGAAGGTGCAGAGTAAACACCCTCTGGCTAAAAAGTTTGTATAGTGGTCATTTAGTACAGAACGCTGCGGTACTTTTGCCTTTATTTCTTACTATATGCCTCACTCTCCAAACTTTTTCAAAAACCCGTATAATGGGTAACTAATACAGAAACTGCGGGGTAAAATTTTTAGTCATGTACTTCTGTGTATACTCAAAAAATTTTTCTCTTGTTTCTTATTATTTACCTCATTCTCCGAGTTTTTACAAAAAGTGGTCATCTAGTACAGAAATTTCAGGTCAAAAGTGTCCTCACGTACTATTATGTACGCTGCGGTATTTTTGCCTTTATTTCTTACTATATGCCTCACTCTCCAAACTTTTTCAAAACTTGTATAATGGGTAACTAATACAGAAACTGCGGGGTAAAATTTTTAGTCATGTACTTTTTTGTACACTCAAAAAATTTTCCCCTTGTTTCTTATTATTTACCTCATTCTCTGGGTTTTTACAAAACTCGTATAGGGATTATCTGGTAGTTATGAAGGGTTGTCTGGTGTTGTGTAAGAAAATTTAAAAAAAATTACGGGAGGGTGCGGTTAAGCAACTCCTCCCGAGGTTTGACATCATAATTCATTTCAAGCTCTCTGCATATTTTTTGCAGAAAAGCTCCAGCAAGTCCCGAACGGTGCTTTCGTCGGTGATTTCTTCCGAAAGCGTTTGGAAAACTTGGACATTAAGTTCATCCTCTGTCCAGGCAACTGCCAAATCCCATTCCTGAGCACCGAACCCAACTGGGTGCAGCTCCTTAACTTTGTGAGCTAAGAAAGCTTCGTTGAAGTCTTTACCTACAGTCTGCGCATAAATGACTGCAGCTTTGGTCTTGAAGCGTTCTACCAGTTGTTCTTTGGTTGGCGGAAGAGCTTTTAAAACCCGAGCTCGGATATCCGAGATTTTTTCGTTGCCGGCACTGAAGTACTCAGCAATGTCATTAAAGGTTGCTTCTTGGTCCAAGTAAGCCAGCGGCTGGGTGTCTGCGGAGCTTAACGGACGGCCAGTTAAGTATTCCAGAGCTTCAACCAAATCAATCAGTAAAGTTCTTGGTATTGCCGGACTGTCAACCTTGCGTGCTAAATCACGCATGGAGCAACCGGACTTATCTATGAAGAATTTCTTGACTTCGTAGGCATTCTTAAATGCAAGGATACTATTCTCTTCGCCGGCATAGAATTTAACTATGCTTTCAAAGGTTAAATTCTTCTGAAAATAAGTCAAAGCCAATCGGTTGAATTTCTGATTGGTTTTTAAGGCAACAACCTTGACGGCATTGCAAAAGTTTACAGCTCTGAAAAAAGCCGGGGCTTTCATCAGAACTTCACCAGCCTGTGAAGGGTCTTGAGCGTTAAACACAACGATGCCTTCGCTTGCGTACATCGGTTTCAATTTCGGTGATCTGCTTACTAACTCCTGAGCCAGTAAAGCAGAGATTTCAAATTTGTTCATAATATATATATATTTTTAAATGTTACGAAAGGAAAATAGCACTTTGAAATTTTAAAATCAAGTGTTTATTTGGCAAAATTGACAAAAAAGAGAGCCGGTAAGGGCTCTCTTTGAATTTTTTTGTTCAAAGACTATTCATCCGAGTAAAATTCTATCAAATCTTTGATAGTTTTTTTGAGGATGAAGTCTTCATTCGGTGCTTTTCCGAATCGTTCTTCGCACCAGCGTAGTACAGTTCGGTAGAAGTTATAGTCTTGGAAGTCTGCCGGAAGCATCATGTTAATTTTGGTGCTTTCGTCCAAATCCTTAACTTCTTTGTTTAGACAATCGGCTAAAAATTGTTTTACTTGAGTAGCGGTTGTCTTTGGTTTCATCAATTCTGCCCGAATTAATGCTGAGGTTTTGGGGTCAGCGCAAAAAAATTCGGCAAATTTTATGGCCGGTAAATCCTTTTCTTGTAAACGGCGCTCTACATAATCCCATTCGGCCTTGTTGTTGAGGGCAAATGAGCGGCATCTTGCGCGAGAGCGCATGAGGTCAACTATTTCCTTAAAATAAGGGAAAGATACGTTTCCTCCGTTCAAGGAAATCATCAAGCCTTCTACTTGCTGTTTGGTGAAGGCGGTCTTATGACGGATAATGTTAATTGCATCTCTCCGTCTTAATGTCGTTGTTGCCATAATATTAAGTTTTAAATTAGACATCATAATTTGATTTTTGGATTTTTCTTATATATCAGCTTTCTTTTAAAATCAACAAAAATCGACAAAAATACTTTAGAGGTGGCGAGCAAGCGCTAAATATTGCTCCGGTGTTAGTTCTTCCGCGCGCATTGTGAGAGAAATGCCTAGCTCTTGGCAGATTTGTTCAATATTGGGAATTGATTTCAAACTTTGGCGAATCATTTTGCGCCGCTGACCGAAAGCTAAGGTTGTTAAATGTTCAATATTGGTGATGTCTTTTTCTGAAAGTCCGGAATGCAAAGGTGTAAATAATAACACAGATGACCAAATTTTGGGCGCGGGAACAAAACATTCCGGATTTAGGTCAAACAGCTTTTCTACTTTGCAAAGCAGCTGAGATAACACTGAAATGCGTCCGTAGTCCTTGGTCTTGGTTTTGGCCATGATACGTTCGGCGACTTCTTTTTGAAACATCAAGGTTAAGCTGGCAAAATTTTCAATATCTTTAAGCCAGCTTACAAGAAGCGGAACGGAAATATTATAAGGCAAATTGCTGACAATATGCCTTGGCGCGCCAGCCATATTTGCCAGATTTTGCTTGAGAGCATCTCCGTTAATAATATCTAATCTATCTCCGACTTTGTTTTTGATGTCTTGCATAATGGCAATGCAACGCTCGTCCATTTCTATAACCGTTAATTTTTCCGGTTCGGCACTTAAAATGGCTCGGGTTAAACCTCCCGGGCCGGGGCCGATTTCAAAAACATTAGCGCCATTGTAGTTGGCTAGATTTTGCGCGGCAAGTGATAGCCGAATGATTTTGTCGGTAATATTTTGGTCCAGCAAAAAGTTTTGCCCTAAAGCCTTTTTTGCCATAAGTCCGTGAGCCTCAACCGTGGTGCGAAGCGCAGGCAACATTTTTATTTTATCGGCTAAGCCAACCATATTACATCCTGACTTCAATAACAGCCTCTTGGCGGAGTTCTTGCAGATGTTTGGCCGCTATTTCTTCCATACGGTTTTCTTCCAAAAATTTTTTAATGTTCTCTGCTGTCGGAGTTTCGGCTTTGTCTTTTTTGGGGTCAAAGATTTTTTCAAGCTTTAAGATATAGTAATCCTGACCAACTTTGATGGGGTCAGAAACTTCTCCGGCTTTTAGTTTTCCTAAAGCGTTTTTAAGCGGTGTTATCAGGCGCTCTTTATTAATCCAGCCCAAATTTCCTCCTTTGGAAGAGCTTGGCGCTTCAGAAAACTGCATGGCATAAAGCTCAAAGCGCGGGTCTTGTCTGAGGTTGGACACTAAAACATCTAAATTCTTAGCGTTCTTATTTTTTATCAGAATTTCCGAGACCATATATTTCGGTGTGCTTAAATCTTTGTCAGCTTCTTTTTGGGCTGTTTCTATTTCTTTTTGTGTCAGTTCCCCTTGTGCTGCTGAAAGCTTGCGGATGACACGAATCCATGCCAAATCAGATTTCATCTGAGCCAAAAAGACATCATAGCTTACACCGCTTTCTTTTAGGATTTGTTTGAGCTTGCCTTCGGGTATCTTGTTGCTGGTTTCAAAAAACTTGACTGATTGGTCTATATCTTTATCGCTGATAACAATGCCATTCTTTTCAGCATCTTGTAGTTTGAGTTTTTCATCAATAGCGGCTTGCAAGGTCCTTTGAACAATCATATTTTGGGTTTGTTCATTAACCGGAATACGTGTGTTCATAATGAAGGCATTGATGCGGTTTTGCAGGTCTTCCGTGGTTATGATTTCACCATTGACAACAGCAACAATTCTGACAGCGCCGGAAAATATTTTTTTTGGTTCGGGGCGTGCGGGAGCTTCGTTTTTAGGGGCTATTTCCGGTTCTTCTTGTTTCATAATAGATGATTGATTTGGTGCCTCAGATGTTTCTTGAAACATAACAGAGTTTCCTGCCGGCTTGTTGTTTTGCCCAATAGAAGAAAGGTCTAACGCTACGGCCGGAAGCGCGGAAAGTGTGCCAAGCAAAAAAGCTGTCGCAAAAATTTTTTTCATTTACTTTCTCCTTAAATTAATGTTTATTTTGATCCAAATCCACCCAAAGTCTTGAGGAAGAAGGAGACTGTAAATTCATAATTTCCTTCATATTCCGGATCATTAGAATGGTAACGATGAATATCAGTAATGAGTTTTAAGCATTCATCTTCATAGACAAGTTCCCCGCCGTGTTCAATTGAGCCCCCTTTGTAAGCTAAATCTTGGCGGTTATAAATGGTTAAGCTCCAATCTCTGGTTAGTCTTGCTGTTAGAGAAGTGTATAATTCTTTTCTTTCTCGGGCATCGTAAAAAGTATCCGCAGAATTATTTTTTTGAAGATAAATATAAGAGACATATCCTCTTAACATTTGCGGACCGAAAGAGGTTCCTAACTCGCTATAGTTAAAATCAAAGTCATCTTTATCTAAGCGAAATCTATATGTTAAATCAAGATATTCTGACGGTGCTGCATAAATGCGTCCGACATAATCCGTAAAATTGCTATCTTCGTCTATACTTTCCGTAAAACTTTCGTCTTTGTTGAATTTATAGCTTTGGGCGATAAAAGCAGATGTTCGGCCTAAAATGTTGCCGTATGTACTCCAGTTGATTCCATAGCTGATACGACTGCCTGTATCATTACGGTCATAGCCCGGATAGCGGTCAAGATTTAAGATGTTGGCATCAGAAAGTTCTATGTCTTGACTATCTTCATTGGGGATTTTGTCGGCTTTGTTTCCTCCATTGGGAGCGGCAACGGCAACAACAACTGGTTCTAATATTTGTCTTGAATTTTCAGTTGCTCTGACAAAAGGCAAGCGCCATTCTAAGCCAACCTGAGGAAAAACTCGGCCAACACTGCCGGTGAAGTCTTCATTTTCATTATTTATGTAGTCATCAATATAATATAAGTCAGATTTAACACTGGCAACTAATCTGTATTTTTCGCCATATGGGCTGGTGTAGGGAAGTACCCAAGAATTTATCATAGATGCTCGTTGTGTGCTGACATCGTCTTCACGGTAGATAGATGCAAAATCCATATTTGTTTTGGTATAAGCGCCGTAAGGTCCTACATCACTAATATTTTCATAGGAAATTAAGGGCGCAACGAAGGGTTTGTTTAAACTCCTGCGATTAAACTCGGTCTTGTCCGCTTCCCTCAAATTATAACTGATTAATTTGTAATAATATGCCTCAACGGAAGCATAATTTCGGTTGTCAAAGCCTTGTAAACGAAGGCGAGAGGTCAGCCAAGTGTTGTCTTTTTCCGGTAAGGATAGATCTTTTAAATATAAGCTGTCGGAAGCATAGTTTATATCTGCATCCGCAAGCCAGAAATCATTGAGCTCATAGCGGGCTTTCATAAATAAACTACCGCGGTTTTTATCTTTGTCTTCATCATATAAAAAGGATCCTTGGGCATCTATGTCTCCGTTGTAAAAATATTTTCTATATTGACCGTCCCAAACAATACCTTTGTCATAACTTAATATTGGTGAAAACAATAAATCTTCGTTATCGGAAATATTCCAAAAATAACGTGGTTGTAAATAACCTCCTAAGTAGGATGAACTTCCTATTGTGGGCGCTATAAAGCCTGAACGGCGTTTTACGCTTGGATCCGGATGGGATAAAAAGGGTGTGTAAAAAACAGGAACCCCTTTTACTTCTAAAAAGGCATCGTTGTAATAAATGTCTTGATTCTTGGCATCATGCTTTACTTTACGCGCTTTTATTTGCCATAAAGGATCTTTGTTTTGGCATACGTTGCAAGGTGAGTAAACAACGTTTTCCATCACTTTATTATCATTGGCCAATTTGCGGAATTTTTTTGCGGCAATACGAGTTTCATCCTTCATTATTATGCGAACATCCGTCATATGTCCTTTGGTCATTTGGTCATCTAGTTCTACATAGTCTGAAAAAACAACCGTTCCGTCTGCTTGAACAATGCTGACATTACCAACAGCTGTAACAATATCATCTTTTTGATTATAGATGACTTTGTCTGCTTTTAAGGTTTGGTCCTGACGGATGATATTAACATCTCCAACAGCCGTAATTGTTTGGAGTTCTTTGTTATCAATCATTTCATCGGCACTAAAATAAATGTCTTCTGTTTCTTTTTCTATGCCCGAATTTGATGGTGCTTTCTTATCCATAAAAGAGGTTATATTGTAGCTTGGGCTTAGTTCGGCATAGGGGCTTGCTTTGGAGGGGCCGCGGCTAAAAGGATCTGGTTCAAAGGCTAATGATGAATCAGTATATCCGGCAAAAAATGCCGTTATCATCAAAAGTAGTTTATGCACGAATCTTTTACTCATCCATGTTTTCCTTCAGCCTTTTTTTTCGTATGAAGAATGCCGGATTATAAAACAACAAAAGATAAATGCAAGCAAACAACGGAATTAAAAAATTTGCATATAATAAGGGTAGAAAATAAAGATTTTTGCCGGATAAATTGGTAAAGGCCAAGTCACAAGCTTGAATGATAACCATGGCGAAAATGGAACTTGAGATTATTTTAGTTTGTCCTCGGCGATTAAAGTTACCTACCAAAAGCCCCGTACATGCAAGTATTGCAAAAAGTAAATTGTATAGTGGGGTTAATAATCGTTTGTTGCCTTCGGTAATGTAGCGGTTGACTTCTGCTTCCGTTAGGGTTTTGTCTTCTCGGGCGTTAAATAATTCCATTAAGCTTTTTTCTCTCATTCCTTCTTCTTTTTCTTTTTTGGGACCGGTTGTTCCGAAGTCTATGGAATAGCGGTCAAAAGTTAAAGATGAAAATTGAGAATTGTCTTTATTGATTTCTTGTCTCACTCCGTTAACCAAAATTATTCTTGGGCCTTTATCCGTGTAAACAATGCGTCCTTTTTCCGCGGAAAGCGTTGTCTTGGTGTCTGGATTCCTCTCATCATTAACCAGAATGCCAGTTATAACGCCGTCTTTTTCGTGGGTGGTTACAAAAACTGTGAGGTTAAATTGTAAGGTTGTAAATTCTCCTTCCCTAAACATAAGATGCGAAACATCGTTTTTTACTTTCCACTCCAATTCGTTGAAGGCTTTTTCGGCTTGCGGTATGCCAATGTTATTGACATAAAGCCCAAAGATTGAAAGCATTATTCCCATAAATATAGCCGGTTTGGCATTTTGCCAAGGACTTATGCCGGCTGATTTCATAACAACAAGCTCCCGATCCGATAACATACGGTTATATACAAATAATACCCCTACAAATAAGGCTATCGGCGAGAGGATAATGTATAGTCTTGGCATTAAAAGTGATGTCATTTCAATAAATAAGCTTATGGGTAATCCCTTGTTGGTTATGAGCTCTACAAAACGCAATGATTGTGTGAGCCATAAAATGGACAACAGAGAAAAGGTTACCAGCAAAAAGCCGACAAATATTTGTTTGGCAATATAGACGTTTAATTTTTTCATATCGTTAAAGTTTATTTGTACAAATTGCTTTGGATTATAAACAAAATATCTTATAAAAAAACTAATATTTTTAAAATTTTTCATAAATTATTTTATTTTCTGGATTTTTAATGCTATAATAGACAAAAATAATCAAAACAGGAGACCCCTGATGGCTGATAATGCTGCTGCAGAAGAAGATATTGCTTTCAAAGAAGAGGCCAGACGATGTCTGGAAAAAGCCAAAGCCGATGAAAAACGCATAAAAGAAGAAATTAAGGCTTTGAAAAAAGCAATAAAAGAAGCCCAAAAAACCAAAGAAGGAAAGGTTATTGATTCTCAATGGGCCGAGCAAGAAATTGCCGAATACAAAGAGTTATCCGAAGTTGCTAAGCGCAAAAAAGGCCGTTTGGAAGAAATTATCCGTTCTGAAACAAAACAAGAGTTGCCGGAATTGATAGATTTTAATCCTAAACCATGGATGTATTATCAAAAAGAAGCTAAAGCTAAAGGTGAAGATGAACAGCCCAAAAATGATGAACGGCAGACTTTGAGACCTTCTTTGACGGAGGAGGATATTTATGGTCCTGCTAGGGTGCGAAAAAGTATGGCGGCTCAAAAACCTCAACAGGTAAGTAAGCGCGAAGAAAACGCAAAATTAAAGGAAGTGGCGAGGGGTGTTTCTTCCGTTGCTTTGGAACAGCAAAACAGACAGCTAAATTTTCAAGAAAAGGGCGGTTTGGCAAAAGTGGAAAAAAGCTATGCTTCGCAAAGAGCGCAGATGAAAATTGAGCGACAGCAAGAGCGCTTGTTCAAAAAACTTCAGAAGGAGAATGAGAAGGGAATTACGGCCTCAAAGACGGAAAGTTTGTCCGTGAATAAGGACGGCAAAAAAGAAGATAAGACTAAAGCTCAAAAGACGGCAGGAGATAATAAAAAGATAAGTGATGAGTTACATCATGCAGAGTTGGAAAAAAAGATTGAGAATCTGCGTGAAAAACTTGAGAAACTTCAAGCTAAACGTATTGAACAAGCCCAAAAAATTGCGCTTAAAAGTCCGAATATGGATAAAATTAAGTTTAGTGCGGAGGAAGCAAAAGCGCTGCCGAGTGTGAAAGCAAGCGAAGCTATGAAAAAAGCTTTTGAGGCCAAAGAATTGCCGAAAGCAGAAAAGGGCGGCGCAGTCAGCGAATCGAGCTTGGATAAGATGGAGAAGGCAACACATCAGGCTGAAGAAAAGTTGAAAACAGCAACATTAGTGCCGGATTATGCTACGCCGGAATTTAAGAAAAAAGCTGAAGAACAAGGAATTGAGCAAAAAAAGACTAAGAAAGAAAAAGCCGCAGATAGGCAAAAACTGTTGGCTTTGAGCGGTAGGACAATTTCTGATAAGAGTAGCGAAAATGAAGAAAACTCTAGAGAAAATGATAGAACGGATGAAAGACAAGAATTTAGAATTGATCCGGAAAAGAGCCGTCAAATGAGCGCTGAAAAGAGCGGCAAAGAGATTAATATGCAGCAATACCAAGAAATGAAACGTTTGAGAGGCGGTCGTATGACCGGTTAGACTTACTTTTAGAGCGTTTGATGAAAGGGAGCTTTTTAGCTCCCTTTTTACATTCTGGTTTTTTCCTTCTTTTGTTTTTTTGTGCTTGCATAAGCTTTTATTTACGAATACTCTGTTAGCATATTTTTATTGTCCGTATTAGTTTGACGGACTTTTGTTAACGAATGAAAGGTGAAAATATGACCGACGCTTCAGTTGCCTCGCAGGTTGCCGCCAAGTGGCGGAAAAAAAGAGGGTCCTTAATTATGGCTCTGCACGAAATTCAAAGCGTGAAGGGTTATGTGCCGTGGGAAGATGCCGTTGATATTGCGAATGGAATGGGAATCCCTTTGGCGCGTATTTATGAAGTTCTGACCTTCTATAATTTCTTTAAGTTAGATGCCCCCGGCAAAGCGGTTATCTCAGTTTGTACTGGAACCGCTTGTTATTTAAAAGGCAATGACAAAGTGTTGGAAGAGTTCAAAAAAGAATTGGGAATCGGTGAGGGCGAGAGCACGCCGGACAGAATGTTCCATTTACAGGTGGTTCGTTGTGTGGGGTGCTGCGGCTTGGCTCCGGTTTGTGTGGTTAATGGAAAAACTTATGGTCGTGTCTCTCCGAATGATGTCAGAAATATTTTGGATGAATGGCGTACCAAATTAGCTGATGATAAGGAGTAAAAATATGGCCGAGATTGATATTGATAAAAGATTTGATATTCACGAAATTGCCAAAAATAAAAAAGCTGATTTGGATAGATTTCAATGCACGATTTATTGCTGCCATTCTACAGGATGTAAGTCTTCCGGAAGTGATGATATTATCTCTTTGCTGCAAGATGCGGTGGAAGAATATGACCTCAAAGACAAGGTGCGTATTGTGGCGGCCGGTTGTATGGGCTTGTGCGCACAAGGTCCTTTGATGCGTGTGGAAATCAAGGGTCAGAAAGATGTTCTTTATAAGCGCTTAGAACCGTTGATTGCGCGTTTGATTGTTGCTGAACATGTGGTTCCGGCTTTGAAACTTGAAGAAGGCGAAACTTTTGAGTTGCCTGAGTTCTTACAGCAACATGTTTTGTCTTTGGATTTGCCTTTCTTTACCAAGCAAGAAAAAGTGGTTTTGAAGCTGGCCGGACATATGGATCCCGAAGATATTCAGGAATATATGGCGCATGGCGGTTATCTTGCCTTGGAAAAAGTGCTTAAAACCATGACCCCGGCTCAGGTTGTTGATGAGATTAAACGCTCCGGCTTGCGTGGCCGCGGCGGTGGCGGTTTCTCAACAGGTATGAAGTGGGAATTGGCCGCAAAAGTGCCTACAATTGATGAAAAGTTCATCATCTGCAACGGTGATGAAGGCGATCCCGGTGCTTATATGGACAGAAGTATTTTGGAGGCGAATCCGCATGCCGTAATTGAAGGTATGATGATTGCTGCCTATGCCATCGGGGCAACAGAAGGATGGTTTTATATTCGTGCCGAATATCCGCTGGCGGTTGAACGCCTTGAGAAAGCCATTAAAGCCTGCAAAAAGAATCGTCTGCTCGGCAATAATATTATGGGAACGGATTTTTGCTTTAATATTGATATTCGTCTTGGTGCCGGAGCTTTTGTTTGCGGTGAAGAAACTGCCTTGATTCATTCTATTGAAGGCAAGCGCGGCACACCTCGTCCGCGTCCGCCTTACCCGACAGATAAAGGACTTTGGGGTAAACCGAGTTGCGTAAACAATGTGGAAACACTTGGTAATGTGGCTTCAATTATCCTCAAAGGGGCGGATTGGTTTGCGTCATTTGGTACGGAAACATCAAAGGGAACAAAAGTTTTTGCCCTGACCGGACAAGTTGAACATTCCGGCTTGATTGAGGTGCCGATGGGAACGACGATTAATGAAATCGTGAATGAAATCGGCGGCGGCGTGCCAAACGGCAAAAAACTTAAAGCTGTTCAGACCGGTGGTCCTTCCGGCGGTGTTATTCCTTTAGAATATATGGATTTGCCGGTTTGTTATGAGGAACTAAAAAAGGTTGGCTCAATTATGGGCTCGGGCGGTATGATTGTTATTGATGATACACAGGATATGGTTTCCTTGGCAAACTTTTATCTGGACTTTACGGTTGATGAATCTTGCGGAAAATGCGCTCCTTGCCGTATCGGCGGAAAGCAAATGCTTTTGTTGTTGGAAAAAATCAACAAAGGAAAAGGCACCAAAGAGGATATTGAAGAGCTGCGCAAAATCGCTCATGCCATGCAAAAAGCTTCTCTTTGCGGTTTGGGTCAGACAGCGCCGAATCCGGTATTGTCAACTTTGAAGTTCTATGAGAACGAGTATTTGGCCAAAGTTGAGAAAAACGAGAAAAAATAGAGGAGAGCTTAGAATGGTAAAATTGAAGATTGATAACTACGATGTTGAAGTTCCGGCCGGTACCTCTATTTTGGATGCGGCTCGCACGGTGCAGATTGAAATTCCGACTTTGTGTAAACATCCTGATGTTGACCCGAGTGCCGGTTGCGGTATGTGTATTGTTCGTGTCAACGGGCGAATTATGCGCTCTTGTTGTACGCCAGTGAGCGAGGGAATGGAAGTTATTACTTCTGACCCTGAGCTTGTTGATGTGCGTCGCACGGTGTTGAAGTTGATTTTGAGTAACCATCCAAACGAATGTTTGACTTGTATTCGTTCCGGTCATTGTGAGTTGCAGGATATGGCCAATACTTTTGGTATCCGCGACAGCAAGCTGCCGAGCTTAAATAAAAAATACGATATTGATGATTCAACCAAAGCCATTGTTTTGGATGCTTCTAAATGTATTGTTTGCGGCAGATGCGTTGAGGTTTGTCAAAACCAACAAAATGTTTGGGCTTTGAGCTATTTGAACCGCGGCTTGGCAACCAGAATTACGGCTGCCGGCGGTATTAAATTAGCAGACAGCCCGTGTATTAAGTGCGGTCAATGTTCGGCGCATTGTCCGACAGGTGCGATTGTTGAGTATGATGAGACCGAAAAAGTTTGGAATATGCTGAACGACCAAAATCTTTATACAATCGTGCAGATTGCTCCTGCCGTACGCGTGGCTATCGGTGAAGAATTTGGTTATGAGTTTGGTGAAAACCTGACCGGCAAAACTTATGCGGCTTTGCGTCGTATGGGCTTTAAGAAGGTGTTTGATACAAACTTTGGTGCTGACTTAACTATTATTGAAGAAGCTTCGGAGTTTGTGGAACGCTTTAAAAACAGGCCTGAGAGCTTGCCGATGTTTACGTCTTGTTGTCCGGCTTGGGTGGATTTGCTGGAAAAATATCATCAAGATATGATTCCTCATTTTTCTACCTGTAAATCTCCGCAATCTATGGTCGGTGCGATGGCCAAAACTTATTATGCCGAAAAGATGGGGCTTGATCCGGCAAAAATCAGAGTTGTTTCGGTTATGCCTTGTACGGCTAAAAAATGGGAAATCGTTCGTAGTGAAGATATGCGCAGCTCCGGTTATCAGGATGTTGATGTTTCTATCACAACGCGCGAATTAACCCGTATGATTAAGCAAGCAGGTATTGATTTCCGTAAATTGCATGATGAAGAAGCAGATAGTCCGTTGGGAGAATATTCCGGAGCGGCAACGATTTTCGGAACAACCGGCGGTGTGATGACAGCGGCTTTGCGTACGGCTTATTTCTATATTACCGGTGAAGAACTCGGTGATTTGGACTTTAAGGAAATTGACGGACTTGAGGGAATCAAGGAAGCCGAGGTTGATATTAAAGGAACGAAGGTTAAAATTGCTGTTGCTCACGGAATCGGAAATGTTGAGCAGGTTTTGGATAAGGTTCGGCAGGCTAAAGAAAATGGCGAGGAAATGCCTTATCACTTCATTGAGGTTATGGCTTGTCGCGGCGGATGTGTGGCCGGTGGCGGACAACCCCGCGTGATGATGCCTGACCAGCCCAAACCTCGCGGAATTACTGATGATATTCGGAAAAAACGTGCTAAAGGTTTGTTTGATGAAGATTTGAATGCTAAAAACAGACTTTCTCATCATAACGAATCTATTAAAACCTTATATGCCGAGTATTTAGGAAAAGCAGGTTCAGAAAAGGCGCATGAATTGTTGCATACACATTATGTGCCGAGAGGACTGTATAAAAAATAGGCTTTGGATTAAGCAAAATAAAATCCGCCCAATCGGCGGATTTTATTTTGGAAATTGTTTTTATAAATGTCCGGTTTTAAGTAGATTGAAATATTTATAAACGGAACCTTCAGCGACATTCCAGCTAAAATCTTTTTCCATGGCTTTTTTGGTCATTTGTTTGATTTTGTCGGGATGACGATAAAAAGCTTCAAGTGCTTTTTGCAGAGTTTCTGCATAAGCATTGATATTGTTTTTTAGCCTTTGAGCGGTTAAGTTTGAACCGTAAACACGTCTTTTTTCGGTGAAAAAGACTTCTGTGCGGAAACCGTCAACGCCATCTTCTATTGTGTCAACCAGACCACCGGTGGACATCGCAATCGGCAGAGCACCTTTGGCCATAGCTTCCATTTGGGTCAAACCGCAGGGTTCAAAACGACAAGGCATTAGGTAAAAATCGGAAGCTAGCTGAATAGCATAAGCGAACTCATCTCTGTAGCCACGGAAGACAAACAGGCGTTTGGCCGCTTTGGGGTTGATTTCCGTTATTTTGTCTTTCAGCTTGGTTAAGAGCTCAAAGTTTTTGGCATCTCCGGCACCGCCTAAGATGAAAATCGGAAATTCTTTTTTGAAATTGTTGAACTTTGTGCAAAGGTTGATGAGGGCTTGGGCCGCAATATCATAACCCTTTTGTTCAACCAGACGGCTGGTGGCACAAAAGACCGGCGTTTTGGCAATGTCTTGAACAAGGCCTGTCAGGTCATCAAATTTGTAAATATCAATCAACGGAATGGTTTGTTTTTTATATTCTTCATCCGTAGCGATTTTGGAAATCAGCTTTATAAATTCTTTTTTATTGTGCAGTTTGGCATCCAGATTATGCTCATCATAGACCTGAAAGTCAAAATCTTTGAAGTATTCGTTGATGTGGTCTATTTTGGCTTTGTTGGGTGAGATGAGCTTTTTGTCATAGCCGTTGACGATGCCAAAAAATGTGCGATGGTCTTTGCGGATTTTTAAGATATCGCGGAAATCAAGACCAAAGCCTAATTCTTTAGAAACTTCTTCCATATAGTTTTTGGAAACCGTAACCACACGGTCTGCCAGATGAAAATTGCAAGAAGCTTGATTATAACAATCGTGTACAATTAGGGTATTGGTAGCACGTGGGTTGGCGTTTTTGATGGCTTTGGCATTGCGGAAAACAGTTGAAACCGTTTCTTCATACAAAGAATTGAGTATCTTTGAAGTGTTTTCATAATCCCAGCCCTGATAACCCAAATGGTGTGCAATATGGATAATCGGAATTGATTTTATTTGTTCGGCAAGTTCGGCGCTCATAGTTTGGTTCTCAACTTTTGCCGTTGTGAAATATTTGGTTAAACCGGACAATGCGCCGCTGTGCCAATCGTTAGCGATGAGGACATTGGGTTTTTCAATGTCTTTAATCCTGTTATCACAAAGGTTCTCAATCAGTATATAAACAGCTTTGGAGAAGAAAGCAAAGCGTTCAACCTCATTTATGCCGGATTCATTTAGAACATAGCATCCGTCTTGTGCAGAAGGGTTTAAGGGGTGCGGATTGATTGAGAAAAAGCGCTCATTTTCAAGAAAGATGTAATCCGTGTTGGCAAAACGTCCTTTATAAACTGTTACTTCGTGCTCAACCAGAGCATTTTTATCACCAAAAAAAGGAACAATGATGGTTTTGATTTTTGTTACTTCTGTCTTTTGATGTTCCGCTCCTTCATAAATATCATTTACCAGAGTTGCTTTTTTCTTACCGGTGTTTCCTAAATACATCGGGGTAACGATGGTTAGGGAATGTCCGTCTTTGCCAAAGCAGGCATTGAAGGCTTCCGGCAGCTCTGAGGCAACCATGCCTAATCCGCCCCATTTCATGAAAGAAGCTGTTTCGGAGGTTATCATCCAAGCATTGATATTATCAATTTCAGGCCAGGGTGTTCTGCCAAGGCATTGTTTTTTACCGAGATTTTGAATTTCTTGTAAGTTTGGGTTGGAAACAACGGTATTGTAAGTGAGAGTGAATTTCTTTTTATTAAAATCTGTTTGGAGAAAAGTTGTATTATTTTTTGTGTCGGTGGTTAGCGGAATTACGGCATTCATCTTCAGGTCTCTCAATATCCAAAAATAATTATACGAAAGTATAAACATTTTTTTGGAAAAGTACAGCCAAAAAAGCATCTGTACTTGACTTGTTAATCTTTAGTAACTAAGTTCTTAGTATAGTTAAATATATACACGCAGTAGTAAAAAATTTAAAGAGGAAAAATATGAAAAAGTTTAAAAATCATCATCCCGAAAATCAGCAAAATTTGGGTGAGGAAGTTGAAGAAATTTTGGAAAAAGAATCCGATGTGGAAGAAACACCCAGCGATGATGAAATTTCTGCTGCCGGTGATGATGATATTCTCGGGGCTTTGAAAGAGGAAAATCAAAAACTTAAGGAAGATTATCTCAGAGCTTATGCCGAGTTGGAAAATACGAAAAAACGTTGTGCTCAGGAGATTGAAAAGAACAACAAATATGCCGTGTCTTCTTTTGCCAAAAATTTGTTGAGCGTGGCGGATAATTTGCACAGAGCTTTAGATGCCGTTCCCGAAGATAAGAGAGATGAATGTGAGGGATTGACTAATCTGCTCAAAGGTGTGGAACTTACGGAAGCTGATTTGATGAAGGCTTTTGAAAAGAACGGCATCAAAAAAATGGATATTATCGGACAGGTTTTTGACCCGAATTTTCATCAGGTTGTCCAAGAAGTTGAGGATGCAAGCAAGCCAAACGGTACGATTATTGCCGAGTTGCAAACCGGATATATGCTTAATGACCGAATTTTGCGAGAGGCAATGGTTGTGGTTACCAAAGGTGGAAAATAGTCTTTGATTTGTTGCTAAAAGGCCGGAGGTTTTCTCCGGCTTTTTGTGTATAAACCGGTAGGTATTTTTTTTAATATTGTGCTTGCTGTCAAAATCGTTTTGCCGTAAATTAAGTCAGGTTGTTTTTTTAGTTGAAGAGAGATTGATATGCGTCATTCCAATCGTTTAAAAGATGAAATCAGAAATATTGAAATTATACCGAATTTTAATCCTTATGCCGAAGGTTCCTGCCTGATTAAGTGCGGGGGAACGCATGTGGTGTGTACTGCAAGCGTGGAAGATAAGGTTCCAACTTGGCTTAAAGGACAAAACAAAGGCTGGATTACGGCTGAATATGCTATGCTGCCGCGGGCAACGCAAATCAGAGTGCCGCGGGAGGCCAAAAAGCCATCCGGCAGAACACAGGAAATTCAGCGGCTTATCGGGCGTTCGCTCAGAGCTGTCGTAGACTTGGAAAAAATGAAAGATATTTCAATCTGCATTGACTGTGATGTTATTCAGGCAGATGGGGGAACGCGTACAGCCTCTATTACCGGTGGTTTTGTGGCGCTTTATTTATGTATGCGTAAGCTTTTGCTTGAGAAAAAACTTAAAACCAATCCTATTCGTGAATATGTGGCGGCCGTGTCTTGCGCTATTCATGAAGGGGAGAAAATTCTGGACGTGGATTATGAGGAAGACTCTCATGCGCAGGCGGATATGAATTTTGTTTTAACCGAAAGCGGAAAGATTGTTGAAATTCAGGGAACGGCTGAAGGGAATCCGTTTGAGGAAGATGATTTTAAGGAGCTTTTGGGTTTGGCAAGGAGTGGAATTGCCAAATTGATTGAGAAACAAAGAGAAGCATTGGGAATGTAAGATGAGTTTTGATAAGATTATTTTAGCAACGCATAATCAGGGTAAAATTGCCGAGATGAGGGAGATGTTGAAACCTCTCGGAATTGCGGTAAGTTCGGCGGCAGAGTTAAATCTGCCCGATGTGGAAGAAACGGGTACAACCTTTGAAGAAAACGCCAAGCTCAAAGCCGAGCAGTTATCCGCTTTGTCCGGTTTGCCTTGTTTGGCAGATGATTCCGGTTTGTGTGTAGACGCGCTTGATGGCCGCCCCGGTGTTTATTCTGCACGCTATGCGCCAAACAGAGATTTTGACAAAGGTATGCAGATGTTGCTTGATGAGCTCTCTGCGACCAAAGATACCGAACGCAAAGCTCATTTCTCCTGTGTGATGGCTTTTGCAAGACCAGATGAAAAAACACAAGTTTTTGAAGGCAGAGTTGACGGCAGAATCGCTCAGGCCAAAAAAGGCAGTGGTGGTTTCGGTTATGATCCGATTTTTGTGCCGGATGAGGGAGATGGGCGGAGTTTTGCCGAGTTTGACGGGGCGGAAAAAAATAAAATCTCGCACAGAGGCAGAGCTTTAAGAAAATTTTTGGAATATTTGCAGAAATAAGCCAATTACAGAGGGTTAAGCATGGGTAGAATCTTTAATATTCCGGCAAGCTTGTCGGCAGTTGATGTGTTGGCCGAAAAGTTTTTGGCGGAATATGAGCAAGACCCATTGGCTTTGTCCGATGTGTTGATGTTGTTGCCAAACAGACGTGCGGCTAAGGCTTTGTCTGATGCCTTTGTGCGACAACGCGGACTTGTGCCGACTTTGTTGCCGAAAATGGTGCCAATCGGCGATGTGGAAGAAGACGAGCTTTTTCTGACGGGATTTGATTTTTCGGAGAGTTTGACCTCATTGGCTCCGGCGATTGAGCGCAATGAGCGATTGCTTCTGTTTACCAAGATTATTTTGAGTAAGCCGACAGAGTTCGGGCTTGAAAAAATGAGTGCGAATCAGGCTTGTTATTTGGCTCAGGAATTGGCCAGCCTGATTGATACGGCGCATAATGAAAATTTGTCTTTTGATAAGCTGAAAGATTTGGTTCCGGCAGAATATGCTACCCATTGGCAGGAAACGCTTAAGTTCTTGGAGATTATTACCAAATTTTGGCCGGAGATTTTGCGCGAACGCGGGTTGATTGACCCAGCCGAGCGGCGGAATTTGTTGATTGCGGCGCAGGCTGAAATGTGGAAAAAGAATCCGCCAAATAAAAGAATCTGCGTTATCGGAACAACGGCAACTTTTCCGGCAATGAAAGATTTGGTTGCCGTGGTTTTATCTTTGCCTAAGGGCGAAGTTTATTTATCTGGTCTGGATAAATTCTTAGACGATGAGAGTTGGGAGGCTGTTGATGAAACGCATCCGCAATTTGAGCTCAAAGATTTGCTTGCTTATCTGAAAATTGAACGTGGAAATGTAGAGAATCTGCTGTTGCCGCAAAATGAGGCGCGTGAAAAGTTTATTTCAGAGATTATGCGACCGGCTAAGACAACAGATAAATGGCGCGACATTGCTCAAGCTAAGCTTTATCATGAGGCTTATGACGGGATTAGTCTGATTAATTGTGCCGATGTGCGTCATGAAGCCTTGGCGATTGCGCTGATTATGCGGGAATCCTTGGAAGCGCCTGAGAAAACAACAGCCTTGGTTACGACAGACAGAAGTTTGGCCAGACGAGTGGCTTCAGAGCTTTGGCGCTGGAATATTAAGGTGGATGATTCCGCCGGTTGCCCTTTGGCGCAAACGCCTGTCGGTATCTTTTTGCGACAGATTGCCGTGGCGGTTAAAATCGGTTTTACCCCGGTTGAGTTTTTGTCTTTGTTAAAACTGCCTTTGGCTGCGGGTGGATGTTCTTATGCCGAAATCAGACGTTTGGTCAGAGATTATGAGAAAAAGGTTTTGCGCAGCGGTTTTGCCGATGAAGTTTTGGAAGCCAAGATAAACAAGCTCAAAGATATTTTGCGGCCGTTTTATGATTTGATGCAACAACCCAAGGCAGATTTTAAGCAACTTTTGGAAAAGCATATTAAGGTTGCGGAAGCTTTTGCCGCCTTGCCGGATAAAAAAGGCGCGGATGTATTATGGCGGGGTGATGACGGCGAAGCGATGGCTGCTTTTGTGGCGGATTTGTACCAAAGTGCCGAAGTTTTGGGCGAGATAGAAACGGCCGAATATGCCGGTTTGTTAGATGCGATGATGGCCAGTATTACCGTGCGGCCAAAATATGGTACGCATCCACGCCTAAAGATTTTGGGTCCGATTGAGGCCAGGCTGACGCATTTTGACACAATTATTATCGGTGAGGTTAATGAAGGGGCTTTTCCGAAAGCAACAAGTGCCGACCCGTGGATGTCTAGGCCGATGAAGAAAGATTTTGGTTTTCCGCTGCCGGAAAAAGCTATTGGGGTTTTGGCGCAGGATTTTTGTAATCTGCTTGCCGGAAAAAGGGTTTATTTAACCAGAGCCGAGCGCGTGCAGGGCACACCGATGGTGAAGTCTCGTTGGTGGATGCGGCTTGAAACGGTTTTGAAGGCCTTGAAAGTTGATATTGAGGATTTGGAAGACAATGCCTTTAGGGCTTGGGCCGAGTTTTTGGACAGAGTGGAAGTCTTTAAGCGTTTGTTGCCGCCGGAACCCAGACCGCCGGTTGAGGCTCGTCCGCGGGTGATGTCCGCGAGCGCGGTGGAAAACTGGATGCGCGATCCGTATATTATTTATGCCAAATATATTCTTAAGCTCAAAAAACTTGATGATTTGGAGCAAGATTTGAGCATGAAAGATTATGGCACGATTATTCATGCGGTTTTGGAAAAGTTTAATAATAAATATGCGACAAGTTTTCCGCCTAATGCCAAAGAGGAGCTTTTGGCCTTGGGGCGCGAATATTTTAACGAAAACCAAATTGCTATGGAGACCAGAGCCTTTTGGTGGCCGGCTTTTGAAAAAACGGTGGATTGGCTGATTGGCGCAGAGTTAAAATATCGGCCCGAGGTTAAGCAAGTGCATAATGAGGTGGAGGGAAGTTTTTCTTTTGAAGCTCCGGCCGGAAAGTTTACGATTACCGCTAAAGCTGACCGAGTTGATGAGACCAAAGACGGAAAAATCAACATCATTGACTATAAAACAGGATATGCGCGGAGTGCCAAAGAAGTGGCTTTCGGTTATGCGCCGCAGTTGCCGATAGAGGGGTTGATTGCCAAGTTCGGCGGATTTGAGAATATTCCGGCGGCGGAAGTTGATAAGCTGATTTATTGGCAGCTCGGACGGCAGGATATTGTGGTTGAAAATAATATGGATGAGCTGCTTGAGAAAAATTATGAGCATATCAGAGATTTGGCTTCGGTTTTTGACTTTGAGACAACAGCTTATATCAGCAAGCCGAATCCGAAATATGCGCCGAAATATTCGGATTATGAGCATTTGGCCAGAGTGCGTGAATGGTCGGTTGTGGATAATGAAGAGTGAGGTTTTTTGATGACGAGCGAGATTGAGACAGAGCGCCAAAAATTGGGCGAAAAAGCTACTCTTCAGCAACGGAAGGCTGCGAACCCGCTGCGTTCGGTTTGGGTGGAAGCTTCTGCCGGAACAGGCAAGACCAAGGTGCTATCAGACAGAGTTTTGCGTTTGTTGTTAAGCGGGGTTCAGCCAGCCAAAATTTTGTGTCTGACTTATACAAAAGCGGCAGCGGTGGAGATGAGTTCGCGTATTGCGGGAAGGTTGAGCCGTTGGGCGGTGGCAAGCGATGATGACTTGCATAAAGAACTTTTGAAACTTTTGGGAAGTCTGCCGGAAAACCATAAAGATTATGCCAAATTGGAAGCGCAAGCGCGCAAGCTTTTTGCGGTTTTGTTGGATACACCCGGTGGAATGAAAATCCAGACTATTCATAGTTTTTGCCAAGAGGTTTTGAAGAGATTTCCTCTGGAGGCAAAGGTTTCGCCATATTTTGAGGTGATGGATGACCGTACGGCGGCGGAAGCTTTAGAAGATATTAAGCAAGCCTTGTTGCAAAAAATTGAGCTTGAGCCGGAAAGCCGCGCCGGAAAAGCTTTGGCTTTTTTGACCAAGAATGTGAGCGAATTTCAGTTTCCGAAAATTATGAATGCGATTGCTGAGGCTAGAAACAAGATTATTCGGTTGTTTGCGGCCTATGGTGATGCGGAAGCCGTTTTGGCGGAGCTAAGCCGGCGCTTGGGTGTGGCAGAAGAAGATACGGTTGAGTCTTTGGTGGCTGAGTTTATGGCGCAAGCGGACAGAGCCGAAGTTCGGCGTTGGGCAGAGGCATGGCAGCATGGCGGAACGAAAGACAGTGCTAAAGCCGAAAAAATTTATGCGGTTTTGGAAAGCGGATTTGACTGCCAAAATTATGAGCTTTATAAATCTGTGTTTTTAACCCAGAAAGGCGAGCTTTATGCAAAATATGGCGATAAAGAATCGCTGAAATATTATGCCGAATTGTCTGAAAAAGCCGTTTTAGAAGCGGAAAGAATTTTGGCTCTTGAAAACAAATTGACGGCCGTGCGGGTTTTGGCTTCTACGCGTGCTGTATTGTTTTTGGCGGAAGATTTAATTTCGGGGTATAATCATTTCAAAAAAATACATTCCAAAATGGACTATGAAGATCTGATTGTGCTGACAAGACGGTTGTTGGAAAATCCGGCTGTGGCGGATTGGGTATTATTTAAGTTGGACGGAGGCATAGAGCATGTGTTGATTGATGAGGCGCAAGATACATCACCCGACCAATGGGCTATTGTAAAAGCTTTGACGGCGGATTTTTTTGCCGGAGAAGGTGCCGGAGATGCTTTGCGGACGGTTTTTGCCGTGGGGGACAGAAAACAATCTATTTATAGTTTTCAGGGTGCGGACCCCAGAGGTTTTGATGAAATGCGGCAATATTTTGCCAAGCAAGCCAAAGATTTTGATCAGGTTAATCTGGCGGTGTCTTTCCGTTCAGCTTCGGCGGTGTTGGACGTGGTTAATGAGGTTTTCAGAGATGAAAAGGCTTCGCAAGGCGTGGCAAACGAAGGTGAAGATATTACGCATATTCCGTTCAGGTCAGGCGATGGCGGGCGGGTTGAACTTTGGCCTTTAGTAGAGCCCGAAGAAGATGACAAAAATGATGTTTGGTTGCCGCCGGTTGAGAGAAGCCGCGGCGAATCCACCAGTGCCAGATTGGCGCAAAAAATTGCCTCAAAAATTAAGAAAATGGTAGAAAGCCGCGAAATCTTGGTTTCACAAAACAGGCCCGTGCGCTATAAGGATTTTATGATATTGGTTCAACGCCGCAACGCTTTTGTGGAAGAGATGGTGCGCGCTTGCAAAAATGCCAATGTTAATGTCGCCGGTGTTGATAAAATCCGTTTGTTGGAGCAAATAGCCATTCAGGATTTGGTGGCTTTGGGCGAGTTTTTATTGTTGCCTACCGATGATTTGACTTTGGCAACAATCTTGAAATCGCCGCTTTTCGGACTTGATGATGATGATTTGTTCCGCTTGTGTTATGAGAGAGGGCAAACCACTCTTTGGACAAGGCTCGGGCAAGATGATAAATATGCAGAAGTCTATAAAACTTTGCAGGATTTGTTGGATAAGGCAGATTTTGTTCGCCCCTTTGAGCTTTATGCTTATGTCTTAAACAAGCTCAACGGACGCAAAAAATTTGTGGAACGTATGGGCTATGAGGTTGAAGACGGGTTGGACGAGTTTGTTAATCTGACTTTGGCTTATGAGCAAGAACATATTCCGACTTTGCAAGGC
This sequence comes from uncultured Pseudomonadota bacterium, assembly GCA_949298065.1. GTDB lineage: Bacteria > Pseudomonadota > Alphaproteobacteria > RF32 > CAG-239 > Scatacola_A. Next base: position 82,319 of record CASFUZ010000002.1, on the reverse strand, counting down.
TTTGTAAGCCGGATTAAGCAAGATGAAATAGAAATTAAGCGCGAGCTGGAACAAAGCGAGGCTGATGCCGTTAGGATTATGACCGTGCATGGCTCCAAAGGCTTGCAAGCGCCGATTGTGATTTTGCCGGACACGGTGCGTGTGGTCGCAACCAAAAAAGAAGCCGGATTGCTCTGGGATGATGTCTTTTATTATCCGCTTTCTGCCAAAGATTATGAGGCAAATTGCGAAAAAGTTAAAGCCAAAGAATCCGAGTTGGCGTTAAACGAATATCGTCGCTTGCTCTATGTGGCTTTAACCCGTGCTGAAGATAGATTATGTGTTTGCGGGTATCGCAAAAAGACAAAAGAATCCGAAGATTCTTGGTATTCGTTGGTGAAAAAAACTTTTGCTTCCTTGGCCGAAGAAAAAGATGATGGAACTTTGGTTTATGATGTGGCGCAAAAGCTTTCCGTGAAGGAAGAGGAAGAAGCAAAAGCCAAGAGTTTTACGCGGCCGCCTTTTGACTGGATTTATCAAAATCCGCCGGAAGAGGGAGCTTTGGCAAAGCCTTATACACCATCAAAGCCCGAAGAAGCCGAAGAACAAGCTATGTCTTCGCCGATTGGCGAGGGCGGGCAAAGCAGGTATCGGCGCGGGCGACTTATTCATAAGTTGTTGCAGTTTTTGCCGGATGTGGCAGCAAAAGACAAGAGCAAAATAATCAAAGAGTTTTTGACCAAAGAAGCGTATGGTTTGGATGAAGCCGAAGTAGAGCGAATTTGCTCGGAAGTTTTGTCTTTGTTGGAGAATCCGAAATTTGCGGAGATGTTTGGCGCAAATTCTAAGTCCGAAGTGCCGATTATGGGCGTGGTTGACGGCAGAATTGTGTCTGCACAAGTGGACAGATTGGCGGTGTTTGATGACAAAGTTGTGGTTGTTGATTTTAAGACTAACCGTCCGGCTGCCGAAACTCTGGCAGATGTTCCTTCAATTTATGTGCGGCAGCTTGGCGCTTATCGCAAGCTGCTTGAAGCCGTTTATCCGGCAAAGCGGGTTGAAACTTATATTTTGTGGACGGATACGGCTCATTTGATGGAAATTGCATAATTTTGGTTGTTTTTATTTTAATAGACTTTAATATATCTAAATCAAAACCTATATAGTTTTTGTTACTACTAATTGAAAGGGAATAATATGAAGCAAATTACAGACAGTCAGTTTGAATCAGAGGTTCTTAAATCTAAGGGTTTGGTTCTGGTTGACTTTTGGGCAGAATGGTGCGGTCCGTGTCGTCAGTTGGGTCCGGTTTTGGAAGAGGTTTCTAAGGAAATGGGCGACAAAGTTACCATTTGCAAGATGAATGTTGACGAATCTCCAAACACGGCTGCTCAGTATGGAATCCGTAGTATTCCGACAATGTTCTTGTTCAAGGACGGTAAGCAAGTTGATGTTAAGGTTGGCTTGAACTCTCAGGCTTCTTTGGTTTCTTGGATTGAATCTCATAGATAGGTTTCTTGAGAAAAGAAAAAAATGGCAGATGAAAGTCTGCCTTTTTTTGGTTGTATTGGTACAATTAAAAAGTTTATTTATTAAAATATTTATGAAATAAGTTGCTTTAAATATATTTGTATATTATAGTTCTTTGTAACAAATGGTTGCAAAGCAACTTAAAGTGTGTTTATATTAGGAGTGTATGGAAGTTCAATGCAACTTTCAGTATTCTCAAAAGCGAGAATCGGAGCGGTAAGAGGCTTTTACAAGCAGCGGGCGGTATTGATGACGAATTTTTCGTGTCAATACCGTTACTGGTATAGACCGGTTGTTCTGCAAGTTATGTGGAAAATCGTGGTATCTCTGTAACGGAAGGTTTGCTTTCGTTTCAGAACTATCGCTGCTTAGTACTCTTACATACTACGATTTTCCACCTCTTGATCAGCAACACAGTTCTTCAATGATTTTGTTTAAGACGGCAAAGCCTTTTGAGGTGGCTTTGATGTTGTTTTTTGTTTCCGTTAAAAAGCCTTCAGAGATAAGATTTTGCAGATTTTGGAGGTTAATGGCTTCAGCAAAAGGTAAGCCGCAATTTTCAAAAAAGCGTTGTTTGTTTATGCCTGCATTAAGGCGCAAGCCCATTATGATTAACTCTTCGGCGCGCTCCTGCGGTGTCAGCTCTTCCATATTCAAATGATGCGTGGTGGCATAAATTTTGCCGTCAGACATAAATCTTCCATGGGCGGATTTGCCAATGCCGATATAATCATTTCCTTCCCAATAAAGCAGATTATGTTTGCAAGGCAGACCGTAGTTTGAAACTTCATATTGCGGATAGCCGTTGGCATTAAGATAATCGTTGGTGAAGGCATACATCTGAACAGCAGCCTCATCTTCTAAGGCACGCACGCCTTTGGCGGCAAAAACCGTGCCTTCCTCAATGGTTAACTGATATAGCGAAATGTGCTTAAAGCCAAAATTTGTGGCTTGTTTTAGCTCTTGTTCCCATTCGGTTAAGCTCTGTTTGGGGCGAGCATAAATCAAATCCATAGAATGATTGTCAAAAGTATTTATAACTTCATCAATGGCTTTTTGCGCCTGTTTGAGATTATGTGTGCGGCCTAAGAATCGCAAGTCTTTGTCATTTAGAGCCTGAACGCCCAAAGATAACCGATTAATTCCGGCAGTTTTGAGCTCTTGAAACAAGTTTTCTCTGTCGGAGTTGGGGTTGGCTTCCAGACTAATCTCTACATCTTTGCGAATCTGCCATTTCTTAGCAATGAAGTTGATGATTTTTTCTATGTTTTGCGGCTTAATCAGCGATGGTGTGCCGCCGCCGAAAAAAATACTGCTGACAGTTTTATCTTGGGTGAACCGATGATAATATTCTAAGTCCTGCAAATAGCCGTCTATTATCTCTTCTTGTGCTACATCCTTTTTGACTTCCTTGTAAAAGTCGCAATAGGGGCAACGAGAGAGGCAAAAAGGCCAGTGGATATAAACTCCGAAAGGTTTTAAAACTCGTCTGGCGGGCAACTGCTTGGGCAATCCGGTGCTCACATCCTCATGTACATCAAAGTACATTCCGGTGTTGCGCTCCGTGTCGTCCGGCGCATTTCCCTCACCAGACGAGTTTTGGAAAGCGGAGGCGGGCAACTGCTT
>CASFUZ010000002.1:0-79165 GCA_949298065.1 uncultured Pseudomonadota bacterium | reverse complement strand
TTTCCCTCACCAGACGAGTTTTGGAAAGCGGAGGCGGGCAACTGCTTGGGCAATCCGGTGCTTTTATTCTCATGTACATCAAAGTACATTCCGGTGTTGTGCTCCGTGTCGTCCGGTGCATTTCCCTCACCAGCCGAGTTTTGGAAAGCGGAGGCGGGCAACTGCTTGGGCAATCCGGCATTCATATCCACGACCTATGTTTACAAGATGAACTTGGATAAATCAGAGGCTTCGGTATATTTTGCCAGTTTTTCCTCAACCATCTGTGCGGTTATCACTTCTTTTTCGCCGCTGCGGTCAGATGCCGTATAGCTGATATCTTCCAGCAAAATTTCTAAAACCGTATGCAGTCTTCTTGCTCCGATGTTTTCTACATTTTCGTTAATAGCAACGGCAATGTCTGCAATTTTATCAATGGCTTCTTTTTCAAACTCCAAATCAAAATTTTCGGTTTTCATCAAAGCGACATATTGTTCTATTAAATTTGCTTCCGGCTCGGTTAAGATGCGTACAAAATCCTCATGAGTTAAGGCTTTTAGCTCAACACGTATCGGCAAGCGGCCCTGAAGTTCCGGCAATAAGTCTGAAGGTTTGGAAAGATGAAATGCGCCGGAGCAGATGAATAAGATATGGTCGGTTTTGACCATGCCGTATTTGGTGCTTACGGTTGTTCCCTCAATTAGCGGCAAGAGGTCTCTTTGAACACCTTCACGCGAAACATCGCTGCCGCGGCGGTCATCTTTGCCTGCTATCTTGTCTATCTCATCAATAAAGACAATGCCGTCATTTTCTACGGTTTTGATGGCTGTCTGAACAATAGTATCATTATCCAAAAGTTTGTCGCATTCTTCTTCCATCAAAACTTTATAAGCATCACCAACAGTCATCTTACGTGTTTTATATTTGTCGCCGAAAGGTTTGCCCAATAAATCGCCCAAATTCAGCATACCCATTTGTGCGCCCGGCATTCCCGGAATGTCTATGGTCGGCATGGAGGGATTGCTGTTATCTATAACGGCGATTTCAATCTCGCGGTCATTGAGCTGATTTTCTCTTAAAAGCTTGCGGAACTTTTCTTTGGTTTCTTCTCTTGCCGAAGCGCCGACCAAGGCTTCCAATACTCTTTCTTCCGCGCCAATCTCGGCTTTGGCTGCAACACTTTTGCGTAAGTCTTTTTTGGTAGAAGCAATAGCTATCTCTACCAAATCGCGGATGATGGATTCAACATCGCGCCCAACATAACCGATTTCGGTAAACTTGGTTGCCTCAACTTTGATAAAAGGTGCTTTAGCCAGCTTTGCCAAACGGCGAGATATTTCGGTCTTACCAACACCGGTCGGTCCGACCATTAAGATATTTTTGGGCACAATCTCTTCGCGCAGATGTTCGGAAACCTGCATTCTTCTCCAACGGTTTCTCAATGCAATCGCTACGGCTTTTTTGGCTTCGTTTTGACCGACAATAAAACGGTCTAGTTCTGATACAATCTCTCTGGGGCTGAAATTGGCCATCTTAATCTACCTTTTCAATAATTACGTTATGGTTCGTGTATACATCAATATCGCCGGCAATCTTCATAGCTTTGCGGGCGATATCTTCCAAGCTCAAACCTTCAATATCATATAAGGCTTTGGCTGCAGCCATGGCATAGTTTCCACCTGAGCCGATGCCGATTATGCCATCATCAGGTTCCATAACTTCCCCCGTGCCGGAGATGATTAAAGAAACATCTTTATCCGCAACAATCATAAAGGCCTGAAGTTGACGCAAATATTTATCCATTCGCCAATCTTTGGCTAACTCTACCGCGGCGCGTTTGAGCTGGTTGGCATGTTTTTCAAGTTTGCCTTCCAAGCGTTCAATTAAGGTTATACCGTCAGCAGCGGCACCGGCGAATCCGGCAATGATTTTACCATTGCCGATGCGGCGGACTTTTATGGATTTTGACTTAAAAATGACAGCCTCACCTAAAGTGGCTTGCCCGTCTCCGGCCATGACAACTTCGTTGCCTTTGCGAATGCATAAAATCGTGGTCATATTTTTTATATCCTATCTTTAAGGTTTGTTTCTCTTTATGTAGGGTGCTTAAAACGATTTTGCAACAATCCAGAGGAAAAACCCCGCATATTCTGCGGGGTTTTTGTTTATTTATGCCTTACAGAAAACCCCGAGTTTACTCGGGGCTTGAGGTGTTGGAACAACACCACTCCACGCCAACGAGCGCGGTCAAACCGTAGGTTTGTAGCTGATTTAGAACCCTGGGTTTACCCAGGGATATCTATTTGCGCTCTTTGGCATCCATAACAGCCGGATCTTTCGGTCCGCTGTTATTTAGGATGGCCTCTGTCAGAGGTTTGTATTTTTGCCACGGGCTCTTTTCCGTAAAGGCCTTGCCACAGATGGATAAGCCTAAAGAACGCAGAGCCGTTTCTGTCGGAATGAACAAGTCCGGACTATCATCAGTCTTTTTGCCTTGTGCCGCAAAACCGTTGATGGTTCCGTGTTCATCAATCAGAGCACCGCCGATGGTTACGGTTTGAACAAAGGTGTCAATAATGATTTCGGCTCCTTTTTCTTCCGAGTAACGATAGCCGCTGACTGTTCCGGCATTGTCCAAATAACCTTCACCGTTTTCAAAGCTACCTTCAATGTCTAACAAGCCCAAAGCCAAGAAGCCTGTCTTGCCGACATCCGGCAAATCAAGATTGAGCGAAAGCGGGGTGTATTTGGTCTTTTCATCCAAAACTAACAGAGCTGTATTTTTGCTTGGGTTGATACGGAAGGCTGTGGCTTTGAGTTTGCCGCCGTTAATCGTTTCAAGATTGTATCTGTTGTTGTCTTTAAGAATTAGCTCTGCCGAGGTTAAGACAAATTGGTCAGAGACAATCAAGCCTGCACCTTTTTTGCCGTTGCCGTTGGTTACGCTGACAACCGAAGTTCTAACCTTGTAGAGATTTTCAGGTGTTAATTTCTCGTAAGGTTCTCGCTCAATGACACAAAGAGAATTACCGCTCGCAAAGAAGGCTTCCTCGGCGGCTTCACGCTTGTCGGAATCAATGTCAATCCAAGAGTCATCAACAATAGCTACTGTATTTGTTTCTTCTTTGCTGTGTTCTGTGATTCCTGATGCTTCAACAACTTCAATTTGTTTTTCTTCTATGCTTTCTTCTGTCGGAGGCATCATTAGCGTTTGCTCTCCGATTTCTGGGAGCATTTGTGTTAAACCTCCATTAGAAATCACTCCGGAGTCTTCAACAATTTCAGTTACGGGGGCTTCAACAACATCAACCGTGTCTAACAATACAATCTCACTTGGAATCTCTGTTACGGGTTGAATTTCCTCAAAGGTTTGAACAGTGTCATCTGCAGGTATTTCCAATACTTCTTGTACTTCTTCTATAACCGGTATCATTTGACATATGGGTAGAGGTTGTCCGTTTTCGTAAAGCTGTCCTTGAGACAAAGAACAAATATTGTAATTCTGATCCGTTGGTAAAATATTTTGTTCCGTTAGTTCTTGTAAGGTATTAAATTCGGAAGCTTGTGCTTTCTTTATCTCTGGTTCAAATTTACATTTTATGGGATCTGCTATCCTTTCGGCTTCTATCAATGCTAGTCGTTCAGCTTCGTGTTCATCCGGGTGAACACGGGTTGCTAATTGTTTTTCAAAACCAGGTAGGTTGCGCAGATTTGATACGGCATCGGCAAAGGCGCTTTCAACCAGAGCAATTTCGGCGTTATATTCGCCTTCATTAACCTCGCCGTAACCTGTTGACGTGCCTTTCCAATAAACATTGGTTTTGGTGATGTCCATTAATCTCCAGGTAACCGTCATTTCCGAAGAGCCGGTCCGTTTGTCTTCTTTTTTGCTGTCATCCCAATCATATTCATCACAGAGATTCATATAATAATCGGTTATCTCGGCGGTTAAAATATATTCCGGCAGAGGTGAAGGGTTGCTCTCTAAACATAGACTTTCCGGCATTTTGACAATCGGATAGCAATTACCGACAATCTTATTGAAGATTGGGATAAACTTCATATCCTTTTGCATAATGCGACCTTGGTTTAAGATGGCATCTTTTTCAAAGCGCCGGCAACCAAAAATGCGGAAACGATATTGTCCGAGCTTGGTGGAGTAAGGTGCGTATTGTTTGCCTTTTTTGATGCGAAAATCTACATATTCAAGACTAATCGGAGCAAAGTTTTTACAATCACGGTAAACGGATTTGTAAATTTCATCGTCATAGGCAATTTCATAATTTTTGACGTTGGGCTTTTTAGGTTCGCAGTTGACGCATTTGGTGGTTGGGCAATTAACGCAACTTCCGCCAGGAAAAATACTGCCGTCTTTGTCTTTGGGGTTGCATGAAGTGCATTCGCCTCCGGGAAAAATGCTGCCGTCTTTTGAGGAGTTTGCTTCTTTAGGATTAAAAAAACTTCTGACATTGGCTGATGCGTTATTTTCATCGCATAAAGCAAAAACACCGCAGCTTAATGCGGTTAAGAAGAAAAAGGTTTTAACAGCCTGTTGAATTTTCATTATTTTTATCTCCTAAACTTGTCGGCCCAGAATGCGGCTACGTAAGGCCAAAGCTTCAGCTATGTGCATTTTAAGAACTTTCGGCATATTTTGCAAGTCCGCAATTGTTCTTGCTAACCGCAAAGTGCGATGATATGCCCGAGCCGAGAGTTTGGCTTTTTCGGCAAAGCTTATTAGTAAAGAAGAAGCGTCATTATCCAGAGCGGCAACTTCTTCTAATATATCCCCTTTAAGCTGTGAATTGGTGGTGAGTTCGGGATGTCCAAGCTGTTTGAACCGTTCAGCCTGAATTTCTCGGGCTTTGATAACTCTTTCTCTTATGGTTGCCGAGTTTTCGCCTTTTTTGACATCATTCATTTCCCACGGGCTGACAGCGGGAACCTCTATATGGATATCTATACGGTCTAAGAGAGGGCCGGAGATTTTGGCTTGATATTCTTCAGCGCATTTTGGGGCGCGACTGCAAGCTAAGGCCGGATTGCCCAGATGTCCGCAGCGGCAGGGATTCATAGCGGCGATGAGCTGAAAGCGCGCCGGATATATGGTATGGGCATTAACCCGAGAGATGGAGACATAACCGTTTTCAAGCGGTTGGCGCAAGGCCTCAAGCGCGGCGCGGCTAAACTCCGGCAACTCATCTAAAAACAAAACACCATTATGCGCCAAGGATATTTCGCCGGGTTGGGCTTTGCGGCCGCCACCGACTAAAGCCGGTGTGGAGGCGGAATGATGCGGGTCTCTGAATGGGCGTTCAAAACAGATTTTGCCGTCTTTGAGCGCTCCGGCAACGGAATGGATGATACTGGTATCTAAAGCTTCCGCAGCTGTTAAGGGTGGAAGAATTGTCGGCAATCTGGCGGCTAACATAGATTTTCCGGCTCCGGGAGGGCCTATCATCAAAAGGTTATGTGCGCCGGCAGCGGCGATTTCCAAAGCTTTCTTGGCTGATTCCTGACCTTTGACATCACTCATATCCAAAGGAGATTTAGGGCTTGTAGCTTTGAGTGCCGTTGGAAAAGGAATGAGCTGCGTGCCTTTGAAGTGATTGATGATTGAGAGCAGATTATCCGCCGCTATAATATCTTTAAGTCCTGACCAGACAGCTTCCGAGCCGTTTGCGGCCGGACAAATCAGCCCTTTGTTTGAGCGGTTGGCTTTGATGGCTGCAGGCAAAATGCCGTTAACGGAGATTAAAGAGCCATCTAGCCCAAGCTCGCCGAGGACGATGTAATTTGTGAGTTCTTCTTGCGGAACAATGCCCATAGAGGCAAGCAAGCCTAAAGCAACGGGTAAGTCAAAATGGGAGCCTTCTTTGAGTAAATCTGCCGGAGCGAGGTTTAAGGTGATGCGTTTCGCCGGTAAGCTCAAGCCCAAAGACTGGAGGGCAGCGCGGACACGCTCTTTGCTTTCGGCAACGGCCTTGTCCGGTAGCCCAACAATTGTAAAGGCAGGCAAGCCGGAAGAAATTTGCACTTGCAAATCTACATCTAAAATGTCTAATCCGTTAAAAGCGATTGTGTTTATCCGCGATATCATGGTTTTTTACCAACGCGGAGTTCTTTCTCCGTTGCGCCAACGGCGTGTCGGGAAAGTGTCTTTGGTTAAGCGATCGTATTTTGCAACTTTGTAAGGGATGTTCCTTAAGCGTACATAGTGTCTTTTTTCATAAAATCGGGCACAGGTTTCTGCGGTTTCATAAAAACTCTCACGACAAATAACTATTACCCGAGTTTTGGGGTTTTGAAGTTTAATGCTTTGAGGGTCATTGACGTAGGTTTTTTTGGCAGGGAGTATTTGATTGGTTGCTTGAGGCGTTTCTTGCGTGTGCGTGGCAAAAGGCGGCAGCTTTGAACAGCCACTTAAAAAAGCGCCTAAAATCAACGCGCTGAAGATTATTTTTGCCCGCATTTGTTGTTGTCCTTCCAAATATTTGGCTTTAGTATAGCCTTAAAAAGGTTAAAATTAGGTTATCGGTACACAAAATGCTTGCAAAATTAAAGTTTTAGAGTATATTCGCAATCGTCCCTTGCCGCAGGAGTCCGAATTATAATAAAGACAAAAGCCTGTGGCTATACAAGAACCCGGCTCTTTATTGAGCCATTTGTTGAGAATCCATAAGGAGATATTTTAAATGTCTAATTACGAAAGCGTGCTGATTGCACGTCAGGACCTCGGTACTTCTCAAGTTAACAACATTGTTTCTGAATTGAGTGATGTTATTAAGAAAGAAGGCGGCGAGGTTGTTAAAGTTGATAACTGGGGTTTGAAAAACCTGGCTTATCGCATTAAGAAAAACCGCAAAGGCCACTATGTTTTGATGAATATCACTGCTCCGGCTAACGCTATTGCAGAATTTGAAAGAATCATGAGATTCAACGAAGATATCATCCGCTACATGACTGTTAAGGTTGAAGAATTTAATGATCTTTCTTCTTCCGAAGACAGAGAAACTGTAGAAGAATAGGAGAAATATAATGGCTAAACAAGTATTTTTCAGAAGAAAGAAAGCATGTCCGTTTTCCGGCGAAGACGGCTTGAAGATTGACTATAAGGATGTTAAATTGCTCTCCCGTTATATTTCGGAAAAAGGCAAGATTATTCCCAGCCGTATTACGGCCGTTTCAGCTAAAAAACAAAGAGAACTGGCCCGCGCTATCAAACGCGCACGCTACTTGGCTCTGCTTCCCTATGTTGCGGCTTAAGGAGAAATACGATGGAAGTTATCCTTTTAGAACATGTTGAAAAATTGGGTAAAATGGGCGACAAAGTTACCGTTAAAAATGGTTATGCCCGTAACTACCTCCTGCCTCAGAACAAAGCTTTGCGCGCTACAGAAGCAAACGTTGCTTTCTATGAGAAGAAAAAAGCTGAGTTAGAAGCTCATAATAAGGCTTTGTTTGACGAAGCTACCAAAAAGGCTGAAGCTCTTCAGGGCTATAGCGCAGTTTTGGTTCGTCAGGCTGCCGAAACCGGACAATTGTATGGTTCAGTTACCATTCGCGATATTGCTGCCGCTATCAAAGCTTCCGGCTTTGATGTTGAGCGCCGTTGCGTTTATTTGGAAAAGCCGATTAAAGACCTCGGTATTTATCAGGTTAAATTGAACTTGCATCCGGAAGTATCTCAGACGATTTTGGTTAACGTTGCCAGAACCGAAGATGATGCTAAGAAGCAGGAAAAGGCTTATAACAAAGAATAGTTTTGTCATAAAGCTATGCAATAAAAAAAGACCGACTGAAAAGCCGGTCTTTTTTTTGTTTTACAGAACTTCGCGGCGACCAACATGGTCTGCGGCGGAGATGATGCCCTCTTCCTCCATCTTGTCTATCAGTGAAGCGGCACGGTTATATCCGATGCGGAGTTTGCGCTGAATATAGCTGGTGGAAGCCTTTTTATCATTTTGAACGATGGCTACGGCTTGCGCATATAAATCTTCATCCGAACCGGCGGCAAAGTCGCCTTTGTCAAAGACTGAGCCGCTATCTTTTTCAGATAATTCGCCTTCGGTTACGCCGGCAACGTATTCCGGTTCTCTTTGGGTCTTTAAGAATTCAACGACTTTTTCAACTTCACTGTCCTTAACAAAAGAGCCATGTACGCGAATCGGTCTTTGTCCGGCCGGCATATAAAGCATATCTCCCATACCGAGTAATTGTTCTGCGCCTTGTTCGCCCAAAATGGTGCGGCTATCAATCTTAGAAGTTACTTGGAAGCTGATACGTGTCGGGAAGTTGGCCTTAATTGTACCGGTGATGACATCAACAGATGGTCTTTGGGTGGACATAATCAGGTGTAAGCCTGCGGCACGAGCCATTTGAGCCAAGCGCTGGATGGCGGCTTCAACGTCTTTGCCTGCGACCAACATAAGGTCGGCCATCTCATCCACAACAATGACAATATAGGGCAGAGGTGTGAGGTCTAGTTCTTGTTTTTCAAAGATGGGTTTGCCGGTCTCAGCATCAAATCCGGTTTGAACGGTGCGTTCAATTTTTTCGCCGCTGGCTTTGAGTTCCTGAAGTTTTTGGTTATAGCCGGCAATGTTGCGGACATTGAGTTGCGCCATAGCACGGTAGCGGTCTTCCATTTCCTTAACTGCCCATTTTAAACCAATAACGGCTTTAGCCGGATCGGTAATAACCGGTGTGAGCAGGTGCGGAATGCCGTTGTACATTGAAAATTCAAGCATTTTTGGGTCAATCATTATCAATTTGCATTCTTCGGGGCGCATACGATATAGGAGTGAGAGAATCATCGTGTTAACACCGACTGACTTACCTGAACCTGTGGTACCTGCGACCAATAAGTGCGGCATTTTGGCTAAGTCGGCATAGACATTGCGGCCGCCGATGTCTTTTCCGAGAACTACATTTAAGGTGTTTTTGGTTTCACGGAAAGCAGGGTCTTCAAGCAAGTCCTTGAACCATACGGTTTCGCGGTTTTTGTTTGGCATTTCTATACCAATTGTATTTGATCCGGGGACAACGGCGATACGAACGGAGACAGCAGACATAGAGCGTGCGATATCATCCGCCAAGCCGATGACACGGGCAGTTTTGGTTCCCGGAGCGGGTTCTAATTCATATAAGGTTACAACCGGGCCGGGGCGGACTTTAACGATTTTGCCGTTAACGCCAAATTCTTGCAGAACATTTTCCAAGTCGCGGGCGATGCTTTCAAGCTCTTTTTCGCTGATGAGGTTGCCGCCTTTGTCTTTGGGACGAGAAAGCAAGTTGACATCCGGATACATATAGCCATCATCAATATCTTTCTTTTTGGTGGGTTTGGGTGTGGCTTTACTGTGAGATGCAGTGGGAGTTTCTTCTTTCTCGGCTTTGACTTTTGGCTCTTTGCGTTCTTTGGGTGCTTTTTCTTTTTCGGGTTTGACAACAAGTTCATCCGTCTCTTCTCTATTTCTTGAGAATTTGATTTTAGAAATGCCCAAAGCAACAATGCGGAAGCAAAGACGCAAGAACTTCCATGTATAGACAATAATGGCTCGGAAGCCTTTATACCATGTTTTATAAGTTATGCCGACGGCAAAGTTGAAAGATAACATCGTTAGGCAGAAGCTGACAAACAACAATATCTCTCTGCGGAAAGGAAAATTGAAAATATTGGACGAGTTCATGCTCAAGGAGGCGAACAAATGTCCGATGCTGCCGCCGAGCTTGTATTGACCGAAATATTCCGAAGGCAAGAGTCCTAAGAAAACAGCTAAAAACAGAGAGCCTAAGAAAAAGGCCATAATGCGTGTGTAGGGGTGCAAAAATTCGCGGAGGCGGAGACAATTATAACCCCAAGAAATGGGGGCGACCAAAAAGACAGCAAGCGAGATTCCCCAATAGGTTACGATAAAATCTGCCATTTTTGAGCCAAAAGAGCCCAAATAATTGTTGATTTGTCTTGCTGTTGCCACGTTTGAGGAGGCATCCATTGCGTCATAACCAATAAGGCTGACAAAGGCAGCCAGCGTAAAGGTGATGATGAATGCGCCAAACAAGCGCCATAATACTTTATTTAAAAAGCTTTTTTCTTTCTTTTTTGCTTTTTTTGCCATAATTTCCACCTGAAAATCGTCCGAAGTTGTGTTGATTTTAGCAAGAAATCATCAAGAAAATATTAACAGTTAGGCTCAAATACCGATTTATGCAGATGTTGTAGTTTCGGCAAAGTCAAGTCGGCTCAATAAAAGCGCCTAAAGACAAAGAATCGGTTGCGTGAAAAATTTTAAAAACTTGACTTTTGCGCAGGAATCTTTAAACCTGAATGCGATATTTTAATAATTTGAAGGTTTATTTTATGAAATATGCATTTGTGTTTCCCGGACAAGGTTCTCAATTTGTCGGCATGGGAAAAGAACTGGCAGAAAACTTTAAGTCTGCCAAAGAAGTATTTCAGGAAGTTAACGAAGCTCTTTCTCAAGATTTGTTTAAGCTGATGGTGGAAGGTCCGGAAAACGAACTGACCTTAACAGCGAATGCTCAACCCGCATTGATGGCTAACTCAATGGCGGTTTTGCGCGTGTTGGAGAAAGATTTTGGCGTTAATCTCAAAGACAAGGTTTCTTTTGTGGCCGGACATTCGCTCGGTGAATATTCCGCCGCTTGTGCAGCCGGTGTATTTTCTCTGGAAGATACGGCAAAATTGTTGCGCATACGCGGTGATGCGATGCAAAAGGCCGTGCCGGTCGGTGTGGGCGGAATGGCTGCGGTTATGGGCGTTTCTTTCCAAGATGTTCAGGCTTTGGCCGAGGCTTGTGCCGATGCTGATAATGTTTGCGTTGCGGCTAACGACAATGCCGATGGTCAAGTTGTGTTGTCCGGACATTTGAAAGCAATTGAGAAAGCTGTTGAAATTGCTTCCGAATTCGGTGCCAAAAGATGTATCAAACTTCCGGTGAGCGCACCTTTCCACAGTCCTTTGATGCAGCCGGCCGCTGAGGTTATGGCCCGGGCTTTGATGCAGGTTGAAGCTCATGATGCTCAAGTTCCGTTGATTGCCAATGTTTTGGCTTCGGCTATCAGCGATCACAAAGAGATCGTTAAGCATTTGGTTGAGCAGGTTACCGGTTCTGTTCGTTGGCGCGAAAGCGTTATTTATATGAAAGAACAAGGTGTTACTGATGTTGCTGAGCTCGGTGCGGGTAAGGTTTTGACGAATATTATTAAGAGAAGCGATAAAGAAATGAACGCTTTTTCTGTCGGAAATGCCGCTGAAATTGAAGAATTGGCTAAGAATTTATAAGGAGATAACAATATGTTTGAATTGCATGATAAAGTAGCTCTTATTACCGGTGCTGCCGGTGGCTTGGGTGATAAAATTGCCCGCACTTTGCATAAACAGGGCGCAACTTTGGCTTTGACCGATATGCGTGAAGAGCCGATGCTTAAGCTCAAGGAAGAATTGGGCGACCGCGTTGAGGTTTTTACCGCTAACCTTACTAATGCCGAAGATGTTAAAAATCTGGTTTCTAATGTTGAAGCTAAGTTGGGTCGGATTGATATTTTGGTTAACAATGCCGGTTTGACTCGCGACAATTTGTTTATGCGTATGAGCGATGAAGATTGGCAGTTGGTTTTAGATGTTAACCTTTCTGCCGGATTTAAGTTGGCTAAAGCCGCTGTTCGCGGTATGATGAAACGCCGTTTCGGTCGTATTATCGGTATTGCTTCCGTTGTCGGTGTTACGGGTAATGCCGGACAAGCCAACTATTCTGCTTCTAAGGCCGGTATGATTGCGATGAACAAATGTTTGGCTCAGGAAGTTGGTTCTCGTGGTATTACGGTTAACTCTATTGCTCCGGGCTTTATCAGAACGCCGATGACCGATGTTTTGCCTGATGATGTTAAGGCCGCTTTGTTGGCAAAAATTCCGGAAGGAAAACTCGGTGAGGCTCAGGATATTGCCAATGTGGTTGCTTTCTTGGCTTCTGATGAGGCTCAATATATTACCGGTCAGACCATCAATATCAATGGTGGTATGGCTATGATCTAAGCCTGATAAGGTTTTGAAGAAAAACCGCTCGGTTTTCGGGCGGTTTTTTTGTAAAAAGATGAAAAAATGCTGGATTTTTTCTGAACTTGTGTTATATGTATTGACAATATCGGGAAAAATTATTGGAAAGTGGGGTCAAAAACCCCGCTTTTTTGTTAAGGAAAAAAGAATGCAGAATAAACACCCTTTGGAGGATATGCTTACGCCGGTCATTAATCAGCTTGGTTTTGACGTGGTTCGTATTTTGACAATCGGTCAGAAGAATCCGACATTGCAGATTATGATTGAACGTAAAGACGGCAAAGATATTGTCGTTGATGATTGCGCAACGGTTAGCCGTGCGGTTTCAGATATCTTAGATGAAAAAGATCCTATTAAAGACCAATATAATTTGGAGGTTAGTTCTCCGGGGTTGGATCGCCCTTTGACAAAAGCAGAGCATTTTCAGCGTTTTGCCGGGTATGAGGCGAAGATTGAGACCTCTGTGGAGGTAGATGCGCGCAAACGTTTTAAGGGGAGAATCCTTTCTTTGGATGATAAAGAAAATATTCATTTTGATATGGACGGCAAAGAATGGGTTATTCCGTTTGAGGCTGTTTCTAAGGCAAAATTATTGATTACAGATGAACTTTTGGCAAAATATGCCGAAAATCATCCCGAAATTGAACTTTAATTCTAACGACTTATGTAAGAGGACAAAATGCAAAATATTGAAAATATGCCCAGACCTGAAATTATTCTTGTGGCTGACACGGTTGCCAGAGAAAAAAATATTGATAAGGAAGACGTATTTACAGCTATGGAAGTAGCTATTCAGAAAGCCGGTCGTTCAAAATATGGTTTTGAACATGATATCAGAGCTAATATTGACCGCAAAACAGGTGCTATTTCTTTGGCACGTTATCGTGAAGTGGTTGAGGGGCAAGAGAATGTTGAAAACGAAGTTACACAGCTGACTTTGGAAGATGCTAAAATGTATGATGCCAATGCAAAAGTCGGTGACTTTATTATTGACCAACTGCCCCCGATTGACTTTGGACGTATTGCCGCTCAGACTGCTAAACAGGTTATTGTGCAGAAGGTTCGTGATGCTGAGCGCAACAAGCAGTTTGAAGAATATAAAGAAAAAATCGGTACGATTGTTAATGGTACAATCAAAAGAATTGAGTTCGGTAATGTGATTTTGGATATTGGTAAAACCGAAGCTATTTTGCGCCGCGATGAAATTATACCTCGGGAAAAATTCAAAAACGGCGACCGTGTTCGCGCTTATGTTTTAGACGTGCGCCGTGAAAACAAGGGGCCGCAAGTATTCTTGTCTCGTACTTGTCCGGAATTTATGGCTAAATTGTTTACACAAGAAGTTCCCGAAATTTATGATGGTATTGTCAAAATTATGGGTGTGGCTCGTGATCCGGGTTCTAAAGCCAAAATTGCCGTTAAGACAGATGATATGACGATTGATCCGGTTGGCGCTTGCGTCGGTTTGCGCGGTATTCGTGTTCAAGCTGTTGTTACAGAGTTGCAAGGCGAGAAGATTGATATTGTTCCTTATTCCGAAGATAAGGCTCAATATATTGTAAGCGCTTTGGCTCCGGCTGAGGTTACCAAAGTTGTTTTGGATGAAGAAAACAATCGTATTGAGGCTGTTGTTCCGCAGGAGCAATTCTCTTTGGCTATTGGTCGCCGCGGTCAGAATGTTAAGCTTGCTTCTCAGTTGTTGGGTTGTGATATTGATGTCTTGACCGAAGAACAAGAGCAAGAGCGCCGTTCAAACGAAAATAAGGTTCGGTCACAACGCTTTATGGAAGCTTTGGACGTTGATGAGATGATAGCGCATCTGTTGATTGCCGAAGGTTTCTCAACTGTAGATGAAGTTGCTATGGTTTCTTTGAACGAGTTGGCAGAAATTGAAGGCTTTGACGAGGATGTTGCAGCTGAGTTGCAAAAACGCGCCAAAGATTTCGTTGCTAAACGTAATGAGGAATTTGCCAAGAAGAGTAAAAATCTTGGTATTGATGAACAGCTCAAGACTATTGAAGGTCTGGATCAGGATATGATTTTGACTTTGGCTGACAAAGGTGTTAAAACTTTGGATGATTTGGCTGATTTGGCTGCCGATGAGTTGATGGAAATGCTTGGCGAGAATGTTCTCTCCGAGGTTGAAGCAAACAGGATTATTATGAAAGCCAGAGAACACTGGTTTACTGAAGAATAAAGTTATGGAGGTTGAGAGCGATTTTCGGAGAAGTTAAATTTTATTCTCCGGAAATCCTCTATCCTTATAATTTTAAGATTTTGGGTTGAAGGAAAATGAAACAAGAAACAGAAAATCGCAAATGTATTGTTTGCGGAGAGGTGAAAGAAAAAGAGCAATTACTGCGCTTTACTTTGACACCGGATAACCAAATTATTCCCGATTTTAAGAAAAAATTGCCGGGAAAGGGAATCTATGTTTCTGTTTCTAAAGCAGCATTGCAGAAAGCCGTTGAGAAGAATTTGTTTGCAAAAGCTGTGAAAAAAAATGTTAAAGTTAGTGCGGATTTGGTTCAAACCATAGAAAATATGCTCAAGAAAAAAGGTTTGGAATCAATCTGTCTGGCAAAAAAAGCCGGAGATTTGGTTACCGGCTTTGAAAAAGTGAGCGAAAAAATTAAGCATGGGAAAACAGCTTTTTTGATTGAGGCTGTTGATGCCGGTGCTGACGGACATCAAAAAATGGTTGCCGTTGCCAAGGATTTGGATGTTTTTGCGCTGTATAGTGTTGAGGAGTTGGATAAGGCATTAGATAGGGTTAATACGGTTCATGCAGCCTTGCTGAAGGGGAATATGGCAAGTTTGGTTCATACGGATTTGGTGCGGTTGCAAAGTTTTTTGAATGCTTAAATTTATGAAAAAAGATGGAGATACATACGGAATGACACAAGATAATGCAAGTGGTAAATTAACATTATCAGGCAAATCTACACTTACACTTAAGAATTTGGGTGAGGCTTCCAAAGCGCATAATCATGACGGAAAAAAGTTTGTGCAAGTTGAAGTGCGGAAAAAAAGAGTTATTAGCCCAACAACACAAGCTGAGCAAAAAGTTGAGATTGATGAAGCAACTGCTCAAAAGCTAAAACTTATTGCCGAAGCAAAAGAGCATGAGGCTCGTCGTCGCCAGGAGGAAGAAGAGCGCGAGAAAGAGCGTGCGCGTCAAAGAGAACAAGAAGAGCAAGAGCGTTTGCAAAAAGAAAAAGAGGAAGCAGAACGCAGAGTTGCTGAAGCTGAAAATCCGGTAAAACAGGAGCGTAAAGAAGAGACTGTTGCTGAGGAAAAGTTTAAGGTTAAGAAATCTAAAGATTATGATGATGAAGACGATGATGAAGATGACGAGGAGGAGTATCGCGGTAAGAAGTTTAAGAAAGCCTCATCTTCAGAAAAACCGTTGACTCGTGAGGAGACTTTTGAACAAGAGCGCAAAAAAATTATGAAGCGTAGCTTTGAACCGCAACGTCGCGGCGGCAAAGTTAGTTTGCATAATATCGGTTCCGTTGATGATGATGACGATGATTATGGTTTCGGAGCTCCGAGACGGCGCTTTAAGAAAAAACAGCCTAAGCCTGTTCAGCCTCAACAACCGCAAGAAAAAATTATTAAAGATGTGGTTGTGCCCGAAATTATTACAGTTCAGGAATTGGCTAACCGTATGGCAGAAAAGAGTGCCGATGTTATTAAGAAATTGATGTCTTTGGGCGTTATGGCAACCATTAACCAACCAATAGACGGTGATACGGCGCAAATCGTGGTTGAAGAAATGGGCCACAGAGTTAAGCGTGTGGCAGACAGCGATGTTGAGCAAGGGTTGAAAGGTGGCGAGGATAAGCCTGAAGATATGAAGTCCAGAGCTCCTGTGGTTACGGTTATGGGACACGTTGACCATGGTAAAACTTCTTTGCTGGATGCTTTGCGTGAGACAAACGTTGCATCTCATGAAGCCGGTGGTATTACGCAGCATATAGGTGCTTATCAGATTACGGTTAAGACAGGCGATAAAATTACGTTTATTGATACACCGGGTCACGAGGCATTCTCTGAAATGCGTGCGCGCGGTGCGAAGGTTACGGATATTGTGGTCTTGGTTGTTGCCGCTAATGACGGAATCATGCCGCAAACTATTGAGGCTATTCGTCATGCTCAGGCAGCCGAAGTGCCGATTGTTGTGGCAATTAATAAAATTGACTTACCCGGTGCTGACCCGATGAAGGTTAAAACTGCATTACTGCAACATGGTATTGCCGTTGAAGATCTTGGCGGTGAGTGTTTGTGTGCCGAAGTTTCTGCCAAAAAACGTATTAATATTGATAAGTTGGTTGAAGCTATTTTGCTGCAAGCAGAGATTTTGGATTTGAAAGCTAATCCGAATCGTAAAGCCGAAGGCGCGGTTATTGAAGCCAAGATGGAAAAAGGTCGCGGTTCGGTTGCTACTGTTTTGGTTCAGAAAGGAACATTACGTGTCGGTGATATTGTTATTGCCGGTAAGGAGTGGGGACGTGTTCGCGCTATGTTTAACGAAATGGGCAAGAAGATGTCTGAGGCTGAGCCGGCAACTCCGGTTGAGGTTCTTGGGTTGCAAGGAACACCTGCCGCCGGTGATGACTTTATTGTGGTTGCTGATGAAAACCAAGCTAAAGAAGTTACGGGTTATCGTATCCGCAAAGAACGTGATGCTAAGTTGGTTAAAAGTGCGAAATCAGCTATGGAGCAGATGCTTGATAAGATTAAATCCGGTGAGGTTAAGCATTTGCCTGTTATTATCAAAGCAGATGTTCAGGGTTCTATTGAAGCTATTGAGGGTACGATTACCAAGCTCTCTAACGACGAAGTAAGTGTTCAGATATTGCACTCTGCCGTTGGTCCGATTTCGGATTCCGATGTTACTTTGGCTAAAGCATCCAATGCCTTTATTATCGGCTTTAATGTTCGTGCCATTCCACATGCGCGTGATATGGCACGGCAAGATGGCGTAGATATTCGTTACTACTCAATCATTTATGATGTGGCTGATGATATTAAGAAGGCTTTGGAAGGTATGCTTTCTCCCGAACTTAAAGAAAAGATTCTGGGCTATGCAGAAATCAGAAACGTCTTTAATATTACCGGTGTCGGTAAGGTTGCCGGATGTATGGTTACCGAAGGTTTGGTTAAACGTGGTGCTAAGGTTAGATTGCTGCGTGATAACGTGGTTATTCATGACGGAGCGCTTGGTCAGCTTAAACGCTTCAAAGATGACGTTAAAGAAGTCAAAGACGGTTATGAGTGCGGTATGAGTTTTGAAAACTATAACGACATTCAGGTCGGCGACTTTATTGAATGTTATGAAATTGAATCTATTGCTGCGAAGCTCTAAGTGATTTGAAAGGATAAGAGTTATGGCTGATAAGGAACCATCTCAAAGACAGCTTCGTGTCGGGCAGGAGATTAAGAAGATTCTGGCCGGAGAGATTGAACGTGGATTGGTACGTAATCTGGAAGGGATTGATGCTCTTGTTACGATTATGGAAGTTCGGGTTGCGCCGGATTTGAAATATGCCAATGTATATTTCATTACTTCCGTTAATGAGAAGAATGAAGAAGTGCGTGAGGCTTTGCAGTTGGCTGCCAACCATTTTCGCAAGCTTATCGGTGCGAGAATGGAACTACGTTATGCGCCGGAGCTAAACTTTAGAATTGATACAAGTTTTGCTGAGGTAGCTAAGATGGAGCGTTTGTTGCGAGACCCTAAAGTGGCGCAAGATTTGAAAAAAGCATAAAAAATTGGGCAACATCAAAAATGTTGCCTTATTTTTTGTCTAGTCAAATTGAAAAAATAGTGCTATAAGCCAAATTTGTTTTTTTTGATTATTAATGCTAAATTTCATTTATATATGGAAAGATTATTAGAATGTAGCAAGCCTGAAGGAAGTAAGATTTGTGATAAAGTAAAACCCAGAATTTTTGATTGGGAAGTTGTTGAACGCTACGATGGTTTGGTTGTTGATAGGAACAGCGCATATCCGCAGATGGTGCTTTATCAGGAAAGTGGTGAGAAAAAATTTATCGTTATTGAAAGCATTTTGCAACAAGGTCTTTTGATTACGGCTCACGATGAAACAACCGTCTGGACATTTATTCGGTGTAATGGTTTGTTCTTGTATATTAAGCCAACTTGTAGGATTCAATATACCAATGGCTATTTTTTTGAAGTATATGAATATGCCAAAGGTATTGTTGTTTACTTCTTTAATTCTGAAGGAAAAATTACCGGTAGAAAACTTTTTGATTGCGGTTACCGAAAAAAAGGACGTTGGTTCTTTGAAAACGAGGTTGCAATTTATAAGGTGGTGATGAAAGATGACCCAATGCGGTTGAGTGTCGTGTTTTATAAACATCAGCCACGAAGGCATTGGTACTGGCCATTCTGGAAGTTCTGAAAAAAATTAAAAAACAAAGCTCTGTATCTTTTAAGATACGGAGCTTTTCTTTTGACAAGAAGAGAAATTCTGCGTAATCTTTGAAAAAAAATATAAGGAAAAGAATATGGGACGGCATAAAAAAGGCGAAGAGATTAACGGTTGGTTGGTGATTGATAAGCCCAGAGACATGGGCTCAACCGATGTGGTGAATTTTACCAGACGTTTTTTTAATGCCAAAAAAAACGGACATTGCGGAACATTAGACCCTTTTGCAACCGGAGTTTTGCCGATTGCTTTTGGGGAAGCGACCAAGCTTATTCCTTATGTTACGGAGGCACGCAAAGAATATGAGTTTGTGGTTAAGTGGGGTGAAGCTACCTCAACCTCAGATACGGAAGGTGAGGTTGTAGCTTTTTCTGATAAAGTGCCGACAAGAGAGGAAATTTTAGCTGTTTTACCTCAGTTTTTTGGCGAAGTTGAGCAAGTTCCGCCGGTATATTCTGCCATAAAAATTAACGGAAAACGTGCTTATGATTTGGCACGCAAAGGCGAAGAGGTGGTTATGCCTTCCCGCAAGATAAAAATTTATGATTTGGCGTTGATAGAAGAATTGCCTGAGAAGCAGGCGCGGTTTCGGGTAGAATGCTCTAAAGGAACATATATCAGAACACTTGGGCAAGATATTGCCTTAAAACTCGGAACGGTCGGACATCTGAAAGAGCTTAGACGGACAAAATGCGGGAATTTCGGCCTTGATGATGCAATAACGCTTGAAAAATTGAAAAATATGGTGCATAGTAGCACTCCAAATGAAGTTTTGCTTCCGATAGAAACATATCTGCGCGACATCGCGGTTATTGCTGTTTCGGAAGCTGATGCAGCCAAACTGAAGTTGGGACAGGGGCTTTCGCCCAAGGCTTATGGCTTGGACGGCTCGGTTGAGTATGAGGCCGTTGCTACCCATGACGGTAAGATGGTTGCGGTTGTGCGAATCGACAATAGAAAAATTGCTCCGGTTCGTGTGTTTAATCTTTAAAATAAAAGGAAAATGTGATGTCGATTACAAATGAACAGAAACAAGAAATTATTAAAAATTTTGGTACAAAGCCGGGCGATACCGGTTCTGCTGAAGTTCAAATTGCTATCTGGACAACCAGAATTAACAATTTGATTGAACACTTCAATACACACCAGAAAGATTTGCATTCTCGTCTGGGTTTGATGAAAATGGTTGGTAAACGCCGCCACCTCTTGGACCACTTGAAATCTAAGAGCGAAGAAAGATATCAGAACATTATTGAAAAACTGAATCTGCGTAAGTAAGATTGGTTTATGCAGCAGTGGAAGCGGAAAATACAAAAGAGCCAAGAACCATGCAGTAATGCTGCGGTTAGTTTTTCTTTTGGGCGCTTGGGTGTTACGCTTTGTGCTGTGTCGTAAAATTTTTGGGTATGCGGGGCAATGGGGCTCCGCATTCCTTTTATTGTCGGGAAACCGGCAAATGGTAGGAAATCTCAATTCATGGGGAATTGAGTGAGGATTGTAAGAGAATAGATGAAAGGAAGAATTTATGATCGATTTTAAAGTGTGCCGCAAAGAAATGGAATGGGGCGGACGCAAGTTAGTTTTGGAAACGGGAAAAGTTGCCAGACAAGCTGAAGGTGCTGTTTTGGTTACTTATGGTGAAACAGAGGTTTTGGCAACAGTTTGCGCCGCAAAAGAGGTTAAGGCAGATCAGGATTTCTTTCCTTTGACCGTTAATTATCAAGAAAAATATTATGCAACGGGTAAGGTTCCCGGTGGTTTTATGAAGAGAGAAGGTAAGCCCTCTGAGCGCGAAGTTTTAATCTCTCGTTTGATTGACCGTCCGATACGCCCGCTGTTCCCGGATGCTTTCAAAAATGAAGTTCAGGTTATTTGTACGGTTTTGTCTCATGACCAACAAACAGATTCTGACATTCCGGCAATGATTGCAGCTTCAGCTGCTTTGACAATTTCGGGTATTCCGTTCTTGGGCCCGATTGGTGCAGCAAAAGTTGGTTATATTGACGGACAGTTTGTTTTGAACCCGACAATTGAGCAGATGCCGAACACAAACTTGGAGCTCTCTGTTGCCGGTACATCTGAAGGTGTTTTGATGGTTGAATCTGAGGCTAACGAGCTTTCAGAAGAGACAATGCTTAATGCGGTTATGTTTGGTTTTGAGAGCTTCCAGCCGGTTATTGAGATGATTAAGGAACTCAAGGCCGAAGCCGGAAAACCAGACTGGGAAGCTCCTGCTTTTCCGCCGGAGTTTGATGCTTTGTATGCTCGTATTGAAAAAGAATTTATCGGTAAATATGAAGAGGCATTTAAGGTTACTGATAAGCTTAAGAGAGGTGAGTTGGTCGGACAGGCTTCGGAAGAAGTTAAAGCAACGATTGACCCCGAAAATGAGCTTGAAATGCGCTATGTCGGCGATGCTATTGAAAAATTGATGCATAAAGTTGTTCGTGAGAAGGTTTTGACTACGGGACACCGCATTGATGGTCGTGATACCAAGACTGTTAGACCGATTCAGTGCGAAGTTGATGTTTTGCCTTGCGCGCATGGTTCTGCTTTGTTTACGCGTGGTGAAACTCAGGCAATGGTTGTTACAACTTTGGGTACGGGCGAAGATGCTCAGGTTGTTGACGGCTTGATGAACGAATATAAAGAAGACTTTATGTTGAACTACAACTTCCCGCCGTTCTCGGTTGGTGAATGTGGTAGAATCGGAAGCCCTGGTCGTCGCGAAATCGGACATGGTAAGCTCGCTTGGCGTGCTATTCATCCGATGATGCCGAAAAACAAGGATACTTTCCCTTATACGGTTCGTGTTGTTTCAGAGATTATGGAATCCAATGGTTCTTCTTCTATGGCAACGGTTTGCGGTACGACAATGTCTTTGATGGCTGCCGGTGTGCCGATGGAAAAGCCTGTTGCCGGTATTGCTATGGGCTTGATTAAGGAAGATGATGGTCGTGTGGCTGTCTTGACCGATATCTTGGGTGATGAAGACCACTTGGGCGATATGGACTTTAAGGTTGCCGGTACAAAAGATGGCGTAACCGCTTTGCAGATGGATATTAAAATTACATCTATTACCAAAGAGATTATGCAAACAGCTTTGGCTCAGGCTCATGAAGGTCGTATTCATATTCTGGGCGAAATGGCAAAAGCTATTGCTGAGCCTCGTCCGCATGTTTCTGACCGTGCGCCGCGCATTATCGCCATCAAGATTCCGGTTGATAAAATTCGCGAAGTTATTGGTTCCGGCGGTAAGGTTATTCGTGAAATTACCGAAAAGACCAATACCAAAATTGATATTGCCGATGATGGTGTTATCAAGATTGCCTCTGTTAAGAAAGAAGACGGCGAGGCTGCTTTGGATTGGATTATGGGTATTGTTGCCGAGCCGGAAGAAGGCAAAATTTATCATGGTGTGATTACCAAGATTATGGACTTTGGTGCCTTTGTTCGCTTCCTCGGAACAACCGAAGGTCTGGTTCATATCTCAGAAGTTAAGAACGAGCGTATTGCTTCTGTTTCGGACTTCTATAAAGAAGGTGACTCCATCTGGGTTAAGTGCTTAGGTACGGATAACCGCGGTAAGATTAAGCTTTCAGCGAAAAGGGTTAATCAGGAAACTGGTGAGGATTTGGAAAAGCACGAATAATTGGTGATTAATACAGATTTTGCGGGCTGCTGACATCCTCACGTACTTCTATGTACGCTCCGGTGTCAGCCCCCTGAAATCTTATTATTCCCCTAATTCTTCGTGCTTTTCTGAAGTGGTTTTGCTGATTATGCATAAAAAATGGGCTGGTTTAAAAAATCAGCTCTTTTTTTGTTTAAAATATGTTTGACAGAATGATGCTTTTTGTCTATTGTGAAGATAGCTTTAATATTATTGAGACTAAGACTTTGAGATAATCAACATATTTAAACCATTTAATTTTTAATTATGGAGAATAATTATTTAATTGTAATTGCCATAGTGGCGGTTATAGTGGCTTTCTATTTTGTTTTGAAAGCGTTTAAGCATTCTATTAAAATTGAGCGCGAGACTTTTAAAGTTCGTCTCTTATATTTTGACAAAGATGCGTGGCTCTGCCACTTTGAAAATGGTACAGATGTCGGACGAGGATTTGTTTATCTGCCTGAAGAAGGACACTATGCTGGAGAAGAAGTGGAAGTAACATACGAAGGGAAAGAAGTCTTAGAGCTTTTTTCACCGGTAAAAAAAGAAGAGTATTAACAAAAAAAACAAAAAATTATGGAAGCAATTACTTATGGCTTAGTGGCCGTTTCGTTTATCATCTGTTTAGTACTAATGTTCTACTATGGCAGATGGGTCTTTTGCAACAGAATAAAACCTGCGTATGTCCGTCGGAATGTGCTTACTTTCGGGTGGGTCCAAGCTGTTGTTCTGATCTCTGCAATGCTGATAAACGGCGTCGTTATGGATGTCAGAGGTATTGTACCGGAATTTAATCCGAATGAGGTTCTTTTAATTGTCCTCATAACGGTGATGTTATCGTTCTTCTTTGCACTGATGTGCAGAGAGACATTGCTTAAGAATTATCTGAGCGGTGTTAACATAGGTGACAAATGCCAGTTTGTTGTGGCAACAGTCTTTGAGCAAAGGCTTGAAGGTTATGTTGTTGTTGGTAACAATAACTGGTTGCCGGCTGAAGCGACAATCGCGCCGGATGCCTTTGTTAATTACAAGGAAAACCAACAGTTAACAGCGGTTATCTGTTCGGCTCACCCCGACAACAAGTTTATTGTTGTTGAGGTTTAGCGATTAATAATCAGTTTGAAAGAGGTTGCTCGTGAGAGTAGCCTCTTTTTTGTTTGTTGACACAAAAATCTGTTTTGTCTATAGTTGAGAAAATTTACTATAATTATGGAACTAAAAATTTATATATATGGAAACAATTGCTATTATTGAAAAGTGGCTGTTTATCCTAGCGGATAAGGCTGTGTATGTTTACTTTGCATTTTATTTTATGCAGAGATGGCGGGATACTCCAATTTCGGTCAAAGAAGCTTGGCTTTTGAATTTGTTGGATGATTTTACGTATAAGGTTTTATTGCCGGTGTTGTCGTTGCTGGGTTTTTTTCAGCTGACAGATTGGGGAACTTGTAATATGCTTGATATCTCTTTTGATATGATGCTTATTATGGGGATGATGTATTTTGTGCGGAAGGCTGCGGTCTCAACGTATTTTCATGTTAAAGGGGAATTTGTTGAACTTGTTGTTGTGGCTAAAAGCAATAATGAGGCGACATATATTCTTCAGACGCTTGATGAACGTGTTTTTTGGCAAGAGACAACCAAAGAGATTCCTTTGTTGAAACTTTTTAATTCAGCGGAAGAGAATTGTTATTTGGTGAAAATCAGAGATGTTATCTTAACAGAAGAGAATCCGTTTGTGATTGAGTTCTTGACGGAAGATGAAGTTAAGGATGAGGTTGAAAGAATTAAAAAACAGAGAGGTTCGGAGTAATCCGAACCCCTTTTTGTTTTAAAAAGTCCTTGAAATATAGAAAAGAAAGTTGTATGAGTCTTTTTGTCGGCGGGCACCCCTGGAGGCTCGCGGCAATGTGATTAATTTTCAGTAAGGATTTTTAATATGACAAATATTACTTTTAATGCTGTTAAGCGTGAGAAAGCAGGTAAGGGGGCAGCTCGTGCATGTCGTCGTGAGGGTCGTATCCCTGCCGTTATTTATGGTGGAAACAAAGAGCCGGAACTCATCAGCTTGAACCCTGTTGAGGTTACTAAGGCTTTGGATACTTTCGGTTTCTATGATGCCGATATTGAAGTTGTTGTTGACGGCAAGTCTCATAAAGTTATCTGTCAGGATGTGCAGTTCCATCCCGTTTCTGATGCGCCGCTGCATGTTGACTTCTTGAGAAAATAAGTCTTATCTGTTTTTGAAACAGTTGAGGGAGAAATTATCCGATTATTTTTAAGGATGTTTTCTCCCTTTAATTTTATGTTAGGTTGAGGTTTTGATGTTTTTGATTGTGGGTTTGGGTAATCCGGGAAGTGAATATGCCGAAACAAGGCATAATGTCGGTTTTATGGCGGCGGATTGTTTGGCAGAAAAATATAATTTTTCCCCTTTTAAGGCAAAGTTTGACGGCTTGGTTGCCGAGGGTGTGATTGACGGGGAAAAAGTTTTGCTCCTGAAGCCGCAAACTTTTATGAATCTTTCCGGAAACGCGGTGGTTAAAGCAGCCTCTTTTTATAAAATATTGCCGCAAAATGTGATTGTTATTCATGATGATATGGACTTGCAACCGGGGCAGATTAAAGCCAAATGCGGTGGTGGTGCCGGCGGACATAACGGTCTAAAAAGCATTGATGCGCATATCGGCCCAAATTATAATCGTATTCGTATCGGCGTGGGGCATCCGAACGGTCGCGGCGAAGAGGTCGTTAACCATGTGTTATCTCGTTTTTCAAAGGCAGATAAAGAGCTGTTGTTGAAAGATTTGAATCTGGTCAGCGAAAATATTGGAATTTTGCTTGCGGATGGAATGGCCGCTTTTACAAACAAAATCGGAATGTTGATGAAAAAGGCGGCTGATTAAAATTTTGTTTGCTTGTAATAAATGTTTGACCCTTGTATGCTAGAGCATATTTGATGAGGAGTTTTTGTTATGCCACAGATTTCGGTTATCCTTCCGGTTTATAATATTAAAAGAGAATATTTGACCAAAGCGGTTGAAAGTGTTTTGGCACAGAGTTTTGCGGATTTTGAATTATTGATTGTTGATGACGGTTCCAAAAAAGAAACGGCTGATGTTTGCGATGAATTGGCGGCAAAGGACAAACGGGTTACGGTTTTTCATAATTTTAACCAAGGGCCCGGAAAGTCCCGCAACTTTGGTTTGACTCAGGCCCAGGGTGAGTTTGTAATCTTTATGGACCATGATGATTGGGTTGAAAAAGACTGGCTGAAAAAACTTCATCAATCCATTGTTAAAAATAAATCTGATGCGGCTTTTTGTTATGCGGATGAATATGTTGAGGAAGAAGGCGCATTTCATGATTTGCCTGCTCCGCATTTTGACGCGGAAGTTTTTGATATGGATGATGCTATGCGCAACAAGATGGCAAATGTGTTTTTTGCACCTTGGGCAAAGCTGGTCAGATTGGAGATTATCAAAAAACATCATCTGATGTTTGCCGAAAATGAGAATAAGTTTGATGATGTTTTGTTTCATATCTTTTTGAATGAATATGCAACCAGAATCTCTTTTGTGGATGAGATTTTGTACCATCATAGGCTTTTTGCAAACTCAATTACCGGTTCAAGCAATAAGAATACGGATATGTATTTTGATGTCTTTAAGACCATTGAAAGTGCTGCAGAAAAATGTGCGGCTGACGGATTGAGTCCTAAAAGAATCTTGGATAGAAATATGAACTTTTTTTGCAGTGCAAATGATATTATCATCTCTCGCAAAGAGTTTACCAAAAAGATGCGTTATTATATTAAAAAATTCGGGCTTAAAGATGTTTTGCGCAAGCAAAGAAATCGTAAAATCAGGCATTGGTTGTTTACTTTTGACCTTAAAAAAGGAGTGGTGCGGATTTTGGGTATATATTTGTTAAATAAGCCGAAAAAATAGGTCTTTAAGCCTTGCAACTGAAGAATCTTTTGAGTATAAGAAGAGCAAGTTTTTTAGAATTTGGGAGTTTTTGAATTATGGGATTTAATTGCGGTATTGTGGGTTTGCCGAATGTGGGAAAATCTACTTTGTTTAATGCTTTGACCCAGACAATCGCAGCTCAGGCTGCGAATTTTCCGTTTTGTACAATTGAGCCAAATACAGGGCGTGTCGCCGTGCCGGATGAACGCTTGGACAAGCTTGCAGACTTGGTTAAACCCAAAACCGTTACGCCGACTCAGCTTGAGTTTGTGGATATTGCCGGTTTGGTAAAAGGTGCTTCCAAAGGCGAGGGTTTAGGCAACCAGTTCTTGGCAAATATTCGTGAAGTAGATGCGATTATCCATGTGTTGCGCTGTTTTGAAGATGATAATATTACGCATGTGGAAGGTTCGGTAGACCCTATTCGGGATGCGGAGATTGTTGAAACAGAGTTGATGATTGCTGACTTGGATTCTTTGGAAAAACGCTTTGACCAGTTGGCCAAGAAAGCCAAAACCGGCGGGGATAAAGACGCAAAGCTCAAGGTTGAGGTGATGGAGCCGATTATTAAGGCTTTACGTGAGGGAAAACCCGCACGCTCGGCTGCTCCTTCCAAAGAAAATAAGGATGCCTACAAAGAATATAAGATGTTGCAACTCCTGACTTCTAAACCGGTGTTGTATGTTTGTAATGTGGATGAAGATTCTGCTGCAAGCGGTAATGATTTTTCCAAGAAAGTTTTTGCTAAAGCTGAAGCTGAAGGCGCAAAGGCGGTTATTATATCGGCTGCTATAGAATCAGAGGTTGCGCAGTTGGACAGCGAAGAAGAAAAGAAAGAGTTTTTGTCGGCGCTTGGTTTGGATGAAACCGGATTGTCTAAAATTATTAAAGCCGGATATGAGCTGCTCGGTTTGCAGACATATTTTACTTGCGGACCGAAAGAGGTGCGCGCTTGGACCTTTCTGAAAGGCTCTAAAGCACCGCAATGTGCCGGTATTATTCACTCGGATTTTGAGCGCGGATTTATTCGTGCCGAGACAATCTCTTATAATGATTATATCACGCTTGGCGGTGAGCAAGCCTGCAAAGAAGCCGGAAAAATGCGTTCAGAGGGCAAAGAATATGTTGTGCAAGACGGCGATGTGATGTTGTTCTTGTTTAATGTATAAAAGAAAAACAGATATTCAGTTTGAAGAAAAGGGGCTGCGGCCTCTTTTTTTTGACAAAAAAGTTGACGTAATTAAAATATTGTGGTATTTCAAGGGCAAAATAAATATCTATTGTGTAATTTAAAAATTTTTTATTATGTGTGAAAGAATAGAAAAGCTGGTCTCTAGCGAATTTGAAAAATTAACAGGAATCAAGAGTACAGAAAGCAGTGTATTGCATTATTCAGTTTTTCCGCAAAAGAGGGAAGACTTTAAGCAATTGCTGCGGGCTGTGCTGCCGGATTTGCGGATATCCTCTACTCAAGGATTAATAACAGTGGCAGATTTTGCAAACTATGTGGAGAAAGAAGAAGAGAAAAAGAAAACTTTTTTTGCTAAAGGTTTGCAAATTATCCGCGATGTAACCGGCGATGAAACCTTAACTTTGGATGACGATCTCTATGTGGAGTTGCGTCCGGAGGGTGAAGGAAATGCGTATCTTTCAGCTCAAACGCGCTATTTCCTTAAAGTCAATAAGGTATATAAAGCCTTGGCTCTGGGATTGAAAGGTAGTCATTCTCCTTATTATCCGCCGGTGTCCTTGCTTGAGAAGAGCCGGACATTGAACGGAATTATTGACCTCTATTATCGTAGGGGCAGGTTCTGAAAAATTCTTTTATCAAAGAGGGGTGTCTTTAGACATCCCTCTAAGTGTTTTAAAAGGCTTGCATAAGTGTTTGAATCAGAGTATCAAAAAAGAAAAAATTAGGAGAAAAAGAAGATGCGTTTGGCGTTGTTTCAGCCGGATATTCCCCAAAATACGGGGACTTTGCTCAGACTCGGAGCTTGTTTGGATGTCCCTTTGGATATTATTGAGCCTTGCGGCTTTATTTTTAATGAAAAAGCTATGCGGCGTGCCGGTATGGATTATTTGGAGATGGTGTCTTATCGGCGGCATAATTCTTGGGCGGATTTTTTGCAATATCGCCAAGAACATCCCGAAGAATATGGTCGTATTGTTTTATTGACGACACATGCCAGCAAGCCTTATACGGAATTTGAGTTTCAAAAAAATGATATTATTCTGATGGGCAGAGAATCGGCCGGTGTGCCGGAAGAAGTGCACCAGATGGCAGATGCCAGATTGCTGATTCCGATGAATCAAAATGCACGGTCTATTAATGTAGCTGTTTCGGCAGTAATGGTCGTAGGTGAATGTTTGCGCCAAACTGACGCTTTCCCAAAGGTTGAAGGCTAATCTTGTCTAAATTTTTCATGGATTTTTCAAGCTTTTAAATTTTTTTTGACAAAATTTTCATTTTAGGGGTGGAATTGAGTCAAAAAATGTGGTATGGTATGTGCGTCTTGAGGCTCTTGATGGGCCGTCTTACCAATCATTAAAAAATG
Organism: uncultured Pseudomonadota bacterium; assembly: GCA_949298065.1. GTDB lineage: Bacteria > Pseudomonadota > Alphaproteobacteria > RF32 > CAG-239 > Scatacola_A. The sequence goes on along the minus strand of CASFUZ010000002.1, from coordinate 50,444 downwards.
AATAGGAACAAGTTTATGATTAAAAAAGGTTCTTCATCTATTGCGTTCAATTCCGGTGAGTTTGTCGTTTATCCTGCTCACGGCGTTGGCAAAATTGCCGATATTGCCAAGCAAAAAATTGCCGGTTCGGAGTTGGAGCTGATTGTTGTTAATTTTGACAAAGACAAGATGACTTTGCGGATTCCGATGGCAAAGGCTGAAAATATCGGGCTGCGCAAAATCTCTTCAGCCGATACGATGAACGATGCTTTGAGCGTTTTGAAAGGCAAAGCAAAGGTCAAAAAGATTATGTGGTCTCGTCGTGCTCAGGAATATGAGAATAAAATTAACTCCGGTAATCCGGTGGCTATTGCCGAAGTTGTGCGTGATTTGTATCGTAGTGAAAATCTGGCTGAGCAGTCTTACAGCGAAAGACAGATTTATGAGCAGGCTTTGGACCGCTTGGCAAACGAGGTTGCTGTTTGCGAAAATATTTCTTCCGCAGATGCAACAAAAAAATTGCTGGATATTTTAGCAAAATAAGCAACAAAATTTGTTTTTATAAAAAAGGCTTCCTTGTTCGGAGGCCTTTTTTTTGGCGACTCCAAAGCTTTGTTTTGTGGACTCCGAGAAGCTTTGGTTAAAAGATATTGGCAAGCGGAAAATGCGGATTTTATTTTGTTGTGTATAATGCTGTGAACAAGCGAAAAGCGCCGTTGCGAATCAAAACTTGGTTCTTTAAAAGTTAATTATAAGTTAATTTTTTTAAGGAAAAAATGATGTTTGAAGAGCCGGAATATGTTACCTCCCAAACCGATGATATTGTGGTTTCGGCTTGTCCGGTTTTGGTAGAAGAGAATCGCCCGGCGCAAGAGTTTTTGTGGGGGTATTATCTTCGGATTGAAAATAATTCGGCTAAGAAAATTCAGCTCTTAGGTAAGAACTGGAATGTTACGGACAGTTTGGGGAATCGGTTTTGTGATGATTCTGCCGGTTTTAAAGGCGAACTACCGGAGCTTGAGCCGGGTGAATATTTTGAATTTAGTTCTACAATGCCATTGAATGCTTCTGATGCCGTGTTTTACGGAAGCTGCAGAATTAAAGAAGACGGGCAGAAAACGGTGAAGGAAATTAAGATTCCTACATTCTCGCTTTCTGCCGGAAAAGGTTATATGACCTTGAATTAGTTGTATTCTTGAATAACGTTGTTGTTTTCTACATACATATTTAAGTATTGGTAGATGTTTTGTTCCATGCGTTTGTTGAACTCGTCAAAGAGTTTGTAAACCATACCGTTCCAATATCTTTCTTTTTCCTCAATATCGGTATCAGCCGGAATGGCAAGCTCGCGCCAAGCTTCAATGGAGGTTTCGGCACTGGATAAGCTCTTGGGGTCAGTTACTTTGATGACAACATACAGGGTTGCGCGATATTTGATGCGGTCTTTGTAAAAGACTTTTTCTGATTTTTCAATTTCTTCGGTTACGCTTGCGTCTTTGATAATGAACTCGGCAATTTTGTCGGAAGAAAAATCTGTTGCTTTCAGGCGGTCTTTTGCCCAAAGACGAGCGGTTTTTTCAATGGAAATGGGAAAAAGATGCTCAACATTCGGGCGGGTGAATGTCGGGGTAAATTCGGAAATAACTTCAACACGGTTTACTTTTAGGTCAATGGGAGTTTCTTCCGTGAAACGTGGTTCCTGATAGCGTCTCGGTTCTGCTTCATAGGTATTTGCACAGCCCGCCATCAGTATTAAAGCAACCAAAAAAGCGGAAATTTTTCTAAATTTAATCATCTTTCTAAAACCTGTTCTTATTGTACGAATAAAGGCTCCTAAACATTTTAAGAGCCTTTATAGAATATGAGATATTAATTAATATAAGTTTAATGCTTTATCAGCTCGCCTTTGTCAAAAACATATTTTTCAGAGCAGAAGTTGCAAGTGGCGGCAATTTGGTTTTGTTTGTCTACCAGATTGTTTATTTCTTCTTCACTGAAAGAGGACAAGGTATTGAGCAATTTTTCTCTATTGCAACGGCAACCAAAGCGATAGTCTTTGTTTTTGGTGATGGATAATTTGCTGGAGTGATATAAGCGATGCAAGAGCTCGGCGGAACTCAATTTGTCATCAAAAACTTCATCAGCGGTTAGGCTTTGCATAAAAGTTACGGCTTCGTTCCATGCCTCGGACATATCAATATCCTCGTTAACCTTACCTCCGGTTTCGGGGAGCTTTTGCAGTAAGATTCCGGCGGCTTTCCATCGGTCATTTTCATTGCTCGGTATGTGCAAGAAAAGCTGCAAAGCCGTCTCAATCTGCTCGGATTGTTTGAAATAACGCAAAGCGCATTCGGTTAAATTTTTACCCTGAAGGTCAACAACGCCTTGATAAAGGTCGGTGTCTTTGCCTTGGTCAACCGTGAAAGCCAAATATCCTTCGCCTAGCCAATGCGGCGCAGCTTCTATCTCGCCTTCGGTTTTGCGGAGTTCTTGGGCTTTTTTGATACGTTCTTCATCAAAATTTGCGCAGGCTCTAATAGCGCCGTCTGAAGTTACATCAACGACAACCATAGAAACAGGCCCGTTGCTTTTGGTTTGGAGTGTGAAGAGGCCATCATATTTCAAAGCGCTGGCAAGCAAAGCGCCCAAAGCTGTGCTTTCGGCAACAACAGCAGAAACATTTTGCGGGTAGCTGTGTTTGCTTATGATCGTGTTTACAACTTCGTCTAAGCGAACTAAGCGTCCCATAAAAGCGCCATCCTCTATATGAAAGGATGCACAATTATCAAAATTTTTATTAACCAATGATTTTTCCTTTGTATAATGTTTTTAGTCTTTGTTTTATGTAATGTTTTTTGAGGAAATTTGCAAGTGGCGGAAGAAGACGATAAACCAAAAAGGCAGCGTGTCGCAAAGAAAATTACCAAACAGCGGCTTAAAAATATTGCTTTGTATTATTTGCAGCGTTTTGAGACCTCCTCAGAGAATCTAAAGTCTGTGTTGATGCGGCGTGTGCATGACTATGCTTACCAAAATCCTGAATGGAACAAACAAGAAGCCGTTGACTGGATTGAGGAAATCGTTACCCAGTTTGAAGGGTATGGTTATGTGGATGATGCGCGTTTTGCCGAAATGAAAATCAAAGATTATTTGGCGGCCGGAAAGTCTGTGCGCTATATTAAAGGAAAATTGCAGCTCAAAGGTGTTGATGAAACGACAATTGATTCTTTACTTGAGGAACAAGAATATGATGAATATGCCTCAGCTTTGCGTTTGGCAAAGAAAAAGAGAATCGGGCCTTTTCGCCCTGATGAAGATAGTCGGAAAGAAAATCGCCAAAAGGATTTGGGAACAATTGTGCGTGCCGGTTTTTCATATGATGTAGCACAAAAAATCTTGGAAGAAGAATCTTTTTAATTGTTATTGACAAATTTTGTCTAAAAGCGTAAAATCAGCGCAGTTTGGTTGATTTTTTACAGAGTTTTTTATGCCCGAAATTTTGATTCAAGATATTGCAGACGAAATCGGAAAGCGTTTTTGGTCTCCGAAGCGGCTGAATGCTTTGTTTATGAGCAAAGCTATGCGTGATGGAGAGACAATGCGCAATATGATACATGGCGATTTTGGTGCTGCAGAAGAGATTATGCAGGCTTTTGTTCGCTATTATGAAACGCATAATAAAGATGAGTTAATTGAGCGTGTAGATAATATTGCTTATGATTATCCGTATGTTTGCTTTACCAAGAAGAGACAAGAAGATTTAAGTCGTGATACTTCAAAACCGACCAAAGCCGAGCTGGAGCGAATGAGGTGGTTGGCAGAGTTTTCCGAAAAAGAGCCTGATAAGTTTTGGGTGGATGAGAGATTGTATGAAGAAGCCGGTATATTTGCCAAATATTACGGGAACTTTTTTTATTATAACAAAGACGGGCATTATATTGTTGATGAAAGCAAGCCGATAGAAATTTATGAAAATAAGTTGCCTTATACGTTGTTTGATGAAACATACAGAGAAAGTAATTGGTTGAATTTGGCGCTTTATGACAAACCGCATACTCTGGAAATAAGAGACGATTTTGCGGCTCCTTTTTCGCAAAAAAAGTATGTTAATGCGACTGTTATTGATGTTTTGCGCCAAACGCTTGAGAGGCAAAAAACAGCGGTTTATGAATGTCCACGCACGGGTGAACCATCTTTAGATAAGATTTGCGCCGAGATTTATGCCGAAGAAAAACTTTCTGCACCGAAGTTTATTAAAGCCATCACAATGCTTAATCAACGATTGGCAAAGGCTCTGAAAGGTGAAGAACTGCTTCATAACGGGGATTTTGATGCTGTGGCAATGCTGATTGATAAAGCTCCGCAATATTTTGCACAAATTGATTATGCGCAACAGTATGGTTTTTATAAAAGCGATGCCGGAAAAGAGCTGATGAAGTTTTCTTTTATGACAAGCTTTACAAGGCGTAAGAGATTTAGTGAACAGACAATGAACAATTATGTTGATGCTGTTGCCAATGCCGGACATTGGATGAACGGGCAGCAGATGATGACCAAAATGATTTTGAAAAACACACAGAATCTTGGTGGTATTAACAGAGGTTTGCTGGATTTGAATGTTATTCGTCCGCGCCCGCAGAAGTTTAACGGTATGGAAAGCCCAAGATTTTTGCAAATCTTGAACGAATATTATAATCAAGATTTGGAACGGGCAAAGTACCCTAATTTAATATATCAGAAGCCGGAAAAGTTTTTACATCTCCGGCAGGCAGAGCGTTAATCAATATACAACCTTGTTTAGGTATAATCCGCAAGCGGGAGCGTTGACACCGGCGGCGCTTCTTTTCTTTGCCTCCAGAATCTTCTTAACATCTTCCGGCTCTAAATGTCCGTCACCGACCATCTTTAATGTTCCGACCATATTGCGAACCTGATGGTGTAGAAAAGAACGAGCCTCAACAATAAAACGAATCTCCTCGCCGCAAACTTCAATATCCAACTTGTCCAAAGTCTTTATGGGCGATTTTGCTTGGCAAGCTGCTGCTCGGAAAGAACTGAAATCATGATGACCGAGCAGATATTTGGCTCCTTGGCGCATTTTTTCAACATCTAAGGGAACGGGAACCCACCAAACCCGATTTTTTTCAATTATGGCCGGTGCGCGGCGGTTGAGAATCCGATATAAATAACCCCGACCTTTAGCGCTGAACCTTGCATGGAAATCTTGGTCCACTTTTTCAACATTAATCACGCAAACAGGCGCTTCCATATCTCTTAGGCGGGCGTTCATCGCCTCGCGCAATTTCCAATCTTCCATATCCTCTTTTATGTCAAAATGCGCGACCTGGGCTATGGCATGGACACCGGCATCAGTCCTTCCCGCCCCGTAGACAACGATTTTATTGGACCTCCTCACGTACGTCTATGTACGCTGCGGGTCTGCGCTCCGTGGAAGCACCTCCATAAGCCTCACTAAAATCGTTGTCTGACAAAATCGTATTGGACTTCTGGAGGGAATCTTGGGTGCTCGCCTCCTCACGTACGTCTATATACGCTGCGGGTCTGCGCTCCGTGGAAGCACTACCATAAGCCTCACTAAAATCGTTGTCTGACAAAATCGCATTGGACTTCTGGAGGGAATCTTGGGTGCTCGCCTCCTCACTTATATCTTCTTCTTCCAAAGTAGGCGTAAAACATTCCAAGGCTTTTTGCAGGTAGTCTTGCACAGAAGGGCCGTCAAGTTGTTCTTGCCAGCCAAGCAGATTTGTTCCGTCATATTCTATGGTGATTTTGTAGCGCATATTGTCCTGATTTATAAAATTTAAGGGGCTTATTTGCCCCTTAAACTAATCTATTTTGTTTTATTTTGCAAGATTATGCTGCAGCTGCCGTGTTTGCGGCAGAAGCATTAAAAAAACCGAGTTTTTCCTGAATCTTCCAAATAACACGGAGAGCATCCAAAGCATTTTGTCCCGTAATGCGGGGTTTGGCTTCGCCTCTGACACAGCTTAAGAAGTGGCTGAGCTCGGCAGAAAGCGGTTGGTTGGTCGGAATAAACAATTGTTCAACACTGCCTTTCAAGCCATAGTTCATCCATTCCGGAATGCTCTCGGGGTTAACATAAGGCATACGCCCTTGAGAGTGTACGTTAATGCTTTGGTTGATGAAGTCCATATCAATATAGTTCGTATCAGTTGTAACGGTTAGGGTACGAACACGAGCTTGGGTGATACGGCTGGCGGTGATATTAGCGGTTGCGCCATTTTCAAATTCCAACAAAGCCGTGATATAATCTTTACCCAACGGGCTTTCTTTGGTCTTAACCGAAGCGGCCTGAATGTTAACAACCGGAGATTTTACCAAAGACTGAATAACCTCAACGTCGTGAATCATCAAATCCATTGAAACATCAACGTCAGTAATACGGCCGCTGGCGGCAGACATTCTTTGAGCCGTTAAGGAACGAATCTTAGAGGTATCAGATAAGAGCTTGCCCATTTGCTCAACAGCAGGGTTAAAACGCTCAATGTGGCCAACCAGCAAAACAACATTGTTTCTTTCAGCAGCGCTGATTAAGCGTTGGCATTCTTCTTCCGTGCAGGCAAGCGGCTTTTCCATCATGCAGTGGATGCCTTTGTTTAAGAAAAATTCGCCGACATCAGCATGGGTTACGGAGGTGGTAACAACGCTTACGGCATCAACATTTTTGGCGACTTCTTCCATTGATGAAAAAGCTTTGATACCGAAAGTTTCGGCAGCGGCTTTGGCTGCTTCCGGGAAAATATCATAAACACCGACCAAATCAACGCCGTTCAAACCTTTGTAGGTTTTCATATGGTTTTTACCCATCATACCGGCACCAATGACGGCTACTTTGATGTTTTTAGTCATAGTTTTACCTCTAAAATTGAAATGTTGCTTAAATTTAGTTTACTTATAGCAAAATTCTTGCTAAAAAGCTTTTAACAAGTTGTTACATAATGTTACAGTATGCTATTGTGTTGAAAATCGTTGTATTCTGCGGGGTTGGCCTATGAATAAGTTTGGAAATCTGGCTTGTGTGTTTTCTTTTGTTGCGTTGCTTGCGGCTTGTGCGACTTCTGAAAATAAGGAGGTCAGCAATAAAATTGAGGTGGAAGAATTGGTCTTTGCCAAAGATCCGGAACCTATACGCGGCAAGCTGGATGTTTATGGCTCTATGGCGCGCAGTGTGAAATATAATGTTGATGTTGCGGCTCAAGAAACAAACAAAAAACTCTTTGAATCCAAGCAAGGTATGTCTCCGCAAGATATTATCCAAAATATGATGAATGTGAAAAGCGGGCGGAATAACCCCTTGTATGACAGTTTGCGTGCTTTGGATTATGCCGTATTTTATGCCCTGACAAATTTGAGCGGTAACAGAGGTTTTATTGATGCAAATATTTTTGCCAAGACTTCGCAAAATTTGGCTTTGGCCGCAATTAAGGCTCATAAAAGCGCTCTGTTTGCCAATAAGCAACTCAAAGAAATTAAGCGTTTGATTGATAAAGAGCAGAAAAAACTTAATGATATTAAGGCTAAAGAAGAAAGAACCGGACGACTTACGGATGCTGAGCTTTCTTATAAAAAAGGCTTGGAAGTCGCACTTTTGAAGCTGAAAGAAATGTATGAGGCTCAGGTTTTTGCAATGGCGGAATATGCTCATTTGATTAAAGCCGATGAAAAAGACTTGAAGCTTGAGGGGCGCACGTTTTATGAGCTGGAAGATTTGGATAAAAAGCTAACGGTTCAGATGTTTCAGCGCTCAGCATTTCATAATCGGACAGAGTTTGGCATAGCTAAGGAGATGGGGCGTTCTTATCGGTTTAGCGAGGTGGAATATAATCTGCTTAGAAGGTATCCGGAAGTGGAACGCCTGAATATCAACGGTTATGATGTGGAAGATGAGGTTTATGCTCAAAATTTGGAGAAAAGAGCTTATACTCAAGCTTTGAAACTGGTTGAAAAAACCGAAGCTTATAAAAAAGCCAAAGAAGATGACAAAAACATATTGCGTGTGCAGGCGTTTGATGAAATGGGAATCGCTGTCTTTACGCAGATTGAGGTGGCATATAATTTGGTGCGTTTAAGCGAGATTGACTACGCTGTTATCAGCAAACAAATCAATGATTTGAAAAAAGATGTTAAGCAAAGAGAATATCGCCGGTTGGGTTCGGAAGATGCGCTTAGTTTGCTTAATGATAAAATTAAACTTTTGAATTTGGAAAATGAGCAAAGCCAAATTTTGGCGGAAAAGGCTCTTTCTTTGCGGGCTTTGTATTTTTATGCCGGATTTTCGCCTTTTACACGCAATCTTCTCAAAAACAGCGACAAAGATATTGTCATAGATTTGCGCGCAGCTTTTAACAAAGATATGGTTGAGATGTTGGCCAATATTCCGGCAGAAGAGGCTTATGAAGAAAAAATCAGCAACAGCTGGGCAAAAAAAGAAAATTGGTTAGAAGAGCTGATGGAAAACAAACCAACATCTAAGGTTCAGCCTGCGATAAAACAACGAGCAGATTATGATGTCGCGGATGAAGATATTTTTGCTCCGTATACGAATCCTCTCTATGATAAAAAGAAGACAATGCAGCTTGGCTCTTATGTGGAACGCAAAAATGCTGATTTGGAATGGAAGATGTTACAAGAACTTTATCCTGAATTTAAGCAAAAGACACCAAAGGTTGTTCGGACAAGGGTTGATGGGCAAATTTTTTATCGGTTGGTTTTGCATTCCGAAAACGGTGGCTTTATGACAATTTGTAATAAGCTGCGTGCCGATAGGGTGCAATGTCTGTTGCGATAAAATGTTTGTCAAATTGGGAAAGTTAAGCTATCATCACAAAAGGTGAACAGAATTTGTTGAGTTGCCGATGGCTGATAAAGATAAGAAAAAATTTGAAATAGATTTGTTGAAAGACAAAGCCAGAGCTTATAAAGAACAGAGGGCTCATGAGGTTTCCTCTTCGGATGATGATTGTTCTTGGAGCGCGGTTTCTAAGCTTGATGCTCAAACCTCCAAAGTTGATAGTTTGGATAATTTTCTTTCTTTTAAAATTGATTTTGTCGGTAAGAATTTGGAAGGTGGGCATTTTGCTAATGAAAATTTGCAAAATGCTAATTTTTCGGTGGCGAATCTAAAAGGGGTGGATTTTTCCGGCGCAAATCTCAGCGGGGTGGATTTTTCCGGCGCAGACTTAAGCGGTGCTAATTTGCGCGGTGCGGATTTAACCGGCGCAATTCTTTCCGGGGCGCAGCTTATCGGCGCGGATTTGACCGGTGCAAAGCTCAATAAAGTTAAGCTTGCGGATGTTGATATTGAAAATGCTATTTTGCTTGATATTGAGATAGATGAGTTGTCTTTGCAGGAGTTGCAAGAACTTATTGAATATTTGGCAAAATATTATCCGCATAAGCTTAATTTGAGCAAAATGAATTTGATGCTCTTGGATTTGACCAAGATTGATTTGAAAAATTTGGACCTGCGCGGTGTGGATTTTACCGGTGTAGATTTTACGGGTATTAATATTATGGAGCTTGATTTAAGCGAATGTATTATTACGCCGCAACAGATTGCTCAGGCCTTGGGGCGTGTGCCGACCCCTGAAGAAATGAAAATGCTTTTGGCTCCAAAAAAGAAAAAAGGCGACAAGGGCAAAGTTGGTATTGATATGATGTCTTTGCTCAGAGATGATGGTAAAGAGTTCGGAACATGGGATGCTTTACATCAAGAAGGTATTAGTATTAAGCAGATTTTGGATGTCGGTAAAAAAATTTTTAGGCGTGATGCGAAGAGACCTCATGTAAAAGACAGCAAAATTTTGGAGGAAGTTAAGTCTGCGCAACAAAAAGCTGCTGATGAAAATAAGGCAGCTTTAAGAAGACAGATTGAGGAGCATAAGCGTCAGGAATTGGAAAACAGACGCAACAAGAAGCAAGAAGTGGCTCAAGAGGTTAAGCGCGAAAATTCCGTAAAGGAAGAGAAGAAACAAATTGATGTCAGAATCATGACCAGAGGCGGCAATGAGCGATGAGCAGGAAAATGTAGGTGCGGATATTACGCTTCGGGTTTGGTTCAAAGGGTTTTTATGGCTGTTGATGGCCTGTGTGTTTTTGTTGGTTTGCGGTACGGCTTGTTTGTCGGCCGCTTATTTTGTGCAATATGGTATCAATGACAAAACACTTGGCGATATCGGCGGTTTTTTGCGCCGGTTGCGTGATGAACCAACTTTTTTGTTTGATGCTTACGGGCAATGGTGGAATGTTTTTGTGTTGGCTTTTCAATATGGTCAGTTGAAATTTGCTTCTTTTGTGCCGTTGTTTGCGCCGATTTTGTTTTTGGGCTTAACTGTCGGGGTCTTTGTTAAAAGTCCTTATTCTTTCAGCTTGTGGTATAAACTTTATAACCGTTTTGCCAAAGAAGAAGATATTGCCAAGATGGGGCTTTTTGATGAAGGTTATGGCGTGTTTGGTCGTTTTGAGGGCAAAGTTTTGCATCCGAAAAAGTTTTTGTCGGTGTTTGGCTGGGGATCTCCGGGTTTGGGTAAAACTTCAACCGTGGCAATTCCCAGTATTTTGGAGAGCGACAAAGTTAGTATTGTGGCGGCAGACTGCAAAGGTTCTCTGGCAAAATATACCAGCGGTTATAGGGCAAAGCTCGGCAAAGTATTTTGTTTTAACTGGAATATGTGTGATAATCCTGAAAAAGGTGAGTTTTGGCCGAAGTGGAATCCTTTCTCTGATGGGAATCTGCCCCCCAAAGGTTTGGAAAGAGACCATTATTTGCTCTGGATTGCCCGATATATGGTGGGTGAAAAAGACGATAACTATTGGGTCAAGCTTGCAGGGATTGCTTTGGAAGGGTTGTTGCAGTTTTATGTTTCTAAGATTGAGCAAGCTGCGGCGAATGATTATTTTTTGAGCGAGCTATTGGAACATGGTCGGCTTAAGAGCGAAGATAAAGATATTTTGCTTAGTTTTTATGCTCTTATGCCTAAAGCATATGCCGAAGAGGCTATTCAGAATTTGCAGAATAATACTTTGACCGTGGATAATTATTTGCCAATCGGCAGTTGGGAGAATATTCCGCCTTTGTGGCAGGGTAAGGAATTTTGTTTTGCCATGACGGTGGATTGTTTGATTGAGCATTATTATACCATTCGGCAAGAGGCTGCCGGAAAGACTTACGGACGTTGGAAAGTTATGTTGAATAACTTTATTAAGGAAGCAGAGTTTTTTGGCTACCATCCGAGAGCAAATCAGGTTATGCAGCATTTGTATTATTTGACCAAAAAGCAACGTAAAAAGATTTTTGCCATGATGCTTGAGCCGTTGATGATTTTTCGGAAAAACTCTATCAGAGAAAGAACTTCGGCAAGCGATATTCTTTTAAGCGAGCTTAAAAATAATTCAGGCATAAAAACCATATATACAATTGCGGATAATAAGCCCGCGGCGTTTATGACACGTTTTTTGGTGGATATGATTATTAAAGAATGTTTGGGCGCAGAACAAACTGAAAAACAAAGTCCTTTGATGTTTGTGATGGATGATTTTGAGATTTTGCCAAAATTTTCTATGTTGCATGAGGGGTTGCAGCATGGCGAAGATGCCGGATTATCTTTTATGTTGCTAACAGATAGTCTTAAAAATATTCATGATAACTATGGCCGAGAGGGGTTGGAGGATATTGTTGCCAGCACGGCTTATAAACTTTTGTTTGCCGAGAATAACAAGAGCCTTAGCAACCATTTTAATCGCTTGGCTATTTACGGAACAAAATCTGTGCAAATTCCGGCGGTGGAAACAGGGGCTTTCCCGACGGTGAAACAAGGGTTCTCCGATGCCGGATATTATCATCGGATTGCCAATGATTTGTTGAAAAAAAGTAAGGCTAATATGGTGCGCAAGGGACAGCATTTGTTGTTGGCTCAGGGATATTATCATCTGCCGGTTAAGATTAACTCTTGGTATTTTTTGCGAGATGAAAGGCTCAAAAACAAGGCTTTGACCGAAACGGCTTTTTTCTTGCCGCAAAGTGTTGTTGCAGAGCGAAATATTCAGGATATGGAAGTTCCGTCATTATTTTCTGTTTTGAAAGGTGCGGGGATTAATGTTGAGCGTGAGGAAGATATAGACGCATATTTGAACGACCAGATTGATGTGGTGGCAGAGGGTATTATGAAAGCTCCGCAAGATATGCAAAGCGCGTTAGCGGAAGATATTTCCGAGAGGTGGAGCAAAGAAGGCAGTTTTGACGAGCTAAAAGAAAATAAAAGCGAAGATGATGAATGGTGGATGAAGGAAGATTCTTTTTCTTTGAGCCGAGACGTAAATCAAAATCCGTTTGAAAAACATTAATTTTTTTAGCCTTTGAAGGCTTGAGTTTGTTTAAAATTCTGTTATAACTATCCTAAATTTTTTATTTAGCGAATCGAAAAAATATGGAAGATACCCTTTTTTCAACACAGGTTAAAAGACCTTTGGCCGACAGATTGCGCCCACAGACTTTGGCAGAAGTTGTGGGGCAAGACCACATCGTGGGTGATGATGCGCCTTTGGGGCGGATGGTGAAGACAGGGAAGATTACATCATTTATTCTTTGGGGGCCTCCGGGGTGCGGTAAAACGACTATAGCGCGTTTGATTGCCGAAAATACAAATTTGTATTTTGAGCAGATTTCGGCAGTGTTCTCCGGTGTGGCAGATTTGAAACGCGTGTTTCAGTATGCTCAGGAAAGGCGTGCGACTCAGGGCAAAGGAACTTTGTTGTTTGTGGACGAAATTCATCGTTTTAATAAATCGCAGCAAGACGGGTTTTTGCCTTATGTGGAAGACGGTACAATTATTTTGGTTGGTGCGACAACAGAGAATCCATCCTTTGAGCTTAATGCCGCTTTGCTTTCCAGATGTCAGGTTTTTGTGCTAAATCGGCTTGATGAAGATGCGTTTGAGGTGCTTTTGCAACGGGCGGAAAAAGAAGTCGGATGCAAATTGCCGGTTGATGATGAAGCAAGAACCTTTATGAAAGAGATTGCCGATGGAGACGGGCGGTATATTCTAAACCTCTGCGAAAGTGTGTTTGCTTATGCCAAAGAGGGCGAGGTTTTTGATAAAGACAGCATCTTAAAAATCGTGCGTTCTCGTGCGCCGATTTATGATAAAGGGCGCGATGGGCATTATAATCTGATTTCGGCAGTGCATAAGTCTTTGCGCGGGTCTGATGTGGATGCTGCGCTTTATTGGGCGGCCAGAATGATTGAGGCCGGAGAGGACCCGAAATATTTGCTCAGGCGTTTGACGCGTTTTGCCGTGGAAGATGTTTCTCTGGCAGAGCCTAATGCGATTGTACAAGCAATTGCTTGTTGGGATACTTATGAGCGTTTGGGTTCTCCGGAAGGGGATTTGGCCATTATGCAATTGGTAGCCTATTTGGCAACGGCTCCAAAATCTGTCGGGGTATATAAGGCTATGCACAAAGCGCGTGAGTTGGCACGAAAGACGGGCTCCTTAATGCCGCCGAAAAATATTTTGAACGCGCCGACAAAATTGATGAAACAACTGGGGTATAGCGACGGGTATGAATATGACCCTGATTGTGAGGACGGTTTTTCAGGAGCGAATTATTTTCCGGATGGAATGAGCCGTGTTAAGCTCTATTTTCCGGTTGACAGAGGTTTTGAGCGCGAAATTAAAAAACGGGTGGATTATTTTGATAATCTGCGCCGCGAAAAACAAAAAGCCAAACAAGCGCTTAAACAAAAAGAGGAAGAAAAATGAACGTGATTGCGGCAATATTTGTCGGTGGTGGAATGGGTTCGGTTTTAAGACATTTATTATCTTCTAAAATCGGCAACCATTGGGGAATTATGTTGGTTAATATTTTGGGGGCAATGCTTATCGGTATGGCTTATGCTTATTTTGCCGAAAGAGCTAATTTGCGCCCTGAAGTCAGAGCTTTTATCATTACCGGATTGTTGGGCGGCTTTACGACCTTTTCAACTTATATGCTGGATTTTAATTTGTTGGTCAATTCGCAGCGGGTTTATGAAGGGTTGGCTTATCTTTTAGGCTCAATCATTGTCGGAATTTTGTTTTTGGCTTGTGGAATTAAGCTTGCCAAAATCTGTTTTTAACAAAAAAGTTTTTTATTAAATTATGTCTTATTATTAAAAGTTTTTGACTATGAAAAAAAGAGATGTTTTGTTAGCGTACTGTGGTCTCTCCTCTGAAAAACAACACAATGTTTCATTGAAAGAATTTGCTAAGGCTCTGGTTGAAATGACGGATGTGGAAATACAAGAGTTGGCAAAAGTTATGAAAGAAGAATACGGCTTGGAAGTTAACGCCATTGTTCTTGAAGCTAAGCCCAAGTTGCCTGATGTCAGTTTGCGAAACGCGGTGTTTAAAACGCAGAAGAAAGAGCGCCCCTATGTTCCCAAAAAAATCGGAAAGGTTTGTAAAAAACCCGGAAGATGATTCTCTGATTGAAGAAAACTGTTGCGGATGTGAAAATCCCAACAGTTTTTTTTATTCTAAATTAAGAAGTTTTGATTTATACTGAGCCAAATTTTTGAGAGGAATTGCTGATGGCCGGTGTAAGTATTGCCAAAGTAAAACAAGTAGATGACGGAATGCGCTTAAACCGTTGGTTTTTGAAGTATTATCCGGGGTTGTCCTTGGGAAGATTTCAGAAGCTTTTGCGCACGAAACAGATTAAAGTTGATGGCAAAAAAGCCGAAGCGAATCTGAAACTTGTTGCCGGACAGGAAATTAGAATCCCGCCATTGGATGAAGAAAAAGCTGCGCCAAATTATGAAAACAAAGTTTCCGCCAAAGATGCGGCTTTTGTGCAAGCGATGGTTATTTATAAAGATGACAATATTATTGTCTTAAATAAACCATCTGGTTTGGCGGTTCAAGGCGGCAGCAATACGACCAGACATATTGACGGAATGCTGGATGCCTTAAAATTTGGTTTGGAAGAAAAACCCAAATTAGTGCACCGGATTGATAAAGATACGAGCGGACTTTTGGTGCTGGCCAGAAACCGAAAATATGCCGATTTGCTGACCAAGGCTTTTCGTGAACATAAGCTGCCCAAGACTTATTTGGCTTTGGTTATCGGTTGCCCCAAAAATGAGGAAGGCGTGATTAAGGCGGCTTTGGAAAAAGTCGGCGAAAAAAGTATGGTCTTAGATGACGGCAAACCGGCTGTTACCGAGTATAGGGTTTTGGATAATGCCGGAGATAAATTTGCTCTGGTTGAGGCCAAACCTTTGACTGGCAGAACGCACCAAATCAGAGCGCATTTGGAGCATTTGGGTGTGCCGATTGTGGGGGATGACAAGTATTTTGGCGGAGAGAATCGTAAGAAGTTTGGCGAAATTGCCGATAAACTGCATTTGCATGCTTATAAAATTGACCTCTCGGTTATATATAATAAAAAAATGGTATTAAAAGCGCCAATGCCAGCCTATTTTAAGGCAGATTTGGACGCTTTGGGAATTTGTTTTAAGGAGTAAGCTTCAATGAAAAGACTGGTTAAAGTTCTGGGAACAATAATTTTCAGCCTGATTATCATTATTGCCATCGGCGGGTATTTGTTTGTGCGTAATTTTGACTTGAATCATTATAAGTCTTATGTGGAAGAGATTGCAGACAAACAGCTGGGACGTAAGCTGGCCATAAATGGTAATGCTTATTTGGGGTTATCTCTTATTCCGACTTTGATTGTTGAAGATGTGGAACTGGCTAATGCGGCTTGGGCGGCTCAGCCACAAATGGCTAAGATTGAGCGCTTGGAAATTAAGCTTTCGTTGATGCCTTTGTTGCATAAGCAGTTGGTTATTGACAATGTGGAAGTTGTTAAGCCGGAAGTTTATTTGGAGACATCGGCAGAGGGCAAAAATAACTGGGATTTTGCGACAAAGCCGGTTAAATCCGTGCCGGTCAGATCTGTTTCTACATTTAGTTTAATCAGCGAAGCTCAAGCTTTGGAGGTTGATGATAAGGCCGCAACAAGTGCTAATCCGGTTTTGCCGTTTTTGGAGGGAATTGCTGCGAAAAATGTTTCCGTATCCAGCGGATTAGTACAATATGCCAATGCCAAGACCGGAAAGGTTATGAATGTTATTATCAATAGTTTTAATCTTTCGGCAGAAAGTATGGATGATAATATTACAACTAATTTTGATGTTGATATTGACGGTCAAGCTGTTAAAGGCTCGGCTGTGTTGGGCTCGGTTAATGCGCTTTTGAGCGGCAAAGATGTTTATCCGTTTGATGTGGACGTTAATGCTTATGGTATTGATTTAACAGCTGTCGGTTCGGCAAGAGATTTGTTTGCCGATGTTTCCTATGCCGCCAATATTAATGTATATAATCCGGCCGGAAATATGCAACTTCCCGAAACAACGCTGAAGGCTCAGGTTGAGGGAACAACACAAGAGGTTAAGGCGCAGATTGCGGCTCTGAATATTGTCAATAATTTGATTAAAGGTAATGTCCGTGCCAATATCGCGGGGCAGGTTCCGGCTATTGAAGCTACGCTCCAAAGCGATAAAATTAATCTGGAAAGTTTTAATCAACAAAGCAATTTTGCTTTTGAAATACCTTCTTTAATTTCTGTGGCGGAAGCTAGTCCGTTGGTGCCGGATACTACAGTACCTTATGATGTGTTGAAAGAAGTTAATGCCAAACTTGATTTGCAAGTTGGACAGCTTATCATTAACTCCGGTATGAGTGCGCAGAATGTGGAACTCAAGGCTGATTTGCAAAACGGTTTGTTGAAAGTTAATCCCTTAAAACTTAATTTCGGAGGCGGAGAGATTGACGGGGAGCTGGAAGTTAATGCCAATACAAAAACTATTCAGTTGGATGTTTTGAGCTCTAATATTTTGTTGCAGAATTTGCATAAGGAGTTTCAGGTTTCCGGCAAAGATGATTTCGGTATTGTTTCCGGCGGAAATACGGATATTAAAATGACCCTAACCGCGGCCGGAAAGACTTATCGGCAGTTGGTACAATCGCTTAACGGACAGGTTATTGCCATTGTTAACAAGTCAGAAGTGCAGACCGGAAATATTACTTTCTTTACGGGAGGTTTTATTTCGCAGCTGCTTAATGTTTTGCCGATTGAGAAAAAATCACAACAGAAGTTGAATTTGGATTGCGCTGTTGTCCGTGCTGATTTGGGTGCCGGGCAAGCCGCCTTTCCGAAGGGTATTGCAATGCAGTCTGATTTGTTTAATCTGGGAAGTAGCGGCAGTATTAATCTAATCAATGATAAGATTGATTTTGATGTGCGGCCGTCTTCCGGTAAATTGATTAATACCAATGCTTTGCAGGCTTTATCTTCTTTTATTAAAATTAAAGGAACACTTGAAGAGCCAAAAGTTACCATTGATGATAAAAATGCGCTTAAATCTGCTGTCGGGGTGGCTTTGACCGGACCGGCCTATTTGGGAACCAAGCTGGTTGATGTTGATCCGGCTCCTTGCTATACGGCTTTAAAAGGTACGGTTTATCAAGATAAGTTTCCGGCTCCTTCTGCAACCGAACAAGCCGTAAGCAATGTGTATAATGATACGAGTGCGGCCGTGGATGATAGTGTGAAAGCTGTTAAACAAACGGTTAAAGATACGACTAAGGATCTTAAAAATACGGCAAAACAACTGGAAAATACGGCCAAAGATATTTTGAATATGTTTAAACAATAAGGACTTAAAAATGTTGGGCGATTTAGAAAAAGCTCGTGAGGAAATTGCTAAAAACCGTGCCGAAGTTATTGAACGGTTGGTGCAATTTTCCATGACGGATTTGTTGCTCTTTTGGGGGCAGGAAAAAGACTTGATGGAACGCCAAGCCAAAATCTGGGGTCCGATTTTGGCTTGGGCAGAAGAAAAAATGAAGGCAAAATTTGCTACAACACAAAGTTTGGATGTGCCTCAGGAAAATCAAGCTTCAGGTTATCGGCTCAAAGTATTTCTGGAAAATCTTTCGGATAAGGAGTTGACGGCTTTTTATGCGGCGGCTTTGCAAATGCGTTCCGTTTTGCTTGCTGCTGCTTTGGTCAGAGGAAGAATCAATGCCGAAGAGGCTTTTCAGGCAGCATTCTTAGATGAACTTTGGCAAGCGGAAAATTGGGGCTCTGATGAAGAAGCCGAAAAGCGCCGCCAGACAATAAAGTCAGAAATTGAAGAAATTGAGCGTTTTCTTCAAGAGCCGGATAAAAAATAAATGCAAAAAGAAGTTTATCTAAAAATTGACGGCAGAGTGCAGGGTATTGGGTTTCGGGCTTGGGCGGTGCGTACGGCCAAAGAGCTTAATGTTTCCGGCTGGGCCAGAAATGTGGATGACGGCACGGTTGAAATCCGGATGAAGGGTGAAGAAGACCAGATTGATGAGATGATTAAGCGCGCTTATCAAGGGCCGATGTTGGCAAGGGTGGATGAGGTGAAGTTTTTGCCTAAACCGCCAAGCTATTTTTTACCGGAAGTAACAGACGGGGCATTCTTTCGTATTTGAAGAAAAAAGTTGATTTTTGTCTAAAAACGGCATATGTTGTAAGCTCAAAAATCAATTATAAATTCTTTAGCTATGTTAGAAATTATTTACGTTGAAACTCCAATGTGGAGAGATGTTTTGCTCCTGATGTTGGATTATTTTTTGTTTTTGATGCTTTTGACAGTTGTCGGAGCGTTGTTAAGTAGTCAAAGAACAATCATGTATTGGTTCGTTATGATGTCCGGAATTTGTGCGTTTTTGGCGGTTTTTGCTTTGACTTTTTTGACCGGAAATTGGATGCTTTTGCTTGCGGACATTCTGTTTGTTTGCGTTTTGCCGATGTCTTATTTTAGGCAGAAGAAAATTATTACGGGTGAGGAAGCGGAAAAAGCAAGGCTTCGTGAAATGGAGCGGCGAATGAAAGCAAAAGAGATTGCTGATGCGGCGGTAGAAAAAATCAGCAAGGAAGACCCGACACGTTTTATGCCGAAATCTGCAGAATGAAAAAGAGGGGATTGTTTGTAACTAAACAATCCCCTTTTGGTTTATTTGTTGTTGATGAGCTGATTATATTCGTCTTTTTTGTGTTTGAGTTTTTGTTCATCATCAGCATTCAAAACCGCAGGTTTGCGCGCAATGACATATTGCGGCAGAAGTTTTTTGACCTCTTCAGAGGGTAAGCCGAAAGCTTGAGCTTTAATGCGGATTTTTTTGCCTTGTCCGGCTGAAACACGCGGCGTGATTTCGCCAGAGTCAGCGTCTTCAAACTCGGTTAAAGTCAGGCGCAGGTTGTCTAAACTTCCGGGACGCAAAAATTCTATAAATTCGCCGGAGTTGATATAATTGCGAACCTCAAAAATGGCATCATCGCCCTGCCATGCAACAATAGAGCCGGCAAAGAGCCAATCGCCGAGTGTGCGTGTATATTCATAATTCTGGGAGATATTAGTTAAAGCTCCGTCATGGAAACCCAAGCAATAGCCGCGGTTTTGCAAAGTGTTTAAATCCGGCATATATTTTTCGTAATTCCAATTTTTAGAATCTTTATACCAATCATCAATGGCTTGGCGATAGGCACGAGCGACAACTGCGGCATAATATTCGGTTTTGTTGCGCCCCTCAACCTTGAGAGAGTTCATGCCGATGCCAAGCAAATCCGGCAGGCGCGGCATTAGGCACATATCTTTGGAGTTGAGCATATAGCCGCCATGTTCGTCCTCAACAACTTCATAATATTCTCCGGGGCGAAAATCTTCTTCCAGTAAAAACTCAAAAGCGTTTTTATTCTCGGGTGTGATTTCAACTTCTTTGATATTGCCGTCTTTCAGCCGCAAGTGCAATTTATAATGCCAGCGGCAACAATGAGCGCATTTGCCTTGGTTGGCACTGCGGTCTGCCAAATAATTGGAGATGAGGCAGCGTCCGGAATAAGACATACACATTGCACCATGCATAAAACATTCCAGCAAAATGTCGGGGCATTGTTCGCGAATCTCTTTCATTTCGGCAAAAGTTACTTCTCGGCCAAGAACGCAAAGTTTGGCTCCTTGTGCTTGCCAGAACTTAACAGCTTGTGCCGAACAGATGTTGGCTTGCGTGGAAACAAACAAGTTCAGTTCCGGCGCGTGTTCCTTAACATACATAAAAACGCCGGGGTCGGCAATAAGCACCCCGTCGGGTTGAAGTCGGCGCAAGGTTTCAACAAACTGCGGAAGTTTTTCAACATCGCGGTTGTGCATAAACAAATTCAGCGTCAGGTAGATTTTTTTGCCGTGTTGGTGCACAAATTCAATGCCTTCTTGCAATTCTTCCATTGAAAATTTGGATTGTGCACGGAGGCACATATCCGGTGTGCCCGCATAAACGGCATCGGCACCATACAAAATGGCGGTTTTAAGTTTAACCAGTGAACCTGCCGGTAATAAAAGTTCGGATTTGGACATCTCTTTAATCCTTTACGGTAATGTTTTGCGTTAAGACCTGAAGCTTGCCGAGCGGGGTTGATTCTATCTCAACTTTGGCAATAAAAGGGAGCTTTTTGCTTTCCTCTTCCATTATCCAAAAATAAATGGGCTCATCTTGCGTAATATCCCAAAGCAAGTCATCTCCCGAAGAGCCCAGACTGTCAATATACATAGAGCATTTGACGGCTTCGCCTTTATAGGGAAGTTGCTCATCATTAAGTTGTTCTTTGCCTTCGTCCTTAAAAATGACATCATAGCGGCGTTTGCCGTCAAAAACTTCCATACGGGAATCGCAGAATTTCAGCTTGTTATATTGGCGAGCCAATTCGGCAAAGACGGTTTGCAGGTCGGTTGTGTCTTTGTTTTTGGCATCAGGCAGAATATCAACCTTTTTTTCTTTGCCGTTTTTGGAGCTTAAACGATACAAAGGAACACCGTTTTTATCATATACCAATTCGCGGCTGCGGCTTGAAAAACGTGATTTTGATTTATATTTGTAACTTAAGGTTTCAAGCTCGTCGCCGTTGATGCGTCCGGTGGTGGCATAGTCGGCACGGAAAGGATATAGAGTGTCAAACAAGCCATTGGTTTTGACAACGGATTCAACCCGATATTCGGTCGGGGTGAGGGCATATTCAAAATTGGTGCGGCTGGCATCAAAAGGGCCGATTTGTACACTGAAATCATGGCTGACGCTAAAAGCTTGTGCCGTTGCCGTTTTGAAAAGAATAACAGCGGATAAAAACAGGTAGATTTTCTTCATTTATTTTAGTCTTTCTTAAATAATTTTGCTTATTATTATCACAAAAATTGTTTTAATAAAGGGCAAAATTAAAATGGCAAAAAAAGTTTTGGTCTTGGCCGGTGGTTTTTCGGCTGAGAGAGAGGTTTCGCTGGTTACGGGAAAATGTGTTTGCGCGGCCTTGAAAAAAGCCGGTTATGAAGTGCTATTTCATGACTGGCAGAATGGTTTTGAGCTGGTGGAGGTTTTGAAAAAAGAAAAACCCGATGTCGTTTTTAACGCTTTGCATGGCAATTGGGGCGAAGATGGCGAAATTCAGGGCTTTTTGGATGTTTTGCAAATCCCTTATACGCATTCGGGGTTGCGGGCTTCGGTCTTGGGAATGGATAAGTTTTTGACCAAGGAATTGGCGCAACTCAATAATATTAAAGTTCCGCAAGGTGAAAAAAAGACTTTTGCCGAATTTAAGCTTTACGGAACGCAAGTGCCGATGCCTTATGTGCTTAAGCCTGTGAGCGATGGCTCCTCTGTTGGGGTTTATATCATTCGCAAAACTCAGGATTTGGCGCAAGTTTCTTATGAAGATGACCGCGAGATTTTGGTGGAAAAGTTTATTGACGGTCAAGAGCTTACTTGTATGGTTTTGAACGGTAAGGCTTATGTCGTAACCGAACTTCGCGCTTCTGATGATTTTTATGATTATCACGCCAAATATACCGATGGGGTTACACAACATATTTTACCTGCTGAGATTTCTGCTGAAGTGGCTGATTGTTGTAAGGTTTATGCCGAAAAATTACATCGTGTTTTAGGATGCATAGGTGTTTCTCGTTGCGATTTTCGTTATAATCCCAAAGACGGTGTCGTTTTGCTTGAAATCAATACCGCTCCGGGGATGACAAACCTCTCCCTTGTTCCCGAGCAGGCCAAATACATTGGAACAAGCTACGAACAGTTATGTGCTGGGTTGGTGGAAAATGCAACTTGCAGAAAAATTGTATAATGGTTTTCTAAAGCACTTTGCTGCAGGTTCGGAAAATTCATGTACTATGTGTACACTAAAATTTTCCTCACTTTGCAAAGCACTTTATAAAATTCATTTTCCAATTTTTCTAGGGAGATGCGGAAGATGGTTTTCTAAAGCACTTTGTTACAGGTTCGGAAAATTCATGACCTAAACTCTTGATAAGAGGTGATTATGGAAGTTCATAAAGTTATTGTTATTGCCGGGCCAACGGCTTCGGGAAAGTCAAAATTAGCCGTTGATGTGGCTAAGGCAGTGAAAGGTATTGTGATAAATGCCGATTCAATGCAGGTTTATCCTGATACCCCGATTTTGTCTGCCATCCCGACAAAGGAAGAACAAGAAGGTATTGAACATCGCCTTTATGGGGTTTTTCCGAGCTCTAAAAACGGAACAGTGGTGGAATGGTTGGTTTTGGCAGCAGATGAAATCAGACGAGCTTGGGAAAAAGGAAAAATTCCGATTATTTGCGGCGGGACGGGATATTATATTGATAATCTTATTAACGGAACGACCCCTATTCCTGAGGCTGATGCTGATATTCGGCAAAAAGTGGCAGAAGCAGCTTCGGCAGAAGGAATACCGGCATTGTATGAAAAACTCCGGCAAGTGGATGCCAAAGCAGCCGAAAAGCTAAGCCCAAATGACAGTACGCGCGTTCGGCGCGCTTTGGAGGTTTTTTACCAAACAGGCGTTCCTATCTCTGTTTGGCACCAAAAGCCGATGGTGCAGAAGCTTCCAGAGGCAAATTTTCTTTCTCTTAAGATTTTACCGCCTATGGCGGAGCTTGATGAGCGTTGTGCTTTGCGGTTTGATAAAATGATGGCAGAAGGCGCTTTGGATGAAGTGAAAAATCTTAAAGCACAAAATTTGGCACCGAATTTGCCGGCAATGAAGGCTCTCGGTGTGCCGGAATTGTCTGATTATTTGGATGGAAAATGCTCTTTGGAAGAGGCTGTTTCTTTAGCAAAACAGCATACGCGCCAATATGCCAAAAGACAAAGAACTTGGTTTAAGAATAAGCTTGATGCCGGGGTGGTTTGCGAGGCTTGTTATAAGGGGGATGAAAATATAATTTTTGATGTTAAAAAACGATTATAGCTATTGCACAAAAAACAATAAGGTTATAAAAAACAAGATAATACTAAATTCTAAATAAACGCGGAGAAACTTAAAAATGATTTCAAAATTGATGGGCTGGCTGTCAGCCGATATGGCTATGGACTTGGGTACGGCAAATACCTTGGTCTATGTTAAAGGTAAGGGAATTGTGCTGAATGAGCCATCTGTTGTTGCGATAGAGGAATATCGCGGCAAAAAACAAGTTCTGGCTGTCGGTAATGAGGCAAAGCAAATGCTCGGACGTACCCCTGGTAATATTCACGCTATTCGTCCCTTGCGCGATGGTGTTATTGCCGATTTTGAAATCGCTGAGGAAATGATTAAGTATTTTATTCGCAAAGTTCATAATCGCCGTACATTCGCTTCTCCGATGATTATTGTTTGTGTTCCTTCCGGTTCTACTGCTGTTGAAAGAAGAGCTATTCAGGAATCTGCTGAGGCTGCCGGTGCACGCAAGGTTTGGTTGATTGAAGAACCTATGGCTGCCGCTATCGGTGCGGATTTGCCGGTTACTGAACCGACAGGCAGCATGGTTGTTGATATTGGTGGCGGTACGACTGAAGTTGCCGTTTTGTCTTTGGGCGGTATTGTTTATGCGCGTTCGGTTCGTGTCGGCGGAGACAAGATGGATAGCGCCATCATTTCATATATTCGCCGAAACCACAACTTGTTGGTTGGTGAGGGTAGTGCTGAAAAAATCAAGAAAGAAATCGGTTCGGCTTGTCCGCCGGAAAAAGGTGAAGGCCGCACGGTTGAGATTAAGGGTCGCGATTTGATGAATGGTGTGCCGAAGGAGATTGTGATTACGGAACGTCAGGTTGCCGAAAGTTTGGCAGAGCCCGTATCTCAGATTGTTGAGGCGGTTAAGGTGGCTTTGGAAAATACGGCTCCTGAATTGGCGGCTGATATTGTTGATAAAGGCATTGTCTTGACCGGTGGTGGTGCTTTGCTTTCTAACCTGGATCAGGTTCTGCGCAATGCAACGGGCTTGCCGGTTTCTATTGCTGAAAATCCGTTGGCTTGCGTTGTTAAGGGTACAGGTAAAGCTTTGGATGAAATCAGAAGATTAAAAGGTATCC
Organism: uncultured Pseudomonadota bacterium; assembly: GCA_949298065.1. Lineage (GTDB taxonomy): Bacteria > Pseudomonadota > Alphaproteobacteria > RF32 > CAG-239 > Scatacola_A. The sequence goes on along the minus strand of CASFUZ010000002.1, from coordinate 26,004 downwards.
TTTCAACTATGTATTAATCTGAAAATCTAAAAAGGGGCTTCGGTTGTTGTCTTGCTCATAAGTTTGATAGCACTGCCGTAAGCCCCTTTATTATTTCATTTTGGTTTATAAAGTTTGAAAAATGAAGCGTCGTAAGGTCTTATTTATACAGTTTAGTCAGCTCAGACTTTTGGCAAAGAAGTTTGCCATTGTTATCCTTTTTCTCTCCGCATTTGTTTTGATGCTGATTAATAAGACTGATACGGTGATTATTGAAAAAACATCTTCTGTGGCAACAGATGTAGTTAGTCCTCTGGTGGATGTTTTGGTGGCGCCGGCAAGGGTAATGGCAGGTGTGGCGGATTATTTTCGGGATTTGGGGCATATTTATAGTGATAATCAGAAGCTTCGGGCTGAAAATAAACGGTTACAAATTATTAGTGAAAAATCACGCGCTTTGGAAATTGAAAACAAACTTCTTTCAAAGCTTTTGAATTATACGCCGCCGCCGAAAGCAAAATTTATTACGGCACGTGTGATCGCTGAAGAAGGCGATGCTTTCTCCCATTCTATTATTGCTTATACGGGGGGAGAAGGTAATGTTAAAAAAGGGCAAGTCGTTATGAGCGATAACGGTGTTATCGGTCGTGTGGATAAGCCTGGAAAAATGTATGCCAAAATTATCTTGATTACGGATATTAACTCCAAGATTCCGGTTATGGTGGAGCGAACCAGAGTACGGGGAATTTTATCCGGTGATAATACGTCTGTTCCGAAGATGATTTTTATTCCTTTGTCTGCGAAGTTATCCGTGGGTGATAGAATTATAACATCTGGTGTTGCCGGTGTTTTCCCTCCGGGATTGCCGATTGGAAAAGTAAGCTCGGTTGAAAAAAATAATGTAAAAATTAAGACTTTCGGAAACTTAGACCGTTTGGAATATGTTAGGATTATTGATTATGGCCTAAATGAAACTCCAACCCCTAAGACGGAGGAAAATTCAGCACAAAAGGACGTGCGCGATGAATGAGGAGTGGAGCGAAAATCTGGCCTCATATTTTCAGCGAATGTTGCCGTTGTTATGTTCGCTTTTAATGCTGTTTTTCTCTTATGTTCCGCTTGATTTGCCAATCTCAAATCATATTCGTCCGTCGGTCGGGATGATTTGCGCATATTTTTGGCTTTTGCATCGGCCGGATGTTTTTAATTTGTTTTCTGCATATGTTTTGGGCTTGGTTGAGGATGTTATTTCTTCGGCTCCGGTCGGCTCTAATATATTTGCAATGTTGGTAATGTATTTGTTGGTTACAAATTTGTCTCGTTTTTTTAATGCAAAGCCTTTTGTGATTATTTGGTATGGCTTTGTGCTGTTTTCTTTGGTTACTTTTTTGAGCAAGTGGTTGTTGGTTTCGGTTTATTATAGCCATTTTTTGCCTTTGGCGGCAGTTATGTTCAGTTATTTAATGACGGCGGCGGTTTATCCTATACTAAGCGTGATTAATGTTTTTGTGCAGAACCGTCTGATGACAGACGAGGTTTGAGATGAATCGTGATAATGATAAGGGAAAAGTGCTTATTCGCCGTTCGCTGATTATGGCATTGATAAAATTTTTATTGCTTTTGGTTATTATTGCACGCTTGTATTATCTGCAGGTTTATCAGGCAGATAAATATAAAACTTTGGCCGATGAAAACAGAATCTCAACACGTTTGTTGGTGCCGCCAAGAGGAATTATTTATGACAGAAACGGAATGGTTGTTGCCAGTAATCAGCAGAATTTTCAGGCTTTGATTGTGGCTGAACAGGCTCCGAATGTGCAGGAAACTTTGGATGCTTTTAAAAAACTTATGCCCTTGAGTGAAGCAGAAGAAGAAAAAATCAAGAAAGACCTGAAAAGAAACAGAAGTTTTGTGCCGATTAAGATTAAGGATAATCTGACTTGGGAAGAAGTTTCTAGAATCCAGCTCAATGCACCGGATTTACCAGGTATTGTGATTGATGAAGGCTTGACCAGATATTATCCTTATGGAGCTAGTATGGCTCATTTTTTGGGCTATGTTTCTTCTGTTTCGGATAAAGATGTTAAAGATGATCCGTTGTTGGAAGTTCCCGGTTTTAAAATCGGAAAGTCGGGGATTGAGAAATTTTTTGAAAAGGATTTGCGTGGGGAAAGCGGTAACCTTAAACAAGAAGTAAACGCATATGGGCGGATTATGAAAGAAATTGAGCGGGTTGACGGAATCCCAGGAAAAGATGTGAACTTAACCATTGATGCCCGTTTGCAGCAAAAAGCTTTTGAGCTCTTTGGGGAAGAAAGCGGTGCTGCGGTGTTGTTAGATGTTCATACGGGAGAAATTTTAGCTTTTGTTTCCGCACCCTCGTTTGACCCGAATATGATGACGCAAGGCTTAAGTCAGGAAGACTGGAATGCTTTGCTTAAGAATGAGCGTAATCCTCTGACTAATAAAGCTATTTCAGGACAGTATTCTCCGGGCTCAACGTTTAAAATGGTGGTGGCGATGGCGGCTTTGGAATCTGGCATCATCAAACCCGAAACCAGAAGTTTTTGTGCCGGAAAAATGTCTTTGGGTAATCATGTTTTCCATTGTTGGAAAAAGCAAGGACACGGACATTTGAATGTGGTTGAGGCTTTGCAGCATTCTTGCGATATTTTCTTTTATGAAACGGCACAAAAAGTTGGTATTGAAAAAATTGCGGAGATGGCTCGCCGGTTTGGCTTAGGTGCAAAAATGAATATTGGCCTTGAGAATGAAAAAGCTGGCTTGATTCCTGATAAAGAATGGAAATTAAGACGTTTTGGAGAGCCTTGGCAGCAGGGTGAAAGTTTGATTTCAGGTATTGGGCAGGGATATATTTTAACAACCCCCTTGCAATTGGCAACAATGACAGCGCGATTGGTGAATGGTGGTTATGCGGTGGTTCCGACTTTTACCAAACTTTCGGACGCAGATAAAAGTAAAATTAAGAAAATGGATGTTTCTCAGGCAAACTTGGAGCTGATGAAAGAAGGTATGTATGCCGTTGTTAATAAGCCCGGTGGAACTGCTTTTATGTCGCAATTTAATTATCATGGCGAAAGAATGGGCGGAAAAACCGGTACAACTCAAGTACGGCGTATTACGATGAAAGAGCGGCGCGAGGGAATTAAGAAAGAAGAAGAATTACCCTGGCGATTGCGAAACCATGCTTTGTTTGTCGGTTATGCGCCGCATGATAACCCCAAATATGCCGTGGCGGTTTTGGTGGAACATGGCGGCGGCGGTTCTTCGGTTGCGGCACCTTTGGCCGGCAAAATTCTGAAAGAAGCCGTAATGCTGGATCCAACAAAAGAAAATGTACATTAAAATAAAGGCTGAAAAATGTATAAACCTTATGAGACAACGTTTAAAAACCAAAACATGACTATTCGTGAAAAACTGTTTAATATCAGTTTTTCCTATGTGTTATTTATTGTGATGTTGGCGGCTATCGGTGTGGTTATGCTTTATTCTGCCGCAAACGGCAATTGGAGCCCCTGGGCAATTAATCATCTTATTCGTTTCGGAATGGGCTTTGTTGCAATGATTATTTTGGCGTTGATTGATATTAAAATTCTGTTACGCTATGCCTATGTGTTTTATTTTGCAACGCTTATTTTGTTGATTGTGGTTGAAGTTGCCGGACACACCGGAATGGGCGCAACTCGTTGGATTAATCTTGGGTTTATTAAGTTGCAACCGTCAGAATTTATGAAAATTGCTATGGTTTTGGTTTTGGCCAGATATTTTCATACTTCTTCTTTGCAAAGTATTGAAAGTGTGCGAGGTATCTTGCCGCCTTTGCTTATGGCTCTATTCCCCGCGGCATTGATTATTTTGCAGCCGGATTTGGGTACGGCTTTGATGCTGTTGTTTACAACAGGTGCTATTTTCTTTGTGGTTGGGGTACAGATTTGGAAGTTTGTGGCGGTTTTTGTCGGTGGCGTGGTTATGATTCCTTTTGCTTGGCATTTTCTGCATGATTATCAGCAAAATCGTGTCTTAACCTTTTTGAATCCGGAAAGAGACCCTCTTGGTGCCGGTTATCATATTATTCAGTCTAAGATTGCGTTAGGTTCCGGCGGGGTGTTTGGCAAAGGTTTCTTAAATGGTTCGCAAAGCCACTTAAATTTTTTGCCGGAAAAGCATACCGACTTTATTTTTACAATGTTGTCTGAAGAGTTTGGTATGATTGGTGCTGTTTGCGTAGTCGTCTTGAATATGCTGATTTTGGCTTACAGCTACTCTTTTGCTCTCAAGAGCACCAGCTATTTCGGAAAATTGTTAGCTATCGGCTTGGCGACAAACTATTTTATGTATGTCTTTATTAACATTGCAATGGTTTTGGGTTTGTTGCCGGTTGTCGGTATTCCTTTGCCGCTTATTTCTTATGGTGGAACAGTTATGCTCTCGGTTATGGCCTCTTTCGGCATAATCTTATGTGTACATATTAATCGGAATGTTCCGCTCGGAAAAGATTAAACCTCGTATAATGGTCATCTAGTACAGAAATTTCAGGTCAAAAGTGTCCTCACGTACTTCTTTGTACGCTGCGGGACTTTTGCCTTTATTTCTTACTATATGACTCATTCTCCGAGGTTTTTGTGATGTTTGTATAATGGTCATCTAGTACAGAAATTTCAGGTCAAAAATGTCCTCACGTACTTCTTTGTACGCTGCGGGACTTTTGCCTTTATTTCTTACTATATGACTCATTCTCCGAGGTTTGTGATGTTTGTATAATGGTCATCTAGTACAGAAATTTCAGGTCAAAAATGTCCTCACGTGCGTTATCCCATTTCCTTTGAAGGAAGATGGGCCGGAAGAGCCAAAGGTTGTTTGGGTGAATGATGTTTCTTTTCCGGTTTTTCAGCCTCTTTTCCTTTGTGTAGAGTTTCCTTTATTTCTTCGGCTGTTTTAGTCGGCTTGATATCTCCGTTATAAATTCCGAGTTTGATTTTTACCTTATTGGGTAAATTTTTAAGATGCGGAGCATTTATATTGATTTTTTGAGGAGCTCCTTTAACTTTCATATCAAACTCAAGGGCGGCGGCGAGGAGTTTGTCGCGAAAGTCCTCTGTTTTGATGTTGTTAAAAGCTATAACTTTAATGCCGTTTTTGCGGTTGGCTTCCATCATCATACGGAAGTATTCATAATCTAAGGCTTCACCATTTTTGGAGCCCATATTGATATCAACGTTGCCTTTATTGTCCAGCTTTTTTAAGCTGTAACGCACGCCTTCGTCCTTAGAATTTTGTTCTGTATGTTTGGGTGTGGGAACAACATCAATAACGGCTGAGTTTTTGTCTGCTTGAACAAGGCGGACATTGCGTTTGGGTTGACCATCTTTATCTACATCTTTTTGACAATGTTCTTGAAGTGGCTTAAGCCATTTGTCGGCAAAAGAGCGCTCAATGACAACCGGCATAGTTTTGTCTTTTTCATTTAAGACAAGAGTATTGCTTATGGTTGCTTGGACAGCTTCTTTTTCCGGAACTTTACGAACCAGTTTGGCTAATTTTTCCGGTTCAACAAAACCTTTGCCGGCTACAAATAATCTTGCCAAAGTTCCGACATCGGTGATTTTATAACCTTTGGCAAGCAAGCTTTCACGATATTCGTCAAAGGATTTTTGAGCTGATTTGCTTTTGCTCTTTGTTTCTTTATCTTTGTTGTTGTCTTTATTTTTAGGAGTCAAAGAGGTAAAATCGTTATTTCTTTCTTCGGTTTTTGGTTCTGTCTTCTGATTATCTTTTTCAGTTTTGTTCTTTTCTTTTTTCCGTTCAGGGAAAATAACAAACTCAGAAATCTGTTTGTAGTCTAATCTTCCGCGAATAGTCCGAAAAGTTTCCCAAAGTCCCTGTTCGTCCTTGATAGTGATGCCTTTTGCCTCTAGGCGTGCTTTATATTCGGCAAAGCGTTCTTTTTGGGTTGGTCTTTTTTTGGGTTCTGTATCTTTTGTTTCTTTTTCTTTTGGGGCGGGGGTAGGGGCTTCCTTTTCTTCTTTCTTTGGTTCTGTTGGTGTCGTGGTTGTCTTTTTTGTTTCTGTTTTTGCTTCTTTGTTCGTTTTCTCTTCGGTGTTTTCTTCACTTAAAATACTGTTCTTAAGAGAGCCTAAAGCATCCAAGCTGTTAAGCGATTTTGGTTTTTCTTTCTTTTCAGATTTTTTTTCTTCTTTTGGGGGCTGAGAAGCCTCTTTTTGAGGCGCTTTTTCTTCTTTGGGTGTTGGTTGTGCCGAGCTTTCATCTACACAGTTTTTATATATTCTTTCTGGCATTTTTTCGCGATAAATCTTATAAGCCATTTTTAAGGCTTTTTTATTTTTTATTGTAGCGCCAAGAGAAAGAAGTGTGCTGCAATATTCTTCAAAAGCTTCTTCCCATTTTTCTTTAATCTCCGGCATTGTATAATCTCCCAAATGATTGTTTTAATTATTTATAGCACAAAATGGAAATTTTGTCTATTTTTTTATTATTGTCCAAGTAAGTTTTCAAATTCGCTTAAGTTTTGTGCTTTAAGATAGGGGTTGCATTGCTTTTCAATGCCTAAGCTGATGGGGCCTACCGGCAAGCCTTGGTTTAGTCTTTGTTGGGTAAGCTGAATGTAGTTTTGGAGCTCCGGATTATTGGGGCTATAATTCAAGGCAAAAGGAATGCCGTGGATTGTATATTCGTGTCCGGGATAAAATAAGGTATCATCAGGAAGATTTTTGATTTTGCTTAAAGAGGTAAACATATCTTTGCTTGTTCCCTCAAAGAGGCCGCCGATGCATAAGTTAAACAAGGTATCTCCGGTAAAGAGGGCTTTATCGTCTGGAAAATACCACAAAATATGGCCGATGGTATGTCCGTCAACCTGAATTATCTCCGCTTTGCTTTTTCCTAAAAACCAAGTTTCACCATCTTTTAGAGTTTCATCAATACCGGGGATACGTCTTTTATCAGCCTCTGCACCAATAACTTTGGCCTGAAAATAGTTTTTAATTTCAAGATTGGCATCCGTGTGGTCAAAATGATGATGGGTGTTTAGAATATATGATGGTTTGCGCCCAAGATTATCGCAACGCTTGATTATCGGGGCGGCTTCAGATGGGTCTATGATGGCAGAGATTCCGCTCGCGCTATCGGTTAAAAGGTAAGAGTAATTGTCCATTGCACCGGCGCGGCAAAGGATGGTTTCAATGTCTAAACTCATGGGGCCTCACTTTATCTCAGAGATAATCGTCTGGGTTAATTTCATCAATTTGTTGCGGAGATATATATTGTTCAGCATAGTCCTGATAAACTTTTCCTGTTATGAAGACTTTGTATAAGTCAGGGTCAATATGACCGGTATTTTTCATGTCTTGCATAATGCGCAAAACTTCAGACAACTTTTTGGGCTCTTTATAGGGGCGATCGTTGGCTGTCAGAGCCTCAAATATGTCGGCGATGGCCATTATCTTGGCCGGAACGGACATTTCATCTCCGGTTAGACCATTAGGATAACCTTTGCCGTCAACTCGTTCGTGATGAGCTCCCGCATATTCAACAACTTTGGATAATTCTTTGGGAAAAGGAAGGGCTTTGAGCATATCTATAGTTACTACAATATGGTCATTAATCTTTTCTCTTTCCTCTTTATTGATAGTTCCTTGACGAACTTCCAGATTATAAAGTTCTCCTCGGTTATATTGGCCAAAGATATGATCTTCTCTGTTTTGGAGTAGATTTTCCCAACTGGGGCGCTCATAGAGCTCCGGCCATTTGACATTGTCTCTTTCCGCCCAAGAGAGACCAAGCATGCGATTGAAATAGCGAATGAATTTGATTTTTGATAATTGTTCTAAGCGTTGGATATCTTCGTCGGTTAATGGAGAATCTCCAATGTTGCAATCGGCAATGAAAGCAAAATCATCTTCAAGTTGTTTGACTTTGCTGACAAATTCGGCTTGCAAATTTTCCTGTTTATCAATGTTATTTAGGCGTTTTTTGAGATATTCAATATGCGCATCGCGGCGCAAAATCTCAAAGCGGTCACGAATCTCGTGGATGCGATTGTATATTGTTTCAAGTTTAGTGGCTTTGTCTACAACATATTCCGGTGTTGTTACTTTACCGCAGTCGTGTAACCAGGAAGCAATATGTAAGGCATACCAATCTTCGGGGCTCATCTCAAAATTGCGTAATGGTCCGCTTTCTTCCTGAACAGCTGCAGTTGCTAACATTCGCGCAATCACCGGAACGCGTTGGCAATGGGCTCCGGTATATGGAGATTTGGCATCTATGGCTCGTGCTAAAACCTCAATGAAGGATTCTAGTAATTGACCGTAGGACTCATTTAAACGGCGGTTTTCTAATATTAGACCAGCTAAAGATAATACAGACTGTATGGTCTTTTGCATCTCGGAAGAAAAGGCAACAGTTTTGCCATTATAATCTTCCGGATTAACTAATTGAGCTATACCAACGATGTTTCCTTTGCGGCTGATGATAGGTAAGGTTAAAACGGAAATAGTGCGATAATCATTAGCCTCATCGTAAGCAACAAAAAAAGAATTATCTAAATCTGCTGTTCCATAAAGATTGGGCATATTGACAATTTCATTGTTAAAATAGCAAAGCTCAACAACGGATTTGGGATTTTTGGTCTTTAACTCTGGTAGGTAAACCGTTTGGAAAAACTGAAGGTTGTCCGAGCCTCGCAAGTTTTGTCTTTGGGTCTTGTTGAAGCTATAGTCTAAACTTAAAAAATTGTCATCATTTAGGGTATAGAAAAAACCACAATCGGCGTTACAGATATTTGCTGCCGTGTCCATTATGTTTTCAATCACGACACCAAAATCTTTCTCCTCTATAAGGAGATTATTTAATTTTAATAAATCCGGCAGAATATCTGCGTTGGCAGCCAAAGTTAATTTCCTCTGTTTATGTTTGTTTTATTATATAAACAGGGAATTGTTATAATCAAGAATTTTTACAAAAGGTGCACATTTTGCTCTGTAAAATCAGCTGATGCGTGAGATGAGGTAATTTACGTCTTCTTCACTTAGGTCTTCACCGGCACTGCCAAAAGTTAAAATACGCTCAATGACTTTGTGTATGAAAGAACTCCTATCCGAGCGTCTGCAGTCAAAACGAATGTCCTTGATGACATTAAGCGCGCTGAAAACAGCCGGAAACATACTCTTGGGGATAAAAGCTTTACGCAACAGATTGCGAATCATAAAATCTAATTGTGTGTTGTATAAAATTTTGCGGACTTCCGTAATCGGTGTGTTGGAAAGATAAACCAAAGCATATTCAAAAAACTTCAAATCTCCCATGCAGATGGCTCGGACAACTAAGGTCGGCGTAAGTCTGTTTGACTCATATAGCTGGTGAACAAGCTCTTCTATCTGTTTGTCTGAGCTATATTCTTCCGAGATTTTGAGCGTAGCTTTTTCTTTGACCTGCTCAATGATATCTGTGGCAATATTATCAGGAAGATTATGGGAAACAACAAGATGTCTTTGTAACTCTTCAGAAAGAGAATTTAAAATCTTTTCAATTACGGAAACGGGAAGTTCAGCACGGTATACCAAGCGTTTTTTGATGTTTTCGCTACCTGAATATTTTTGTACAATGCTGTCATAGGTGCTTTCCATAATTTTGGCAGAATCGTTGGAGATAAGTGTGCCGACAACTTCCTCCGGGCATTTATCTACAATATATTGAGAAATGTCTTCGGATAAGTTTTGGCGTTCGGCAACCGCTTTTTGCTTGTCAATATTTTGCATCTCAAGAATACTGATTAAATCTTCATTTGTCAGGCTGGCATAATGTTTGATGAAAGGTACTGCAACACTGGTCTTATCATTAATCAGCTTGAAAGCAATGTCCCGTGGAATGTCTTTGCAGTTTTTGAGGCTGTCAGATAAAATTTCGCGGACTTTGATTTCTATGTCTTCAACCATAATCCTAAAGATATCTTCGGCAAGTTTTAGGCCTTTTTCCGTTATCTTATTGCCGTTGTAATAAGCCGTAATTTTGCTAACCGTATTTCCTTTGTTTTCTACGGAGGGGTTTTGGGATAAAAGTTTTATATCATTTGTTGTTAAAACATTATTATCCATGGCGCAACCTATGCTTTGTGATCATATGTTTTATGATAATGCATTATTGTACAAAAAGCTCATTAATTTTTTGTTACAAATCTATGTATATAATATACTTTATGATTGTTTAGTCAAATTTTTTTATTTTTTGTCCTCTGCCGGCGGAAGTTGAACATATCCCAAATGGGCTTCATCAAAATTTGTCAGCTCATAAAATGTGATGGTGTAATTCAATAGGCCTGCAAAGTTTTTAAGATCTGAGTCAAACTGTATAGTGTGTGCTAGCGCGCGTCCTAAAACGGGTTTGTCTCGGCTGCTTATGGCTTCGCGATATAAGTGCATTTGCTCAAAATCTACACTGCTGTTGAGGCGCAGGGCATAGGCTTGCATAGAAGCATAGAGATTTGGAAAAATTTTATAACGATAACTATTGTCCTCTTTATCATCTTTGGGCTTGAGACCTTCATCAGTATACCAATTAAGCGTTTTATAGAGAGAATTTGCTTCACGGACAACACGATTTGTTCCCCAATCACTTTCTATTGCCGCGGCGGCCATTAGGATTGAAGGCGGAACAACATCGGCTTTAAGAGCTAAGCGTTTGAGGAGAATATCATATCTGCGGCGGCCTTTCATTCTTGTGAAAATGTCATATTTGGAGGCTTTTTCTTCTATGAATTTTTCTTGTTCAGGAGTTAGGTCTGCGCCTTTCAGAAAATTCTCGCGCAAGATGAGAATCTCAAGCCGCTCTTCTTTTTGTTCTTCAGTTAATTTTAGAGCTAAAGGTCCGAGAATTTGCAAAAAAAGTTTGTTCCTTTTATTGGAATCGGTAATTTTATCAAAATCTGTCGGTAAATTGGTCAGAAAAATCGGCGGATAGGTCCAATCCGGCATATAGATATAATCTTTGTAATCATAATCTTGATAAATCTTTTCTAATTGGGCAACCGTGATGTCTGTCAGATATAATCCGTCCGGACGGAAGTCAATTTCAGTTTTAGCCGCGCTCTCAATAGGCCAGCCATATAAAAAGAAAAAAAAGAGTAATGGCAGAAGTTTTTTCATTTGGCTTCTTTGTCGTAATTCTCAACAGATTTTACTTCAGGAATGTATGTTTTAAGAATCTTCTCAACCCCTTCTTTTAGGGTTACTAAAGCATAGGGACATCCTTTGCAGTTACCTTGCAGCTCTACATAGACAACACCGTTTTTGAAGGCCTTAAATTCAATATCTCCGCTGTCTTGTTTGATGGCAGGACGAATCCTTGCATTCAGCAAACTGATGATTTCTTTAGTAATCTCTTCTTCATCGCGGTTTTTATTGTTTTCTACAACGGCTTGTTCGCCGGTGGCAAAAAAGTCCATAATCTCTGCTAAAATTTGCGGCTTTAAGTCTTCCCAAGATGCGCTACCTTCTTTGGTGACAGAAACCATATCTGAAGTTAAAAATACGGATTTTATTCCGCCTAAGTCAAAAATAGCTTCAGCCAGAGGTGATTTGCGCAAAGATTTGGCATCTACAAATTCGGCTGAGCCTGCTTTCATAACTTTTTCGGCGGGAAAAAAATTGATAACATCCGAATCCGGCGTGTTTTGAGTTTCAATAAGCATATATTTATTCCTTGAATTTTAACGGGGTGGAAATTTTGTTGTTTATCTTGTTCATAAAAGTTTCGGCTTTTAGAACATAAAATCCTAATGCGGCTAAATGGTTGGGCGCGCTAAAGCTATCCAGCTCACCGTTCCTGACAATGCTCGGGTCTATCTGTGAAGCTTGTTCTAAAGCTTTGAGCATTGCTGTCCAGTTGGCATAAGCATTGTGCTTGACGATGATGTCTTTGTAGTCTTGTCCGAGTGCCTTGAAAAGAAGATAATAGGCGTAAACTTTGCCTTGGGCATAATAAAAGACATCGTCTGCTTTGGTGTCTATCAGGTCGTGGCTGTTTTCGCGAATGGATTGCTCCAGTTTTTGTGAAACGTTTTTCCAGAGGTCTGTTTGAGCGCGTTTTAAGAATAAAGATAAGTCTTGCGGGTTTTTGTACCAAATTTCGCTGCCATCAGCCAAGGCGGCATTGTATTTGATTAAATGTGAGCGGGCTTTGCGATATTGGGTATTGGCTGAAGGGGCTAGCAAAAGTTTGTTTGTGGGCGAGAACATCCAAACTGTTCCCGGATATTTTAAGAGTTCGGCGGCTTCGGCTAAATGTTGAGGCGTGTTTTCATCAATAATTTTTTGCGAGGCAACGGTTGATAAGACTTTGCTGAACTTGGCCAAAGAATCAAACATTCCCAGCTGAAAAGCAGGCATATTGTCCAGAAAATATGATGGGAAGAAAAATGGCAGGTTGGGCGTCCACATCTTTTCATTGATTTCGCGGTTGATGATGAAAGAGGCCATTTCAACCGATGCGGCTTGGTTGTCTGAAAAATCGTTGATTTCATAAGATGTGTTTCGGTCTATGTCTTCAATAAGCATTCCGCCGATAGGATAATACAGAAAGATAAGGGCGGCTAAGGCAATTAGGATAAGGTGCCACCAAGAGCTGATGAATAAAACCAGATAGTCCGGCAGTTTTGAAATCTTTGGCCAAAGAGTTGCTTGGCAAAAAGTTTTGATTAAATTTAAAAACTTTTTAAACGGGAGCTTTGGCATTTTTGTTCCTCTTTAGGTTTCTTAAAACAGCACAGATGTCTAAAACTTTGGTTAGTTTGGCAAAAATCAGAAAGCTGATTAAGCCAAGAAATCCAAGTCCACCCAGTAAGCAAAACTTTATTATGATTCCTAAGTTTAGCCAGTTTTCCAACCAAAGGTTAAGACCTCTTTCCGCAATCAACATTATAATGCCCATTAATAATGATGACAAGGCTATCCATAAGATTTTTTTGATAAGCTCTGCCGAAAAAGACCAATAACTCCGTTTTTTCAGACCTCTGATATATTGCAAGAGCGAGATAACGGCGGCTAAAGTGGTGGCTGTTGCTATGCCAACGTGTCCGAAAGGTTTGAGCAACGCGAGAGAAAAGATGATGTTGGCGATAAGGACAACAACAGCATATTTAACCGGCGTTTTGGTGTCTCCGCGGGCGAAAAAGTTTGGCGCAAGAGCTTTGACAACAACATAAAGAGGCAAGCCTGCGGCATAAGCTATCAGGGCTTTGGCGGTCATCGCCGTGTCCTGAATACCGAATTTGCCATGCTGGAATAAGACATTGATAATCGGTTCTGCTAAGATAATCAGCATAATGGCAGCCGGAAGAGAGAGCAATATACCGTATTCTACAGCTTTGTCTTGTGTATGTTGAGCTTCTTCAAGATTATTTGTTTTTAATTGTTTGGAAAGGATGGGGAGCAAGGCAACGCCAATAGCCGCGCCAACGACACCTAAGGGGAGTTGTTGCAAGCGGTTGGCATAATAGAGCCAAGAGATTGCGCCCGTTCCGACCAAGGAAACCAGAACGGTATCAACAAACATATTGATTTGATATACGCCGGCACCGACCATTCCCGGAGCAATACGGCGGAACAAAGTTTTTATCTCGGGGTCTTTGATGTTTTGTGAGATGCTTAATTGCGGGCGAATGAAAACACCTTCGCGGCGCAAGAAATATGCCAGCCACAAAACCTCAAGAAAGCCAGCGACCGTAACGCCGATGGCAATACCATAAGCCGGTGTGATGCCGAAAGGCGCAAACATAAATGCAGATGCCGCCATCATTAGGTTTAAAATGATGGGAGATGATGCCGGTGCGGCAAAACGCCCGAAGGAATTTAGGATGCCAGACTGAAAAGAAACAATGGAAACAAATAATAAAAACGGAAAAGTTATGCGCGATAAGTCAACCGCAAGTGCAACTTTGCCGCCGCTTTCGGCGAATCCAGGTGCTAGGGCAATGACAACAGCCGGCATAAAAACTTCCATCAAGATAATGAATAAAACCAAGAAAAAGACCAGAACGGAAATGGCTTTGGCCGCGAATCTCAGCCCGTTTTGTTTTTCGCCGACAGCAAGTTTTTGTGAAAGCATCGGTACAAAAGCTGTGGTGAAAGCTCCTTCACCAAAAAGGCTACGGAAAAAGTTAGGCAGCTTGAAAGCTACAAAAAAAGCATCAGAAATAATACCTGCGCCCAAAACATTGGCGAGTACGACATCGCGCAAGAATCCGGTAATACGGCTGATGAGAGTGAAGCCCCCGAAAGTGGCTATGGACTTAAAAAGAGACATATTTTTCCGTAAATTGTTATTTGTTAAGATTATTTTATTGATTTGATGATAGTATATTGTATAAATAGCTAATAATCTATTTATATTATGCAGTTTCCGACAAGTTTATTGTTGACAAAATAAGATTATATTGCGATAATAGACAAAAAGGAAAGATATCAGGAGAAGATTTATGTCTGAATTAAAAGAAAAAGCCGAAAAGGCAAAAGAGAAGGTTTATAGAAAACGTTTTATCTCTAAAATGGTAGAACATGTCGGAACAACTGTGTTGCAAGAAGATGGTAAAGCTGTTGGACAAAAGGCTGAGCGTGGCGAATATTATATTGCTCGTGTTAATAAAGTGTGGGGAAATGTTATGGGCAGATTTCCTGCCGGAAGCAACAGCCCATACAATGATGAAAAGAGTAAAGCTCCGATTGATAATTTGAGAATTGTCAAAAATTTGGAGCCTGCCGAAATTGATAAAATGGCTGAGCATGATAAGCGCAAAGCTAAAGATTTGACATACGGAACAGCAAAGGAAGCTGAAAGCCGCTAGTCATTTTTATTGATAAATCTTCTTCAAGAAAAAATGATGACCCGCAAAATACGGGTCTTATTTTTTTGTACAAAAAAAGCCCCGCTAAAAACGGGGCTTTTAGTTTTAGGCCATATCCGGTTTGGCGCGTTTGCGGGCAATCGGATCTAAAATTCGTTTGCGCAAGCGAATTGTCTTGGGTGTAACCTCCAAAAGTTCGTCAGCTTGAATGTAAGACAAACCTTGTTCCAAAGACAGTTTACGCGGCGGAACCAAATCAATAGCTTCATCCTTACCGGCGGCGCGGATGTTGGTTAGTTGTTTAGCTTTTGTCGGGTTTACTTCCAAGTCGTTGGATTTGGTATGTTCACCGATAATCATACCGACATAAACCGGAACACCGGCATCAATAAACATCGGACCGCGATCTTGCAACTTCCACAAAGAATAAGCAATCGCCGTACCGTCTTCGCTGGAGATGAGCACACCGTTGCGGCGGGTGTCAATATCGCCTTTGTAGGGCTCATAAGCATAGAAAATGCGGTTCATTACGCCTGTGCCGCGGGTGTCGGTTAGGAACTCTGAGTGATAACCAATCAATCCGCGTGATGGGGCGTGGAAAATAAGGCGGACTTTGTTGCCGATTTGAGATGGGATCATCTCTACCAGTTCGGCACGTTTTTGACCTAATTTTTCAACCACAACACCTGAAAATTCTTCGTCAACATCAACGACAACTTCCTCAACAGGTTCTAAAAGTTGGCCATTTTCATCTTTTTTCATCAAAACGCGCGGACGAGAGATGGAAAGTTCAAAGCCTTCGCGGCGCATCGTTTCAATCAAAACGCCGAGTTGGAGTTCGCCACGTCCGGCGACCTCAAAAGAATCCGTAGAATCTGTTTTGGAAATGCGCAGAGCAATGTTGCCTTCGGCTTCTTTGCATAAACGGTCCCAAATCATACGCGAAGTTACTTTGTCGCCTTCGCGTCCGGCTAAAGGAGAGTCGTTGACCGAGAAGGTCATGGCTAAAGTCGGCGGGTCAATCGGTTGCGCATGAATGGCCTCGGTTACTTCGGGAGCGCAGATGGTGTCGGCAACAGTGCCTTTGACAATACCTGCTACGGCAACAATATCTCCGGCGTGAGCCTCATCTTTGCTGACGCGGTTCAGTCCTTCATAAGCCAGAATCTTGGTAACGCGTGTGCGTTCAACTTCGCCTTGTTCATTGATTACTTTGACGGCATCATTAACTTTAAGACTGCCGGAGTGGATTTTTCCGGTTAAGATACGTCCGATGAATTTGTCTGCTTCCAAAGTGGTGGCAAGCATGGAGAAAGGTTTGTCCGGTTCGCAAATCGGCTCGGGAACGTAAGACAAAATCAGCTCAAATAATGGCGTTAAGTCTTTCTTTTCATCATTCATATCCTTAACAGCCCAACCATTGCGGCCAGAAGCATAAAGTACGGGGAAGTCCAACTGCTCATCAGAAGCATTGAGGCTGACGAAAAGGTCAAAGACTTCATTTAAGACCTCATCAACGCGCGCGTCAGCTTTGTCTGCTTTATTGATGACAACAATCGGTTTTAAGCCGACTTTTAAGGCTTTGCCTAAAACAAATTTGGTTTGCGGCATTGGGCCTTCGGAGGAATCAACCAGCAAGACAACACCGTCAACCATAGACATAATACGCTCAACTTCGCCGCCGAAATCTGCGTGGCCTGGGGTGTCTACAATGTTAATATGCGTATCTTTCCATTGTACGGAGGTGCATTTTGACAAGATGGTGATGCCGCGTTCTCTTTCCAAGTCGTTGCTGTCCATAACGCAGGTTTCAACTTTTTGGTTTTCGCGGAAGGTTCCGCTTTGCTTTAGAAGACCGTCTACCAGAGTGGTTTTGCCGTGGTCAACGTGGGCAATGATGGCAATGTTTCTTCTTTTCATATTTTTTTCCTAAAACTATGCCTGCTTAAAGGCTTGTTATACACATTATGCTTAGCTCATTTGCTGAGATGAGCTCTTAAAAAGATGTGTATATAAATGGTGTTATTTGTAAAATTCGCCCTACAATACCGCTTTAAAATTAAATTTCAAGATTTTAGTGTGAAAAAATTCTATGGCCTTAAGAATAAAGCCCTCTCTATCGGGAGGGCTTTAGGATTTAGGCTCTTTTGCCGTATTGGCGCAAACGGTTGCGGACGAAACCTCGGAGCGAGACTTCCGGTCTGGCTCCATAGTGGCTGATAATCTCTGCGGCGCAGATACCGCCAATCATGGCGCAAGTGCCTAAGCTACGCTCTTGGGTGATGCCGTATAAGAATCCGGCGGCATATAAATCTCCGGCTCCGGTGGTGTCTACAACATCATCAACTTTTTCGGCTTCAACAAAGATTTTAACCCGACCGTTTACAACCACAGAACCCTTGGCATTGCGCGTGATGGCGGCAATTTCTACCAAAGGCTTTACCAAATCAAGAGCTTTGTAAAAATCTTCTTCCGCAAATAAGGCTTTGAGCTCGTCCTCATTGCCAAATAGGATATCTACATGCTCTTTAATCAGGTTAACAATTTCTTCGCGGTTGCGCAAAATGCAGGATTTGTCGGATAAGCTGAAAGCCACTTTGCGGTCATATTTGTGCGCCAGTTCGCAAGCCTTGATTACGGCTTCCTTGGCTGTGCCTTCGTCCCACAAATAGCCTTCCATATAGGTGATTTTGGCAGCGCGGATGGTTTCTTCGTCAATGTCATCTGCTGTTAGGCGTTTGGATGCGCCCAGATAGGTGAACATGGAGCGCTCGGCATCGGGGGTTACCAAAACAATACTACGGCCGGTTGAAGGGCCTTTGGTTAAAGGGGCAGTGAAGAAGTCTATGCCGGCGGCACCGATGTTACGCTGAAATTCTTGTCCTAACTCATCATCGTGGACTTTGCCGATGAAGGCGCAATCTGACCCTAAGGATGCCAAACCGGATACGGTGTTTGCCGCAGAACCGCCGGAAACTTCACGCTCGGGGATGAGGTCGGCGTAAATCTTGCCGGCATTGGCCGCTTCAACCAAAGTCATTCCACCTTTGGGAAGGTTGCGTTCCGTTAAAAAACCATCGCCGACTTTGGCCAAAACATCAACAATCGCATTGCCTATGCCGACAACATCATAAAGGATATCTTTGTTAACCATTTTTGTTCCTTATTTTATTTGCGGAGATAAAAAAAGACCTTTATAAAAAGGCCTTTTTTTAACAAATTTTCCGATAAAACAGATTATTCGTTAGCGTTCGGCCAGTTAGCTGCGTTTTCAGCGTTGAACTTAACCCATTTTTCATCAGCTTCATCATCAGGTGAAATTGCTTCTTGCGGGCATTCAGAAATGCATACGCCGCAGCTGATGCATGTATCAGGATCAATAACCAATTGTGTTTCGCCTTCGTGGAAAGCATCTACCGGGCATACGTCTACGCAAGATTTGCATTTAACGCAAGCATCACTAACTACAGAAACCATATTATAACTCCTCGTTAATTTTTAAACATCGGTCTAAATGTAGCAATTTTATCCTGAAATGCAAGCAAAAAACACAAAGGAGGATTTTTTTGCGGACTTGAGGTTGCGAAATTGAGCCTGACTTCCCATATATAAGGTTAAATGAATGTTTGGGAGAGGTTTAGAAAATGAGCGATAAAATGAATTTTCAGGCTGATGTCAGCAAAATGCTTGATATTGTGGTGAACTCACTTTATTCGGAAAAGCAGATTTTTTTGCGTGAGTTAATCTCTAATGCCAGCGATGCTTGTGATAAGCTCAAGTATATGGCTTTAACGCATCCGGATATGGCAAAAGAATCGGGCGAGATGAAAATTTGGATTACGCCGGATGCTGAGAAAAATACCTTAACCGTGGCAGATAACGGTATCGGTATGAATAAGGAAGACCTGATTAATCATCTGGGAACGATTGCCAAATCCGGTACGGCTGATTTTGTGAAAAATGCTTCTGAAAATGGTTCTGCCGTTGACTTAATCGGACAATTCGGCGTGGGCTTTTATTCAGCCTTTATGGTGGCGGAAAAGGTTGAAATCTTAACCAAACGCGCCGGAGAAGACAAAGCTTGGTCTTGGGTTTCAAACGGGGTGGACGGTTTTGAAATTAAAGAAGCCGAAAAGAAAACCAATGGTACGGAAATCAAACTCTTTTTGAAACAAGACGAAAAGAACTATACCGACAGTATCTATTTGCGCCAGATTATCAGAACATATTCCGACCACATTAATTATCCGATTGTCTTATGTTTGGGCAAAGCCGGTGAAGAAACCGTGAACTCGGCTTCGGCTTTGTGGACGCGTAATAAAGCCGAGATTACGCCCGAGCAGTATAAAGAATTTTATCATCATGTTTCTAAAAATTTTGATGACCCGTGGATGACTCTGCATTTTAAGGCAGAAGGCAGTATTGAATATACCGGTTTGCTTTATATCCCGTCTTCCGCGCCGTATGATTTGTTTCAGCCAGACCGCAAGCAGGGCTTGAAGCTTTATGTCAACCGCGTGTTTATCTCCGAAAAAGTTGAGGAGCTTTTGCCTGCTTATTTGCGCTTTGTTCGTGGTATTATTGATTCCTCAGACTTGCCGCTGAATATCTCTCGCGAGATGTTGCAACAATCTCCTTTGATTGCCAAAATCAGACAAGGCACGGTTTCCAGAATCCTCAAAGAGCTTAAAAAACGCAGTCAAGATTATGAGGATTATAAAAAGTTTTGGGATGCGTTCGGTATCGCTTTCAAGGAAGGTATTTATGAAGATTTTGCCAACCGCGAAGAGATTGCCGAATTATCACGCTTTGTTTCAACCAATGATACCGAAAAACTCACATCTTTGGATGAATATATCAGCCGTGCGCAGAGCGAGCAGAAAACCATTTATTATATTACCGGCGACGATGTTCAGACCTTGGTTAATAATCCGCAGTTGGAGGCCTTTAAGGAAAAAGGTTTGGAAGTTTTGCTCTTAACCGACCCGATTGATGAGTTTTGGACGCAGACGCTCGGAAGCTATAAGAATTTTGCAATTAAGCATATTTCGCAAGCTGATGTTGATTTGTCTTTCAAACGCGAAGGTAAAAAAGCCGAAGAAGGCGACCTCAAAAAACTGACGGATTTGATGAGCGATATGTTCAAAAAAGAAGTCGGCAAAGTTACAACCACCGAAAAACTGACCAGATCGCCGGTTAGTCTGACGGTTGAAAACGGACAAATGAGTATCCATTTGGAGCGTTTGATGCGGAATCATCAGCAACAAACGGCTTTTGCCAGCACGCGAATCCTTGAACTTAACCCTTATCATCCGCTGATTATTAAACTTGCGGAGGCGATGGGTGATGAGGCTTTGAAACCAAAGGTTCAGGAAGTGGCGCGGATTTTGTTGGACCAAGCCAAAATTGCCGAAGGGGAGGCTATCACCGACTCTTCTTACTATGGCGAAAAGGTCAGCGAATATATCCTTAAAGCTTTTTAGCAAAAAAGGTAAGCTCCTCTAAAAGAGGGGCTTATTTTTTTTGCCTTATTAAATTGATTTTAAGGTTTTGGTTTTACAACTTTGCATTATAACTTTTTTAGAAAGATTTATGATGATTTATGCTTTTTACGGTTTTGTCTTCGGACTCTTAATTCCCTATTTGGCACGCCGTTTTGCCAAATTTATGCCCGCAACACCTGCTTATGCCATCTATCGGATATTGCGTCCGGTGAAGGTGGTGCCTTTTGCCAAACGTGCTACTAACCCTGTTTATGGCAAGTTGATGAATAAATATCGGATGCGTAGTATCGGTTGGGGAATCGTGGCGGCCGCTATCAGCTATTTGGCGGCGGAAAGATTTAGTGATATTTATATTGTTTGGTATTTGAGCTTAATCTGGACGCTTTTGCTTTTGACCGAAATTGATAACCGTATGTTTCTGCTTCC
Organism: uncultured Pseudomonadota bacterium; assembly: GCA_949298065.1. Taxonomy (GTDB): domain Bacteria; phylum Pseudomonadota; class Alphaproteobacteria; order RF32; family CAG-239; genus Scatacola_A. Next base: position 5,220 of record CASFUZ010000002.1, on the reverse strand, counting down.
AGACATCTTAACTGTTCCGTTGCTGATTGCCGGTTTTGCTTATTCGGTTTTTGTCAGCCAATGGGTTATTCCGGTTGAAAGTGTTATCGGCGCTGTGGTCGGCTATGTCTTGCCGGTTTTGGCCAGTGCTTTCTTGGTTTGGAAAAATAAAGATGCTTTCGGCGGCGGTGATATCAAACTCTTAGCCGCTTTGGGAGCTTGGCTTGGGGCTGAATTAGTTATTTATACGATTATCCTTGCCTGTGCTTTGTTTGGCTCTTATGCTATGTTGCGTAAAATGAGGGTCGGGGCTTTTGGGCCGGCGATTACGATTGCAGCAATAATGATTGCTTTTTACTTTTTCTAGGCTAAAATATCATCAACCGAATTTTTAAGGATGTTGAACCATGAAGATTAGTGCCGTTGAAACTGATAGACGTAAGGTTAAAAAACTGGTTGAGGGCAAAAATTTTGACCTCCTGATTATGTCTTTGATTTGTATGGATGCCATTATTCTGGGGTTGATGACCTCAGAATATATTAATCTCTTCTTTGAAGGTGGTTTGTTTATTCTTGACCGCTTGTTTATGGCTATCTTCATTATTGAGATGTTGATGAAAATTTTTGCTTTCGGCAAAAAGTTTTTCAAATCCGGCTGGAATGTTTTTGACTTCGTGGTCGTTGCGGTTTCTTCCGTTCCGTCGGCGAGCTATTTTATTGTTTTGCGGACCTTCCGTCTGTTCAGACTGCTGAAGTATGTCAATAAATTTACGCGCCTCAAACAGATGATTAATACCTTTATTGCGTTGTTGCCGAATTTTGTGGCGATGCTCTTGGTTTCCTTCGTCTTTATGTATGTCTTTGCTATTATCTCAGTTTGCTTGTTCGGTGAGGTCTTTATTGAATTTGCAGATCTTGGCTCAGCTCTGTTTGCATTGTTGCAAGTGGTTATGCTTGATGGTTGGGCATCAAATATTGCGCGCCCTGTTATGGCAATATTCCCACACGCATGGGTCTTCTTTGTCTCCTATGTCTTCATCTTTTTCCTCATCGCGGTTTCATTCCTGATGAGTGTTGTTGCTGAGGTGGTGAAGAGGGCGTTTAATCTTAAATCCCGCCTTTAAAAGTTTGTATAGTGGTCATCTAGTACAGAAACGCTGCGGTACTTTTGCCTTTATTTCTTACTATATGCCTCACTCTCCAAACTTTTTCAAAAACCCGTATAATGGGTAACTAATACAGAAACTGCGGGGTGAAAATAAAAAAACACCTCCGGCTTAAAAGCGGGGAGGTGTTTTTCTTTTTGTTGATTCCTACATTACTGCTCGGCCTTCTTGATATTCATCAATCAGCATGTCTATGGCCATTTCGGTTTTGGGGTCATACTTCATTTTGGAGGCGAGAATGAGCAAAGTCATACTTCGCCGCATGAAGACCTGTACGCGCTTGTTGTTCTGGATGTCCGGCAGAATAATGTCGTCCAGAATGTGGTTGATGAGCGCTTGCTCTTTCTGCTTGATAATATTGTCAAAGCAGTCATAGCCCCATTCATATTTGCCCATCAAAGCGCTGGAATATTCCTTAAGCTCTTTGACTTCGGTTACCTTGTTTGTGGATTTCGCAAAAGCGTAAATGAGGCTTTTGTAAGTTCCCGATGCCAGCTTTGAGTGCAAATGGCACTTGAACAGCAAGTCCTTAATCAAGGCGTTGTCTTTGTTGAGCCTTGTCCAAAACTTTTTGTAAGTGCGTTGGTGTTTTTCTTGTTCCTCAAAAAAAATTTTCTCTACTTCGGCTGTGTAATGTAAGTTGCCGAGATTTTCAAATACCCGTTTGCGGAGATTAATCCTTTTTTCCATAAAGCTTATAATTTTTTATTAAATATATTGTAATAATTCAGGATACTCAGCAACAGCTTCATATCCATCACGTATTCTGGAAACAAATATACGACAATTAAATACCTTTTGAAAAAAGGCTTTGTTTCGTCGTTAAGATAAATTTGGATAAGTCGGCAGAGCACGTCATGTTCGGCTTCGGCTAACTCATTAAGTTTATCAATATCTGGACACATTATTTCAGCTTCCTTATAAAGGACTGAAAAATAGTGTTTAAGAATTTCATCGGTTTCTTCCTTTTTGATTTTGTCTAACTGCACTAAAGGCGGTTGTTCAGAATCAATAGGGCCGATGACTTTCAGCAATCGGTTTTGTAAATCCTGTGTTTTCATAATTGTATGTTTTAAATGAATAATAGTCTTAATATCTTAAAATTGCTCTATTATATAAAATATTTGGCTTTTTTTGTCAAAAACAAAATGCAGATTCAGCCAAAATTTTTTTATCAATGCTTGACAATGGGCGCGCCAAACACTAACTAACATAATAGAAATTTGAAAATAACTATCTTAAGGAGCATAAAAACTATGAAAATCAAACCTTTACACGATAGGGTTGTGGTCAAAAGACTGGATGAACTGACAAAAACCGCTGGCGGTATCATTATTCCGGATACGGCAAAAGAAAAACCGAGCGAAGGTATTGTTGAGGCCGTTGGCGACGGCGCACGCACCGAAGACGGAAAAATTATTCCGATGTGTGTTAAGGTTGGCGATAAAGTTTTGTTTGCCAAATGGGGCGGCACTGAGGTTAAGCTCAACGGTGAAGACCGCGTGATTATGAAAGAGTCAGATATTCTGGCTGTTGTTGAAGAATAATTGTTTAAGAAGAGGATATAAGCAATGGCTGCTAAAGATATTAAGTTTGGAACAGATGCTCGCGCAAAAATGCTCAAAGGCGTTGAGATTTTGGCCAAAACCGTAAAAGTTACTTTGGGTCCGAAAGGCCGCAATGTGGTTTTGGATAAGTCCTATGGCGCACCGAAAATCACGAAAGACGGTGTTTCCGTTGCCAAAGAAGTTGAGCTGGCTGATAAGTTTGAAAATATGGGCGCTCAGCTGATTAAGGAAGTTGCTCAGAAAACAGCAGACAAAGCCGGTGATGGTACAACGACCGCAACCGTTTTGGCTGAAGCTATTATTAAAGAAGGTACAAAAGCTGTTGCCGCCGGTATGAACCCGATGGATTTGAAACGCGGTATTGATATGGCTGTTGAAGCTGTTGTTGCCGATGTTAAATCTCGTTCTAAAGACATCAAAACTTCCGAAGAAATTGCTCAGGTTGGTACAATCTCTGCCAACGGCGACCGCACAATCGGTGAATATTTGGCTCGTGCTATGGAAAAGGTTGGCAATGAAGGCGTGATTACGGTTGAAGATGCCAAAGGTTTGGAAACAGAATTGGAAGTTGTTGAAGGTATGCAGTTTGACCGCGGTTATCTTTCTCCTTATTTCATTACCAATCCGGAAAAGATGAATGTGGAATTTGAAAATCCGTTTATCTTGCTCTATGACCAAAAGATTTCTAACTTGCAACCGTTGATTCCGGTTTTGGAAGCAATTGTTCAGTCCGGCAGAGCTTTGCTCATCGTTGCTGAAGATATTGAAGGCGAGGCTTTGGCTACCTTGGTTGTTAACCGTATTCGCGGTGGCTTGAAGGTTTGCGCTGTTAAGGCTCCGGGTTTCGGTGATCGTCGTAAAGCCATGTTGCAGGATATTGCTATCCTGACAGGCGGACAGGTTATTTCTGATGAACTGGGTATGAAGATTGAAAATGTTACTTTGGATATGCTCGGCACTGCTAAACGTGTTGAAATTACCAAAGAAGACACAACAATCATTGATGGTGCCGGCGAGAAGGATTTGATTGCTGCTCGTGCTGCTCAGATTCGTAAGGAAATTGATGAAACAACATCTGATTATGACCGTGAAAAACTTCAGGAAAGATTGGCTAAGATTTCCGGCGGTGTTGCGGTTATTAAAGTCGGCGGGGCCTCAGAAGTTGAAGTTAAAGAAAAGAAAGACCGTATTGATGACGCTTTGCATGCGACTCGTGCTGCTGTTAAGGAAGGTGTTGTCGCCGGTGGTGGTGTTGCTTTGCTCTATGCCGGAAAAGCTTTGGATGCTTTGAATCCAGCAAACCAAGACCAGAAAGTCGGTATTGAGATTATTCGTAAGGCAACACAGGCTCCTATTCGTCAGATTGCCGAAAATGCAGGTATTGACGGTGCGGTTGTTGCCGGAAAACTCTTGGAAAGCACAGATACCAACTTTGGTTATAATGCTCAGACAGGTGAATATACCGATATGGTTAAAGCCGGTATTATTGACCCGACCAAGGTTGTTCGTACGGCTTTGCAAGATGCAGCTTCCGTTGGCGGCTTGTTGATTACAACCGAAGCTATGGTTACGGAAATTCCGCAGAAAGAATGTCATTGCGGTGAGGGTGCTCCGGCAGGAATGCCCGGCGGTATGGGTTTCTAACCATATAAAAGCTTATGATAAAAAAGAGTCTCTTCGGAGGCTCTTTTTTTGTGGAATATTATTTTCTATCTTTATAAAATCTTTCAAAGAGAGGTGAGAAAATGGATTTTGAGAATCTGGATGAACTAAAAACCTTGAAAGCGCGCGGAGTCTTAAACGAAGAGCAGTTTGAGCAATATAAGAATCTGGCGGCGCGAAAGATTCTGCGAGACAGAAAAGAGGCTGTTCGGAGTAAAAATGCTTTCATTTATATGGCGTTAGCTTATTTTACCGGAACGCTCGGGTTACATAATTTTTATATCGGGCATTATAAACGCGGTTTTATTCAGCTTTTTTTGTCTCTAATCTCTTTTTATATGTTTTATCTGCCTTTGTTGTTTGTGGCATTTTGGGCTTTGGCCGAGTTCTTGTTTGTAAGCCATAGCGCAAACGGTATGCCCTTAAAAGGGAATAAGGCTGCAATTTGGCTCTGGCGCTTGGTCGGATTGGCTTTTTTGGCGTTTCAGGCTCAGAAATACGGTTTGATTTTGGGACAAAGTATGTAGATTGCAAAAAAATAAAAAAAAATTGAAATTAGGGCTTGCATTTTTTTTAAGATATGATATTTAATTACTCGTTCTGAATGACGCGGGTATAGCTCAGGGGTAGAGCGCAACCTTGCCAAGGTTGATGTCGTGGGTCCGAATCCCATTGCCCGCTCCAATTCTTTAGAAAGACCTTGTTATGATTAACAAGGTTTTTTTGTTATGCGGGCAATGGGATTCCATCCCATTCTTGCTCCGTAGGTTTCGCCGTTGGCTCAACAACTACGCTTCGGGCACCGGAAATTTAATGCCTGCTTACGGCGCTGTCGCTTGTGCGCC
>CASFUZ010000001.1 GCA_949298065.1 uncultured Pseudomonadota bacterium | reverse complement strand
AAAAAAATGTTTGGGGAACATTTTTTTTGCGAGAGCTATAGCAGCGGTTAGGCGGTGATTTGCCGACAGGCAATAGAGCCGCCGTTACGGCTGGCTTGTGCGGGCGGTAATTCGCTGGATTATTAAACAAAAAAGAGCAGGGATGTTTTCCTACTCTTTTTTTGTTTAATATAAGACTTATTCCATTACTTTTGCCGAAGCAAAGTTTGATGGAATTTGTCTTTGATTTATGAAATCAAAGTTTTCTCCCCACGGAAGGATGTGGGAAGCATCGTAGTTTTGGGCCGGATTTTCATTATCTACCACTATTCCGGTTACGAATATTTGGTAATTGCTTAATGAAACCTTGGGGATGAAGGTGAATTTTTCTACATCTACTCCAAATTGTTTTAGGAGGCCGCGCATTTGATGCGGTGTCCAACTGTAGATGTAAATTTTTGCACCTTCGTTCATAGCCTCAATCATTGCATCATAGAGCTTCTGATTGAGTGAATACCCAAAATCAGACAACAGCAAGGTACCTTGTATATCTACAAGAGAACCTTTAATGACCATTTTGTTCATAATATATGTTTTGAAGTTTATAATAATCAAATTTGTTTGATTAACATATTTATTTTATATACAAAAGTCAATGGTTTTGTCTAACTTTTTGCTTTGAGGTATTTTTTTGTTGTCTTCGGCAACTGTTTGTGGAATATGTTTTTTTCAAATTATATAAGAACTATCTAATATTATCCGCTGTTTATTTTCAGAAGTTGGCATAAAGTGGCTCTGATTTCATTTTTATCTATAAGGAGTATTTTGATGTCAGAAGATGAAGAATATCTGAACGAGACACGCTTGATTACCGAAGCTTTTAATGATTTGTTTCAAAAAATTAAAAAGCGTGGTTTTAGACAAACGCAATTTTTCTTGGGGGTGGCGTATGAAGCTTATACACGGGATGTGTATGAGGAGATTTGTAAAGATTAAATTATTCTGAATCTTCGTTCAGCCTGTTGCAGCTAATATGAAAGCTAGTTCATAGATAAAAGTTTTATTTTGTGGTATAGGGTGCTGTATGGAGAACGATTTGAATAAATATCTGGGACTTAAAGTTCGTTCTTTGCGCGAAAATGCGCAAATGACGCAAGAGGAGCTTGCGAATGTTTGTGAGGTTAGCTGGCGAACAATATCTAATGTGGAAAGAGGATGTGTTACGCCTGATTTGGCTTTGGTTTGCAAAATTTCTAAAAAATTTAATGTCGGATTGGATGAGTTATTGAATATTGAAATTCAAAAAAGAAAATCTCGCTCCAGAATTGCCACGGAAAATTTGCTGATTGAACGGATTAAGACAATTGATGATCCGATGCTTGATTGTGTGGTAGAGCAGCTCAATGTTATTTTGAAGTATTTTGGAGCATAATCAGCTGATGAGAATTGGTGATAAGTTAATATTATTGCGAAAAGTTCTGAGCTTTGCCGCTGTAGCAAAAACAGGAAATGTTACGGCAGCGGCGCTTGAAAACGGTATGAAACAATCAAATTTGTCCGGTTATGTCAAAGATTTGGAAGCCAAAATCGGAACAAAGTTGTTTGAATATGCCGACAGGCGAATGATTTTGACCGAAGCCGGTAAAAACTTGTATGAAATTAGTTGCGGTATTGAAAAATCTGTTTACAAAATTGATAATTATAAATCTCAAAATAACAATATCAGCGGCGCAGTGCGGCTTTGGACCAGTGATGGTTTGGCCGCAGCATATCTTTCTTCTTGTTTGCCCGGGTTTTATCAGCTTTATCCTGATGTTAGAATAGAGATTTTGTGTTCTATTGAATCTCCCTCTGTTCTTTATGATGCAGATTTAGCCGTGGTTTATGATAAACCAATCCATCCGGATGCCGTGGTTTTGTTTAAGCATAATCTTCGTTTTTGTTTATTTGCTTCAAAGGAATATTTAGCAAACTTTGGTTATCCTAAAAATTTGGATGATGTTCAGAAGAATCATCGGCTTTGCGTGCGTTCCAATTATCGGGAAGTTTGGGGGGAATGGCGTGATTTTATTGAAAATTGTAGTTATGTGGCAGCGGAAACAAATTCATCGTCAATGCTTATGCAGCTTACTAAAAATGGTATTGGTATTGCTTTGCATCCGTATAGTGTCGGGATAAAAGAAGATAATTTGGTTTGTTTGGATAAATTGAAGTTTGAGTTATCTCATCCGTTTTGGATAGTTTCTTATAAAGATGTTAAGGACCAGAAAAAGGTTAGGGTGCTGATTGATTATATTAAGAAAGCAACTGCTTCACTATAAAGTCATATAAAGAAGCCGCTTGCGGTTTATCCATTCGGCAAGTTAACCATAATTTTTGAGATATGTTTCCTTGGGTGGTAAAGTTGGTGTATTCGCAAGGCCATGAGGGTTCTTGGGTGAGGATTGCAATATCTGCGGCTTTAGGTGAAGAAACAGAGAGAATTTGATATGTTGGGTGTTGGTTTTCAAATTCTGTCAGATTTTTTAGTTCCAATTCAGGGCTTAAGTAAAAGTTTATTTGAGCTTTTGAGATGGGCGTAAGTATTTTTTCAATTTCTTGAATGTTTTTTTCTATTTTATTGGCAATTTTGGCGATGAGTAAACCTTGTTTGCTTGGAGTAACTCCTTGATTGCTACGTTGTAGTAAACTTATGCCAAAAGCTTCTTCAAAGTCACTTAAAAGGTGACTAAGGTTGGCTTGCTTGATGCCGTTTTCTTGGGCAACTTTTGAAATTTTACCGCTTTTTATAACTGCGTCAAAATAAAGCAGACACTTGATTAGAGAAAGTTTTTGTTTGATGTTCATTTTTTGTAATCTCTGTCTTGATATGTCTCAAAATATATAGTTCTTTATAATATTAGTATATTTTAATATGTCTTTGGTCAAGACTATAATGGTTTTATGACTGAAAAATCTATAGAAATAGTTGTTGTCCAAAAACAAGCGGATTTTGATGAGGCTATGAAAATCCGACGTAAGGTTTTTGTTGAAGAACAAAAAATTCCCGAAGAAAAAGAATTTGACGGGAATGATTTTGTTTCTACACATCTTTTGGCAAAGGTTGACGGGGTTGCCGTTGGTACTATGCGGATACGTTATTTTGCTGATTTTACAAAATTTGAACGCATGGCGGTGTTAAGGCCGTTTCGGAAATCCGATATTACGGACAAAATTATGAATAAAGGTTTTGAGTTTGTGGCGCGGAAAGGGTATCGGCAAGTTTACGGAATGTGTAAGAAAGAGCTTCTGAACCGTTGGAAAGCTTGTGGATATGAAAAAATTGAAGGAGCTCCGGTTTTACAGCATAATGGAATGGAACTTATTCCGATTAAGCGTGAGCTTCCTAAAAATGGTAGAGCACTTAACATTTGTTCTCATCCGGAGCTTTTAACAGCTCGCGAAGATACTTGGGATGAGGTGCTTGCTTCTTCTTCTAATAAAAACTTAATGCTAATTGCTAATATCAAAAATAAATTATCTTCCGAAAAATAATTTTTTTGACAAAAAAATAGACATTTAAATTTTAATATGCTAAGAACAAAGTAGTTTTTAGTATGATTTTAGATGTATTATAATATAACCTTTAAAAAATTATTTTATGGAAACAAAAACAAAATTGGTTAAAGATTTGATTACAGGTCTTGGCCTTTCAAAAGAAGAAGCACTTGATGTGGTGTTGTTTTTGGTATCTGAAAAAAAATTGGTTTTAGCTGATTTTCCACAGATTCAGACTAAGTTTAAGCAGGTTGTTGAATTACATGAGCAGCTTAATAAACGGTTTGAGGAGCTCTTGCAAAGTGATATGAGTTTGTTTGAACAAGGTTCTGTATCTGTTGAAAAAACAACGGAAGTTAAGCCTAAAAGAAAGTATACCAAAAGAGCAAAGACAACTTCAAAGGAGGAAAAACCGAAAAGAAAATATACCAAGCGTAAGCAGCAGTCTTCTTCCGAGACTTTGGTATCTGAGAGCGTAGATGAGACTTCGTCCTCTCAACAAGTTTTGACAGATAAGGTTACAAGACAAGAGGCACTTTCTGTTGATATTTCTGGAAAAGTGTTTGCTCCAAAAGAGGCAAACAAAATTCAGAAAAAAGAACTTTTGGAGCAAAATAGGAAGGAAACGCGTCCCTCAAAAGAGGAGGTTGAAAGCTTAGCAATGGGAAAGGTTTTGTCTTGCAAGCTTTTATATCAAACCAAAGAAGGGCTTCATCTTTCGGATAGGGCACTTAATTCGGTTAATCCAGAAGGGGTACAAGTTCCATACCGTATCAGCGGTAAGTTCTTTATCTTACGTCTTTATGATGAGGCGCAAGGAATGACTTTGAAAGAGGCTGTGGCTTATGCCAAAAAACTTCCGCGTTTGAATGATAGACCGTGGATGGTGTTAACACCTCAGCAAAAAGAAAGCTGTTTGGCTGTGAAGGCTGATTTGAATGAGGCCTTGAAAAAAGTCGGCGGTGATTTGTTTGACGGTGGGTATTTAACTAATCCGCCATCTTATGGTAAAAAAGGCGAAAAAATTCGTTTTGCGGTTGAAATTGAATTGTAAAACGAAAGGTCTATATTAAAAGCGTTTCTTTTAAGAGAAACGCTTTTTTTGTTTTAATAAAGGATAACCTAAACTTGGCATTGATTACATAGTAAAAAATGTGTTATAAGTTTGATAAAGTTAATTTTAGTTAGGAAGAGAGAACTATGCTTAAAAACGACGTTGTTATAAGAAGTGCAAAACAGGAAGATTGGGAGTTTATTCTTAAAGCAAATAAGGCCGTTTCGGAGAAAAGTTCAAATACGGTTCTTAAAAATGTTGAAAGATTAAAAAAGGATTTATTTGCAAGACCGGCTAAAGCAAAGGTTATTATTGCTGAAGTGGATGAAAAAGTTGTAGGAATGGCAATGTATTCAACAATTTTTCTAGCTGATGAAGGGGAACTGATGTGGGTGAGCCAGATGTATGTTGAACCTCATTTCAGAAATCGTAAGCAATGGATTGCACCTGCTTTAATGGCTGAGCTGATTAAAATAGCTCAGAAGAAGGAATGGTCTCATATTTGTTGGGCTACAGATATCAGCAATAATATTCCTAAAAAATTATCACAAAAATTGGGCGCTAAGGCTTTAGAAAATTTTGTTATGTTTGCTTTGCCGCTTGAAGATAAATAAGGTATTGTTGTTTTATGAGCAAAAAGTGGAAAAGGCGTTTGGGATTTTACGGGTGGGGACTCGTTTTTATTGCGTTATTTATGATTGCGCTTCGGAGTTTTGTTGTTGAGTTTTTTGAAAATGCCAAATATAGGAGTTTTATAGCTCCGGCGGGCAAAATGTTTGCGCATAATCAACAAATGTTTTCTTTTGCCGCTGTTAGTGATACCGGCGCAAGAAATGAACCGATTGAAAGAATCTTAAAAAATATTAGGCATAGTAAAGCAAAATTTGTTTTGTATGTTGGGGATTTGGTTCGTTACAGAAACCCGAGCCATTTTAAGTGGATTGCCGATGAAATTGATGCAAAACTCGGGCATCTGCCTTTGTATGCTGTTCCCGGTAATCATGAAATTTATTCTGTTAATGGGAAAGTTGATAAATCTTTGTATAATGAACTATTTGGGCAAGGATATTATTGGTTTAGCTACGGAGATGTGTTATTTATCGGCTTAGATTCTTCTACTTCTTTTTATGACGAAGAACAGTTGCAATGGTTGGAAAAAACACTTACAAAAATTAGGCCGCAATTTAAATTCTGTGTCATTTTCTCTCATGTTCCGCCGATTAATGTGCGGGCGCCAAATACACATAGGTTGTTTGATGAATCCAAAGTACGTTTTGCAAAAATCATTATGGGGAAAAATGTTAATTTGCTTATTTCCGGTCATGTTCATCATTTTTCAGAAAGTGAGTTTGCCGGTGTGCCGTTGGTTACGTTGCCATCGTCAGGTCAACCCATACGTTCCGAAATACGAAAATTCGGATATGTGGAATTTGAGTTCGGACCGAAAGGTATCAGAAAAGTGAAACCGATTTATGTTATTTCCGATGATGATATGGAGCATTTTGAAGCGTTTATGAGTAATGCTTTGGTTGATAAAATGATTAATTCTGTTGCTGTTTGGTTGTTGGGTATCGGTGGTGTTTTGATAGTTCTTAATATTTGGCTGAGAAGACGAAAGAAAAAATAGATTGTAAGGAGATATTGGTGTGCAATTTGGGGTCGGATGCGATATTGAAGAAATTAGACGTTTTGACAAGCTTATTGATAAACAGGAATTTGTTCGTTTGATTTATTTGCCTGTGGAAGAAATGTATTGTCGTGGAAAGGCTGTTTGTGTTCAGCATTTTGCTGCCATATTTTGTGGAAAAGAAGCGGTTATTAAAGCTTTGGGCTGCTTGGGTGTTAATAATATAGGTTTTTTAGATATTGAAATTTTTCATGCTCCAAATGGTTGTCCGCAAGCAAAATTGTTAAAAAAAGTCGGTTTTGACTTAGATATTAAAATCAGTTTATCGCATAGTAAAACAACAGCAATGGCGCAAGTTATTGTCTTGATTAATTAGTTTATTTTCTTGGATGTTTGACAAAAAAGCTATTGCACTTTTGAAAGAAAAGTGCAATAAGCTACTGCGTTTAATTTAAAAATTTAGATAGATTATGGTGAAAAAAATTATTGTTTGTAGTCGGAGTCAAGAAAAGACCGATGAAGTTAAGGACGTTTTGCAAAAATATGGAGTAGAGGTTGTTTCCGTGGCGGACGTTGGTATTGAAAATTTGGGTGATGTCAGGGATGTTGCTCGGCAGGTCGGTGCTTTGGTTGCTTTGGATGTGGCAAATTTGACCGGAGAATGTTGTTTATGCGATGATTGTATGTTGACAGTTAATGCTTTGACAGAACGGCAAAAAATGTTCAATCTGCGTATTGATGTTGAAAATGCTGATAAGCAGATGGATGAAATCTTGGATTTTTTGAGCAAAAGTGATGAATATGACAGAAATGCCGTAATGACATGTGTTTTGGTCTTGGCTTTTCCTTCAAACGGAGATAAGAAGCAAGAAACACACATGTTTTTGGGAGAGGTTAAAGGTCGTATTTCGTCGTTTAAGTATGCCGGTTCGGGAAATGATTTTGAACGGATTTTTTCTCCGAATGGTTATAACCAAACTTTGGCTCAAATTCAGATTGAAGAAAAAAATCAGATTTCTCACGTCGGCGGAGCTTTACATGATTTGGCTGCATTTTTGACAAATGAATGAAAAGATTGTTTTCTTGAGGAAGAGGTTCAGTTATGAGCCTCTTTTTTTGTGGAGATTGACAAGAAAATATGAAGTTGATTAAATTAGCTTTTGAGTAAGGAGAAAAAATGCCTGATTTTGAATTGGAAAAAAGTTTGGATTGCATTGTTGCCGGAGTGGATGAGGCAGGGCGCGGACCTTGGGCCGGTCCGGTTGTCGCCGGTGCGGTGGTGATTGCCGACAAAAATTTGTGTTCAGAGCTCTTAGACGGGCTTGATGACTCCAAAAAAATATCCTCCAAAAAACGCGAGGTTTTGTATGAAAAACTTCGTGAAGAAGAAAAACTCGGCAAAATTTATATCGGAATCGGGCAGGCGAGTGCTGAAGAGATTGATAAATATAATATTTTGCAAGCCACATTCTTGGCGATGAGACGTGCTACCGAAAATTTGAAGATTAAACCTGAATTTGCGATTGTGGATGGTAACCAAACGCCGAAAAATTTTCCTTGCCCAACCAAAACAGTGGTTAAAGGTGATGCACGTTGTATGTCTATTGCCGCAGCTTCCATTGCCGCAAAAGTTTATCGTGACCATTTGATGGCTGATTTGGCGCAAAAATATCCGTATTATGCTTTTGAGAAAAATGCAGGTTATGGCACAAAAGCGCATATTGAAGGCTTAAAACAACACGGAATTACGCCGGAGCACAGAAAGTCTTATCGGCCGATTCAGGAAATTTTACAAAAATCTTAAAGAAAAATTGACAAAAATAAAAAAGGGCATCATAATTCGGTCAAATAAACCAAATTATGATGTGATTTTAAATTTTAGATATTATGAACGAGAATGAATTAACTCAAGCTCTGAATCAGATTCATCTTGAATGTAGTGTTATTGAAACTTTGCTTGCTCAATACAAAGCGCATGCAGATAGAGAGAACATTAAACGTCTGTCCAAAGTGCTTTCGGACATTCATATGAACTTTATCAGTGATATTACTGATAAGTGGTGTCGGGAAGAGTTGGAGCGGCAGATTGTAAAATATGCTGATGTTTGTCGGCAGATTATGTATAAGCCGCAGATTATCAGTATTAATCCGCCAATGCTGGTGGATGTCTTTAATGTTTTGTTACGAAGCTCATACAAGTATCTTTCTTGTGAGGATACGAAGCATGTGATGATTATAACGGCGAATATGATGGAAATTGCCGATAGTCAATTATCGGAAGGCTTGTTTAATGAGCTCTTATATTGGTTTGAAGCATTGGATTTTGATGAGCCGTGGGAAGCCGTGGCCAGAATCCCCCGTGTCAAAGAAATGATACAAGAGGAACAAGACAAGATGATGCAACAGCATTTGGAAAGAGCCATTAAAAATGGTAAGAACTTTCCTAAGGCTTGATTGTTTAACCTCTAAAACTTTAATGCTATGAATCAAGATGATGTGAATAAGGCTCTGAAAAGACTATATTTGGTCTCGGAGTTAACAGAAAGCGTGTGCTCGCAGATTGCTCATGAAGATGAATGGGAAAACAAGCTCTTGATAAAAGAGACCATTCTGAAGCTTATGGGGCAAAAAGATGATGGCAAAGTGAAAAATGATGAGGATTTAAAAATCTGGAACTATTCCATAATGTATCAAAGTGTGATGCATTTTCAGGATATATGTTCTTGGATTTTGATGAAGCCCGAGTTATGCGAAACATATCCGCCTGTTTTCGGTCATTTATTTGCTCAGCTTTGTAAGCTTGAATACAAATATTTGGAAGGGATTACGATTGCTGAGCAAGTGGCAGAGGTGCTGCTTGTTTGGGAAGAAAAAATTCCTGACAAAGATTTGGAGGAAATGTTTGGGGTTTTTCTGATTGAGAATCTTTGCTTGAATAAACTCAAGCAAATACCTCGGTTTAGAAAAATATTGGAAGCTGAAGGAACGGATGGTTTGCCATCAGATGAAGAGTTAATGAGATATTTGTCGGGCGCGAAAAATTTGCCCTCGGCATAAACTAAAACAAAGAACGACTTTGCATAGTTGGTGCAGAGTCGTTTTTTTTTGTTTGAAAAATTAGAAGGTTAAGGAAACAAAGGGATTCCTTAAGATTTTTTTTGATTCTTGTTAATAAATTTATAACCATCTATCTCTCATACTGTCAGCAGAGTGATCATATAACCTTAGAAAAGTGGTTTTAAGATGAGCAGTATCCAAACAAAGACTATTCTGAATACGATTATTAACGATGACTGTATCAAAGTTATGAATCAGATGGAGGCTAACTCGGTTGATTTGATTTTTGCAGACCCACCGTATAATCTGCAGCTCGGAGAAGCTCTGACACGCCCTGATAACAGCAATGTGAGCGGTGTGTACGAAGAATGGGATAGCTTTGAGAGTTTGGCTGCTTATGACCATTATACGCGCGAATGGATGACCGCCGCACGGCGGGTTTTGAAAGATGACGGGGCTATTTGGGTTATCGGTTCTTATCATAATATCTTTCGTGTTGGTTATATTCTGCAGGATTTGGGCTTTTGGATTTTAAATGACATTATTTGGAACAAAACTAATCCGATGCCAAACTTTAAGGGAACCAGATTTACCAATGCACATGAGACCTTAATTTGGGCTGTTAAAAACCCAAAAGCTAAATATACCTTTAATTATGAGGCGATGAAGGCTTTGAATGAAGATACGCAAATGCGCAGCGATTGGCAGATACCGTTGTGTACGGGTAAGGAACGTCTGAAGGGCGATGATGGTGGAAAACTGCATCCAACACAGAAGCCGGAGGCTTTGCTTTATCGGGTGATTATGGCTTCATCTCAGGTAGGCGATGTGGTGTTAGATCCTTTCTTTGGCACGGGAACAACAGGTGCTGTTGCCAAAAAGCTCGGACGTAATTTTATCGGTATTGAAAAAGACAAAATCTATGTTAAAGGTGCTCAGGCGCGGCTTGATGCCGTTCAGCGTGTTGAAAATGAGCTCTGTCTTGAGTTTAGTTCCAAAAAACGTCAGCCGCGTATTCCGTTCGGTGCCGTGGTTGAAAGAGGGTTGCTTAACCCCGGTGATATTCTTTATGATGCCAGCAAAAAACATTGTGCGGCAGTGCGTTCGGATGGAACTCTGAAAAGCGAAAAGTTGGAAGGTTCTATTCATCAGGTTGGCGCAGCGGCCGAAAATGCGCCGGCTTGCAACGGTTGGGTCTATTGGTATTTTGAAGACAAAGAAAAAGGCTTGGTTTGTATTGATGAACTAAGAACCCAAATCAGGCAGGAACTTTATGGCGAGTAAGCAAATTAACCCGGGTTGAAAGCTCGGGTTTTTTGTAAAAAAATCTGATAAAATTATTGTATGGGAAGAATTTATGGTTTATATTTTGAGGAAGTGTAGAGTTTTTGGTAGAATTGAATAGAATTAATGCAAAAGTGGTATAAAAAAAATAATAAAAATACACATAACCCAGTCGTAAAAAAAAATGACCAACCCGCTCAGAAAAATTTTGCAGCGATTGATTTGGGAACAAACTCTTGCCGGTTGGTTATCGCCAGTCCGACACCGGCTTCTTTTCGTATTGTTGAAACTTTTTCAAAAATTACGCGCTTGGGCGAAGGTATCATTAATGATAATGAACTTTCTCGTCCGGCTATGCGCCGTACCATTAACGCCTTAAAAGTCTGTGCCGGCGTGATTGAAGAATATGCCCCGATTTATCGTTCGCGTTTTGTGGCAACGGCGGCTTGCCGAAGAGCTAAAAACTGCAAAGAGTTTTTAGAGTTAGTCAAAAAAGAAACCGGCTTGACGATTGAAACGATTTCTTCCAAAGAAGAATCTCGCTTGGCCGTGGTTGGATGTATTCCGCTCCTAAACCGCAATATTAAACGGGCTTTGGTCTTTGATATCGGTGGCGGGTCTACCGAAATTTCTTTGGCGAGGATTACCAACAGTGGTAAGACTTTTATTGAGGGCTTTGTTTCTTTGCCTTATGGTGTGGTTACGGTGTCAGAGGCTTTCCCTTCGCAAGATATGACCAACTTGGCTTATGATACAATTATTGAAAGAACGCACAAATTGCTTAAAGAATTTGATGAAAAACATCAAATCAGCGAAGCAATTAAGCGACAAGAGATTCAGGTTATCGGAACTTCAGGCACGGTTACGGTTTTGGGTGCGGTGCATTTGAATCTGCCTCGCTATAATCGTTCAGCCGTGGATGGCATATCAATTACCAAGCAAGATGTGGATAGAGCTATTACCAAAATCAAACGCTTGGGCGATGAAGGGCGTAAAAAGCATCCGTGTATCGGTGCTCAGAAAGCTGATTTGACAATGGCCGGTTGCGCCATTATTGAAGGTTTATGCTCTTTTTGGCCGATTGAGGAGATTACGGTGGCAGATCGTGGTATTCGGGAAGGAATTCTGCTTGATTTAATGCACAGCAACCAAAATAAGCCGCATTTCGGAAAAAAGAAAAAAGTTCGTCCGCCTTTTAGGCGTTTTGGTGCGGATGCCGGAAAATTTGCTAAAACAAAACAGGAAAAATAAAAATGACTCAAAATGTTTTTGCCGCAATTGATTTGGGAACACAGTCCAATCGGTTGTTGATTGCTGATGAAAACGGAAAAGAAATTTATAAAAATATTATTGCCACCAGATTGGGTGAGGGAATGTATGCTCAGATGAAGTTTACGCCGGAAGCAATAGAGCGAGGGGTAAATTCTTTTAGAGAATTTGCCGATGATATGAAAAAATTGGGTGTTACAAAATATCGCGCTGTTGCTACGGCGGCTTGTCGGATGGCATCTAATGGTGCTGAATTTGTGGCAAAAGTTGCAGAAGTGAGCGGAATTAAGCTTGAGGTGATTGACGGTTATGAAGAAGCCAGACTCAATCTCAAAGGATCATTGGTTAATGTTAAAGGTCGGGAGCCTTATGTCTTGGTGTATGATTTGGGCGGAGGCTCTACCGAAATTACTTTAGCGGCCAATGAGCAGAATCCGAAGATTTTGTATACGGTTTCTATTCCTTGGGGAGCTCGTAATGCCTCAGAGGCTTTTGATTTGGCTGAATATATTCCGGCAAATGCCGAAAAACTTCAGAAAGAGATAGAAAAATATGTGGCGGATTTTTGCGAAAAAAGCAAGTTGGCTGATTATAAAGGAAAAGTTTGTTGTGTGGCAACTTCCGGAACGCCGCTGCGCTTAATCTCATGGATTAGGCAATTTGGTTCTTATGACCGTGAAAGAGTTGATGGAGAAGAAGCTTCCGTGGAGGATTTTGATAATGTGATAGATGAAGTTCATGCATTGTCTTGCAGTGATTTGGCTTTGTCGCCTTATGTCGGTGAAAAACGGGCACGGATTTTTCAGGCAGCAACAGTTATTTTTAAAACAATTTATGATGGCTTGGGGGTTACAAAACTGATAACCTCGTTAAAAAGCGCTAAAGACGGAATTATTGAAGAATTGGTGGAGGAAAATGGCAAAACTCACTAAATCGGCTAAAGAAGTTCGCGGCAGACATATGCTGACCGTGCGGGTTAAGACCTCAAAATATCGCGATAAGTCTTCCAATAAATGGTTGGAACGGCAGTTGAACGACCCGTATGTGGCAGAGTCAAAACGCTTGGGATACCGCTCAAGAGCGGCGTTTAAGCTCATTCAGCTTGATGAAAAATATAAGTTTTTAGGCAAAGGCAAAACAATCGTTGACTTAGGCTGCGCACCGGGAGGTTGGACGCAAGTTGCGGTTATGCGCAACAAAGGTACCGGACAGGTTGTGGGTATGGATATTTTGGAGACACAACCGATTGAAGGTGCAACGCTTATCCAGCAAGATTTTACGGAAGAAGATGCGGCCGACAAGCTCAAAGCCTTGCTCAACGGCAAGGCGGATATTGTGATGAGCGATATGGCGGCAAACACGACCGGACACCAACAAACAGACCATTTGCGCACCATCGGTTTAGTTGAAGCGGCTTATGAGTTTGCCAAAGAAGTTTTGGCTGACGGCGGAATTTTTATTGCCAAAGTTTTTCAAGGCGGTGCGGAAGGTGGCTTGTTGGCTGATGCCAAAAAGAATTTTGCCAAAGTCGGGCATTGTAAGCCGGATGCCAGCCGTCAGGGGTCGCCGGAGACATATTTGGTTTGTATTGGTTTTCGCGGCAATAATAAATAAAAAAGCGGAGAAAAAATATGCTTGAAAAGAAATTGGCCGAGCGGGTTTTGCTCAAAGCTCTGGACAGTGGGGCTGATTTTGCCGAGATTTTTGCCGAAAAAACACGTTCCTCTTTTCTAAAAGTCGGTGATGGAAAAGTTGACGGTGCTTCGGCTAATTTGCGTTTGGGTGTTGGGGTCAGAGTTTTTAAGGATGATTTTTGCGGCTATGCTTATACTAATGACCTGAGTGAGGAAGGTTTGCTTAAAGCCGCTATGGAAGCAGCAATCGCCATAAAATCCAAAAAGTTGATTTCTTCGGTGAGTCTGGTCTCGCAAGAGATTGAAAATAAGCATAAATGTTTGATTTTGCCATTGAGCAGAACTTCGGCAGAAAAAGCAGATTGGCTCAAGCAGTTTTCCGAATATGTTTATGGAGCAGATGCGCGCGTGGCTCGTGTTGATATGAGCCAAAGCAGCAAAATGCAAGATATTTTGGTGGCAAACAGCGAAGGTTTGTGGGTGGAAGACAGCCGTATCCGAACCAGAGTGGGATTTTCGGTCAAGGTTGAGCAAGATGATAAATGTTTTGAGAACTTTTGGACGAAGGGGAGCCTCCAAGGTCTTGAAATGATTGATGAAATTGATGCTCGGTCGGAGGCTGAACAAACGGTGCGGGAAGCTGTGGAAATGCTTAAAGCGGAAAATTGTCCGGCCGGAAAAATGCCGGTCGTTTTGGCTAAGGAAATTGGCGGGGTTTTGTTCCATGAAGCTTGTGGACATTCTCTGGAAGCAACGGCCGTTGCCAAAAATGCTTCGGTCTTTTGCAACAGATTAGGGCAAAAGATTGCCAGCCCTTTTGTTACCTTGATTGATGACGGAACTTTGCCCAACCAATGGGGCTCAACCAATGTTGATGATGAGGGTGTGAAGACCCAACATAATGTTTTGATTGAAAAAGGTGTTTTGAAAGGCTATCTGGTGGACAGATTTAACGGGCGGCGGATGAATATGTTGCCAACGGGGAGTTCCCGCCGCGAATCTTATGAGTTTGTGCCGACTTCACGGATGAATAATACCTATATTGTCAGTGGCGAAAGCTTGCCTGAAGATATAATTGCCGCAACGCCGAACGGTATTTTTGCCGCGCAGATTAAAGGCGGCTCGGTTAATACGGAAACAGGGGATTTTAATTTTTCGGTCAGCAGAGCTTATTTGATTGAGAAAGGCAAGATAACCAAACCTGTCAAAGGTGCAAAACTGATTGGTAACGGGGCGGAAATTTTGCAAAAGATTGATATGGTAGCTAATGATTCCGCCATTAAGAGCGGCGGTCAATGCGGTTCGGTTTCGGGGTGGGTGCCGGTATCTTACGGAACGCCGACTTTGCGTGTTTCCGAAATTGCAGTCGGAGGGCAAAAATAATGGATATTCAGTCTTTTATTGATTTGTTGTTTGTAGAAGCGCGTAAGCAAGGTGCTGAAGAATATCAGGTAAAATATGCCGAAACGGAACGCTCTGAACTGCAAGTGTTTGAGCAAAAGGTCAGTAAGCAAGTGGCGGCAAAGGTCCAGAAACTTAATCTGGCTGTGAAGGTCGGGGATAAGGTCGGGCATTTTGTTTCCGAATGTTTTGAGTCGTCTGAAATTCCCTTTATTGTCAGCGAAGCCATTGCCAACGCCAAACTCTTGGATTGTGATGAAAAGTTTTTCTTTTATGACGGGCAGGGTGAATATAAAAAACTCAAACCTTATGCGCCTTTGGCTGAAAAACTAAAAGATTTTGACGTTGTGGCTTATTTGAAAAAAGCCGAAAAGCTTGCTTATGATGCCGATGAGCGGATTAAGCAAGTGATTGCTACGGCTTTTCATAAAAGAAGTAATAAGCTGATTATGCGCAACTCCTTAGGGCTTGATTTGCAAGAAGAAAATAAGTCGGCAAGCGCGTATATTTTCCTAAGCGCGCAAGATGAAAGCGGTGTGAAATCTTTTAGCCATGCTGTTTGTTTTGACAAGCCGGAAGATTTTGAGCCCAAAAACTTGGTTATGCCTGCGGTTGAGCAAGTTTTGGCACATTTGAACCCAACGGAGATTATGCCGCAAAAAACTGCCATCGTGTTTGAAAACAAGCAATTTGCCGGACTTTTGGGTGAAATGGCTGATATTTTTGATGCTTATGAGGTGGATTGCGGAAAATCGCAACTCAAAGGGAAAATCGGCGAGCAAATTGCCTCTTCTTTGGTAACGATTGTTGATGACCCGTGGTTGAATGGTGGTTTTGCGACCGAGGCTTTTGATGGCGACGGGGTGCCGACGCAATATAAGGATGTGGTTAAAGGCGGTGTTTTGCAAACATTTTTGTATGGTTTGAGTATGGCAGACAAGCATCAATGTGCGTCAACCGGTAACGGAAGCGGCGCTCAGGGCGCAAAAATCTTTAACTTTTACCTTAAAAACGGTGAGACAAGTTTTTCTGAACTCTTGGCTTTGGCTGAAAATGGTGTCTTTATTGATAAGATTAAAGGCTTGGGTGTTGGTTTTAATGCGGTTACGGGAGATGTTTCCGCCGCGGCTGAAGGTTTTGTGATTGAAAATGGCAAAATCACCAAGCCTTTGAAGCAATTTACTTTTTCCTGCAATATTTATCAGCTTCTTAAAGATATTCGGGCTATCGGTAATGATTTGGAGTTTTATTGTTCACAGGTTGGTTCGCCTTCGGTTTTGGTTGATAATATTACAATAGTTAATTCTTAAAAAGATAAAATATTTGACAAATTTGTCAAAAAAGTTTAGTTTAATGGGCATAAAATCTATTAAATTATATGCATTATGAAAGAAAAAGAAAAAATTCGTCTTTCTGAAGTAGAGCTCCAGAAGCGAAAATTTCAAGTTAATGATGGGTGGTTATTTAGTTCAGACCTTCGGCAAATTCATTTTAGCGAGATTGAAAAATTGTGTCGGCCCATACTGGAAAAAGCCGGATATTGGGTGAAAGGCGTTGAGCTGAAATGGCTTAATATTTCGCCAAGATGTCCGTTTGTGGAAGAGCTCCGGTTCTATGACTCTTTCTGTGGTATGCCGTGCTTGTTTGCTTTTGAAGTGAGCAACAGTAGTGAAAAGTATTTGGCTGTTTATGCCCTGTATTCGTCTCAGATTTATCTTCTGAAAGAAGGGGAGTATTTGGAGAGCGAATATTCGGAGGAAACTATTCGGCTGAATATTAGGTATTTCTTTGAGCCCAGTCATACACAACTGTATAAATATGTTTGTTTGTATGCCAGGGTGGCTAAACTGGAATATACTATATTCCGAGGACGACCGTATTTGCAGTTGCTTAAAGACTTCTCGGCCAGAAAAACCGTTGATATTTCGCAAAACAACTTTGTTGAGGCATTTAACAACGCATTTTTGTTCTCTGAGTTTTTTCGGAGCAGCGAGTTGTTTAGTTTAACCTCTCAAAACAGAGAAAAATGAAAATTTTGGAGGTTTGTGAGCTTAATGACACGGTGTTGTCAGTGCTTCGGAAAATCAGGCTTAAGCAAGTGTTATCTGTTTTGAATCCTGTGTTGGAGGCAAAGTACCAGATTGAGCAAATTTCCTTTGTTTGGCTGAAGTTTGCTAAAAACGATTGGGTTGAACAAAATTTTCGCTCTTTGAAAGATGATGGAACGCATGCGGTTTTTTGGTTGCTTTTGCGCCAAGAAGATAAGCAGATGTATGGTATTTATCAGCCGTTTTCGGGAAAGTTGTACGTCATTTCTCGTGGGCTGGTCTCATCTGTTAAGCCGATTGTGGCCGGTGAATTTGTCCGTTTTGTGCTGAAATACACCTCGTTTAAAGATCCGTTTAGCAGATATACGACTGTTAGGCGGCAATCAAGGTGTTTTATGGTGCAAAAAAAATGGTTCAAAAATGAGCTGCAGCTTTGCGCTAAAGAAGATCGCATTGAAGAGCGCGATGTCATCTGCAATGAAGGAATAGCGTTGGAAAATGCTTTCTATGCGGAATCGCAAAGTGAGAATTTTAATTCCTACAGAGCGATGTATTTCCGCTCT
Source organism: uncultured Pseudomonadota bacterium (assembly GCA_949298065.1). Taxonomy (GTDB): domain Bacteria; phylum Pseudomonadota; class Alphaproteobacteria; order RF32; family CAG-239; genus Scatacola_A. Next base: position 165,068 of record CASFUZ010000001.1, on the reverse strand, counting down.
ATAGAAGACGAATAATGTTCAAAGGCCTTAAAAGCAGATTGCTTTTAAGGCCTTTGGCGTTTATAGTAGAAAAAATTTTTGAGGAGTAAAAAATGCAACAGGCTGCGCGCTATAATGCCGTTTTGGAACTTATTGGCGAAATTTTTAAGGATAAAAGTCCGGCAGACGGAATTATCAATAATTATTTGCGCGAGCGAAAATATATCGGCTCCGGCGACAGACGTTTTATTACCGAAACCGTGTGGAAGATTATCAGGCATCGGCGGCGGCTTGAGTTTGAGGCAGGCTCAAAAGAAGCACGCAAGATTTTGCTTGTTTTTCTGAAAGATGAGGATTTGGATTTGATTTTCGGGGCAGGGGAATATGCACCGCCAGCCTTGAGTAAAGAAGAAAAAATCTGGATGAAAAACTTGAAGGAAGAGGTTTATCCTGTTGATGTGGAATCGGAATGTCCGGAGTGGTTGTTTGCAAAAATTAAAGATGTTGCGTTGCTTAAATCCTTAAACGAGCCGGCAAGTGCGGATTTGCGTGTCAATTCCAGTTCAAGGGAGCAAGTTTTGCAAGACTTGCGGCGTGAAGGTTTGTTTTTTGCGCCGACACCTTATTCTCCCATTGGCATCCGCTCAAGCGAAAGGGTGAACCTGAACAACTGTATTGCTTATAAAGAAGGTGTGGTTGAAGTTCAGGATGAAGCCTCGCAGTTGGCGGCTATTTTGTGTGATGTTAAGCCTGAGCACAAAGTTATTGATTATTGCGCCGGAGCAGGCGGAAAAAGTTTGGCAATAGCTTCTCTCTTGAATGGTAAAGGCAAAATTGAGGCGCATGATATTGACTGGCACCGTTTGGAACAAATCAAACCGCGTTTAGAGAGGCTGAATATTAAAAATGTGGTACCGGTTCGGGAGTTGAGCGGCAAAGATTATGACCGCTTTATTATAGATGCCCCTTGCTCGGGAACAGGAACTTGGCGCAGATCACCTGATGCAAAATTTCGCCTAACGCCCGAAAAATTAAGCGAATTAACCAAAATTCAGTCTCAACTGCTTGAATTTGCATTGGAAAATACGAAGGTTGGCGGGCGCATCGTCTATATCACTTGTTCTATTTTGCCGGATGAAGATGAAAATATTGTTTCCGTTTTTGCGCAAAGACACAAAAATGTTCGCTATATTGACTTAAAGCAACTTTGGCAACAAAAAATTGATGCGCCTTATCCGGCAAAAAATACCGAATTTTTGCGTTTTTCACCGCTTTTGACCAATACAGACGGGTTTTTCTTGGCAATTTTTGAAAAAATGGCCTAACTTTCGGGTAATTCTTTATTGTTGACCTGATAAACATAAGAAATGATTTCGGCAACGGCAGCAAAAGCTTCAACCGGAATTTCTTCATCAATATCTACAGCTTTGAGAATCTGCAATAAATCAGCATCTTGACGAATCTCAATGCCTTCATCAATGGCGATTTGCACAATCTTTTGCGCAATATGTCCTTGCCCTTTGGCTAAAACTTTCGGTGCGGCGTTTTGTTTGCTGTCATAGCCGAGCGCAACAGCATAATCTGTGGACAAAATATCTGCGTCGTTGTCTTTGGTTGTTTTTTTGTTATTATCTTGTTCAGACATGGTGCCATTCCTTGTTGGTTGCTTTAATTGTAGTTTCAGGCAGCTTATTTGGCAAGGGTTTTTATTTGGCATATTTATTGCATGTTTGGGTTATGTGGGGACGTAACCTTACAATATTGCAAAAGGGGAATTTGCATGGATTTGAACAATTTGACCATTTTTAATATGGCAAACCAAGAGCTCAACTATCTGACCGAGCGTCAGAAGGTTTTGGCTACGAATCTGGCAAACTCCAATACACCGGGTTATATTGCCAAAGATTTGGAAGAACCCAAATTTCAAGATGAACTCAAAAAAGCTCTTACCGTTAATGTTACTAATGAAAAGCATTTTGCCGCTTTGCCGTCGCAAATTTCCTCAAACGGGATTTATACGCCAAAGCCCGATTATGCTTTAACCATTGACGGTAACGGTGTCATTATTGAAGACCAGCTTAACAAAGTGGCGGAGACTAAAGGCGATTATAATCGTATGCTCACGATTTATACTACCTATCGCAATATGCTTAAAACCGCTAATACAGAGCCTGGTTCATAGAAGGGATAACGGATTATGGCCGGAAATTTGTCAGTAAGTGCAGATATTGCCGTCTCGGGTATGAAAGCCCAAGCCGAGCGCTTGCGCGTTATCTCCGAGAATATGGCTAATGCCGACTCTGTCGGTATCCGCCCGGGCGAAGATCCGTACCGCCGCCAAGTGGTTACGTTCAAAAACTATATTGATAAAGAAACCGGCGCGCAGATGGTTAAAGTTGACAAGGTTGTGCCGGATAAGTCAGAGTTTCAGATGAAATATATGCCTAATCATCCGGCGGCAAACGAGCAGGGATATGTGGCTATGCCAAACGTTAATCCGCTGATTGAGATGATGGATATGAAAGAAGCGCAACGCAGCTATGAAGCTAATATGAGTATGATGCAAACTGCGCGTGATATGAACAGCAGTATTCTTGATGTTTTGAAGTAAGTTAAAGGGGAAAAACATTGACAAATAATATTAACAGTGCACTTAATGCTTATCAGCAAGCTCTCGGCAGAATAGGGGCAAAACTTCCGGCAGCTGAATCCAAACCTGCAGAAAAAACAGGTTTCCAGGATATGGTTAAGGAAGCTCTGACAACCACCGTTGACTTATCCAAACAAAGCGAGCAGCTTGCCATAAACGGAATTTCAGGCAAAGCAGACATTCAAGATGTGGTCTTAGCCGTATCCAATGCCCAGATGGCACTTGAGACAGTCGTTGCCGTACGCGATTCAGCCATAAAGGCTTATAAAGAGATTATGTCTATGCCGATGTAAAAACTCGTCTAGCGGGCACCTAATACAGAAACTGCGGGGTAAAATTTTTAGTCGTGTACTGTTTTTGTACACTCAAAAAATTTTCCCCTTGTTTCTTATTATCTGCCGCGCTATCCGAGTTTTTGTGCGCTAAAATTTTTATCACCTCTAGAAATTACTCTATAAATTCCACCAGCCGAGTTTTTCAAGCTGTAGCCAGCTTGACCGCGACACTGGCTGTGGCGCGAACCTTTGTTGAAACGCGTTGCTTCCTTTGTGCATATCGTGAGATTGTGCCCTATATCTATTTAAAAATCTTCATTGAAAATTAGCAAATTCTCTTTATAATCACATCCGTCATCAGCAATGGTTAGGCTGATGACGGAGTGTGGAAACTCCCTACGAGAAACCAATAATAACCTCCTAAATGGAGGATGGTGCGATATAAGCCGTTTTTAACGGACGAATAAGCACACTGTTCTCGTACAGTTTCCAACTCCTCCGCTCTCTTTTGAGAGCGGTTTTGTTTTACATAAAACAATAGGAGTTGAACAGTATGAATTTTGATTTTAACCTACAAAATATAAACCGCAAACGCAAGCTACGCCGACAATTGGGCTTTGTACTTTTTAGGTGTCGCTATCATAAGAATGTAACTTTACAAAGTGTTTCCCGCAGAACGGGGCTCACCCCTACAATCATTGACCGCATAGAGTTGGGCAAAGGCAATGTACAATGGAGCGATTTTTTAATTCTGATGAATTTCTATGGCAAAGTGTTTAGCTTTGAAATGGAAAAAAGCGCAAATGCTATAAATCAGAAAGAGTCTTTACAGAACGATGAGTAAGAGCCAGCTTGACAAGTGGACGCACTTGAGCGCTCACTGGCTGCGGCACGAACCTTTGTTGAACCGCGATGTTTCCTTTGTGCATATCTTGCTTTCGTGCCTTGTGTCTCTGATGAAAAAAATTTTTCAACATATTTGCAAAAAATGCTTGATTATTTTTATAAATCGGAATAAATCTGTGCTTGTCTTATTTGAGATGCGGCCGTGGCGAAATTGGTAGACGCGTAACGTTGAGGTCGTTATGAGCTAAGCTCATGGAAGTTCGAGTCTTCTCGGCCGCACCAAATTTAAGGCAATCATCAATAATCAATCAAAGAATTTTGTTTTTTTGCGTTAAGGATTTTGCCATCGGCATATCAGAAAAAAGAACTTATGTTTAGTTTTTAGGCGTTAGCCTTGAAAGTCGGGGAGGAAAAATGAAGAAAAATGCGAAAAAGCGGCTGCCCGGCTCTAAAGTAAAAAAACAAAGAAAATTTACCCGTAAAAAACAATTGCAACAGGTCCAATATGGTATTGGTCAGAAAATGATTAATTCCGTTATTATGGCTTTGGATGAGGACGACAAAATCCATATTCGCAAGATTGTGGAAGGTCTTGATGAATATGATTTGGCGCGTTTGATTGAGGTCTTGGATATTAACCACCGGCGGCAATTGGTTGAGATTTTGGGCGACCATATTGATCCGGAAGTTTTCCCCGAACTTAATGATGTTGTTCAGGAACAAGTTATTGAGACTTTAGACGAAGACCAATTGGTTAATATCGTTAATGAGTTGGACTCTGATGATGCGGTTGAAATTTTGGAGCATATGGATGATGATGAGCAAAAATCCATCATCAACCAATTGGACCCTGAATTAAAATATCAGGTTGAATCTTCTCTTAATTATCCCGAAGATTCTGCCGGTCGTATTATGGTGCGCAACTTTGTGAGTATGCCGGATCATTGGACGGTGAAAGAAGCGCGCCAATATTTACTCTCTGATACAGAGCTTCCTGATGAATTTTATACGATTTTCTTAACAGACTCGCTGACTTTGCATCCCACAGGCGAAATTACGCTTGATAAGCTTTTGCGGGCCAAAGGTGATGAAAAGCTTTGCAACATAATGGATTGCGAGATTGTTCCGGTTGATGTTTATACCGACCAGGAAGAAGTAGCGCATATGTTCCGCGAATATGGTTGGATGGCGGCTTCCGTGGTGGATAACAAGGGGCGGCTTATCGGTGTGATTAATATTGATGATGTGGTCAACATTGTACACGAAGAAGCCGGCGAAGATATTATGCATTTGTCCGGTGCGGAAGAAGGCGATGTTTATAAGTCAGTTTTCGGAATCTTCAAATCTCGTTCCATTTGGCTGATTACAAATTTGTTTGCGACAATTTTGGCTTCAACCGTGGTTAAGGGCTTCCAAGATATTATTGCCGAGATTTCTGTCTTGGCGGTGTTGATGCCGATTGTGGCCTCTATGGGCGGAACAACGGGGAATCAAACCCTTGCTGTGGCTGTGCGCGCTTTGGCGACCAAAGAATTGACAGCAAGCAACACCCTAAGAACTATCGGTAAAGAGTTTATGGTTGGTGTGGTAAACGGGCTTTTGTTTGCTTGTTTGATTGGTATAATAACGTGGATTATGTTCCCGACACAGCATGAGTTAAGTTTGATTATTGCCATTGCTATGTTATGTAATCTTTCCTTGGCGAGTTTGGCCGGTATTCTTATTCCGCTGACGTTGCACAAACTTAAAGTTGATCCGGCCATAGCTTCCGGCGTATTTTTGATTGCAATGACCGATTCCGGCGGTTATTTCATCTTTTTAGGCTTGGCTAAGCTGATTTTGTTCTAAAATATCTGCATATTTCCGATTAAAAGCTTTCTATCTCCGAATTTTTGCTTATAATGGAGTTTGTTTTTTTTAACCTACGGGGAGTAACGGCGTGTTTTTTGGTTTATGCTTGGCCGCTTTGGTGTTGGTTGCCGACCAGATTTCTAAGTATTATATTCTTAATGAAGTTCTTGAAGACAGAGCTATGATTATTTATACATCATGGTTTAATCTGGTTAAGGCCTGGAACACCGGGGTGAGCTTCTCTATGTTTAATGATATGGGGGCATGGGGTGCTTTTTTGCTTTCCGTTTTGGCTTTGAGCATTATCGGTTTTTTGGTTATGTGGCTTAAAAAAGAGCCGAGCCGTTTGGTGCAAGCTGCTCTTGGTTTTATTATCGGTGGCGCTATCGGAAATTTGATTGACCGTATTCGCCTCGGTGCCGTTTTTGACTTCTTGGACTTTCATATTGCCGATGCGCACTGGCCGGCATTTAATGTGGCGGATAGTTTTATTTGTATCGGTGCAATTATCATTATTGTTCATAGTTTGTTTAACAAAGAAAAGTCTGTTATTTAGGTAAGGTTTGAAAAGGGGAAAATATGAGAAAGTCTGTTTTTGTTGTGTTGGCTGTGGCTTTTGTTTTGAGTGCTTGCAGTACGGAAACTAAGAGAAAGCTTGGCTTGGCTAACCAAGCGCCGGATGAATTTATGGTTATGTCCAGAGCACCTTTGTCTTTGCCGCCGGAATATGATTTGCGTCCGGTTAATGATATGAGCGGTATGCAACAGATTGATATGGAAGAGAGGATGGCAGGCATGGATTTGTCTGAGCGGAAACTGATGGCTAAGATTGATGCAACGCAAACCGATGCAAATATTAAAGATAAACTTGAACAAGATTTTAGGGAACTGAATGCTGAAAAGTAAGAAAAAGTCTGTCTTTGTTGGATTGCTGAGTGTTTTTCTGCTTTGTGTCAAAGCAGAGGCAAAAATCTTTGATATGACCGAATTTCAGTTGAAAAACGGCTTGCAGGTTATTGTTATTCCCAACCATAAAGCGCCGATTGTGCGGCAGATGGTATGGTATAAGGTGGGTAGTGTTGATGAGGCCTTAGGCAAAGGTGGCACGGCTCATTTGCTTGAACATTTGATGTTCAGAGGCACAAAAAAGGTCAAAGATTCCAATTTTAACAGTATTGTGGCGCAAAACGGCGGCGACAGCAACGCTTTTACGGCACAGGATTTTACTTCTTACTATGAAACAATGGATGTCGGAAGGCTTGAATTGGCGATGGCTTTGGAAGCTGACCGCATGGAAAACCTTGATTTTGCTAAAAAATCTTTCAAAAAAGAGAGAGACATTGTGTTTCAGGAGCGAATGCAGGTGGTAGAAAATAATCCATCAGCTTATTTTGGTGAAGCTTTGCGGCGCGTTTTGTGGCAGCAGCATCCGTATGCGCGTTCAATCTCAGGGACACCGGAGGAGATTATGTCTCTTAACCGAGATGATGTTATGGCTTTTTATGAAAGCTATTATGCGCCTAACAACGCTATTTTGATTTTGTCCGGTGATATTGAACCACAAGTTGCAAAAAGTTTGGCAGAAAAGTATTTTGGCGAGATTGAGCCCAGAAAAGTTGGCTTGAAAGCAGATTTTCCGAAGCTAGACAAACAGTTTGATGCGCGTTTGGAAATGAAGTTGCCGCAAATTAAGGCTGAGCGGATGGTGAAGCTTTATGTGGCTCCGTCAGTTAATTTGGATAAAACAGAAGTTTATCCTTTGATGGTTTTGGCGGCTTATTTGGGTGAGGGTGAAACCTCAAAGCTCTACAAAAAGCTTGTTTTGCAAGAAAAATCGGCTTTAGGCGTTTCTGTTTCTTATGATTATGCTTCCAGGAGCTATGGTGGTTTTAGTATCTCGGCAACACCTAAAGAAGATATTAAGACCGAGGATTTTGAAGCTGCTTTGAACAAGGCTATCAAACAAGCTGTGGCTGAAATTACGATTGAAGAAATTGAGAAAACCAAGGCAAAGATGTTGGCCGGGCAGGTTTATTTACGCGATAATCCCAATGATGCGGCTTATATTGTCGGGGCAATGGCCGCGGTCGGGATGTCTGTGGAAGAGATTGAAAATCATGCCGAGAATATTCGCAAGGTTTCGGCAGCAGAAGTTAGGCAAGCAGCTAAAAAGTTGTTTGGCGGCGCAATTAGTGTTACGGGAATTGTTAAACCGGCAGAGGAGGCGAACTGATGGCGCGCAGATATTATCATAAAACGCATTCTTATGATTGGCTGTGGTGGTTACTGTTGGCCGCTTTGGTGGTTTATGGCGGTTGGCGGCTCTATAACCATTGGTTTGTCTTTAATCCGCGGGTGATATTGGAAAATGCGACATTGAAAGAAAAAAGCTTTGATACTGAGGTCAAAGAGATTACATCTCCTAAGGCGAAGATTAAGGCTTATTTGTTTCAGGACAAAACCAACCCGATTATAAGCATCAGTTTCTTGTTTAAAAATGCAGGCTTGTCTACCGATGAGGGAGAGGAAAGCGGTATAAGCACGATGGTTGCGGCTTTGTTGACCGAGGGTGCCGGAAATCTTGACAGCCAAGCCTTTAAGGAACTTTTGGAACAAAAAGCCATTGGTATGGGTTTTAGTGTGGATATGGATGATTTTTCGGGACGTTTGCTGACCACACGTGAGAATATGGATACGGCTTTTAAGTTGTTGAATATGGCTCTGACCAAGCCAAGGTTTGATGCGGAAGATGTTCAGCGTACTAAGGCGCAGATGCTGACTGCACTTAAGCGCCAAGTTGAACATCCGTCAGGGATTTTGGCTTTGGCTGCGGCAAAAGAGATTTTCGGCGAGCATCCTTATGCCAGAAACCCGATTGGTGATGCCAAAGTTATTAAGAATATCAGCAAAGCTCAGTTGCAAAATTTTGTGCAAAACCACATTAGTCGGAGCAATCTGATGATTGGTATTGCCGGAGATGTGAGCGAGGAAGAAGCAGGCAAAATAGTTGATAAAATATTTGCAAACTTGCCTGAGAATGGGCGGATTGTGTTTGTTCGCGAAGCCGAGCTTGCTTTTGATGGCAGAGTTAAAAATATTAATCAACCTTCGGCGCAGATTATATCTTCTTTTGCAACCAAAGGTATTGCACGCCAACATCCCGATTTTTATCCTTTATATATTGCCAACCATATTTTGGGCGGAGCAGGGCTTAATTCCAGATTATCCGTTGCAGCACGCGAAAACGAGGGCTTGACTTATGGAATTGAGACTTATTTGAGTATGCAAGACAAAGCGCCTCTGATTCGCGGTGGTTTTTCGGCAACGCCGGAGAATTTTAATCGCGTGGTTGAAATCGTGAAACAACAATGGGCTAAAATGGCAAAAGATGGGGTGAGCGAAAAAGAACTTGATGAAGCCAAAGATTATTTGATTGCCTCATATAATCTGCGTTTTGCCTCTATTGATACGATTTCTTCCATTTTGGTTTATATGCAAAAGGACAATTTGGGACTTGATTTTTTGCAGAAGCGTAATGCTTATGTGAGACAAGTTATGTTTGATGATGTTAATCGGGTGGCGAAAGAATATTTTAAGCCCGAGCAGATTGTGTTTGTTAATATCGGAAGTTTTGAGAAGCAGGGAGTTAAGTAATGTTTGAAAAAACAGTAAATAAAACAAAAGCATGGAAAAAACTGGAGAATCATTATAAGCACCTTCGCAAGGTGGAAATGAAGGATATGTTTGCTTTTGATGAAGACAGAGCTAAAAAGTTCAGTATCAATTTGGAGCAGATGTATTTGGATTATTCCAAAAACCGTATTAATGAGCGCACAATGAAGCTTTTGATGGCCTTGGCCAGGGAAAGCGGTTTGGAAGAAAAAATTAAGGCAATGTTTGCCGGAGAAAAAATCAATGTTACCGAAAAACGTGCCGTACTTCATGTGGCTTTGCGCAACCGCTCCAATAAGCCGATTTTGGTTGATGGCAAAAATGTTATGCCGCAAGTTAATGATGTTTTGGCGAAGATGAAAAAGTTTTCCGATGCTGTGCGTTTTGGTGAGTTTAAGGGATATACGGGCAAAAAACTGACTAATATTGTTAATATCGGTATCGGCGGTTCGGACTTGGGACCTTTTATGGCTTGTGAGGCTTTGCGTAAATATTGGGCTAAAGATATTAACTGTTATTTTATCTCTAATATTGACGGAACGGCTTGCGCTGAGGTGTTGAATAAGATTGACCCGGAAACCACTTTGTTTATTGTGGCTTCCAAGACCTTTACGACCATTGAGACTTTGACGAACGCCAGAACTTGCCGCAAGTGGTTGGTTGATGCTTTGGGCGAGCATGCCGTTGCCAAACATTTTGTGGCTTTGTCTACCAATACACAAGAAGTTGAGAAGTTTGGCATTAACCCTGAGAATATGTTTGAATTTTGGGATTTTGTCGGCGGGCGCTATTCTATGTGGTCAGCGATTGGCTTGATTATTGCCATTGCGGTCGGATTTGAAAACTTTGAGCGGATGCTTGAGGGTGCAAATGCGATGGACCAGCATTTTTATAATACGGATTTGGAGCACAATATTCCGGTGATTTTGGCAATGCTCGGTATTTGGTATAATAACTTCTTCGGGGTGCATCGTTACTCTGTTATTCCTTATGACCAGTATTTGCAATATGTGCCGATGTATTTGCAACAACTTGATATGGAAAGCAATGGTAAGTTTGTGGCTGTTAACGGTGAATATGTCAAATATGCCACAGGACCGGTTTTGTTCGGCGGTGCGGGAACGAATGTTCAGCATTCTTTCTATCAGCTAATTCATCAGGGAACAGAGATTGTGCCGATGGACTTTATTATTCCGGCAATCTCACATAATGAAATCGGTGAACATCATGAGATTTTGGTTGCAAATGTGTTGGCTCAAGGTGAAGCCTTAATGCGCGGCAAAACGGTTAAAGAAGCGGCAGAAGAGCTTAAAAAAGCCGGAAAATCTCGTGAGGAAATCAATTATCTGAAGAAGTTTAAGAGTTTTGAGGGGAACAGACCGTCAAACACAATCGTCTTTAAGAAGATTGATCCTTATACCTTGGGTATGCTGATTGCGATGTATGAGCATAAGGTTTTTGTTCAGGGTGTGGTTTGGAATATTAACTCTTTTGACCAATATGGTGTTGAGCTCGGTAAGCAGATGGCTTTGAGTATTTTGCCGGAGTTGCAGAATAACTCTTCCGAAAACAAACATGATGCTTCAACCGGCTCGTTGATTGAGTTGATTAAGCGTTTGCGAAAGTAAGAGACAAACAAAATGGCAATCAGAATTTTACCAAATAATCTGGTTAACCAGATTGCTGCCGGTGAGGTTATTGAGCGGCCGGCTTCCGTTGTCAAGGAGTTGGTGGAAAACTCTATTGATGCCGGAGCTACATCGGTTGAAGTTACTTTATCCGATGGCGGTAAAAGTCTGATTGTTGTTTCTGACAACGGCAAAGGTATAGATAAAGATGAATTGCCGATTGCCGTGGAGCGGCATGCAACATCAAAACTTCCGGATGATAACTTATTTAACATCAATTTTTTCGGGTTTCGCGGAGAGGCGTTGCCCTCAATTTCTTCCGTGGCGCGGATGTCTATCGTCTCCCGCCGAGAAGGCTCCGAAAATGCTTGGAAAATTGAGGTTAACGGCGGAGAAAAATCTGATGTCATACCAGTAGCGCATCCGCGCGGAACGCGTATTGAGGTAAGAGACTTGTTTTATGCTGCGCCGGCGAGACTCAAATTCTTAAAGTCATCTGCTTCGGAAACGGCGCAATGTGTTGAAATTCTTAACAGAATTGCGCTGGCAAATCCGACAATCTCTTTTTATCTGACCGAAGATGGCAAGAAAAAAGTATCTCTTAATGCTTGTCAAGGAGAGTTGTTTGATTCCAGACTCAAACGCTTAACTGATGTTATGGGGAGAGAATTTGGTGATAATTCGCTCCTGATTAACGCGCAGCGTGAAAATTTGCGGATTACGGGCTATGTGTCTTTGCCGACCTTGAATAAATCCAATTCATTATATCAATATTTATTTGTCAATAATCGTCCGGTGCGGGATAAGTTGCTTTTGGGGGCCATAAAAGGCGCTTATCAAGATGTGTTGGCGCATAATCGCTATCCGATGGCGGCTTTGTATTTTGATATTGATCCGGCTTATGTGGATGTAAACGTACATCCGGCAAAGGCTGAAGTTCGCTTTTATGATAATGCTTTGGTGCGCGGACTTTTGGTAAGTTCCATTCGTCAGGCTTTGGCATTGGGCGACCATAAAACAGCCAATAACTTGGATTTGGCGGCATTTGTACAAGATAATATTCCTTCTTTCGGGCAGAATGAGACAACAGTTCTGCGCGAGCACCAGCCTGTTTCGGCAAATTATCCGGTTTTTCAATCTGCTATACCACAGCCAAGGCGGCAGGTTTGTTTGCCGGACTTGGAGCGCAAATCCTTTTCCATTAAGGTTGATAGTCCTTCGGTGGAAACTGAAGATGAGGTCGGACCGCTCGGCTTAGCAAAAGCTCAATTCCATGATACCTATATTATCTCTCAAACCGAGGACAGCATTGTTATTATTGACCAACACGCCTCGCATGAGCGTATTGTGATGGAAAAGTTGAAAGCTTCGCTTTTGGCTGAAAACAAGGTGGCAACGCAGATTTTGCTTATTCCCGAAATTGTGGATTTGAGTATCAGCGAAAAAACACGGATTGTTGAAGCCGCGGAAGAACTGCAAAAGCTCGGTTTGGTGGTGGAAGAGTTTGGTTCTACGGCAGTTATTGTTCGTGAAGTTCCGGCATTAATCGGCGATTGTGATATCAAAGCCTTAATTCGGGATTTGGCCGGAGAAATGGCAGAATGGGGTAAAGGTTTTAGTTTGACCGACAAGCTACATACGATTTGTGCCACAATCGCTTGTCATGGTTCGGTCAGGGCAGGGCGCAAACTTAATATTAACGAGATGAACCACCTCTTGCGCGATATGGAAAAAACCGAGCATTCCGGTCAATGCAACCATGGCCGCCCGACTTATGTTGAACTCAAGTTGAAAGATATTGAGAAGTTGTTTGAACGCCGCTAGGGGAAAATCGGGCTCTGTGGGCGACTAATACAGAATTAGCGGGACGCTTATGTACGCTGCGGTGTTTTTGCCCTAAATTCTTATTATTCGCCGCACATATCCCGATTTTCGGTTTGGCACAGGAGGAGAGGTGGTTGGCTCTGTGGCCGACTAATACAGAATTAGCGGGACGCAAACATCCTCACGTACGTTTATGTACGCTGCGGTGTTTTTGCCCTAAATTCTTATTATTCGTCGCACATATCCCGATTTTTGGTTTGGCACAGGAGGAGAGGTGGTTGGCTCTGTGGCTGACTAATACAGAATTAGCGGGACGCACAAAATAAATACAAAAAAAACAGGCGGTAATTTTTTAATTACGGCCTGTTTTTTTGATGTTAGTTGTTGGCAATTATGTCTTCAACAAAGCTTTTTAGCGTTATTAAATCATCTCTGAATATTCGTCGTCGATTTAGTATGGTTGCATTGTTTTGCAATTTTTCAATGTTTTCCAGCAAAACTTTTGCAGGAATTGTTGCTTTGGTGAAAAAAGCGGAACAACAAAGCATCCATACTTGGCGATAATATCTGTCTGATGGATTTTTTTCTACATATTGAGCATATTTGTTTATCAGCTCAATGATATGTTTCTTTTCCATAATATATGTTTTTAATAGTTGTTTGGACAAAAAATAGCTCTTTTTTGACAATAAGTCAATAAAGAAGATTTTTATTATCAATAATCAAAAATAATGCTTGACGTTTAAAGACGAATTGATTAAAAAAGCTATGCAAACACGGATTGCCGTTAATGATTATGGAGAGGTGGCAGAGTGGTTTAATGCAGCGGTCTTGAAAACCGTCGAGGGTGCGAGCCCTCCCAGAGTTCGAATCTCTGCCTCTCCGCCAATTCATTGATAACCCGTTGAAATAACGGGTTATTTTTTTAAGTAAAACACATTTAAAACACCCAAAATCAGAGGTGTTACAGCAAAGTGTTACAGAATCGGTCAAGATATCCCCGTCTAACTCGTCGGCTTCATGTATTCTATATTAGGGTTGCTATCCCCAGAATTTTGCAACCTCTTGCACTTCGCAAAGAGTTGATTTATTCTCTTGGCACAAGGGATTATTATACGGCGATAAAACAATATCCCAAAGAATCCCTCGCAATGGATAAATTTATTGATTTTTTAAAGGTTGTTGCATTGAAAATTAGCAAGAGAACACACCCTTTCGGCATTACGATGGATGATGCTGATATTGACGCTCTTTTAATTCATAGATTGGAAGAAGTGCAAAAGTTTTGTGAAGATAATTTTAATGATATTGAAAAAGGTAAAGCAGATTTTAGAGAGGTTTCTGTTTTCACTAGTGGTGATATAACATTTTGTGCAGGAAAATACCTCAACTCTTATCTATTATGGCTCTATCAACAACCTGACACGCATATTACATTAAAAAATGTTTTAGAAAAAATTATGCGTGGATTAACCAATATCCCAACATCTCCATCTACATATCGTAATTTGGAAACCGCTGATTGGTTTAAATCATATGTAAATAAGTTTCAGCAGGTAGAGAGTTATAATGAAAAATTGATAAATGATATTCATAATACTGATGATACTGCGGTTAAGTATGCTAATATAAATCCGCTAATCAGAAAATTAACAACCACTTGCCAAGACATAGCTAATAAGAGAATAGAAAAACAACGAAAAATAAAAACTCTTTGGACTACTTTATTTGACCGAATGATAACGGTTCATAATTTACGTAAAAAAATAAAACAAAGTTCTGTAGATTCTAAAAGAACACATTTAAAAACTATTTTCGCCCTTCTTGAAAAAGATTGTATTGACGATATAACGGCAGAAGATTGCAAAAGAATTTCTATTGATATTCATAGAGTGCCCAAAAGATGGCAATTTTTATATCCGAACAAGAGGTTGAATAGTATTTTACTTCCGATTGATAATGAAAAATGTATCTCTCTAAAAACAATCAAAGCTCATTTAATATCTTTTCAAGAATTATTAAAATTTGCAGTTGATGAAGGCATTATACCGAATGATTTTAAGAAAAATATTACAACGCCATTATTAAATAAAGATCCTGCACGCATTGGATTTTCTGATAAAGATTTAAAAAAGATATTCAATCCAGAAACCTATCCCAATAGATATAGCCGTTATGAATTTGTAAAGTTCTGGGTTCCTTTAATTGCCTTATTTTCAGGTGCTCGGATTAACGAGATTTGCCAATTACGAGTGGAAGATATTATCAAAGTAAAAGGCATATGGTGTTTTAATATTTGTGACACACATCCCAAACAATCATTAAAAAACAAGCATTCTAAAAGAATTGTGCCTATACACCCGGCTCTTATATTTTTAGGTTTCATTGATTTTGTAAAAAAATTAAAAACAAATAAAAAAGAGTGGATTTTTTACACTATTGAATATACCAAAAAAAATCAATTTTCAGGTGCTGTCGGTCATTGGTTTGCTCGTTATCTTGATAAACTCGGTATAACAGCAAATAAAATTGTATTTCATAGTTTTAGATATTGTTTTGAAGAACATGCTATTGCAAAAAAAATATCAACAGAAGTCCAAAATGCTCTTGGTGGGTGGGCTAATAAAGGTATAGGGCAATCAATTTATGGTAAAAACATCAATATTTCATTGCTTAATCGCGAGTTAAAGAAAATAGATTATCCATGTTTAAAACAAATATTACACAAACTTGCATATGACCCATCTCAAAAAGATTTTTCAACTGGTGATTATGAATTATCAAAAAAGAAGACAAAGAAAAAGGAGAGTTAATTAACTCTCCCATTATTATAGATTATTTTTTCTTTGTTTTGTTTTTAGATGAATTTTCTTCTGTTTCATCTTCGTTTGATTTTCTTGTGCGTTTTTTCTTGGCATATGCCTTTATTTCCTCGTCAAATTGTCCTTCTTCAAGCATTGATTTTAATGAAGACAAAATTTTAGTGTGCGTATATTCGCTTTTTTTAGTAGTGTTCTTAAAAATTGGATAAGCACCACAACGCAAGGTAATTACAGTGTAATCTCCGCTATCCTTCAAAATACGCATAGATGGTGATAATTGCGATGCGGGAGCTGATTTGTTTTCGATACTGTTTTCGTAATTGAGATTTTTTTGAATGCTATCTGCGATTTTTGCCTTGATTGAATTAACTTTTGCGTTAAATACATTTGCTTTTTCAACATTCATATCAAGACCAGTAAAGTTTAATGTTGTTTTTTTATTGTTTGAGTTAGAATTTTCAGCCATTTTTTATTCTCCGTATTTGTGTTAATGATGTTAAATTATGGATATATTATATTTTTAATGTCAATTATTGTATTAGTTTTATACACATATATGGTTAAAGAATAGTTATATTATAGTTTTATTATGCTTTTTTGTTATGTCTGATTGTTTGGAAGTGGCTTAAATACTTGTAAAATTCAACTATAATCAAATTTAATTATAAAAAAGTGTAAAATCTAACATAAAATACTTGACAATTTTACACTTTTTGTATATTGTAAAGTCATATTAAAGATATTGATTTTACATTTAAGGAATTTTAAAAATGATTTTTAACTATAAAAGAGTTTCAACTTTAATCCAATCTACTGAAAGACAGTTAATTGATGTTCCTTGTGATAGAGAATATGAGGATAAATTATCTGGTAAAAATAGAGAGCGTCCTCAATTAGAAGCAATGTTGTCAAATTTGCGTGCCGGTGATGTTGTTAATGTTCATTCTATGGATAGATTGGCGAGAAATACTCGTGATTTGTTAAATATTGTTGAAGAAATAAACAATATTGGAGCAACAATTAAGTTTCATAAAGAAAATTTAACTTTCTCTCCTGATAAAAAAGACCCTTATCAAGAAATGATGATGACAATGTTAGCTGCTGTTAGTTCTTTGGAGCGTTCTTTAATCAATGATAGAGTTAGAGAAGGTGTGGCGTTGGCAAAAGCGAAAGGAAAATATAAAGGTGGTAAAAATAAATTATCAGACGAACAAGTAAAAGAATTAAATAATTTATATAAAAATGGTGTTGCCGTTGCTGAAATTGCGAGAAAATTTGAAATAACAAGACCAACTGTATATAGCTATATAGAAAAATAAGGCGGATTTATACCGCCTTTTGTTTTAAGAATTTATAAAATGTTGAATAATCGACATTTAGCATTTTAGCAATTTTAGTTTTCTTGATGTTTTGTGATAGTAATTTATCAATTAAATCTTCTTTTCCTGATAATTTAGTTATTTTATTTTTTCTTCCTATTGGTCTTCCAATATGTTTTCCATCAGCTTTTAATCGTGCTAAACATTGTTTAGTTCTTTGTGATATTAAATCTCTTTCTATTTCTGCACTTAATCCAAAAGCAAAAGCCAATACCTTCGACTGTATATCTGTTCCCAATCTATAATTATCTTTAATCGTCCATATCTGACAACCAACATTCATACAGTGATGAAGTATATACATAATTTGTAATAAATTTCTGCCTAATCTTGAAATTTCAGAAGTTATTAAAATATCATCTTGTTTTAATTTTCTTAATATTTTTCCTAATTTTCTTTCTTCTAATGGCTTTTTTGATGATATTGTTTCCATAATCCATTTATCAATATTGATATTATTTGTTTTAGCAAAGTTTTCTATTTCAAATTTTTGATTTTCTTGATGTTGTAAGTCAGTTGATATTCTAATATATGCGTAAATCATAACTAATCCTTTTAATTTATTTATTAAAAAGATTAAGTTTTAAATACTTATATATGATTGAAAATAAAGGAACAATTCTTTTCCATACTATATCTATCTTTTTAAAAGTCAAATAAATTTATTTTTTTGCCTTTAATCCCTTGTGGGGCTTGGATTTTCTTAAATTTCCCTGTGAATTTGTTTTACCCGTATATTTTTGTGGAAGAAAACCGTTCAGTTTTTCGCAGGTTTTTATGAATATAGGGTTTGAAAATATAACTTATGGCAATCTAGTAATGCTATGTATAAGCATTATTATTTCTGTAACTTTATCAGTAATTGCGGCTCATATTGCTTTATATAGAGAATTATCACTTATTAGAGAGCGAAAATTAAGGGATAGATATTGGAATTATCTAAAATCTTTAATTTCTAAAAAAGATTTAGAAATACAAACATATAATATTTGTTTATTTGCTAAAAATCCACAAATCGGAATTATGGCAAAAGATTTTTTGAAACATAAAAATCTTAATAATGCAGATATTGAAAAAATGATTTCATTAATGAGAAAAGATTTAGGTTTAACCACTTATAAGGATTGAAATAATGGATACAAAGGAACTTGAAAAACTTTTTGAACTAAAAGAAAAGGGTATTATTACAGAAGAACAGTTTAATGAAAAAAAGAAGCAAATTTTAGGTTTTGAATCAGACATTGAATCTGATATTGTAGATATACCTCAACTTCCTAAACAAGGAGAGAGATTGTTTAATGCCGACTATGATAAAATATTTAATTCTGCTCAAAATGTAATAAAAGAATTGAATTATACAATTTCTAATTCAAATAAAAATAAAGGTATCATTATGTTTGATACCCCTCAAACATGGCTATCTTATGGTCAAACAATGCTAATTCAGATATTAAAATCAAAACAATCTATATCTGTTTCTATATTTGGTAAATGTATTGCTTTTCAAGTTTTTGATTGGGGAGAAAAGAAAAAAATTACAAATAAGATATTTGATTATATTGAAAAGAATTTGTAGTTTGAGGTGTAAAAAATGATTACAGCAGAAGAATTAGAAAAACTTAACGAACTAAAAGAAAAAGGAGTTATTACAGAAGAAGAATTTAATCAAAAACGAGAAGAATATTTAAATGATATAGATTCTCAGATAGCAAAATATTCTGATGAAAACATTGACATTGTTTTCACTGTTAAAAACAATATTCTTTTCAACATTAAGATTGAAAATAAATCTAATACTGACATAGAAATTGATTGGAATAAAACATCATTTATTGAAAATAAAATAATGAATGGTAATTTTATGTATAATGGTATAGCCCCAATTAATCGTAATAATAAAAGACCTCCTGAAATTATTCCAACAGAATGTTCTATCAATAAAAACATTGTTCCGACTATAAATCTAATTGATTGGGAAAATATTAAAGTTTTATCAGAGGGAGAAATAGGAATTTATTTAATATATAAAATAAATGAAATAGAAAAAAGGATTAAGTTATTAATAAATCATAAAAATAAAATTGAAGAATCTTCTGATGAGTTTAGTGTTTCAGAATGGGTAATGATTGTTCTTTCAATTTTAGCAGTAATTCTTATTGTTCGTGGACTTATAGTTGTTCCTGGATACTTATTTGGTTGTTTTGTTCCAGCATCTCTCTTTGCGTTTGTCGCAAAGTTATTATTATCAATATGTAAAGATAAAGAAGTTGGAATTATAGAGTTGCTATTTGGAATTTGCTTTGGTGGGTTCTTTGCTTTACTAACCTTATTAGGGCTTTTAGGTGTCAATCTTTGGTTTTTCATATAATGCTACCTACTACAAGAAAATCAGGTTATTCTAATAATATCCTTAAATATATATTGCCGATTATAGGGAGTGTTATTGTTCTATTATGTTTTTCACAAAATAATAGTTCTGCACACCTTTTAATAGATAATGTTGTTGATTATGAACTTTCAAAATTATCAAATATGCCATATTATGATTGTTTAAAAAAAGATGTAAAATCACATATTCGGCAAAACTTAAATCTTACTCAAAGAGAAATAGATGCTTTAAATTTTAATGGAAGAGCAAATGCTGAATTGATTGCAATTAGATTGGATATTATATCACGTGTTAATAGTATTTTGACAGAAAGATTTGCAAATTCACATTGCATTCCAAATTGGAAATAATTAAACTTCAATTACAGTATATTTTCCGCTATCATATTTTACAATAGCATAATTTCTTTTATTTTGGGCTTGGAATACTACAATCCAAGCCCAATTATTATTAAACACAATTTTACCATCGCTCTGGATGTATGAATATTTTTTATTGTATGTCATTAGTTGCTGATATGCTCTGATTATTTCCATTTTTAATCCTTAATTTTTTTTATAAAAATCAAAATTTATCAATTAACGAAACTTAAAAGTAGGGTTAATTTATAGATATTTAAGCAATTTTTTTGTGATTATTTGATTACCTCGGTTAATGAGAATATCTAAATAATTGTTGATGGTGTATTTGTCTTCATAAATTGGCTGAATTTGAATCAGATTTTGGACAAGGCGGTGCAATATGTTAATTGGTGGTTGTCTTCTTTCGCAAATCAACATACCCAAATAATCTTGGCTTTTACTCAAAAATTGCTGGCTGAATTGCCTTTGGCTTTTTACTATCCCTAATTTTTGAAGATATTGACAGCATTCTCTAATAAATTCGGCATCTTCTTGTTCTAAATTATAGCGTTTTGTTCTTTCTTTTCTTAATTCGTTATTGTTTTTGGCTTTTTTATCTTGTAATGCCTTTTTTTCGTTCGCTGGTGAGGTGTATTTTAATTTGCTGTTGATTGACTCATTATCCTTCATTATGGCTTCTATGCGGTCATTTATGGCGGTTTTCTCTAAATTCATTTATTCTCCTTTTTTATAATTATTTTAATGCCTAAACTCGCTTTGCTCGTTCAGGCAAAATTTCGCAATCTTTGATTGCTCATTTAATTTTTTTTCTTAATTTATTTTTTTGATAATTTATTTTTCATAGTATATCCGTTAGATTTGCTCTTTTTACCCATAAACAGAGGGTAAAAAAGAGTATAGCATATCCGTTGAGTTTGCTTTCTTGTTTTGGTTATATTAAGTATGTTTCCTTAAAATCCGCACACCGCCAATGCGAACCTTCCACCTGCTTTTCCGGTTGGCACATTTAAAATCCGAACAAGAACCAAATTTTAAATGCTGGGGTTATCAATGAGCACAGATATTGCCCCGACTTCTAACTGACATCATCAGCCGTGCCCTATTTATATTCCGCCAGCCGCCTTCGGAGGGGTTATTTTGCGGTGCTAATACCAATGGATTAGTCGTCATAGGTTTTCAGTTTGTTCCCTGCGTGAGGGTGCCTGTCAAAAGGCCTGTTTCCCCGTTTTCGTGATACAAAATATAACTTTTGTAATTGGTATATATTTGAATAATATCATATACGTTGAGACCAACGCAAAAATAAAATTCATCTAATTTTATTTATTTGTTTTTCATTAAATTTTGTAATTAGGAAATTTTATATTGAATTTTTTTAGACTCTAGGGTATTACAGAATCGTGCTACAAAATAGCATATTTAAAAAAATGAAAAATAAAAATATTTGGGTTTTACAATGTGTTATAATGGCGTTGGCAAATTATCTCTGCCTCTCCGCCAATTAAAGAAAAACGACCTTTTAGGGTCGTTTTTCTGTTTTTAAATCAATGTTATTTGATCCGAGGAATATAATATATTTGTACAAAAATCTTGAAATATCTGTAAACTAGCGTTATAAGTGTCCCTGTATTTTGTGATTATAGATTTTTTATGTTTAATCCTTAAAACGTTTGTTTTATGAATTATTTAGATTTAGTGAATCAGATTTTTGCTAAAAAATCTTTTTTGTGTGTGGGACTGGATACGGATATTCAAAAAATTCCTCAGTTCTTAATGGGTGAGGAAGATCCTATCTTTGCGTTTAATAAGGGAATTATTGATGCAACGGCCGAATTTGCGGTGGCGTTCAAGCCGAATCTGGCATTTTATGAAGAAAGTTTTGCTTACGGCTTGATGAGCTTGAAAAAGACGGTGGATTATATTCATCAAAATTATCCGGAGATTCTGGTTATTGCAGATGCCAAGCGCGGTGATATCGGAAACACAAGTGAGCGTTATGCCAAAGCTATGTTCTCCACACTCAAAGCAGATGCGGTTACCGTTGCACCTTATATGGGGATGGATAGTGTTGAACCTTTCCTGAAATATAACGGAAAATGGGTTATTCTGTTGGCTTTGACCTCAAACAAAGGCGCTGAAGACTTTGAGTTGATGGAAGATGCCAATGGTGAAATGTTGTTTGAGAAGGTTTTGAAAACTTCTCAACAATGGGCCGATGAGAACAAGATGATGTATGTTGTCGGTGCAACTCAGGCAGAAATGTTGGCAGATATTCGCAAAATTGTTCCTAACCACTTCTTGCTTGTTCCCGGTGTCGGTGCTCAGGGCGGTAGTTTGGAAAAAGTTGCTGAATATGGTATGAACGACAACTGCGGGTTGATTGTTAATTCTTCCCGAGGTATCATTTATGCTGATACTGGCAGATACTATGCGGAAGCCGCTAAAGAAGAAGCTTTCCTTCTTCAACAAAGGATGCTGGTGCTTTTGGAAAAGATTGATAGATAATATTTGAAAAACCAAGCAAAAAAAAAGACGTATTCTCAGAAGAGAACACGTCTTTTTTTGTTTAAGCCTTGTTTTAGAACTTACGGGCAGGGACGCCTTCCGCCCAATTCTTTTCTATCTGTTCCAAAGAGCGGCCTTTGGTTTCGGGTAACAGATAATAAGTGAAGAACAGGCAGAAAATGCCGATAATGCCATAAATCCAGAATGTCCAAGCTTCGCCGATGCTGTTGATGAGCGGCAAGAAGGTTAAGACAACAATGAAGTTGAAGGCCATATTGGCAACCGTGCAAATGCTCATAGCCAAGCCGCGGATCTTGAGCGGTAAGATTTCTGAAACGACAATCCAACCAATCGGGCCGAGTGAGAAGGCAAAAGAGGCAATATAAACTACAACGCTGCCGACAGCCATCCATTTAAGATTATCGCCCAAAGCATCGGCAAACCAGAAAGAAGCGCCCAAAGCAAACAAGCTAACGGTTACACCGCTTAAGCCGGCATAAAGCAAAGGTTTGCGGCCGATACGGTCAGCAAAGATGATGGCGACAAAGGTCATTAAGAAGTTTACAAAACCAATGCCTATGGTAGCATAAATTGCGCCAATAGCCGAAGAAAAGCCCGCAACCTTGAAAATGGTGGTGGTGTAGTAAATGATGGTATTGATACCGGTGCAGATTTGCATAAACATCATACCGACACCGACAAACACGGGCATAAGCATCCAACGCTTGAAAGCGGCGTGTCCGTCATCTTTTTGGGCGCGCTTAATAGTTTGGCGGATTTCGCAGATTTGTTGTTCGGGGTCGCAATCAGGGTCAATATCTTTGAAAATTTTGCGGGCTTCATCATCGCGTTTTTTGCTAATCAGCCAACGCGGTGTGTCGCCCAAAAAACAGATGCCTATCAACATAATGATGGCGGGGAAAAGTCCTGAACCCAACATCCAGCGCCAGTTGTTTTCACTTAAAGCAAAAATACGGTTAATGAGGTAAGAGAACAAAATTCCCGCCGTGATGGCCAGTTGATAAAGCGAAACCAGCATTCCGCGGACTTTTTGCGGCGAGATTTCCGACAAGTAAAGCGGAATGACAAAGTTAACCATACCAACAGCAAGTCCTAAAATCATACGTCCGGCAATCAGCCAGCCAATGCTCGGTGCTATGCCGCAAAGAATTGATCCAACCGCAAAAATAAGCGCCGTGGCGATAATTACTTTTTTGCGGCCGTAAATGTCTGCCAGAAAACCATTACCTGCCGCGCCGATAACCGCGCCGACAATGGCAGAACTGACAACCCAACCTTTGGTGAAGTCCGACATGTTCCAGGTGTCGTTGATGAACAAGAGCGCGCCGGAGATAACGCCCATGTCAAAACCGGCTAATAAACCGCCCAAAGATGCCACGGCGGCTATGAGATAGAGCCAAAAGTGGCGTTGAAAGCGGGAACGTGTTGCAACCATAATAACCTCTCTTTTGTTATGTTTTTGCTTTTATATACTCATTATAAATATGAGTTTCAAATTATCTATAAAAATTTATCTGACATTAACTGTTTTTAAAAGCCTGTGATTGTATATTATTATAAATAATTGATATATCGGGATGAAAATGAGAACAAAATTCGGAATTTTGCTGCTTGCAACGTCTTTATGTGTGCCTGCTTTGGTCGGTGCTGCCGAAAAAACAGCAACACCAGAGGTTTATACAAAATGGCTGAATGACTTAAAAGAAGAGATGATTGAGCGCGGAATCTCCAAAAAAACGATAGATTTGGCTTATGGCAAAAATGACTATTATCACCCAGATCCCGAAGTGGTTAAAATTGACCGCAAGCAAATTGAGTTTGTTCTAACCTCAACCGAATACCTGAACCGAGTAGTTAATGCCAAAAAAGTGGCAAAAGCGCGTGAAAAATACAAACAACTTTATCCCTTGTTTAAGGATATGGAGAAAAAATATGGCGTGCAGGTTAGTTATCTGATTGCTTTTTGGGGAATGGAAACGAATTTTGGGCAGAATTTCGGTAATTATGAGGTGATTGATGCCTTAACAACGCTTAGTTATGACAAAAGAAGACCGAAGTTTTTTAAAGAGGAGTTGTTTCAAGCTCTGACGATTATTGACAAATGGCAAGTTGAACCTAAGCAAATGGAAGGGTCTTGGGCTGGGGCTATGGGACATTTTCAGTTTATGCCATCAACTTTTAATGCTTATGCCGTGGATTATAACGGTGATGGCAAAATTGATATTTGGCACTCCTTTGAAGATGCGATTGCTTCGGCGGCAAACTATTTGTCGTCTATGGGGTGGCAAGCCGGACAAGATTGGGGAGAAGAAGTTAGCTTACCGTGGAATTTTGATTATGCCTTAAGTGGCAGAGATGTAAAGAAAACGGTCAAACAATGGCGCAAAATCGGCGTTAAAACCAAAAATAACCAAAGTCTTGATTTGCCTGATGATGAGGTGGTCTCCATTATTTTGCCGGAAGGGCGTAAGGGGGTTGCTTATTTAATCAGAGAAAATTTCAGAAAAATTATGAATTGGAATCGCTCCGAAAATTATGCTTTAGCGATTGGAATGTTGGCGGATTATATTAAGTCTGATGCAAAATGGAAGCCGGTCGTAATGAATCCGGCCGTGCGGGTTAAAACGGATGATGTTTTGAAAATCCAGTCCTTTATTAATAAACTCGGTTGGTTTAAGCTGGATGAAGACGGAATGCTTGGTACGAAGACCCGAAATGCGATTAAAAAAGTGCAGAAAAAGGCAAATATGCCGCAAGATGGGTATCCCGATTATCAGCTTTTGCAAAAAATTAACCGTTATAATCCTACAATCGGCTTCGCGGTGCCTGTGCCGGAAAGAAAATTACACAAGTGAAATATCGTGCTTTACGGAACGAAAAAAAAAGGGTAAATTATAGCGAATGATTTTGAATTTTAGGGAATTTTATGAAGTTAAGAAGTAATATAGCTGTTTTGGGAATGTTGGCTCTGTTGTCCGGATGTGCTTCTACATCAGGACCGGATGGTTATTCTCAGGCAGCGGCAATCAGCGGTACGGGTGGAACTTATAAGGTGGGAAACCCCTATAAAATTATGGGAAAAACTTATTATCCGGCTGAAGATTATGATTATTCCGAAGTAGGTATAGCCTCTTGGTATGGCTCTGATTTTCATAATAAAAAAACCGCTAACGGCGAAATTTATGATATGAACACATTAACGGCAGCGCACAGGACGCTTCCTTTGCCGTCTATTGTAAAAGTTACGAACCTTGAAAACGGGCGCTCGCTTGTGCTGCGCGTGAATGACCGCGGCCCTTATGCCAAAAATCGTATTATAGATATTTCCAAAAGAGGCGCTCAGTTGCTCGGATTCCAAACCAAGGGAACAGCCAAGGTCAGAGTGGAACTGCTGGAGAAGGAAAGCAAAGAGCTTAAAGCTGCATTGACCGGAGAAAAGGTTGAGCCGGTTAAGGTTGCGGCTAAAAAGACAACGCCGATTAAAAAAATGGAGTTTTCGGAGTTTGAGCCCTTGCGCTTGGATAACCCGTATAATGCGGCCGGCGGTGTGGCTGCAGAAAAGAACTATTTTGTGCAAGCGGGTTCTTTTGTGAAGCATGATGCGGCTGAAGAGTTGAGCTCAAAATTAAGCAAGTTCGGAAATGCTAACGTGGCAAAAGCGGATGTTGACGGAAATAGATTTTATCGTGTTCGTATCGGCCCGTTCAGCTATGCCGAAGAAGCTGAAGTTACATTAGCCAAAGTTAAGAATTTTGGTATTTATAATGCAAAAGTTGTTCAGGATTAAAGTTTGGGAGTAAAGGATAGTAAAATGTTTGGCAGAAAAAAATTATATGCATCGGTTTTGACAACAGGTGTTATATTGCTTGGTATCGGAAATGCTTGGGCGATTGAGACCAAAGCGCGCAATGCTATTTTGATGGATTATGATACCGGACAATATTTGTATGTGAAAGACCATGAAAAAATGGTTGCGCCGGCATCTATGAGTAAGTTGATGACCGTTAATATGATTTTTGAAAAGTTGAAAGACGGTTCTTTATCTTTAGATGATACTTTTACGGTCAGTGAAAGAGCTTGGAAACTTGGTGGTGCTGCAAGCGGCGGTTCTACGATGTTTTTAAAAATCGGTGAAAAAGTTCGTGTTGAAGAGATATTAAAGGGGATTTTGATACAGTCAGGTAATGATGCTTGCATTGTTGCTGCCGAAAATTTGGCCGGTTCGGAAGATGATTTTGCCGAAATGATGAATAAGAGAGCCAGAGAGCTTGGTTTAAACAATAGTTCTTTTGCAAACTCTACGGGATTACCTCATCCGGACCAAAAAATGTCGGTTGAGGATTTGGCCAAGTTATCTCAGCATATCATTAAAGAATTTCCGGAATTTTATCATATCTTTTCGGAAAAATATTATACACATAATAATATTACGCAAGGCAACCGCAATCCGTTGCTTTATTCTATGTCTAATGCCGATGGTTTGAAAACGGGGCATACGGAAGAAGCCGGTTTCTGCTTGGCGGCATCGGCTAAAAAAGGTGATAGACGTTTGATTGAGGTTATGACCGGCTTGAGCTCTAACAAAGAGCGTTCGGAAGAGGCTGAACGCCTTATGGAATGGGGATTCCGTGAGTTTAACAACTATGATTTGTTAAGTCAAAATCAGGTTGTGGCTGAAGTTCCGGTTTCTTTTGGTCAACAGAAAGAAGTTAATTTGATTGTGCCGGAAACAATTAAGCGCACTTTGAAGAAAAATCAGGCTGCTAAGGTAAAAATGACGGCAGTTTACAGTAAGCCGATTGTGGCTCCCGTTGCCAAAGGAGATAAGCTTGGCGAGGTTAAAATTTCTTTGGACGAACAAGAGATGGAAATTGTACCTTTGGTTGCCGAAAATAGTGTGGAAAAGCTCGGCTTTTTCGGACGTGTTATTCAGAACCTTAAGTATTTATTGTTTGGGGCTGAGTAAATGCAAAACAAAGGATATTTTATTACCTTTGAAGGCGGAGACGGAACGGGGAAATCTACCCAGCTCCGTCTTTTGTCGGAGTATTTGAGCCAAAAAGGTGTGGCAAACACAATGACCAAAGAACCCGGCGGAACAGAAGTTGGGCAAGAGTTGCGCCAATTGCTGGTTACGGGAGATAAAGACAAGTTTGATGCCGTGGCTGAATGTTTGCTTTATTATGCCGACAGAAGAGTCCATCTGGCTTCAAAAGTTTGGCCTTTGCTTGAACAAGGTGCTTGGGTCTTGAGCGACAGATTTGCTGATTCTACCGTGGCTTATCAATATTATGGCTATGATAAAAAGGTTCCTTATGAGACTTTGGCGGATTTGTACAAGATTGCCGTTGGTGATTTTAAGCCGGACTTGACTTTAATCTTTGATTTGGACCCTGAAATTGGTCTGGCGCGTTCGTTCAAAAAAGCCGAAGGTATGGCTGTTAAAGAAACAAGGCATGAGAGCAGGGGCTTGGAATTTCATAAGCGTTTGCGCCAAGGCTTTTTAGAAATCGCCAAAAAAGAGCCAGAGCGTTGTGTGGTGATTGATGCCAGCAAAAGTATTGAAGAACAGCACAAAGAGGTGGTTAAGATTATCTCTGAGAGGTTTGGTTTGAGCTGATGCCTGCAGACGAACAACAACAAAGTAGCGTGATTGAGCCAAGGTGTAATAGTTTTCTTCTCGGACATGGGGAAGAAGAGCAGATTTTGCTGAATGCTTGGAAAAACAGAACACTGCATAATTCGTGGCTTTTGTGCGGAATTGAAGGTATCGGAAAGGCAACTTTGGCTTTTCGGTTTGCGCGTTTTTTGTTGGCGGCAGATGACAAACAGCGCGAAAAATATACATCATTAGATGTCAGTGTAGATTCTTCAGCTTATAAATTGGTGGCAAACGGGTCGCATCCGGACCTTAAAGTGATTGAGCGCGATTATGTGGATGCGGACAAAAAGAAAGTGCTCAAAGCGATTAAGGACGGTGAGCAATTATCTGATGAAGAATTGCGCGGGCTGAAAAAATCCGCCATTATCAAGATTGATGATGTACGTACGATTAACGGGTTTTTGGCTAAAAAGTCTTCTAATGACGGGTGGCGCGTGGTTATCGTGGATAGTGTTGATGACTTGAACAATGCCGGAGCCAATGCTATCTTAAAAATCTTGGAAGAACCGCCGGCAAAGACCGTGATTATGCTGATTAGCCACAATCCGAACAAGTTGTTGCCAACCATAAAGTCTCGTTGTGCCAAAATGAATCTTAAACCCTTAGAGGTTAACGAAGTGGCAAGTTTGCTCAGACGTTATCGTCCGGAGTTGTCTGAAAAAGCTGTTAAAGGCTTGGCAGAGCTGAGTTCGGGGAGTATTGGCAAAGCGATTTTGTATGCCGATAATGCGGCGTTGACGAGTTATGATGATTTGTGCAAAATTATTTATGCCAAAAACAAGTATAAGCTCTCGGATTTATTGGCTTTTTGTGATGCGGCCGTGGCTGATGAAGATGGTTATGACCTTGCACGTGAACTTGTCTTGAAATTTGTGGCAGAAAATGTGAAGGGTTGTGATAATATTGAAGAACTGGCTGAAATGTGGGAAAAAGCCGTGAAGATTTTTGATGAAACGGAGCGGCTTAATCTGGATAAAAAACAGGCGCTTATCAATATTATCAGCGGAATTTGTAAAGTAATATAAACGGAAGGTAAGATGTTAGTAGACAGTCATTGTCATTTAGATTTTAACGATTTTGAAGAAGATTTTGAAGATATGCTGGTCAGAGCGCGTGAAAAAGGCGTTACGGCCATGCTTAATGCAGGTAACAATATAGACGAGTTGGACAAGCAACTGGAGATTTCGGAAAAATATCCGTTTATATATACGGCAGTCGGTGTGCATCCGCATAATGCCGCTGAGTATGAGAATATTAAGGCCGAAGATTTTATAGCCAAGGCCGGACATAAGAAGGTTGTGGCAATCGGCGAGTGCGGACTGGATTATTACTACGATTACAGTCCGAAAGACGTACAAGTTAAAGTTTTTGTTGAACAAATCAAGGCAGCCAGAGAAACAGGTTTGCCATTGATTATTCACACCCGTGATGCCGATGATGATACAATAGAGATTTTGAAGAAAGAATATAAAAAAGGTGCTTTCAGCGGTGAAATCCACTGTTTTTCATCTTCCAAAAAATTGGCTGATTTTGCCTTGTCCATCGGGTTTTATATTTCGGCTTCAGGAATTATTACATTCAACAAATCTGCCGAATTGAGAGATATTTTTGCGGAAGTTCCGATGGATAGGTTGCTGGTTGAGACTGATGCGCCGTTTTTGGCTCCGGTGCCGATGCGCGGGCGCAGAAATGAATCCTCTTTTGTGGTGCATACATTAGAAAAGTTAGCACAAATCAAAGGCGTGCCGTTTGAGAAAATGGCGCAAGTTACCTCTGATAATTTTTATTCGCTGTTTCGGAAAGCCAGCGATAAGGGGAGGTATGAGTTTTAATGGAAAATAAGCTGATTATTTTGGGGGCGGGCGCAGCTCCCGGCGTGCCATCCTTGGGAACAGGCTATGGACGTTGTAATCCTGAAAATCCGAAAAATACACGCACGCGTGCTGCAACTTATTTGGAATATAAGGGTGTGAAGTTTTTGATTGATACGGGGCCGGATATGCGTGCGCAGCTTATTGCCCAAAATATCAGAAATGTGGATGCCGTGTTATATTCGCATTCACACGCTGACCATTTGCACGGTATTGATGATTTGCGCGAGATTAACCGTATTAATCACCAGAGTTTGGATATTTATGCCGGAAAATATACCATCAAGAAGATTGAACATCGGTTTGACTATTTGATTGCTTCCAAAAAATCAGCCAATAATGTTATCAGAAGACCAAGTTTGGTGATGAATGCCGTGAAAGCCAATAAACCTTTCTATGTTAACGGTGTGCGAATTGTGCCGATTAAGCTCTTGAATCATTGTACGGAATGTTATGGTTATGTGTTTGATGACGGTGAATATGTGCATATTGCCGATTTTAAGGTTTTGGCCTCAAGCGCATATAAGATGATTAAGAAAAAGCCAAAACTTATGGTAATTCCGCTGACTTTGCCCGAAGGTGCCGTTCAACACGCAAGCCTTGAGGAGGTTATGTCCGTAATTGAGAAAATTCAGCCGGAAAAGGTGGTTATTAATCATATGGCAAATGAATGCGATTATGACAAAATTAATGAGATGACACCTAATTTTGTGCGGCCGGCTTATGATAATTTGGTGGTTGAGTTTTAGTTTGAGTGAAGGGAAAGAATAATATGTTATGTATTTATCATTTGGCAGACCATGACGGAAAAGGTTCCGCAGCCATTGTACGCAGCGTTTATCCCGAAACGGAGTTTTTGGGAATTAACCATGATATGAAAATTCCGTATGAAGAGATTGAAAAGCACGACAAGATTGTTATTTGTGATTATGCTCTGCCGGTTGATTATATGTTTGAGCTGAACAAGACCAAAGATATTACGTGGATTGATCATCATGCTTCGGTGATTGAGGAATATGAGCAGAAGATGCAGACCGGCGAGTATGAGGCGATTAAAGGAATAAGGCGTTCAGGGACGGCGGCTATGGTTCTTTGTTGGGAATATTTTTATCCTGATAAAGAGTTACCGGAAGGGGTTAAACTCTTAGGTTTGAATGATGTATTTGATTTAAGAGACCCAAGAGTGCGGCCGTTTGAGTTTGCTTTTCAATCTTTGGGAACAAACAAACCCGATGATGAGATTTGGGTTAAGTTGTTCAATGATGAGCTTGATATTGCTTCTATTGTGGAAAAAGGTGATGCGATTTTGTCTTGGATTAAGATGCGCAATTATCGTTTGGTCAGAAGTATGGCTTTTGAAAGTGAGGTTAACGGGCTGAAATGTATTTGTGCCAATATGCCGCAGGGATATTCCGACTTCTTTGATTCTATTGAAAATGTGTTGGATTATGATGTGCGGATTAATTTCTTTATGAACAAAAATAATAAGTGGAATTTGTCTTTTTACACTTATAAGGACGGAATTGATGTTTCAAAGCTGGCGGCTAGTATGGGCGGCGGCGGTCATACTAGGGCTGCCGGAGCATCTAATTTGCCGGAACTGCCAGAGTTTTTGCGTCAAGGTAAATAATTAAACATAATTGTTGAGGAGAATTGAAATGCGTTTTGATTACTATATTCCGACAAAAATTATTTTTGGTAAGGGAAGATTGGAAGAATTGGCAACAGAAAATTTGCCGGGAAAGAAAGCATTGATTGTGATTACGAACGGAAAATCAATGAAAAAATTCGGTTATTTGGAACGCGTGGAAAAATATTTGGCGCAAAACGGTGCTACATCTGTTTTGTTTGACAAGATTTTGCCGAACCCGACTTTGGCTCATGTTATGGAAGCCGCAGAGCTCGCTAAAAATGAAGGCTGTGATATGGTTATCGGTTTGGGCGGCGGCAGTGCCATTGATTCAGCAAAGTCTATTGCCTTGATGGTACATAATGACGGAAATTATTGGGAATATGTGAAAGGCAGAAAGCCGGAAAAAAAGGTTTTGCCGGTTATTGCCATTCCGACAACAGCCGGTACGGGAACAGAGTCTGACCCGTGGACGGTTATTACCAACACCGAAACCAATGAAAAAATCGGTTATGGTATTCCCGAATTGTTCCCCGTATTGTCTATTGTAGATGCGGAATTGATGCTTTCAGTACCATCTGCTTTGACAGCTTATCAAGGAATGGATGCTTTCTTTCATTCAGCCGAGGGGTATTTGGCTAAAGTTGCTCAGCCGGCGAGCGATGCTTTTGCCTTAGATTCTATTCGCCGTATTACCAAATATTTGCCTAAAGCCGTTAAAGACGGCAGCGATATGCAGGCGCGCGAAGAGTTGGCTTGGGCAAGCACACAGGCAGGTATGGTTGAGAGCACGTCTTGCTGTATTTCAGAGCATTCTATGGAGCATGCTTTGTCTGCTTATTATCCGGCGTTGCCGCATGGCGCGGGTTTGATTGCTTTGTCCGTGCCGTATTTCTCATATATGCTGAAAAAAGGCGGACAAGTTGTGGCTGAACGCTATATGGATATGGCTAAAGCTATGGGGGAAGAAAATGTTAAGTCTCCGGAAGCCTTTATTGAGGCTTTGAAAAAGCTGATTAAAAATATCGGAATGGATAATCTTAAACTTTCGGAATGGGGCTTGAAAAAAGAAGATGACCTGAAACTGGCTAAAAATTCTTTTGAGGCTATGGGCTCTTTGTATGAACTTGACCCTGTTGCGCTTAATGAAGAAGATGCTCGTTTGATTATTAACGAAGCGATTAAATAGCTTAATATAATTCGGAAAAAAAAGGTTGTTTTCGGGTGGAAACAACCTTTTTTTGCTTGAGAAATTGTGCATTTGTTGTAAAATCGGCGCGTTATAAGCATAAAAATTAAAAAAAATAATGGAGAAAAACTTTATGTCTAAGATTTTGATTACTTCTGCTTTGCCTTATGTAAACGGTGTGCCGCATTTGGGGCATATGGTCGGTTGCTTGTTGCCTTCTGATGTTTATGCAAGGTTTATGCGAATGATGGGACATGAGGTTTTGTATATCGGCGGTACGGATGAACACGGGACTCCATCAGAGGTTGGCTCTGCTAAAGAAGGTATGAGTGTTGAGGCTTATTGTGATAAATATCATGCAAGACACAAAAAAACTTATGATGATTTTGAGTTGTCTTTTGACTGTTTTGGTCGCTCTAGCAGTGAGCAAAACAAAGAGCTGGTTTATCATATCTTTGACCAGTTGGACAAGAATGGTTTTATTGAAGAGCGGGTTATTAAGCAACTTTATTCCATTGATGATGAGCGCTTTTTGCCGGATAGATATGTTACGGGAACTTGTCCGCACTGTGGTTATGAAAAAGCGCGTGGTGACCAATGTGAAAACTGCACAAAGGTTTTGGAACCAACCGAACTGATTAATCCGCGCAGTACAATTTCGGGAAGTACGAATCTGGAGGTTCGCGAAACCAAGCATTTGTTCCTGAAACTGCCGAAAATTGAGGAAAAATTAGCCGCATGGGTTAAGTCTAAGGAGCCTTTCTGGCCGGATATGGCTTATTCTATCGCACAAAAATGGCTTAAGGAAGGTTTGCAAGAGCGTTGTATTACACGTGATTTGAAATGGGGTTTTCCGGTTAATCGTCCGGGTTTTGAAAATAAGGTCTTTTATGTGTGGTTTGATGCGCCAATCGGGTATATCGGCATTACCAAACAATGGGCTGATGAAAAACCGGAAGAGCGCAGTTGGAAAGGATGGTGGCTTGATGCCAAAGATGTTCGGTATGTGGAGTTTATGGGCAAGGATAATGTGCCTTTCCACTCTATCTCTTTCCCCGCGACTTTGCTTGGTACGGGCGAAAACTGGACAATGGTTGATTATTTGAAGGGTATGAGCTACCTGACTTATGAAGGCGGAAAGTTTTCAAAGTCCGAGAACCGAGGAATCTTTGCCGAAGATGCGGTTAAGGAATTTCCGGCAGATTATTGGCGTTATTGGCTGATGGCAAATATCCCCGAAGGTTCAGATGCTTCTTTTGATTTTGATTTGTTCTCCGGTGTGGTTAATAAAGACCTGAACGGCGTGTTGGGTAATTTTGTATCCCGCGTGTTGAAGATGACTGCATCTAAGCTTGGCGAGGAAGTTCCTGCCGGCGGAGAGATGACAGAAGTTGAACTTGAGTTGGTTAAAACTTTGCAAGAAAAAATAAATAATTATCTTAAGTTTATGGAAGATATGGAGTTCCGCAAAGCCATGAATGAGTTGCGCGCTATTTGGGTAGAGGGAAACAACTATATCTCTACAACCGAGCCGTGGACTGTTATTAAGGAAGATAAAGACAGAGCCGCCGCAATCTTGCGTGTTTGCATCAATCTTATTCGCATTTTTGCAATTTTGAACTATCCGATTATGCCGAAAATTTCGGAGCAAATGTTGGCTCGTTTGGGGTTGGGCATTGCAGATATGCCGGAATTGAAGAATTTTGACATTAGTAAGGAAATTGAGGTTTTGAAGCCCGGACATAAATTTGTGGTCGGAGAGGCTTTGTTTGAAAGAATTTCTCCGGAAAAAGCTCAGGAACTCAAAGATAAATACGGAAGTGAGAAAAAATGAGACGCAGAAATGATCGCGACTATTTCGGACCAATGACCGGTTTTAAGGGGTTTTTGCATAGAGTGGCAATGATTTTGCTTTATCCTCTTCGTAAGCCTTTAATCTTTATTCCGGTGCTGATTTTGATGTATTTGATTCCGACATTTATCGGCTCTAAGCCTTCGGAAGTGCATCTTTGGTACTGGAACAAAATTAAAAATGGTTATAATTTTGTGGCTGAAACTGTTTCGGATAAGGTTAAGCCGATTGTCGGAAAAACAGAGGTGTTGATGCCTGAATTGGGTGGCAAAATGTTGCCTGAAAGAGGTATTGACCAATTGGTCGGAACTAAGCAAAAGGCTATTCGCAGACAGATGTTTGAAAAAGCAAAGTCTGCTCCGCAAGCTGTTGATATTTTAGAAAATCAAGAAGTGGTTTCTGTAGAAGAAGTGAAAAAAGAGCAAGCATTGATACAAGCCGAAAAAACTGATGCTATTATGGAAGAAGTTGCTAAAAACGATAATCTTCAGCCTGAAAAACAGAAAATCGTTGTCTCTGAGACCTTGCCTTTAATTTATGTTGAAAATCAGATTGATGTCAGCGGTGCAGCTATTGTTCAAAATGCTAATGAGATGATTGTTAACGGAACATATCTTTTCCTTTATGGTATTTATGTTGACCCGAATACACCCAAAGGTATTGAAGCTAAGAAGTTTTTGGAACAAATGGTTAAGGGAAAAACGGTTCGCTGCAATATTGTGGCATATACATATCAAGAAGTGGCGACAGCTCTCTGCGAGGTGGATGGTCAAAGTATTAACCAAAAGATGGTTGATGATGGGCTTTCCAAAAACGTTGCATTATAAAGGGTAGGGCAGATGTGGCAGCCGGTTTTGATGATTAACGGTTATCTTATTAGCGTTTTGGGAGTGGCGATGCTGTTTCCGGCAATGATTGATATGTTTTATGCCGGAGCAAAATGGTCGCCTTTCATTACTTCTTCTATGGTTACGTTGTTTATTGGAATTTCTCTGTTTTTGGGAAACAAAACTAAAATTGAAAAAATTAGCTTGCAACAAGGTTATTTGTTAACGACAATCAGTTGGGTTTCTTTGACACTTTTGGCGGCTTTGCCTTTTATGTTGTTTGGAGTTGTTCCCGGTTTTGCAGATGCTCTATTTGAAGCTATGTCGGGACTGAGTACAACAGGTGCAACAGCTATTAAAGATTTGGAAGTCTTGCCAAAATCTATTTTGTTATGGCGCTCTATGCTGAATGGCTTAGGAGGAATAGGTATTGTTATTTTTGCCGTGGCTTTGCTTCCATTTTTGGGAATTGGCGGTATGCAGATTTTTCAACGTGAAAATTCTGACTTAAATGATAAATTTATGCCAAAATTCAATTATATAGCCAAAAGAATTTTAATCGTTTATTTCTTTTTGTTATTTGCTTGTGCCGTATGCTTATGGTTGGCCGGAATGAGTATCTTTGAGGCGCTTAATTATGCTATGTCGTCTATTGCAACAGGTGGTTTTGCTACAAAAAATGCGTCGGTTGGTTATTATGACAGTGTCAGCATTGAGATGATATTGACCTTGTTCATGTATTTAGGCGCTTTGCCGATGACTTTTTATATTTTATTGGTGCAAAAGAGGGAAATCCATTCTCTGAGGTCTACGCAGGTTGTGGCTTTTACTAAGATTTTGTTCTTTTATATTTTATTTACGGCCATATGGCTGACTTATGATGATGTTTATGAAAATTTTTGGCAGTCTTTGCGATATGCTACATTTAATATTGTCTCTATTGTTACAACAACTGGTTATGTATCAACAGATTATATGAAATGGGGGCCATTGGCCGGTACTCTCTTTATTATATTTGCAATGACAGGTGGCTGTACCGGCTCTACTTCAGGTTCTGTTAAGGTGTTTAGATGGCAAGTTGTTTGGGCTTATTTGAAACAGTCTCTTATTGTGGCTACAGAGCCGAATCGGGTTGTGCCGATTAAAATCGGTAAGTTGGCTACAGGTGGTTCTATTGTGTCTTCCGTATTTGTATTTTTGAGCGCATTTATGGGAACTTTGGTTGTCCTTACAGTCTTGGTGGCTATGACCGGATTAGATTTTGAAACAGCATTTAGTGCCGTTGTGGCTTGTGTTACAAACTCAGGTCCGGGAATTGGTCCGATTGTGGGGCCTGCCGGAACTTTTGCGCCGCTGTCTGATTTTGCTAAATATATGTTGGTTTTGGCAATGTTGCTTGGTCGTTTGGAAGTTTTGACCGTATTGGTAATCTTTACAAAAAGTTTTTGGCGAAATTAAGTTTAGATATGAAAAAAAAGAGCACCTTTTCAGGTGCTCTTTTTTTTAGTCTTCGTTGATGGCTTCGGGGTCGTCATCACCTATCATTTCTGTGG
This sequence comes from uncultured Pseudomonadota bacterium, assembly GCA_949298065.1. Taxonomy (GTDB): domain Bacteria; phylum Pseudomonadota; class Alphaproteobacteria; order RF32; family CAG-239; genus Scatacola_A. The sequence continues at coordinate 128,281 of CASFUZ010000001.1, read as the reverse complement.
TGAGATGTCCTGCGTCGGCGCGAATCTTATTTTCAATCTCTTCGGCTATAGCTGGATTATCTCTTAAGAATAGTTTGGCATTTTCGCGGCCTTGACCGAGTTTTTCTCCTTTATAAGAAAACCATGCTCCGGCTTTTTCAACAATTCCGGCTTTAACACCGAGGTCAATCAGCTCACCTGTTTTGGAGATGCCTTCGCCATACATAATGTCAAAGTCAACGGTTTTGAACGGAGGAGCAACTTTGTTCTTAACAATTTTGACTCTGGTTTGGCTACCGATAACATCTTCTTTATCCTTAATGGAGCCGATGCGGCGGATGTCCATGCGAACAGATGCATAGAATTTCAGTGCATTACCGCCGGTTGTGGTCTCGGGATTGCCAAACATAACACCGATTTTCATACGGATTTGGTTGATGAAAATAATCAGTGTGTTTGAGCGAGAAACTGTGGAGGTCAATTTACGCAAAGCTTGGCTCATTAGTCTGGCTTGCAGGCCCATATGAGAATCGCCCATTTCGCCTTCAAGTTCGGCTTTGGGAACCAGCGCGGCAACAGAGTCTACGACCAGAACATCAATCGCGCCGGAGCGAACCAAGGTATCAGCAATTTCAAGAGCTTGTTCGCCGGCATCAGGTTGAGAAATGAGCAGATTGTCAATGTCAACGCCGATTTTCTTGGCATAAGAAGGGTCAAGAGCGTGTTCGGCATCAATGAAAGCGCAAGTTCCGCCTTTTTTCTGGGATTGTGCAATGACGCTCAAAGCCAAAGTTGTTTTACCTGAGCTCTCAGGACCATAAATTTCAATAATACGGCCTTTGGGCAAGCCTCCGATACCCAAGGCAATGTCTATGCCTAAGGAACCGGTTGAGATGGCTTCAATGTCTACATTCGGGTTTTGACCAAGGCGCATAATAGAGCCTTTGCCAAAAGCGCGTTCAATTTGGCTTAATGCCGCGTCTAGGGCTTTATCTTTTTCCATGTCGTCTCTCTTCCTGTAACGATTAGTTAATTTCTGATTCCTACTATCACTCTTATTCTTTTAAAAGACAATTTGAGCATTGCAGTTATCCCTTGGAAAATACAATGTACTACTTTTGTTCTTTTTGCAAGAACTTTTTTTGACTTTAGTAAAAATAATTTTATTTACGTTTTTCGGGCTTGCCGGCGATGATGATTTTTTTAAGAGAGCGTTTGTCAAGCTGTTGATATTCCTCTAAAGCAGCGGTAACGACAGCTCCGAAAATGACCACAGCCCAAGCCAGATACATCCAGATAAGAAAGACGGGTAGGGTAGCTAAAGCACCGTATAGGGTTTTGTAGGTTGCGGCTTTTATCATGAAATAGGCGAATCCTTTGCGGAGAAAGGCAAACATAATAACGGCAACCAGAGAACCGATAAAAGCGTTGCCGATTTTGATTTTTTTGTTGGGAACCAAAACATATACCAAGACCAACAAAAGCATTGTTATCATTGAAGGGATGAGTTTGCTTATGAGAATCTCGGTGGCGGCTATGTCTTGCGGCATAAATTTTTGCAGGGTAAACAAGTATCCGCGCATGGAGAAGGCTGTTCCTAAAAGCAGGGGGCCTAAGGTGATGACCGTCCAGTAAAGCGTAATCTTTGTTGTCAAGCGGCGCGGACGTGTTACTTTAAATATGAAATTCAGGCTGTTTTCAATCGTGGAGAGCATTAAAATTGCCGTGATGGCGATACTGACAACGCCAATTGTGGTTAATTGTGCCGAGGCATCTATAAATTCTATCAGGTATTGGCTGACTTCTTGTTCAATGGTGGGGACAAAGTTGCGCAATAAAAAATCTTGGATTTGTTCTTTGACACTATCAAACACCGGAAAAGCGGAGAAAACAGACAAGCCGATGGCAAAAAGCGGAACAATGGCGATAAGCGAAGTATAGCTTAATGAGGCAGCGACGCGAAAAATTGTGTCGTTTTGGGCGCGGCGGCCTAAGAAAAACAAAAATTCTCTAATGGTTTCCGTGTGTTTGCGCAGTTTGCTTTTAAGTTCGGTTTTCCAATACATACTGATTACCTGAAAAAAAATGTTTACAAAGAATGTTTAATCTAATAAAACGTCTATCAGAATTTGATTTTAATATATTTAATTTTTTAAATAAAGCAAAGGAAAATATTATGACAGGGACTACACCATTGATGGCCGGTAAAAAAGGTTTGATTATGGGTTTGGCTAACGACAAGTCTATTGCTTGGGGTATTGCTCAGGCTTTGGATGCTCAGGGGGCTCAGCTTGCTTTCTCTTACCAGAATGAAGCTTTGGAAAAAAGAGTTAAGCCGCTTTCGGAAACTCTTCATTTTGAGCCGACACTGATTAAGTGTGATGTTACCGACTCCGCCAGTGTTGAAGCTTGCTTCAAAGAATTGGGCGAAAAATGGGGTAAAATTGATTTTGTTGTTCATGCTATTGCTTTTTCTGATAAAAACGAGCTTAAAGGTCGGACGATTGATACAACTTTGCCGAACTTTTTGAACACAATGCATATTTCTTGCTATTCTTTCTTGGAAACATGCCGTTGCGCTGCTCCGATTTTGAACGATGGCGCAGGTATTGTTACTTTGACCTATTTGGGTGGCGAGAGAACTTTGCCAAACTATAATATTATGGGTGTTGCAAAAGCTGCTTTGGATGCTGCTGTTCGTTATGCTGCTGTTGACCTCGGTGTTCAGAATGTTCGCGTTAATGCTATTTCTGCCGGTCCGATTAAGACTTTGGCTGCTTCCGGTATCGGTGATTTCCGCAAGATTTTGCGTTGGAACGAGCTCAATGCTCCTTTGAAACGCAATGTTACGCAAGATGAAGTCGGTCGCGCCGCATTGGCTTTGTTATCTGATTTGGGAATGGGTATTACGGGCGAAGTTTTGCACGTTGATGCCGGTTACCATTCAATCGGTATGGTAGCTTTGGATAAAGCTCATGAGTCAGCTGAGGTTTTGGCTGAATTTTAACTTGAGTTTTAAGTCATAATCTTTATATTAAAAGCCATTGGCCTTGTCGGCTGATGGCTTTTTTGTGAAAGTATGAAAAAATGAATCAGATTGAAACGCCTTTTCCGGCCTTGAAAACAAACAGAAAAAAAACTTTAGCTACCAAAATTTTGATGAAATCGGTGGTCTATTCGTTTGCTTTGTTCGGTTTGTTGTTTATTGTTTTGCTTTTGTTTGTACTGAATATGCTCAGACAAGATGATTTTGTGGCGGCTGAAGTGCCGGATAAGGCTATTTTAGTTGTGGATTTTAATGAAAATTATCCGGAAACGCGTAGTGATGATTTGTTTACGGAGTTTTCCGGTATTCCTTCTTTGTCTTTTTATGATTTGATTAAAGCTATTAATTTGGCTGCTTTAGACCCTAAAGTGAAGGCTTTTGTCGGTAATGTGAGTGTTTCGGGACTCGGTATGGCACAGATTGGGGATTTGCGCGAGGCAGTTAAGGTTTTTCGCAGTACCGGTAAAAAAGCTTATCTTTACTCAACGGGATTCGGCAGTTTTGGGCAGGGTATGCGCGAATATTATTTGGCAACGGCTTTTGATGAAATTTGGATGCAGCCGACAACAGAGGTCGGAATTACGGGGGTGAGCATAGAAGTTCCGTTTGTCAGAGGGCTGTTGGATAAATTTGGAATAAGGCCGGAGTTTTATGCCAGACATGAATATAAAAATGCGGCTGCGTCGCTTTTGAACAAGGAATTTAGCAAAGAATATCGGAGTGAGATGAAAAAGCTTGGCGGCGGTATCTTTGAAAAGATGGTTGAGGGTATGGCTGAAGCCAGGGGTATTAAAAAGTCTGAAATTGAAAAGGCTGTTGATGATGCTCCGATTACGGCAGAAAAAGCTTTGGATTTGAAATTGATTGATAAAATTGCCTACAAGCCCGATTTGATAGAGCAAGTGATGAATGATACTAATGCCGAAATGGTTAATGTGTTGGATTATGCACTTAGTATTAAAGAAGGCAAAAAAAATCGTCCGACAGTGGCTTTGATGGTTTTGGACGGGATGATTACGGAAGGCGAGAGTGTGTCTAGCCCGTTGCAAGGCGAGGCGGTTGTCGGTGCTGATACAATTGCTCGGCAACTTGATGAGATTGCGCAAGATGAAAATGTTAAGGCTTTGGTTTTGCGAGTTAATTCTCCCGGAGGAAGTTATACAGCCTCTAATGAGATTTGGTATGCTATTATGCGCCTAAAAAAGCAGAAAATGATACCTGTGGTTGTGTCTATGGGGGATTATGCCGCATCGGGCGGATATTTTGTGGCTTTGGCCGGAGATTATATTATTGCTGAACCGCTAACCATTACAGGTTCTATTGGTGTTTTGGGCGGCAAAATGGTTTTGAGCGAGCTTTGGAAAAAGCTTGATATTAATTGGGGTGAGATAAAATTCGGTAAAAATGCCGGAATTTTGAGTTCTAACCACGTCTTTACACCGGCGGAAAAAGCCATATTTAATCGCTCTCTGGATAATATTTATAAAGATTTTACCGAAAAAACCGCAACAATCAGGGATATTAACCCTAATGAGATGGATCGTTTGGCACGTGGCAGAGTTTGGTTGGGGCAAAACGCCGTTGATAACAAATTGGTAGATGCGTTGGGCGGAATTAATGCTGCTGTGGCTAAGGCTAAAGAATTGGGCGGAATTGAGCCTAAAACACGCTTTAACATTTCTTATTATCCGAGACGCAGAAGTTTTCAGGAAAAATTGGCGCAAATGCTCGGAAATGGTCCGAAAATTTCTGTTAATAAGGTGGCGAATGATTTTGGCTTTGAGGCTAATGATATTAATATGTTGAAAAGAATGAAGTATGAGACGGTGTTGCCGCCGTTTAAAATTGTTTATTAAGAGGAAAGAAATATGGCTATTGATACTGAAACCGTGAAAAGGGTGGCATTTTTGTCACGCCTGAGAGTGGACGAAGATAAAATTGCGGAAACCGAGGAAGAATTTAATAAGATTCTCAATTGGGTGGAGCAACTTAATGAAGTTGACACAGATAATGTGGAGCCGCTGGTTTCGGTTAACCAAACGAATTTGGAATGGCGACAAGATGTGGTTAATGATGGTGAAAAAGCCGAAGAAGTGTTGAAAAATGCGCCGATGTCCGAGTTTGGATATTTTGTTGTGCCGAAGGTTGTGGAGTAGGGAAGATGACAGATTTAACAAAACTGACAATTGCTGAAGCTTTGAAAGGGTTCAAAAGTAAGGAATTTAGCGCTGTTGAGCTCACAAACGCTTATGTTGAAAAAATGCAAAGCCACCGCGACCTTAATGCTTATGTTTTGGAAACACCTGAAAAAGCCTTGGAACAAGCCAAAAGCTCTGATGAAAAGTATAAAAACGGCACAAACGGAGCTTTGGAGGGTATTCCGCTCGGTGTTAAGGATTTGTTCTGCACCAAGGGTATTCGCACCACAGCTTGTTCGCATATCTTAGACGGTTTTGTGCCGGAGTATGAATCAACGGTTACGCAAAAGTTGTTAGATGCCGGAGCTTCTTTCTTGGGCAAGCTTAATATGGATGAGTTTGCTATGGGCGGAAGCAACGAGACCAGCTATTATGGTCCTGCGGTTAACCCGTGGAGTAAAGATAAGGCTCTGGTAGCCGGTGGTTCTTCCGGTGGTTCGGCGGTAGCTGTTGCTGCAAATATTTGTGCGGCGGCTACGGGAACGGATACCGGTGGTTCTATTCGTCAGCCTTCGGCTTTTTGCGGCGTGACGGGAATTAAGCCGACTTATGGTCGTTGTTCTCGCTATGGTATTATGGCTTTTGCCTCTTCCTTAGACCAGGCCGGACCGATTGCCAAAGATGTTCGCGATTGTGCTATTTTGCTTAAGGCTATGTCCGGTTATGATAATAAAGATTCAACCTCTGCAAAAGTTGATGTGCCTGATTTTGAAAAATTCTTGGGACAAGATGTTAAAGGTATGAAAATCGGTATTCCGTCAGAATATCGTCCGGATGGCTTAAACGCCGAAATTGCCGCTGTTTGGGACAAAGGTATTGAGATGCTTAAAGCGCGCGGGGCTGAGATTGTTAATATATCTTTGCCGCATACGAAGTATGCTTTGGCAACTTATTATATCATCGCTCCGGCGGAAGCTTCTTCAAACTTGGCAAGATATGACGGTTTGCGTTATGGTTTGCGTGTGCCGGGTGAGCATTTGGATAATATGTATATCAACAGCCGTTCGGAAGGTTTCGGCAAAGAGGTAAAACGCCGTATTATGATTGGCACTTATGTTTTGTCTGCCGGATATTATGACGCTTATTATCTTAAAGCGCAGAAAGTTCGCCGCCTTATCCGTGATGACTTTATGAAGGCTTTTGAGAAATGTGATGTGATTTTGACACCGACAGCTCCTGTTCCTGCTTTCCCGATTGGTGATAAGTCTATGTTAGAAAACCCGATTAATATGTATTTGAATGATGTGTTTACGGTTTCGGTTAACTTGGCCGGTTTGCCGGCTATGAGCTTGCCTGCCGGTTTGTCTGCCGAAGGCTTGCCTTTGGGCTTGCAGGTCATCGGAAAAGCATTTGACGAAGGTGCGGTTTTCAAAACAGCTTCGGCCTTGGAAGAAGATATTAAGTTTGTGAGGAAGTAAAAATGGCTGGATATATTATTGAAACAAAAGAAAACAAATGGGAAGTTATCTGCGGTTTGGAAATCCACTGCCAGATTATTTCCAAGTCTAAAATGTTCAGCGGTGCTTCCACGGTTTTCGGGGCTGATGCAAACGAGCATGTGTCCTTCGTTGATGCGGGAATGCCCGGAATGTTGCCGGTTTTGAACGAAAGATGTGTTCATCAGGCAGTTAAGACCGGTTTGGGATTGAATGCCAAAATCAACAAATATTCGCAATTTTCTCGCAAAAACTATTTCTATGCGGACTTGCCGCAGGGGTATCAGATTACGCAGTTCCAATATCCGATTGTGGGTGAAGGAAAGGTGCTTATTAATCTGGAAGACGGAACAACCAAGGAAATCGGTATTGAGCGTATGCATATTGAGCAGGATGCCGGAAAGTCCATTCATGATATTGACCCGAAGAAGACCTTTATTGACTTGAACCGTGCGGGTGTCGGCTTGATGGAAATTGTTACAAAACCTGATTTTCGTTCTCCCGAAGAAGCCGGTGCGTTCTTGAAAAAACTTCGTTCTATCGTTCGTTATTTGGAAACTTGTGATGGTAATATGGATGAAGGTTCTATGCGTTGTGATGTTAACGTTTCGGTACGCAAAGTCGGCGAAGAAGGCTACAGAACACGTTGTGAGATGAAAAACGTGAACTCGGTCAAATTTGTGATGTCAGCCATTGAGAACGAGGCCAAGCGCCATGTGGAAGTTTATGAAAACGGCGGAAAAATTGAGCAGGAAACCCGTCAGTTTGATCCATTGACCGGTCAAACAAAAGTTATGCGCAAGAAAGAGTTTGCTCATGACTATCGTTATTTCCCCGAGCCGGATTTACCGCCTTTGGTCTTGACGGACGAATATATTGAGGATATTCGCAAAGAGATGGTTGAGCTTCCTGACGCAAAAAAAGAGCGTTTTATCAAAGATATGGGCTTGACTCCTTATGATGCCGATATCTTGTGCGAAAACAAGGAAGTAGCCGCTTTCTTTGAAAAGGCAGCTCAGGGGAGTGATGGCAAAAAGGTAGCTAACTGGATTATGGGTGATTTCTTCGCAATGCTGAAAGCGCGCCATCTGGAGCTTGAACAGAGTCCGATTAAGCCTGAGAATATCGGAAAACTGGTTAACCTGATTAACAGCAATGTCATTTCGGGAAATATCGGTAAGGAAGTTTTCCAGATTATGGCCGAAACAGGTGAAGAACCCGAAAAAATCGTTGAAGAGAAAGGGCTCAAGCAAGTTACGGATACCGGCGCAATTGAGGCTATTGTTGACCAAGTGATTGCGGATAATCCGGATAATGTTGCCGCATATAAGGCTGGTAAAACAGCATTGGCCGGATGGTTTGTCGGTCAGGTTATGAAAGCCTCAAAAGGTAAGGCAAACCCCGGAATCGTTAACAAAATGATTGCTGAAAAGCTGAAGTAATCTTCTTGGGGCGGCAAACCACCGCCCCAGATTTTTCTTTGGAATGAATATGGATTTTTTAGAGTTTTTGAAAAATTATCAAGCCTTTAATGAAGAGGAAGAAGCTGAGCGCAAAGAGATTGTGCAATTTGTGCAGGCTTTCGGCGATAAATCTTACGATAGAGATAATTTGGTCGGGCATTTTTCTTCTTCGGCGTGGATTGTGAACAAAGACCGCAGCAAAGTGTTGATGATTTATCATAATATGTATAAAACTTGGGCTTGGGTCGGCGGACACGCGGATGGAGATAAAGATTTGCTCCATGTGGCTCTCAAAGAAACACAAGAGGAAACAGGGCTCACAAATGTTAAACCTGTTTTTGATACGCCGATTGATTTGAATATGATGGTGGTGCATAATCACTACAAACGCGGTGCTTTTGTGCCAAGGCATTTGCATCCGAATGCGGTTTATTTGTTGGAAGCAGACGAAAATGAGCCTATCCGTATCAAGGAAGATGAAAACTCCGCTGTCGGTTGGCTTGCGTTTGATGAGGTCAAAGACTATGTAACAAATGAGTACACCATAGTTTATTATCAACGCATTATGGAAAAAATAAGAAAATATAAGTGGTAGGTAAAAATGAGCAGTGTTTTGATGCAAGGATTGTTGGCATCTTTAGTCGCCGGTTTGGTTACGGGCGTGGGCGGCTTTATGATATTTTTGAAGAAAAAATACACCCAAGACAATATTAACTGTATGCTTAATATTGCAGCAGGGGTTATGTTGGCAGCTTCATTCTTTGGGCTCTTGGTGCCTTCCATGCATAAGATTACGACTTTTCATCCAGATATTCATATTGCCGGATTTTGGTTCTGCGGCGCGGTTTTTGTCGGTGTGGCTTTGGTTTGGCTGTTGAATGACCTTTTGCCGCATGAACATAATAATATGGGTTTGCATGGTTTGCATTTTACACTCAAAAAGGCTTGGCTCTTTATTATTGCCATCACACTTCACAAACTTCCCGAAGGTTTGGCTGTTGGTGTCGCTTACAGCGCCGAAGACTTTATGAATCCGGATAGTTTGGTTATCGGTATTGCCGTGCATAATATTCCTGAAGGTTTGACAATAGCCATTTCTTTGGTGGCGGCAAAATGTTCTAAACTCAAAGCGGCGACAACAGCGTTGCTTATCGGTATGGTTCAGCCTTTGGGAGCTCTGCTCGGATTGTTGACAATGGGTTTGAGTGATAAAATTGTGCCTTTGGGAATGGCAATGGCCGGCGGAACACTCTTGTTTGTGGTTATTAACGAGATTTTGCCCGAAACCTATGGTATTAAACAAACCGAAAAATCTGCATTCGCGGTGTTTGCCGGTTTTATCTTTATGACATATATCAGTATGGTTATGGAATAAGATGTGGGTTCTGTTTACACTCTTAACCAGCTTTTTTAATGCGGCTTATTTTCTTCTTAACCAGAAAATGGCGATGAGCGTGGCTTTGTTTATGGTTTATCGCGGGTGGGCTGTTTTCTTTATGCTTCTGCCGTTTGCTTTTTTCTTTGAACCGATTAAAAACTGGGAGTTTTATGCTTTGTGCGTGGTGCAGGGGGCTTTGGTGGCTTATGCTGACGGGCGCTTCTTTGCAACATTGCGGCGCTTTGGCGCAGAAGTCGCGACTTCCTTGCAACCTTTTTCTATCGGAATAACTTTTGTTTTATGGCTCATTATTGCGCCGTCTACAATTTTTGTTTATTTGCAACAGCCGATGGAGGCCTTGTTTATTGTTTTGGCCTTGGCGGGAATTGTTGTTTCCGTCAGGTTGTTTAATAAGAGCAAGGTTAGTATGCAGGCGCTGAAATTTGTGATTTCGGCTCTTGTGGTCGGGGCAATATGTGATATCGTCAACAAAAAAGCTATGAGCTACGGGCAGGGAGATGTTGTTTCGGCAAGTTATTTCTATGTTTTGCTGATTGCTTTGGTGGCAGGGGTTATTAATTTGATTGTTTATTTGCGCCAAAATGGAACGCTTAAACAAGTGGTTGCAAAGCAAAATCTTAAATGTTTGCCTGTGTTTTTGCTTTTAATAGGTTGTAATGTCAGCAAAAATTTTGCGATGTATTATGCTTTTAATCCATCTTATGTGGCGGCTTTGCTTTATATCTATATTTTGTGGATTGCTGGCTATAATTGGATAAGGGCAAAAATGGTGCCGGATATGGTCTATAATCGGATGAATGTTAAGGCGGCCGCTTTGCTGCTTTGTTCCGTTGTGGTTTTGATTTTGGCTGCTGATTAAAAAATGTTGAGAATTATTATTTTTGCTATTGACGTTGAGGTAAACATAATATAAATATAACTCCGTTACCAAAATTGGAGAGTTGGCAGAGTGGTAATGCAGCGGATTGCTAATCCGTCATCCTGTTAAAGGGATGCACAGGTTCGAGTCCTGTACTCTCCGCCACTAAAAGCCACCTTTGAAAAAAGGTGGCTTTTGTATTGGGTAAAAAGTTTTTTTGATATTTATTCTTTTTTAATTTGCAGAGTTATACATTTAAGCGAATGAAACAAAAATCGTGAGGCAAGGATGAAAAAAATTGTATTATTGGGAATGTTGGCTGTTTTGGCCGGATGTTCCGATTTGTCAAAATTTACGACAGTTGACAGCAATGCTTCCGCCAAAACAAAGATGCGTGCTTGTATGGTGAGTGAGGCAAACAGCAAGTTTCAGGCCGGAACGTTGTTTACAAACACCGTAAGAGCTACGGCTGATGAGATTGTTAATACTTGTCTTAAAAAATTGGCTTTGCAGGCAGCGGGGATTAGCGAGGAATCGCAATCTACGGCGCAAACGATTATTAATAATCTGAAAAATATGGCCAATTAGGACTAAAAAGGATAAAAAAAGACCGCTTTTTAATAAAAAAGCGGTCTTTTTTGTGTGGTAAGATGATCTTTAGAACAAAATCATCTTAATTTCTTCTAAATCCAGTGGCTCGGAGGTATAACCTTGCCGATGAATTTCTTCACATTGTTGCTGGCGTTTTGGGCCTTCCCAAGCGTAGAGCTCCCGAGCTCCGTTTGCAAGATAGCAGTACTCAGTTGGGTAACATTTTCCTCCCAATGCCTCTTGCAGAGCTTCGGTATGGGCTTTGGAGCCGATAAAGTACGAGCTGGTCATACTCAATGCTTCAAAATCAATGCCGTGGCGTTTTGAGCTGCAGTAAACAGCGTCTCTTAAAACGCAAGGGCCTGTGTAGTAGAGAAAAAACATTGTGCCGATGTTTTCTACTCTGCTGTTTTGTGACATGTTTCTTTCAAAATCTTGTTTGATTTCAGAGATTTTTTCTCTTTTTTCATTTAAATTCATATTCTTAAGTTTTTATGTGGTTAATAATATCGTTGTTTGAAAGGGATAATATCATATTTATTTGAGGTTGTAAATACAAAAAATAGACAAAAACGCCAAAAAAAATACCCCGTAATATCTTGCGACATTGTGGGGCTTTGTTGATTCTTGTTTGCTTAAATCCAAAAATATGTTAAGCAGCAGAAGATATAAAACAGCAGAAAATAGATGCCACGAAGCCAGATTTTGGCATTTTGGATTTTGTCGGGTAGGGTGTAAAACAAAATGTAGACAATGACATACATCTTAAGCGCCGAAACAAAAATGTTTGGGAATGGATCCTGAAAATAGCTGCGGATGCTTTCAATACTTATGTTTTGTAATGATTCCAGCCAAAAAATGGTTACAACAGAAGCTGTACCATATGCAAAAATCCAACTGCCTAACAGAAAGATAAATGTTCTTTTTATTAAAGGAAAATATTGTTTGAGTTTGTCCATGGTCTTTTCTCCAATTTTATCTGATGCAGTTAATATAAGACAAGTTAATTAAATGAAGGTTAAATTTAAGAAATATTTATTACCATGTCTTCCAGAGGGTGCCTTGTACGGTTTGTCCGTTTTCGGTGCGGAGTGTGGTCTCCTGGCTTTTGATGTCTTTATATCCTGCTTTTTCTAAACATTCTTTAATGTATTGGGGGGTGTGGGCAAAGCGGCCGTTGGGTTGTAGAGCATAATCTTTCTCTGATTGCAGATTTTCGGTGGAAAAGGCCAGCTTTTGCGGAAAAACAGCCTTAAAAATTGGCAAAAGCTCGCCGATATAATTAAAAACATCAGCGGCAATAAACAAATCTGCCTGCGGTTTGTTTTGCAGATAAGACAAAATATCGGATTTTATCAGTTCTTGGTAGATTCCTTTTTCTTTGGCTCTTTGGAGCATTTTTTCGGAGATATCAACGCCGATAAGCTCGGTAGAAGGGGTTTTATAAACCATGCCAGCAAGCCCCGTGCCGCATCCCAAATCCACAAGACGACCTTGAACATTCCCCGTAAAGTCTCTAAGGCTTCGGACAACGCCGTAATCAAGCTTTTGGAGAACCAGCTCGTAATTATCAGCGAAATTGTCAAAAAGCTTTTCAGCATAAATTTGAGTATTCTCAATGTCTTTTTCTCCTGTTAGGGCTGCTTTGGTGTGAATGGCAAAAGTGTTATCCGGAGCCAGTTTATACCAATTTTGAGCAATTTTTTTTGCTGTTTCAATATCTTTTGCATATAAGAGGGTTAGAGTTTCAGCAATATTGACTGAAATTTCTTCTATTTGTGGAGCAAGGTTGAAAGCATTGAAAAATAATCCCAATGCCTCTTCATATTCGCCTAAATCCTTTAAGATTATACCCAGATTATTGCTAATCTCTGGCTGAGCAGGGTTGATGATGACGGCAGAGCGATATTCTTCCAAGGCTTCGGGCAGGCGATGCTGATGATATAAAAAATCAGCATAATTTATGTGCGCATCCAAGTCTTGAGGAGAAAACTCCAGAGCGCGTTTGTAGTGCTTTTCGGCTTCTTTAAACTCTAAATCCGCGGTTTCTTGGTTGGCAAGATTAATAAGTGCGGAAATATTTTGCGGATTGAGCAGCAAAGCTTTTTGAAAATATACTTTTGCTTCTTTGGGGTGTTTTTTTGCTAACAAAATTAGTCCGTATAGGTTTTTGACATCTGCGTCCATTTGCGCATTTTGTTCCGCTTTGATGATGTTTTCTTTGGCTTGCTTATAGTCTTTTTTGTTATAAAACTCGTTGGCTAAGAAATAAAAACTCTGTGCGTTTTCGGGATATTTTCGGCATAGCTCCGTGAGTGCCTGAATGTCATGATTTAGGTATGCTAAGTTGGCTTGCGGTTCAGCATAGTCTTTGTCCAAGGCAATGGCTTTTTGGTAAGCGGAGGTTGCGTTTGGATTATCTTTTAGGCTTTTATAGATATTTCCGATATTGTTCCAAGCTTCTTTGATGTCCGGTTTTAGGCTGAGGGCTTTTTGATATGTATCTATTGCCTCATAAGGTTTGCCCCACATATCTAACGACAGAGCTAAGTTGAAATAAAACGGGGCATGGGCAGGGGCTTGGCGTATGGCTTGGTAAAAGAGTTCAACAGCCTCATTATGCACGCCTTTTGCTTGAGCAACGAGCCCCAAAAGATTGAGTACATCAGGATTATTGGGGGCGGTTTGCAATATTTGGCGGTAAAGGTTTTCCGCCTCATCAAAGCGTCCTTGTTCGTGCAAAGCCAAAGCTTGTTGAAACATTAAATCATAAGACATTTTATGGTTCCTGCTGAATTTTTGCTTATTTTATTACTTAATTGAAAAAAATCTATATTTATTTATAAGATTTTGCTTGAAATTATGTAAAAACTGCGTTAGATTGCGCATACTTCCGGGAATGAGGGTGAAATTCCCCGTTTGGCATTTAAGAACCAAAACTACCGGGACAATAATGTTAGCTAATAAATAAAAGGAAAATTTTAATGAAAAGTATTGTTTCTGCAAAGAAAAAACCGGCTCGCCGTTATTTGAGCAATATCTGGGGCGATCCGAAAAGTCCGTTGAATAAGAGAGAATATGCTCCGGGTCAACATGGTCAGAGAAGAAAAAAACAAACTGACTATGGTGAGCAATTGCACGCAAAACAGAAGCTCAAAACCTATTATGGTAACGTTTCTGAAAAGCAATTCCACAAATATTATGTTGAAGCTATCAGAAGAACAGGTGATGCTGCCGAAAACTTAATCGGTATTTTGGAATCTCGTTTGGATAACTTGGTTTATAAAGCTAAGTTCGCTTCAACCATTTTTGCTGCTCGTCAGTTTGTTAACCATGGTCATATCTTGGTTAACGGCAAGAAGGTTAATATTCCTTCTTATATGGTTAAAGCCGGCGATGTTATTGAAGTTCGCGAAAAATCTAAACAGCTCCCGATTGTTATTGCTGCCGTTGAGTCTACGGTTCGTGATGTTCCGGGATATGTTGAAGTTGACAGCAAAAAGCTGACTGCTAAATATACTTTCGTTCCGAAGTTTGATGACGTTCCTTATGGCGCCGTTATGGAACCGAACCTGGTTATCGAATACTACTCAAGATAATCTTTTTAGAGTTCAAAAAAAGCCCCAGACTTATGCAGGTCTGGGGTTTTTGTGCTTTAAATGTCTAAAAAAATGTGCTTAGATTGGGTGTAAATCAAAAATATGAATATTGAGGGTTGCAAAAATGGAAGACATTATTGTTGATGAACCAGCTCCTGTATCTGTTCGTAGTAGTAAAAAACAAAAGTTTCAGCGTGTGAGCACTAAACGCGATTTTAGTGTCTATTTGTTTGATTGGTTGGTTAAAGGTATAATTATTGCTTTGTTAATCAATATTGATTTTTTACTTTTTATTAGTGCCGGTAATTTTTCCATTTTTTCTTCCGGTTTTACGATGGTGCCTGAAACATTGTTTGTCATGGGAGCTGTGTTTGTTCTGGTGCTAGGGGTGATGTTCTTAATATCATTTTCTTCCTTCTTACAAAATGTGGTTACATCCACTATTGTTGGTTTTTTTGTTTTTGTGTTGTTAAAGCAATTTGCTTTATTTGATCAGTCTTCTTTTTTGGTATATTTGCTTGCACCTTATTTAGGAAATGATTTGGCTCTTAATTTTATGGGAAATTCCCATATTGTGACATCTGTGGCAGCGGCAATCATTACATATGTTTTTCTGGTGATGGCGGAAAAAAAGAATATTGCTTATTTTATGGGAGCTTTGGCTGTTGTCTTCTTGGGAATTTTGGCTGATGAGTATTTTAATCGCAATAATCACCAAATATATAAAACAGTTTATGATAACGCATTCTCCAAAGATGAACGTGGAAAAAAGTTTGTTTATATTATGCTTCCTAATGCTGCATCGCTGAGCTATTTAGAAGATATGAAAGAAGCTAATTCCGATGTGAATAAGGTGGAAAAAGTTCAAAATATTATGCTCGGCTTCTTTGCTAAAAACGGCTTCAAACTTTATCCTAATGCTTTTGTTCAAAATGATGATGCTTTTATGAACGCGGTGCGTAATTTGAATAATCTCTCCAATGATAAGGAAGAAACTTTTGTTGCTTCAGCCGTGCCAATGGATGGTTATTGGAGCTTTAAGAATCTTAATGATGAATATATTTATCTGAATGAGAATCAGCTCTATGGAGTGTTTAAACGCGCTAAGTATAAGATTTCGGCTTATAAAACAAGGGGTATTGATTTATGTAGCAAAAATGGTATGCGTAACGTAGACAGATGTGTTGAAAAGGTCAATTCTCCCATAAGTTTTGCTAATATGCGTTTATCTGTGATTGAAAAAACACAGTTGTTGGTTGTTCAATGGTTGGATAGCATGGGGCTTTTTAAGAATATGAAGATATTTTATGATACTTTTAAGGCCTTTGCTAAATCTGATAATATGCTGATGGTTGGAGTTAAGTCTGATAATTTGTATGTGGTTGATACGCCACAAATGTTGGAAAAACTTAGCAAAGATATTGTAAAAGACAGAGGTAATCAGGCTTATTTTGTTTTGTGGGATTTGCCCGCAAATATGTTTGTTTACAATGAGTATTGTAAGATTAAGCCAACTTCACAATGGTTGCATATGGAGAGTTTGCCTTGGGTTATTAATAAAAATCTGTTCAACAAAAGGTCGGCTTATTTGGATCAGAGTGCCTGCTTGTATGGTAAATTGGAGCAATTTGTTGCTTTCTTGCAAAAATCAGGTGTCTTGGATGAAACGGTTATTGTTATTCAAGGGTTAAGCGGAGCTGATGATTTGCAAAATGTGAAAGAACGGCAATTTGTTCCCGATTTTAAGAATAAAAAACTGGTTACAATGGCTATCAGAGATCCGTTGAAGAAAAATTTTGTCGTGGGGGAAGAGATTTGTGAAGCTCCGGATATTTTGAATCAGTATTTGTTCCGCCGTGGTAAATGTGTGGAAATGAAGGATTTAAATGTTCATTCCGGTGCTAAAAAAGAGTTAAAAGGAATGTTGGGTCGTTATCAAATTACAAGTCAGATGACGCAAACTGCCATAAAATATTTTGATGATTGGTATAAACTTTGGGCGGCAGCAAATAAAAAAAATGTTAAGGAAATCATACCGCTACCGGTTCAAAAAGCTTCTGAGCAAGCGCTAAAACAGGAAAAAGAAGCCGAAACTGCCGAAATGTTTAATGACGGAGTGCCGGATGAATTGTTGCCCTTAGAAAAGAAGGTTGAAAAACAAGCTCAAATGTTTGAAGCAGAAGTGGCGGCTAAGCCAAAAGAGGAGATGTTAGAAGAGCCCGAGAAACCCGAAGAACAATCCCCAGAGATAGAACAAAAAACGGAAGATGTTGAAAATAAAGAGATTGTGGCAGAAGAGGTTGAGCAAGAACAAACTACAGCAGAAGATGAGGCTGAGGTTTCAACCGAAGTTGTTGAGGTTGAGGCGCAAGAACCTCAACCGGATATATCTGAAAATGTAAAAGAAGAGCAAGATCCTCAAGGCCAACAGGTGGTAGAGAAAAAAGAGCCGGAAAAAATTGTGAGCAAAGCGCCGTTGATGGCAAGTGAAGTGGCGGAACAGATGGAACAAAAGGTGGAATCTTTGAAAGAAAAGATGAAACAAGATTTGGCTCAAACTCCTGCAACAGATGAGCAAAAGGAATAAACTTTTGTTAGAAAGGCTTAAAGAGCATATTTGGCAAGGTTTTTCTCCGCTAACACAACGGCGATTATGTGCTTTTGCCAAAAATAAGCGCGCTTTTGTTTCTTTAGTGATATTTGGTGCTGTGTTTGCTTTGTCTTTGTTCTCAGAAGTTATTGCTAATGATAAACCTCTGATTATGAAATATAAGGGAAAATTTTATTTTCCGATTTTGTTTGAGTATACAGAACAAGAATTTGGCGGAGATTTTCCGACACCGGCAGATTATCGTGATGCGTATATTAAGCAAAATGTTGAGCGAGAAGGGTGGATGCTTATGCCGCTTATTCCGTTCTCTTTTAATACAGTAGATTACGATTTACTTTCTCCGACACCGGCGGCACCGAGTAGCAGACATTGGCTCGGAACTGATGATGAAGGACGCGATATCTTGGCCAGAATCTTATATGGTATCAGGCTTTCAGTAGTATTTGCTTTTTTGTTGACGGCGGTTTCTTCGGTTATCGGTATTGCGGCCGGCGCTATTCAGGGGTATTGGGGCGGAAAAATTGATATCTTTATGCAAAGATTTATGGAAATTTGGGAATCTTTGCCGCAATTGTTTATTCTGATTATCGTTGCCAGTATCTTTGTACCGACATTTTGGAGTTTGCTCATTATTTTGATGTTGTTTTCTTGGACGAGTTTGACCGGAATGGTGCGCGCAGAGTTTTTGCGTGCCAGAAACTTGGAATATGTTAAAGCGGCAAAAGCCTTGGGTGTTGGCAACGGACGGATTATTTTTCGGCATATTTTGCCAAACGCCGTGGTGGCAACGGTTACTTTTGTGCCTTTTGTTTTGTCGGAAGCTATTGTGGCTTTGACCGCGCTTGATTTTTTGGGTTTGGGCTTATCGCAGGATTATCCGAGTTTGGGAGATTTGGTGCGGCAAGGTAAAGATAATCTGCAAGCGCCTTGGATTGGAATCACCATCTTTGTTGTGCTCTCTAGCTTGTTGACTTTGCTTATTTTTATAGGCGAGGGTGTGCGTGATGCTTTTGATGCAAGGAAGAATAGCTGATGTCTTTGTTAGATGTGCAACATTTAAGTGTCGGATTTAAGGGAGAAAACGGTAGGCCGGACAAGCTTGCGGTTGATGATATTTCCTTTAAGCTCAATGAAGGCGAGGTTTTGGGGATTGTGGGAGAATCCGGTTCAGGAAAATCGGTTACGGCCTTGTCAGTTTTGGGGTTGCTGCCTTATCCGAAATCTTATCATTCAGCCCAAAGCTCTATTAAGTTTGGCGGAAAAGAACTTATCCGAGCTGATGAAAAGGATTTGCAAGCTGTGCGCGGAGCTGATATTGCTTTTATTTTTCAGGAACCAATGTCCTCATTAAACCCGTTGCACAGAATAGAAAAACAAATTGGCGAAACTTTAAGGTTACATAGTCAACTGTCTGAAAAACAAATAAAAAAAGAAGTTTTAAATTTACTGAAACTAACGGGCATTAAGAATGCTAAAGAGCGGATGAAAGCCTATCCGTTTGAGCTCTCGGGTGGGCAAAGGCAACGTGTGATGATTGCCATGGCGATTGCAAATAAGCCAAAAATCTTGATTGCAGATGAGCCAACAACAGCTTTAGATGTTACAATTCAGGCGCAAATTATTGATTTATTGATGGATTTGCGTAAAAAGCTTGGAATGAGTATTATCTTTATCAGCCATGATTTGCGTTTGGTGCGTAAAATTGCGGATCGTATTGTCGTTATGAAAGATGGTAAAATCATGGAGCAGGGTAATACGGAAAGTATTTTTGAAAGCCCAAAAGATTCTTACACTAAAACTTTAATTAATGCTCATTCTTCATTGAAATACAATGATAATATTAAAAGTAATATTGTGCTCTCTGTTCAAGACGCGAAAGTTTATTTTCCGCTAAAGAAGAATTTTTGGGGAAGGGTGATTAGCGAGGTTAAGGCTGTAGATGATATCAGTTTTGATTTGCGAGAAGGTGAGACTTTAGGCATTGTCGGAGAGTCCGGTTCGGGTAAAACAACGCTTGGTATGGCGATTGTAGATTTGATTAAAGCCAAAGGTAATTTTATTGTAAAAAATAAAGAAAAACAACAAATTAGAAAAGAAAGTAAAAGTTTTAGAAGAAGTGTGCAGATTGTTTTCCAAGATCCATATAATTCACTTAATCCGAGGATGAATGTGTCGCAGATTGTGGCTGAAGGTTTGGAAGTGCATCGGCCAGAGTTATCTGCAAAAGAAAAAAGAAATTTAGCTGCAAAAGCATTGGCGGAAGTTGGTCTTGGTGAAGATGTACTTGATAAATATCCGCATGAGTTTTCCGGAGGACAAAGGCAAAGAATTGCAATAGCGCGAGCTTTGATTTTGGAGCCAAAAATTTTGGTGTTAGATGAGCCAACTTCGGCCTTAGATGTTACAATTCAGGCACAAATTATTGATTTATTGCAAAAAATTCAGAAAGATAAAGGCTTGAGCTATATTTTTATATCGCATGATATGAAGGCTGTTAGGGCTATGTCTGACAGAATTGCTGTTATGAAAGATGGCAAATTTGTGGAAATGGGCTCAAAAGAACAGATTTTTGAGCATCCACATGAAGAATATACGAAAGCGCTGATTGAGGCTTCGGTCTAAAAGAGTGGGGATGGTAAGATGGGGTTCTATTTAAGAAAAGGTTTTAATTTTGGTCCGCTAAGAATTAATTTTTCAAAATCCGGTGTCGGATTGTCTTTCGGTGTTAAAGGGTTGCGTGTCGGAATGGGGCCGAAAGGAAATTATATTCACGCAGGAAGAAAAGGAATTTATTATAAAGAATCATTGCCGGAAATTGGTGATGAGAAAAATGGTTTATCCTTAAGTTGGCCAATGATTGTTTTGCTGATTGTTATAGTCGGTGGAATTTATTTTTATCTGCAAGCTGATGGCGACTTGAATGTAATGAAAGATTTGATTGTTAAGCATCTGGCAAAGTTATCATAAGATTTTTGAATTGATTTGCTAAGCTGACGTATAAAAATATAAATATGCGTTGAATTTTGTTGAGCTCGTTCTGAGAGCTTTGTTTTGTGGTATTGCACACCTCTCCTAAAATCCATCTTTTTATACATAATATATATTATGCGACAAATATATTTGTTGTTAAGGGTGTTCCCTCATCAAAAATTTTTGTTTTTCAAGGTACTAGCCGTTTTGTCAAAGGTTAATTAAAACGCGCAAAAAAAACGTAATGGATGTGCTTGGTGTGAGCTTGTAAAATTTGTTTGCGACAAATATGTGCGTTATCCTTCTGGTGTCATTAATGCTTGCTTGGTTGTTTCTGAATTATTTATTTATCTTATTTTGGGTTTTATGAGCCCTATTCTCATATATAATATGAAAAATCAATATATTATTGTAATAAAAGACCTCTCAGAACGAGCTGAGGAATAATTTATGGGTATTTATACGTTCAGCTCGCTCTGAGAGGCTTATATTTATTAAAGTCTTACAGAAAGCCCCGAGTTTACCCGGGGATATCTATTTTTGAGCTTCTTTAATTTTTTCCAGATGACCTGATGCCGTTAGTTCAAAGCCCTTGGCTTGTATTGCTTCTTTTCCTGCTTTATCAAAGGTGTAGTAGTAAATGAGCTCCCTCTCATTGATACGATTGGCGTCTATGGCCGCTTCTGGAATTCCCCAAAGAACTGATATAGGCCAGGTTAGAAGATTAAGAAAACCATAGAGATATTGGCTGCTATCTCCGCCATTACCTGATGCCAGATAAAAATTGCCAAAGCCTGGTAATAGGTTGAGAGCTCCCGCTCCTGCAGGACTCGCCGGACGTTCCCAGTTGCCAAGCGGCTTGTCTACCGTAATTCCTTCGGCTTGAAGGCCGCGGAGAGTATTGCGTTCTTGATGGGTTAATGTTGTGCAACCTATCAGCATAGCGCTCAAGGTTATAGTAGATATGATATTTTTCATTTAGAACATCCTTTATATTAAATAGAGTTTTCAAATAGATAAAGGCGTGTTTTGTATGAGATTGTCCTATTCTATTTTGAATTTGTTTCATTAAGAAAAGTTATGACGCATTATCACAACTTTTTGTCTTATAATCAACAATAAACCCTTAAAGGTTGTTTGTAAAGAAAAATATATACTTTAGTTGTATAAAATATAAAACTTAAGTCTGAGTTGTGAGGCTTTTAAGTTTTATTTGGTGAAAATAACTTTGACCAAGTTAAGCAGATATACAACTGTAATGAAGGCTAATGCCCGTACAGCCAAAGTATACAGCCCTGCCCCATGTCCAATTATGGCAAATTGGATGATTAATGATGCTAAAATGCCGCAACCGGCAATAATGAGCCAGTAGTTTTTGGTATTGATGAACAAAAAGGCGCAAACTGCTCCCGAAACCAGAATATATGGGCTTTGCAACATAGCATATAGATTATGAAACAAATGCTTGAGTGCCGGAATGTGAAAGATAAAAGCGGCTAAAGCCAAGCAGATGATGATGGCCAAAATGTAAAGCGCGGTATTTTTTTTCATAGTTTTTCTCCGAAAGGTTAGTCTAATTTGCTCATAGCAGAAAAGCTTGTTTACGGCAATGTTTATTCAGGATTTGCACAAGCGTTGTTGGCTCTTTTATAAATATTTTCAACAAAATCAAACTCATATCCGCCAATATAACTTTTTTGGGCGTAAGCGCTAAATTCTGCTAAAAGGGTTTGAGATGCACGTTTCTGTTGGTCGTAGTAACTTGCAAGCAAAACAGCATCCAAATGGTCCAAATCTTTAACCCAACGGCTTTCTTTGCTTGTTTTGGCCTCAAATTCTTCAAAAAGAGCAAAAATTTCGGGTTTTTCTAGTGATTTTGCGATTTTTTTGATGGCTTGGAGCTCTTTTTGTGCTTTTTCTTGCGGTGTGATGTTATCTTCCGGTGTATAATCACCGATTATTGTTTCCTGAATGTCGTGCAAAAGCGCCATATTGACGGCTTTGTCTTTGTTCATTATCTGAGGAGTGTAAAGTAAAGTCATTAGAGCTACAGCATATGTATGTTCGGCAACAGATTCCGGATTGCTGACGTTGTGATTTACCCAGCCACTGCGCTTCAGATTATGTATGTCCTTAAAAAGCTTAAAAATTGCTTGACGATGCTTGTCAATATAAACGGCGGCTTCGGGATAAAACTCCCTACTCTCTTGTCCACTAATAAAGCGCACAAAATCAGCTTCATTATTTTGGTTTTCTTTTAGTTGTTCATAAAGTTCTAAGATATGTCCTTTTTCACTTATCTTTGCTAAGTGGTGTATTTGTTCATTTAACGGAGATAAAAGAGCTATTTGGGTGGCAAGGTTTTTGTTTAAGTTCTTTGGCACAGTCAACCAAGTCAGAAAAGCAGCGTCAAACCCTTTGTCTGCAACAGAGATTTCGCCTTCTCTTATCTCTCCTAAAAAGTCTATTAAGCTTTGCAGTTTTTTCATCTTTTGTCCTTTGTTTGGGAAAATATCATATTATCTGTTTGCAGACAACAAAAAAAGAGCTTTGGATTTGTTCCAAAGCTCTTTTTGTCTGTGTTTTGATTAGAAAGTATATCTGACACCTGCGGTGATTTCGTTGAGGTTCTTCAATTCTTTCATACCAAGGTAAGAATATCTGTACATCAAACGGCCAGCCAAGTTCTCGGTGAAGTCATATTGAGCACCGATACCTGCTCTGTAGCCTACATGTTGTTTGTCTTCGCTGCCAACAATACGATGTTTTACTTTTACGTTGTAATTTGCTAAACCAAGTGAACCCAACAAGTTTAATCCGTCACAGCCTATCGGCATGTAACCATACATATCCAAACCATAAGCATAAAATTCTGATTTGAGTTCGTTGATCGTGCCTTTCATGGATTTTCTTTCTCCAGACTGCTGGAAGAAGGCTTCAAGTCCGATGTAGTCATTCATTTTTACACCAGCATTAAGTGCCAATGAATCATAATCTTTCTTTAAATGTGTGTCTTTTTTGACATTGGCGTTGGTATAGACATAATCCAAACCTACATAAGGTTTGAGTTCTTTCATGCTGTAATCAGCAGCATTGGCGCCAAACGAAAAAAGACAAGCTACGCCGGCTAAAAGTAATGTTTTCTTCATAATAAAAAACTCCATTTATAAATTTTGTTTAAAATCTTCTGCAAATTGCAGATCTTTTACATATTATAAAAAGGCTATAATACATTACAGCGGTGTATATATGCGTGAAAAATGAGATTTAAAGAGTGCAAGATAAAAAAATTCTGTTAAATTATAAAAAAAATTTGAGGAGAGAGTTTATGGCTTTTGTATGTCCTTTAAAGGATTGTGCTTTGTGTCCACGGTTGGTGGCTTTTCGGGAAAATAATAAACTTAAGTTTCCTACTTATTATAATGGTCCCGTTCCGTCTTTTGGACCAATTGAAGCAGAAGTCTTAATTGTCGGTTTAGCTCCGGGACTTAATGGTGCTAACCAGACCGCTCGCCCCTTTACCAATGATTATGCCGGTGATGTTTTATATCCGATACTCAAAAAATATGGCTTTGCGCAAGGAAATTATGCCAAACGTAAAGATGATGGTTTTGAGCTTTTAAATATCAGAGTTACAAATTCCGTTCGTTGTGTGCCGCCGCAAAACAAAGTTATCGGCGATGAGGTCAAAACTTGCGGTAAGTTCTTAATTGAGGAAATCTGGGATATGAAAAATCTTAAAATTATCCTTACTTTGGGAAGTGTGGCGCATAGTGCCGTTTTGGGGGTGTTAGGATATAAAAAGGCCGCTTTCAAGTTTGCGCATGGGGCGGTGCATAAGCTTCCTCAGCATAATCTCCTAATGCTTAATTCCTATCATACATCTCGCTACAACATTAATACAGGCGTTTTGACCTATGAAATGTTTGAAGAAATTGTCCAAAAAATTACCGATTTGCTCAAAAAATGTTGATTTTTTCGTCAAAATATGTTTGTAGTGAAGATAGTTAAAATCTATTATTCACTAAAAAATATATAATTTATGAAAAGTATTATTGAAGTTCCCTTATATTCTATCGGGGAAGCTGATGGTTTGAATACAGCTGTCAGACAACGGACTTTTAGAGAAGCTGTGATTAAGATGTATCAAAGCGGCGGTATGTATATTGTTCTTAGTCGCGATAAGTGCTATGGTCGTTATAAAACTCTCATTAAACAACGTGAAGAGCCTGTAACTTATATCTTTGGCAAAGAGTTTTCTATTGATGAGGGAAAACAAATGCTTAATTCCTCAGGAATAAGATGGATTGAATCTGTTGAGGAAAAAGGCTTTAAGTCATTTGTATATTGTTCTCGGGCTGCCGGAACACAATTTATGCCGGTGGGTGAAAATGATATTGTTTTAAGTGATGGTTTTTGTCGCAAACTGGCCGGAGAAAATGTGCGCTTAAACGGTAAAGCTTGGTTGTTGTCTGAACCTGTTTTTCGGGTTATCGGTCAAGAAAAGTCTGATTTTTGTGTCTTATCCGAGATTACAACTAAGATGAAGTATGATGATATCATTGGTTTTGAAGCTTTTTCTTGTGTCTACTATTCAGATGCGACTTTTGATGTTGAAGGCGAAGGACGGCAATATGTTTTTGAAGATGCTGTAGTGGAAAAATCCTCTTTGCATCAGCTTTTTTCTCATAATAAAAATATTTTGCGCCGAATTGATTCTTTCAAGGGTGAGGCTATGATTTTGGATAATGATAATCAGGTCTATCCTTTGAGGGAAAATTATGTTCCAATTAGGCGTTGTTTTATAAACACCTGGAATAGATGATGAAAAAGAAAGGGTTTTGCTTCATTTTTGAGCAAAACCCTTTCTTTTTGGCAATAAACTAGTGCCCTATTCCGGCAAAACCCATAAAAGCCATTGATAGTAGACCAGCTGTGATAAGAGCTATCGGCGTGCCTTTGATAACAGCCGGAAGTTTGGTTCGGGACATTCTCTCCCTTAAGCCGGCAAATAGGACAATCGCCAAGGTGAAGCCCATGGCATTGGCCAGACCATAGCATACGGAAGAAAGCAAGCCAAACTGCTTTTGAATGGCTAATATGGCAACACCTAAAACCGCGCAGTTGGTGGTGATTAAGGGCAAGAAGATACCCAGAGCCTGATAAAGCGCCGGTGATACCTTCTTTAAGATTATCTCAACCATCTGAACAAGCGAGGCTATAACCAAAATGAAGATTACCGTTATCATAAAGGTTAGGTCATAAGGAACCAGCAATTTATAATAAATCAGGAAAGTTACGATTGCCGAAAGTGTCATAACGAACATTACGGCAAAGCCCATACCCAAAGCCGTAGAAATTTTCTTGGAAACACCCAAAAACGGACAAATGCCCAAAAACTGCGACAAAACAATGTTGTTTACGAAAATGGCGGCAATAAAAATCATAAGGTAGCTCATTTATTTTACTCCACGCAGTTTGTTGACAAGAATGATTAAACCGGCCAAAGCAATAAATGCTCCCGGCGGCATAATGAACAAAAGCATCGGGTATGCCCCCTCGCCTGCAAAGCTCCAGCCAAAGACAGAATAAGAGCCCAAAATCTCACGGACGATGCCAAGAGATGTTAAGCCGATTGTGAAGCCTAAGCCCATGCCGATTGCATCAAGCACGGACTGAAACATATTGTTTTCGGCTGCAAAAGCCTCTGCTCTACCCAAGATGATGCAGTTGACCACAATCAGCGGAATGAAAATGCCTAATTGGGCATGGAGTTCGGGCAGATATGCCGCCATCAAAAGCTCCACAACCGTTACAAATGAGGCAATTATGACAATGTAGCAAGGGATGCGCACCATTGAGGGAATAAAGTTTTTGACCAAAGATATGGCCGAATTGGACAAGATTAGCACAAATAAGGTTGCTAAGCCCATGCCCAAACCATTGGCGGCTGAAGTGGTTACGCCTAAAGTCGGACACATACCCAAAAGCATAACAAAGGTTGGGTTTTCGCGAATAATGCCTCGGGTCAGATTTTGAATAGTTTGTGAGCTCATATCTTATAATCCTGCTGAAAAATTGCTATATGCATCATAGGCGCGCTGGATAGCATCTATGACTGCGCGTGAGCTTATGGTGGCTGCCGTTACGGCATCAATATCTCCACCGTCTTTGTTTACTTTGAAATTTATTTTGCTCGGGTTTAAGCCCTTAAATTGGTCGGCAAAAGATTTTTCGGCAACTTTTGTTCCAAGGCCTGGGGTTTCTTTATGTTCAATCAGCTTATAGCCGCTGATGTTGCCATCTAGGGTAAAGCCGACCATAATCTCCATTTTGCCGCCAAAGCCTTTGTTGGTATAAGACTTTATGGCTAAGGCGATAATTTTGCCGTTGCGGCGAACAGGATACATCATCAGCTTCTTCTTATGAGAGGTGGTGATGTATGTTCTTTCGGCAAAAGGATTGTTGTCAAACTCTTCGGGGATAATCTCGGAGATGGCTTTGAGCTCCATATTGTCTTTAACCGCCTTAATCGGAGCAGCCGTTATTTGTTGAACATAGCCCAATATAAGTGCTGATAAGGCACAGACAATAACCAGAGCTAAAATCATATTGGTTAGGCTTGATTTTATGGGTTGATTTTTTGCCATTTATTTTCTCCCTGTGCCAAAGACGCGTGGAATCGTGAAATAATCAATCAGCGGAACAAAAGCGTTCATTATCAAAATTGCAAAAGATACGCCTTCGGGATATACGCTCCAATGGCGTATAATCACCGTTAAAATTCCGCAGCCGATGGCAAAAACAATTTGACCTTTGCGGCTCATCGGTGTGGTGGCGTAGTCCGTTGCCATAAAAATGGCGCCAAGCAGTAAGCCGCCGGATAAAATTTGAGTTATAGGCTCAACCTGAATATTACCGCTATTCAACCACATAATACCAGTAATTAAAAATACGGTAGAAATGTAGTAAAAAGGTATGTGCCAGCCAATGATTCTTCTCCAGAGTAAATAAGCAAAGCCTATCAACAAAGCCAGAGCTGAAACTTCGCCCAAACAACCGCCCGTGTAACCCAAAAACATTTGACCATAGTCGGGCAAGTTTTCTAAGCCTCCGGCTAATTTGGTGGCGGAGCTTTCGGCATCTATATGTTTCAAGATACCTAAGGTTGTGGCTCCGGTTTCAACATCCGTATTCAGAAAATTTAAGAAATCAGGCTTGGGCCAGCTTGTCATCTGAACCGGAAATGAAATAAACAAAAACACACGTCCGACCAATGCCGGATTGAATACGTTTTTGCCGATGCCGCCAAAAGCCATTTTACCTATAACTATGGCAACAAAACCACCAATCAGAATCATCCAAATCGGCATATTTGAAGGCAAGTTATAGGCTAATAACAACCCTGTAACAACGGCGGATAAGTTTCCGGTCGTGGGCGTGCTTTTTAAGAGATAACGGCAAGTTAAGTATTCAAAAGCAACGCAAGCCGCAACGGCAGTTAAAACTACCGTTAATGCGTTTAATCCGAAAATAAGAACCGCCGCGACCAAGGCCGGCATTAAGGCAATAATCACATCGCGCATAATGCTTTTGGTATCTTGCGGTGAGTTCATATGGGGTGCAGTAGAAATTTTGAGCATAGTCTAAGCCTTATTTTGATTTTTTAAGTTCATATTTGCCGAGTTTGCAATAATCTAATAGCGGAATGCGCGCCGGACAGATATAGGCACAAGAGCCGCATTCAATGCAGTCTAAAACGTGGAGTTGCTTCATCTCGTGATAATCGCCGTCCCTCACCTGAGAGGCGATGGCAAACGGGCGCAGCCCTACCGGACAAGCATCTACACATTTGCCGCAACGGATGCAAGCGGTTTCTTCCGGCTTAAAGGAATGATCATCCTTAAACAGCAAAATACCTGAGCTGAGCTTGGTTATCGGGGCATTGATGTTGACCGCCGATGTACCCATCATCGGTCCGCCGAAGATGATTTTGCCAATCTCGGCCGGATTGCCGTGGACTTTGTTTATGAGATATGATGCGGGGGTGCCTACTCTAACCATAAAGTTTGATGGGTTTTCCGTGGCGTCTCCGCTGACGGTTACAACGCGTTCAAACAAGGGTTTGTTCTTTTGTACGGCTTCATAAATAGCGTTTACCGTGCCGACATTTTGGACAATGCAACCGACATCTACGGGGAGTTTTCCCGAGGGTACTTCTCTGCCTGTTACGGCTTCAATCAGTTGTTTTTCCGCACCTTGCGGATATTTGGTTTGCATAACCTGAACATTTACGCCAACATAGCTACGGGTGATTTTTCTTAAAGCCTCAATGGCGTTTGGTTTGTTTTCATCAACCGCAATTATGGCATTTTGAATCCCTAAAACTTTGTTTAAGATTTTGGCACCGACAATGATTTGTTCTGCTTTTTCAACCATTAAACGGTCATCTGCAGTCAGATAAGGTTCGCATTCAATACCGTTGATAATCAGGTATTCAACCTTTTTTCCTTCGGGAATGGTGGTTTTTATCGGGGTTGGGTACCCTGCTCCGCCCATACCGACAATTCCGGCTTCGCGGATTTTGGCAATAATCTCTTCCGGTGAAAGTTTAATTTCCTTTATAATATCCGGACTACGGTCAATGCTTTCTTCCCATTCATCACCCTCTACCTTAACGGTTATCATTTGTTCCAAATAACCAAACTCGCCCTCAATTTCTTCAACTTTTAAAACTTCGCCGGAGACCGAAGAATGAACATCTGCCGAGACAATTCCGTCTGCATCGGCCAAAAGTGTTCCCACTTTGACTTTGTCGCCTTTACTGACCAAAATTTTGGCCGGACTTCCGATATGTTGTTTGACCGGAATATAGGCAATCTCCGGTAAGCCAGCGTCTTCTATGGGCTTATTGGTGGTGATTTTGTGCTTGTCGGGGTGGATGCCGCCGATGTGAAATGTCTTATTGCTCATTTTTTACCTCTGCGGATGATGAATTTTTGGTGCAGATGATGGCTCCTGTCGGGCAATTTTCTGCCAAACTTGCGCCAAATTTTTCTGCCGAAACCGTTGTCGGAATGTATGAGAGATTGTTTTCAACCTTAACAGCCTCGCAAATCTTGCTGCATTTCATGCAACCGATGCAGGCTGCTTTGCAGTTTTTGCGCGCCAGAGCGCCTTTTTGTGTGTTGCTGCAAGCCACATAAACTCTTACGCCGTTGTTTTTGGGTCTGATTTCATATAATCCTCTCGGACAAGTGCGAACACAAGCGCCGCAGGAAGTGCATTTGTTTTCGTCAACAACAGGAATTCCCGTAACCTCATCCATTTTGATTGCGCCGAAGGGACAAGCTTTTACACAATCGCCAAAGCGTAAGCAACCATTGGGGCAGCCGCTGCGTCCGACCGAAATGCGGTTGGCCATACGGCAACTTTTCATACCCGTATAAATGACTTTATCCGGTGCATTTTGGCAGGTACCGTTACATTTCAAAACAGCAACGCAAGGTTCTTTAACAGTAGCAACATAGCCCATCTCTGAAGCAACCTTGTCCATAACCGCTTGACCACCGACCGTGCAGAACAAGTCCTTAAACTCGGTTTCCGAGCTATTGGCGCAAGCAACGGCAAAGGCATGACAGCCCGCTTTACCGCAAGCACCACAGTTTGCACCGGGGAGCAAGGCTTCTATCTGTTCTATTTTAGGATTTTCCTCTACCTTGAACTTTTGGGCGACAAAATACAAGACTATTGCAGCAATCAAAGCTGTTCCGCCCAAAATCAGGATATTTGATATGATTATGCCGGACATTCTGAAATCTTCTCCATTTGCAAAAAATATTGCTCACAAAATAGCACATTTTTTATCTAAACAAAGCAAAATATTAGGCTTACACCCAAGTAAAACTCTAAGATTTGATTCTGAAGCTGATTTTTTTGGCAAATTTGTGCCGAAAAAGCCAAAGAATAAAGTAATATGGCGGTAAAACGGCCAAACTACTTAAAGCCGCGGTTGTTTCGTCATCGGTTAGGCTTATTGCCGACAAAAGCATTGTCAGAACCAATATCAAAGGCATTATATATCCCCAGAAAACTGCAATCCAACCGCTTATGGCGGAAATTTCAACATTAACCGTTTGTCCGATTTGATAATTTCCTACATCAGGAATGTAAAGGCGGCGAACTTTGTTTTCAGACATTGAGCAATTTTCTTTTAAGTGGCAAGCTGAACAGGCTGAGCGGCTTAAAAGCTCCACGGTTATCGCATCTTTATTTACGGCAACAACGGTTGCTGTGTGTTCAATGCATGGCAAATTTATTCTCCCAGAAGTTTTTTTGCTTTTTCGGAAATGAGTGCCTTGAGGTCGTCATTGTCTTGGCGCACAAACATTATCATTGCCAGATTGTTGTTATTGGCAAAGGCAAGCGCCTTCTCTTCCCCCATAGCCATAGCTGCGGTTGCCAGAGCATCTGCATCCATACAATTTTTGGCTAAAGCCGTTACTGATGTTAAACCGTGTTTTACGGGGTAGCCTGTTTGCGGCGAAATGGTATGCGCATATTTTTGACCTTCTTTGTAATAAAAGTTGCGATAATCTCCGGATGTGGCTACGGCGTAATCTTTCAGGGCAATAACATAAGCATTTTCATGAGTGTCGTCCGGTCTGATAACGCCAATTTTCCAGCCTTTTTCGTCTTCAGAGCGGTTGCCTCTCGCAGCTACTTCTCCGCCGATTTCTACCACAAAGTCCGTGTAACCTTCTTCTTCCAACAGACGGACAATGCTGTCTACGCCATAACCTTTAGCAATGGCAGACAGGTTAAGATAGGTGTCGTCATGTTTCTTTTTAATGCGGGTGTAATCCTTATTAAAACTTAATTTGTCAAAGCCCGTATATTTCAAAACTTCTTTGATTTGTTCTTTGGTCGGGGTGTTTTGCGGTTTGGATACGCCGAATCCCCATAAATCAACCAGTTTTCCGACTGTGGGGTCAAAGTTGCCGTTGCTTAGCTTCCATACCTTATGCGCATCTTTTAGGAGCAAAGACATTTCTGCAGATAAGTCCAGCCACTCGTCTTTTTTGGCGTTGTTTATGCCGTTTATTTCCGAATCCGGTGCAAAAACAGACATCTTTTGGCTAACTTCATCCAAGCGTTGTTTAATCTTTTGCGGCAACATCTTATCTTCTCTCGGGGTGCGGATTTTGATGTTGTAATAGGTTCCCATCGTCTCTCCGCTGATGAGCTGGTATGGGGTGCCTGTTTGGCAGAAAAACCAGATAAGTCCGCCTAAAATCAAAAGGATTGAAAAGTTGCGCAAAATTCTCATATTATGTTTTACACTCACTTAATTTATTATAAAATATTAGCAGTCGGTTAAATTTTTGATGAGGTATTATACTATGCTTGATAAAATTAAATCAATAAAAAACAATTTGCGCATTTCGGAACGGCTGGAAAAACTCAAGATTAAGCAGATGTCTGAGCGGATTTTCGGCTTTGTTAAAAAAATTTATGATGCTTTGTATAAGTTTTTTGACGTGCTTGGAAAAAAATTCAGCAAAAGCGGTGTCTCTGCCAATTTAGTGTCCATCTCCGGCTTTGTTATCGGTATTTTTGCCATTAATTTTTTGGCTATGGAGATGTATGGATATGCTCTGTTTTGCATCTTGATTAACCGTGCGTTTGATGCTTTGGACGGTGCAATTGCCAGACATTCGGAAGTTACGGATTTTGGCATCTTCTTGGATGCGGCGTTAGATTATATATTTTATGCCGGCGTTATCTTTGGTTTTGCTCTGGCTAACCCTGCCGATAACGCGGTTGCCGCAGGATTTTTGCTTTTT
This sequence comes from uncultured Pseudomonadota bacterium, assembly GCA_949298065.1. GTDB lineage: Bacteria > Pseudomonadota > Alphaproteobacteria > RF32 > CAG-239 > Scatacola_A. Next base: position 96,284 of record CASFUZ010000001.1, on the reverse strand, counting down.
GCCTTTACTTCGGCTTCCTGCGCGTTGTTGGCTTATGCCGTGGTCGCTTATAAAAATAACTCACAGGAAAAACTTAATCTTCGTCAATCACCTTTCTATTTGGGCGGTGTGGCACAAGGTTTTGAAACTTTTGTGGCTTTAATCATCCTCTGCATCATTCCCGTATGGTTTATGCCGATTGCCATTATCTTGGGTGTTTTAAGTCTGGTTAAGGCTTTGAGCGTGATTGCCGCAGCTTATTATAATTTTGTGATTGCCGTTAAAGCAAAAAAGAAAAATCATAATGGCTAAAAAGGTATATATTTGGGCGCTGTTTTGGGCGTTATTGTTCTTGAGCGGTGAGGCTTTTGCTCTTGCGGCGAAAGGCAGCACGGACAAGGTCAGCGCCTCTTTATATACTAATTATGAAACCTTATCTGCCGGAAAAGATATTGAGGTTCTTGTTCGGTTTGATATGTTTGACGGCTGGCACACTTATTGGCTCAACCCCGGAGATGCCGGACTGGAAACTCAGATTAAATGGCGCTTGCCTAAAGGGTTTGAAGAAACAAGTGTTGAATATTCGGCACCACAAAAGTTTTTGTTTGAAGAGATGGTGCAATATGGTTTTGGTAATGTCGCTTATCTGAAAACCAAAATTTTAGTTCCTCAAAAAATTAAGGGCAGAGCTTTACAAAAATTTTCCGCAACACTTTCTTGGCTGGCCTGCAAAGATGTTTGTGTGCCGGAAAGCGTGCGCTTGGATTTTGAACTTCCCTCTTCTTCTGAGCCTAAAATATCTTCAGATTGGACTCAAGAAAACTCAAAAGCTCAAAAAACATTTCCCTTAAAGCCTCAATGGAGTGCTTTGTATGAAATTAAGGGAAACAGACTGTTACTCAATATTGACGCGCAAGAATTTGATTTTAGCGATAAAGTTACGCAAATCTTATTTATCCCTCACCAAAAGGACAAAATATCCAATGTGGCTGAGCAGAAAATTGGCTTTGATGGAGAAGGTAAGCTTTCGGCCGAGATTTTACTTGAGGACAACGAAATAGATGCTTTGTCGGGGGTCTTGTTGTTGATAGGTGAAAACAACAGTCGTGCTTATGAACTCAATTTTGCTAAAGGGCAAAATCTTCAAATTTATGAGCAGATTAATCATGACGAGTTTGGGCTTTTGATGATTATGCTGATGGCTTTTGTCGGCGGCTTAATCCTTAACCTTATGCCTTGTATCTTTCCCATCTTAACCATTAAGGTTATTGCTTTGGCGCAAGGCTCTTATAATCGCTATAAAGCCAGAATAGAATCTTTGTTATATTTTCTCGGCGTTGTCTTTTCCTTTTTTCTGATTGCTACGATTTTGATTTGGTTGCGCTCTCAGGGAGAGCAAATCGGTTGGGGCTTCCAACTGCAATCGCCGATTTTTGTCGGAGTTATGATTGTTATTTTCTCTATCATCTTTCTGATGTTGTTGGATATTGTGAACTTGAAAAATCCGTTTGCTAATAAGGTTGGGCGAATCTCTTTCAAACGCCAAAAAATCAACGCTTTTATGACCGGATTTTTTGCCGTGCTTATTGCCAGTCCATGCACAGGGCCGTTTATGGGAATTGCTATCGGTTACACTTTGTCAAAGCCGATTTATGTTTACTATCCGGTTTTCTTGGCTTTGAGTGTCGGATATGCCCTGCCCTTTGTTTTAGCCGGACTGTTTCCAAAGTTTGTTCATAAGTTTTTGCCTAAACCCGGAAAGTGGATGGATATTCTAAAGAAGATTTTTTCCATTCCGGTATTGTTGACGGTTGTATGGCTGTTTTGGGTGTTGTTTAACCAAGTTAACGAGCGCAAAGGTGTTTTACCAAGCGAAATTTTGTGGCAAAAATATGATGCGGCAAGAGTTGAACAACTTGTTGCAAAAGGTGAAAAGATCTTTATTGATTTTACAGCAAAGTGGTGCATTACTTGTTTGGCTAATGAGAAAATCGCTTTACAATCAGAAGAATTTGAAGCTTTGGTCAAAAAGCATAAAATTCAAACTTTTAAGGCTGATTGGACAAACAAAAGCGCAGATATTGCTCAGGCTTTGGCTTCTTATGGGCGAAACTCCATTCCGCTTTATGTTTATTATAAAGGTGATGATGATAATTTTGTTGTCTTGCCGCAGTTGCTTACGCCCCAAATCTTGAAAAAATATATAGACTAAAAGGAAACCGCCTCTTTGGGCGGTTTCCTTAATCTTAGATTATTTTCCGAAAATCCCTATGGATTTAATTCGGTCTTTGACCCCGCCTGTGATATCCTCCAGATTTTTCTCGGCAACGCCTTTCAAATCGGAAATTTTGCTATTGACCACGGCGCTTGATGCACTTGATAAAATTTTACCAAGAATCTTTGAAATGGTTGTCGTGATAGATTCACCTTTTTTGTCCTCACCAATGTTTGTCATGGTGATGGTTGGGAGCTTGACTGAAACAGCTTCTTCTTTGCCGACAATAGCATTAATTTCGCCGTCCTTAATGCTCAATTTTTTGATGACGACTTTTTTGGAGGCTGCGGTGTCTTCACTTTTGGCTTCTTCCGTTTTTTTCTCGGAAGTGGATGTCTTTGCTGTATTTTTTTTGATATTTTCCTGAATATCTGAAATATTGTTACGTGTTAGCGATAACATCTCGTAATTGATAATGGGTTTGCTAACCTCAATATCTTCAATAATAATGGTATCTGAGGTCAGGCTCTTAATGTCTACTTTGACATAGATATTTCCTAACTCAAAAATGTTTTTGGCGCTATAGTCTTTGGGGTTGCCAACGGTAATCTCACTAATATTGCCCTCTCCGTTTGCAAGGCCAAGTTTGAAACCTTTTAGGTTAACATCAGTTCCGGTAATCTCGCTGCCGTATTTATGAACAATTTTCTGGACGATTGATTCCAAAGATGGTGCAAAGAAATATACACCAGCTATGATTACAACCAAAATAGAAAGAAAAATGTATCTCTTCTTCATTATTTTATCCCCTTTTTGTTATCTGATGTATATAGATTTAACGCAAAATTGGATTTTGTAAAGGATTAACTGAGAGCTTTTTAAAAGCAAAAAAGGCGCAGATTATTTTTGCGGTTAACAAAAACAAAACTGACACCTTTTTCGTATTGGTCGGGAAGCTCCTTTACAGGCTTTGCGTAAACCACTTGATTCTCATGACTTACAGTTTCTGTTAAGGCTCTTCCCGGTATTTCGGTTTTTATGACATTCTTTGCAAAAGAAGCGATCTTCACAGAGGGCTTCTTTAGTAACCAATTAAATAAAAATCAATCACTCAGTTACATATCTTCGCAGACAATAACTGATACATGGCAAATTTGTCATACTATTAAAACCGAATGCTGCAACCACTTATAACTACATCAGGCGATATAGATAAATAAACGGAATAAAGCAGTGATTGCGATTTTTAATAATATGAACAGATCTATAAATTTAAGCAAAAAGCAAAGTAATACTTTGTTAACCATATGTCAATGCTTAATTATTTTAAAAATGCTAAAAATACTGAAAAAAGTTGTTGCAATTAAAAATTTTGCGGTTTATATTCCGTTTTGTTCCATGGTTATGGGTGCGTAGCTCAGTTGGTAGAGCAACTGACTCTTAATCAGTGGGTCTGGGGTTCGAACCCCCACGCGCCTACCATTAAAAGAGACCTCCGTTTATAGCGGAGGTTTTTTTGTGTCTTATGTGGGGGTTCTCACCCAAGGGTTCGTCTTGCTATGTGAGTTTCGCCGTTGGCTCAACAACTACGCTTCGGGCACCGGAAATTTAATGCCCGCCCACGGCGCTGTCGCTTGTGTGCTGCCATAATATTTCCGTCTCCGTCGGCAGAAAACAATTCACAGGATTGTTTTCTTGCCTCCGGCCACCCACGCGCCTACCATTAAAAGAAACCTCCGTTTGTAGCGGAGGTTTTTTCGTGTCTTATGTGGGGGTTCTCACCCAAGGGTTCGTCTTGCTATGTGAGTTTCGCTTTTAGCTCAACAACTTCGCTTCGGGTGCTATATTCCTACTCTGTTTGGCGCAGAGATATATTATTATCAAAGGATACAATAACCACATTTTCTATCAAAATAGCGTGGCTGACCTTAAAATCAAAATCTTTTTCAAAACCTTGCGGATGGCCTTTATTATGTTTAGCAAGCTCTTTATCCATAAGCTTTTGAATGTTGGCATTGCTAATGTTTGATAAGCCGTTTTCACAAATTATCCGCGAAATTAAAATATGAACCGTATTATCTACATAACTTTCAATTGTGGTATAGTTGTTCTCTGTTTTTACAATATCATCCGAAATCTTATAAATAACATTCGGATTGACGATGCGGAACTCACATTGGGCATCTATTGTTGTGTTAAAAGGTATTAGTTTTTGGCTACTATCATCATTTTTAACGGAATGCGCATTAAGATATATTACTTGTTTCCTGATATCTACAACATCAAATTTTTCGGCAATAGGCCATTTCCAACACCATCTCTCGGATAAGTCATATACTTTTATCGGTTTTCCCCAACGGCGTTTGATTATGGCATAACCTTCATTGCGAATATTTACAAAGCTTAAAAGTTTGCTGATATATTCCCAGCTTATGGCTATAAGTTCGGCTATGCTTGATACATTATCCATATTATTTCCTCCGTTGTGCAAACTTCGTTGACTTTTTTATAAGTTCGCATAAAATAATGACATTGTAAAGTTTTAGAAAAGGTTTTTTTTATGTTTAAATCTCTTTGTTTGGCTTTTTTGGTGCTTATTTCTTTCTTTATCAATGACGCTTGGTGTGCATCCTTTGCTAAATCAAATCCTTTTGATGAATGTATCAGAGCTATGGAAAAAACAGGCTCTGTCGGTGATTATGAATATGCTATTTGTATGAAAAAGGAATCTGCTCGTTTGTTGGCTGAAATCCAAAAAATTTATACGCAAATTGCAAATGATAAAGCTTATGCTTCGTGGAATAATGGTAACGGAATGTTTAAGGGGCGTGTTCGTGATACTTATAATGCTTGGTTGGTTTATCGTAATAACTATTGTGATTTATTGACTGAAGCTTCAAAAAATTCAGGTGGTAGTGACGATTATAACAGAGAGCAGTGTCTTATGGATTTAACTCAAAGACAGTTGCAGATGATTCAAAATGTTATTGATGCCCCAAAAAATGATCCAGAGTAAATTTTAAGCTCCCCTAAGGGAGCTTTTTTATGAACCTTTGACAAGCGGTAATTTGAAGCTGAAGCTACTCCCCTTGCCTAATTTGCTCTTGACCTGAATATCTAAATGCAAGGCATCCGAAATGCGGCGGACTATTGCCAGACCCAAACCTGCTCCTTTTTTCCGATTAATCTCATTGATGTTTTTGCTTTGATAAAATTCATCAAAAATCCCTTCCATTTCTTCCGGAGCAATACCGCCGCCATTATCCATAACAATTACGCGAACATAATCATCTTCTCTTTTGCAGCCGAGCAGAACTTTGTTGTGCGTAAACTTAAAGGCATTGCTTAGGAGGTTGCGAATCACTCGTTCAATCAACAAAGCATCGCTTCTGACACGATAATGGCAGAGAGATGTATGAAATTCTATGCCTCTGGAACGAGCAATCTCGTGAAATTCAAAGAAAATATTTTTAAGCAGATCTGAGATGTTAAATATATTTTCATGGGTTTTGAAACCATCTGAATCAAGCTTGGACATATCCAGCAGATTATCCAACATCGTTGTTAGATTATTGGCCGAAGATGAAAGCTTGTTCAAAAGATCCTTTTGATGAGGGCTAAGTGGTTCTTCCTCTAGGGCTGATACAAAAATGCGCAAAGCCAACATCGGTTGTCTTAAGTCGTGGCTGGCTTGGGCTAAAAAATATGATTTTGAGCGGTTGGAGGCTTCGGCGCTTTCTCGTGCTTTTTCCAAATCTTGTTGCATCTCTATCAATTTGGTTATGTTTTGAAAGATGCCTGCAATTTTGTTTCTTTCTCCGTCTCGGAAAAAAGCAGATTTGTATGAGCAATAAATAATTTTATCATCTGCTCTGCGTAAGCGCAAAATTCCTTCTGCCGGCTCTCCCGTGCGAATCATCTCATGCAATTGGTTCTTATATGCAGGATAATCTTCCGGTAAGATATAATTACGCGTCATGTTTTGTTCATGGGAGATATATCTGGCATCAACACCTAATAACCTATACATCTCTGTGGACCAGTAAAGCCTTCTGGCTTGAATATCAAATTCCCAATAACCAACATTGGTGGCTCTTTCGGCAAATTCTATGCGCTCTGAAGTTCTATGCAAGGCTTGGGATAGTTGGCGGCGCTCGGTTATATCTTCCCAACATTGGTATGCCATACCATCCTGACTGTGAATATAGACATTAAAAACCCTGTTTTGATGTCTGAGTGAGAAGTATTCCGGAATTTTGCTTTCTAAGGCTGAAGTTATATGTAGCCTGAGATTTAACCAATTTTCTTCGTTTAAAAAACGTGAAATATCAATATCTTTATTGGCCGGAAAACCAAAAAGCAATACGGCTTTGGGACTGGCATAGCTGATAATCCCGGCCTCATCGGTTATGATGTAGAGATTGGTAGATAGTTTTAATAAAAATTTCTCTTGTTCGTTTGACATTCTATTGCACAATAAACGCGTTTAATAAGGTTTCTCCGATGGTTTTATCCAGCTTGAAGTACCAACCATCATATAAAAAAGCATTGTTCTTTATATAATCATTGGTAGATGCTTTTGGTAGACGCGTGGCGGAAATTTTTAATGCTGCCCAGTATTCGTCATTTTTGCCGTAAATATGGATATCCATAACCAAACCATCAAAAGTTGTCAGTTGGAGATGGTTTTGCTGTGGCCAATCTTTTTCATCAAAATCAGCTGCCCGCCTGACATCATATGCCGGAACATAGACCAAAGCACCAAGATAACTTTTTATGTTTGTTGCTTTGGTCGTTCCTTTTAGGGTGAAATCCAACAACGGATTTTTACGAATTGCTGTTGTGTCTTTGATGCTTAGACTGCGAATCTCTTGAGGTGAAAATGACAGCAAGGGTTGCTTCAGCCAAGAGTATGTTTGTTTGGGAAATTTGAGCTTGCCGCTTATCAAAAATATGTTTTGTTCCGATGATATTTGAGCAAAATGATATAAGCCATTGGTTGTGCTCTGCCCGATGAGAACATCATTTAAGACTTGTTCTTGTTTGTCTCTGGTGATAATGTGCAAAGCATTATTTTCCAGGCCGAATTTCTTTTTGTCTTTGGGTGTGCTTGGTCCACGGCGGCGATAGACTTTGGCTTCCGTGAAGTCTTTGAATAAATTGTTTATTTGTTTATAATCGGCATAATAGTTGCCCATTTCCATAACGCGCCAAAGATTGTCTTCAAGCTGGAGGTTTACTTCTTTTCCATGATTTTTAATGGTTAGTCGGCCAAGATTATTTAAGTTTTGTATGGTTTTAGCAAAAACGGCCTCTCCGCCATAGGTACGTCTTTTTTGTTGTGACATATACCAAACTGATGTCGCGGCAAAAACTGCGGAGACAAGCAACAAAACAAAAGATTGCTTAAGATATTTTGTATTCATTGATAATCTCCCGTACTTTGGTTTGTTTTCTTCTTGTGCAAAGCAAATTAAATATCCATAAAATGAGAAGCAATAAGACCGGAATGGCAAAAACATTTATCCATGTGATAATGTCTGTTGCATGGGTTGTCGCTTTGCTAACCTGATATTCCGTGCGTTTGAGCTCATTTTGTAGGTCATTAATTTCTTGCCTGTTTTGCTCTAGTTTTTTGAGGACAGACATATTTACGGCTGTTTCGTTATTTTGAATAATATCATTCCAAGATTTATTCAGCATTTGTTTTTCAAGCAGTTGCTTCTTGTTTTGTTCATACTTGGCTTGGTAAGGTTCCAGTTTTTGCATATAGATTTTTTGTATGATAGACCTTGCATTGCCGCTTAGTTGTTTGCTGCCGACTGCGGCTAAAGTCGGCATATCAGTTAAATAATCTAATGCACGCAAGATAAATTCGCCGTTTTGGGTAAAGGGAGTAATGTCGTATGTATTACCTGCTCCGCTGATTTGTTCATTCACCCAAGTGGAATCTGCAAGCAAGTCAGTGTCTGCAATAATTAAGAGTTTGCCCTCTTTAAGAGATGTCGGCAAAAATGGCAACATATCTTTTTCAAAGTTTGTTCCTTGGAGAGGATTGCCTAAAAAAGAAGAATCGGCTTTTCCTTCAAGCAAAACAGCTAGTGTTTGTGTTCTTTCATCCGGCTGAAGTTTTTGAGAAAGAGTTTCAGCATCTTGTAAGCGGAGGTCTTGGGTCGCTATGTTTCCGGAATTTTTGCTTATGGATAACAGTGCCGTGGTTGAGATGTTATCTTGTTTGTTGAGCAATATGTTGCCGGCACTGCGCAAGCTTAACAGATTTATTCCTTGTCCAAAGGGTTTTGTGCTGTCTGTATTTGTTTGTGTCAGGTTCAACCACAGCGGATTGGTGTAGATTATTTGTCCCGTATTGTTCTCATCTATGAGTTTTTCTCCGAGTTTCATATTTCCGACAACCTTGGAAAAGTCAACCGATGCACCCCAGTTCTTGAGCAATTTATTAAGAGAATCGCTTAAACCCAGAGCCTGTTTGGTTTCTTCCGAATAAGGGTCAACCAAAAGCAAAACTCTGCCGCCGCGTAAGAGATATTGGTCTATAGCATAAACTAAAAGAGAGGATATTTTTTGAGGCGCGACTACGATTAAAGCTTCAACATCATAGGGAATCTCTGGGGTTAAGGCTGATAGTTTGACAATATTATATTCGTTGCGCAAGAGCCTTAAAAATGCCCATTCGGTTTGAGTTCCCTTGCCGTAAATATGCTCCGATATGGGTAAATTTCCCGTAACGATGCCGATTTTGGGTTTCAGGGGATTGTTGAGGGCGTTGATGGCGCGGCTGATGTCGCTTTCCAAATAACCGGCTCTGGCCGGAGAAAATTGCTCAATAATATGGGTATCTCCATTGTCATTTCCTAAAACAGCACCAAAGTAAAGCTCAGATTGACCATTTGCACTTAAAAAGCTTTTCAGCCCGAGCTTTTGGGCTTCTTCTGCTGTGGGGCTATAAGGTTCCGGATCTCGGACCTCTAACATAATATTTTCCGGGTTGAGGTTTTTGTACCCTTCAAGTCTGCGCAAGACAGTTTGCGAATATTGATAAAGCGCCGGATAGTCCTTGCTGATGGCAGATGAGAGATAAACCCTGATATATAAGGGAGAGTTTATTTCTGAAATAATTTTTTTGCTGTTTTTTGATAAGGTATAGCGAGAATCGCTGGTTAAATCAGCTTTCCAACGACTGAAGACTAATCCGCTGCCAATGTTTAAGCAGATGAAAGAGGCAAATAAAAACAATATAAACAGCAATAAGCCATAGTTTTTATATATTTTTTTGTGTTCGGATGTTTTAAACATGGTTTTCTCCTTTACTGCTTTTTGTAATCCAGGGCAACCACGTTAACCCACAGAGCCGGAAAAATAAGCGTGAGGAAATAAATGAGGTTATCTAAGCCAATTTGACCGCTGATGACATCTTGATAATGTTTGCTAAAGTTTAGCGAGCGGATGACTTTGGCAAAAACTTCGTCCGAGAATTGTTGTGTTGAGGTTAGCAAAAAGTCCAGATTGATGCTATAGACACCCCATAAAACAAAAATGGTTATAATATAAGCAATGACGGTGTTTTTATTGAAAGCGGAAACTGCACAGCCTAAGGCGCAAAATGTGCAGATAGTTAAAAAACAAGCCAGATATGCTGAAAAAATATTTAGATTATCCAGATTTATTAAGAAAGATGAGGTCAACCATAAAGGCAAAGTCATGGCAAGCATTAATAGACCAAAGAGGCAAGTTGCGCAATATTTTGCCCATACGGCAACGGCATAGTTTATGGGTTGCGTTAATAAATATTCTATTGTGCCGAGTCTGCGTTCATCTGCCCAAGAGCGCATGGTTACTGCCGGAAGCATAACGGTTAAGATATCCGGCTGAAAGTAGAAAAAGGATATTAACGAAGTGTTATCTAAGGTAAAATATCCACCAAAATAAAAGGCTGAAGCAAAAGACAAAACAGCATAGATACCTAATATGATATAGCCATTGCCACTGCGGAAGAAGGCGGCAAAGTCTTTATAAAATATGGTTTTGAAGCTTTGAAACATCATAACTCCTTATCTTTCCGAGGTCATTAGGCGGAATGCTTCGGACATGTTTTTATCAGGATAAAGGTTTTGAAGAGAAACAGGCGTGGTGTCTGAAATGAGTTTGCCTTTGTTCATCAGCAAAATGCGAGAAGCTACATTTTCCACCTCTTCCATAATATGGGTTGAAACAATGACAATGTTCTTTTCGCCATAATGACGGATAAAAGCACGCATATCTTGTTTTTGGTTGGGGTCTAGCCCTTCGGTTGGTTCATCTAAAATCAGAATGCGTGGTTTGTGTATGAGTGCTCCGGCAACTGCCGTGCGATGCCTATATCCCTTGGATAAGGTATCTATTCGTTGGTTGAAAACACTTGATAATTGCATCTGAGAAGCCGCTTCGGACAGATTGATGTTTAGGTCATCATCTTTTAGCCCCCTTAGTGAACCGGCAAAGTGCAAGTATTCATATACACTCATTTCAGGATAAAGCGGCGCGTTTTCGGGAACATATGCGATTTTTCTTAAGGCTTCTTCACGGTTCTCCGTTATATTAAATCCATAAACAGAAACCTCACCGGAATCTTGTTGCAGATAACCTGTTAATAGGCGCATAAGAGTTGTCTTCCCCGCACCGTTTGGTCCGAGCAGAGCGACAACCTCTCCTTTTTTGATACAAAAATTTACATCATCCACAGCTTTGATGTTTTTAAAACTTTTGGAAAGGTTTTTCGCAACTATCATTATATCTTTTGCTCTCTTTAATTGTTATTGCTCCCTATACTAGCAAATTAATTTTTAAATTTTAACAACTATTTTCATTTTTCAAAATGATTGATGACAAAATGGTTATTTTGCTTTATTTATATGTGTAGATATGAAATTTTTAGATGGAGTATGGACTTGCAGGAACAATATAGCAAAGAAGAAGCCAGGTCTTTAAGTGTCGGCCTGTATGTGGCTTTGGCGTTGATTGTCGGCGTTGCTTTTTTTGCAACACAAAGACGCGAAATTGAGCATACGGAAAAAGGAAACTATTATTCCCTTAATGCTCGTTTTGGCAGAACTGACGGTTTAATGGTTGGGGATAAAGTTCGTCTTGCCGGTGTTACCGTAGGTCGGGTGGTCGGCGCAAAGCTTGATGAGCATTTTAATGCCATTATGACCTTGGAGCTTAAAGAAGGTATTGATATTCCAGATGACAGCAGTGCTTCTATTGTCAGCTCCGGAATTATGGGCGCGAAATATATTGAAATAGAACCGGGTGGCTCTATGGATTATTTGCAGCCGGGCGGCGAGTTCTCTTATACACAAGATGCTATGGTCTTGGAAGAGTTGGTTGATCGCATTATCGGTATTGGTAAAGCTAACAGAAACAAAGGCAAAGATAAAAAGGCCTCAGAAGCCAGTGAAAATTAATTGAAGTTGAATTAGGAGAGTTTGATGAATAAGAAACCGGTTGAAACCATTATGGGTGTTGTTGTTGTCTTGGTGGCAGCATTCTTCTTATATTTTGGTTACAGAGTATCTGATTTGCAGGTGGTTAAAGGCTATGAGATTACGGCAAAATTCTTGAAGGTCGGCGGTCTTAATGTCGGTTCTGACGTGCGGATTAACGGTATTAAGGTCGGTACGGTCGTTTCTCAGAAACTGGATACCACGGATTATATTGCCGAAGTTAAAATGAGTATCGCGCCGGATATTAAGTTGCCGAAAGACAGTGAAGTAGCTATTGTCAGCGACGGCTTAGTCGGTGATAAGTTTATTAAGATTACACCGGGTAAAGCCAAAGAGTTGTTGGCAGACGGAGATATTGTATCAAATACCAAAGATTTTAAGACTTTAGAAGATATGGTCGGTGAAATTATCTTTATGGTGACAGACAATGGTGATGAAAAATAAACTTTTTGCAGCAACCGCTATCGGAACGATTTTATTTGGTTTGCAGGCCAATGCGGCTCAGATTGAGCGCAATACGGCACAAATGCAAGCTATGGATAAAATTACGGGTCGTGTCAGCGTTGTGGAGGTGCCGGTTAATAGCGAGGTTACGTTCGGCAGTTTCTCAATCGTGGTTCGGGCTTGTAAGGCTACTCCGCCGGAAGAAACACCCGAAAACTACGCTTTTGTTGATGTGACCGACAGTTCTTTCGGAAAAATGCAGTTTAATATTTTTAAGGGATGGATGATGTCTTCTTCCCCTGCCCTTAATGCTGTTGAACACCCGATTTATGATGTTTGGTTGTTGAAATGTATTGATACTAAAGTTGACCAAAGTAAACTGCTTTCGGAAGAGCAACTAAAAGAGCGTGATGCTTTGCCGCGGCTAGCCGATATTAAGCAAGAATCCGGCAAACAAGTTTCTGAGCCTATGCCTGCAGAAGAAACCAAAACATCTTCAGTTGAAGAAAATGTTGTGGTAGAAAGTGAAGCCAAAGTTTTGGACAACTTTACCAATCCTTCAGAGGCTGTAGAACAAAAAGTAGAAGATAAAACTTGGACTTTGGATGAAGCCGCTCAGCAAGAGCAAGCAAAAGAAAATGTTGAAAATGTGTCTAATTTGGCAGCTGAAAATGCTGTATCTGACGGACCGCAGTCGCTTTTGAATATTGTTGAAATGCCCAAAGAACAAGACGGTAATGATGTTCCGGCGGCGGTTGAGCCCGCAGAAGCTAACACGGATTGGGTTGAATTGCCTCCGGCAGAAGAAAAAGCAGTAGCTCCTGTTCAGGCGCAGGCAGAAACAGCGGATCCGCAAGCTCTGATTGTTAGCCAACCTAGCTTAACAGAGAATGAGCCTGCTAAAAGTGAGCCAGCTAATGCGGAAAAAGTTGCTGAGGAAGCTTCTAAAACTGATGAAGTTGTCGGCTCAGCTCCCGAGAGTTTGCCTGAAGATGAGGAAGATCAATTTATTGATTTTAGCGGGCAAGCTGACGATGTGGCGGCTTTAGAGGCAGAATTATCTGCTGAAGCCCTCAAGGATTAAGCTCTTATATCCAAAACTAAACAGCATCGGTTTTATCGGTGCTGTTTTTTTTAGAAAAATGCTTATATCCTTTTTAGGAGGATTTGCTTATGAAGATAGAAGCTTATGTTGTCGGAGAAGTGATAAAAGTTGATGACAAAATGCAAAAAGGTTACAGCTATTTGCTAACAGAACCTATGGAAAAGAATTTTTCTTCAGATTTTAAACCTGAGCTAACACCACAAGAAATGCTTAATCTGGGTGTGTTTGAGGGAAAATATCTGAATGATTGTCGTCAAGAATTTCCTGAAGAATGGTTTTCTTCGGCGCATTTGTCCGAAGTTGCTGATTTATCGCAAAATTGTTTTCACATCAAGTCCAGACTTCCGTTAAGCGAATGGCGGCGGCGCGGCTGGATAATTGAACCAGATCCTCGGGGGTGGTTTCAGTGGTATTGCCGCTATTATTTAGGCCGCAGAATCCCTGAACTTGACGCTATTCAGATTAAAAGGTGGCGAAGTTTCAAGCGCCACAAAGCTCAAATTGAGAAAAACTGCTTTATCGGCGACCTTAATTGTCGTCCCAGACAAAGGCAAGCTCTTTTGCAATGGGCGTATAATCCGTTTTTCTGAGTTGAAAAAACATAAAATGGCTGTTGTTTTTATTGTCTTTTGAGTCTAAACTCTGAGCATTGAACGATTTTTATTTTGAGGCATGAAATGAAAAAAGATATTGATGTTAGCTTTGTGATGACGGTTTATAACAAAGAATATTACCTCCCCTCGGTTATCAATGCATTGATTAACCAAACGGGTTTGGAAAATCCGGAATATATTTTTGTTGATGACGTGTCTACGGATAGGTCGGTTGACATAATTCGCGAAATGACCAAAGGCCTCAAAAATGTTAAAATCTTCGCCAACACAGAAAACCGAGGCATCAGTGTGCGTATCAATCAAGGTATTATGGCCGCGGAAGGAAAATATACGCGTATGCTTGATTCTGATGACATCTTTCCCTTAGATTCAACACAAAAAATGAAGCAGCTTGCCGAAGAGCTCTCTGCAGATATGGTTTATGGTTGTTTTACAAAAACGGGCAAGGAACCGCAGGAGCTTGAGCATGAGTTTATGACAGATAATTTTACCTATGATTTTGGCAAAGATGCTTTGCGCACAGTATTAAACGGGCGGTTTACGCGTATGGGGCAACTGATTAGAACCGAAGTGTTGCAAAAAGCCAAAGGGGCTGATGAGCGCGTATTCATCCAAGACGAATCTATACCGTTAAGAGCGGCTATGTATGCCCACGGAATTGTTAAAATTCATGATAATGTGGTTTTAGTGCCTAAAGAATTGGGTAATTTTTCAGGTAATAAAGTTCAGTTGGACAATGACCGTTTTATGGCTTATTGTTATATGATTTTGGATAATCCGCATTTGCCGGCAGATATTCAAAAAATGCTGTATTCCAGAGCTTTGTCTGCTTATTGGAAATTTGTTAAGAAGACATCTTTTTGCCCATATCTTAAGCCGATATTTTTCAAATATTTGGCCTCCAAAATTTATAAACCTATGCCCGATATTGCGTATTTGAAAAAGATGCAAAAGGTCTTTTTAGACTTGCCCAATGTTCGGCGTATTAAAAATCCGGCTTAGGGCTTAATCGTTTTCTGATGTGGCAACGCAGTCATCGCCATTGTAGCTATAATCTGTTACTTGATTGTCCTGAATGGTGAAAGTGATGTTGCAATAATAGGTATCGTTTTGCGGCGGAAGACCATAGTTATCATCAGATATGGCGCTGTAAACAACATTTTCTGAATAAGGTTCAGAAACGCCGCCTATTGGACCATCATAAACTTGGTTATAGGTTGCTATTGTCATATCGGGTGCCGGATAACTGACATTATTCGGTTCTCCCCAGCTATAATACAAGGCTTCTTGGCTCATTCCAACCCATTGGTTTAGTTTCTGATTCAGATTGGCGTTGCTTGTGGTGGAGCAAGAAGTCAGAAACATTAAGCAAAATAACATCAGCATTACAATTCTCCCTATTTTCGGCCCGTTTGGCTTTGATGTAGTCATAGGGAGAGAATTTTCAAGCTAATCTAAAGTTTTAATTTGGGTCTTGTTTTTTAATCTGGAAATGGTGGCGGCATCGGCTCTTAGCTGTAATATAATATGCTCACCAATTGTTTGGGTAGAAAGAATGTCCGCATTTTTATAGAGCCAAGCAAGCAGTTTGCCATCGGCGGCATTTACGCTGACTTCAATATCTTGAAAGTTTGCCGAGAGTTTTTCATCTATCAGGCTTAAAAGTTGTGGCGTGCCCTCACCTGTTATGGCAGAAACAGCAACAGTATTATTACTGCGAGAGCTTATTTCGTTCAGATAATTTTTATCTTCTTCCGGCAATAAATCCGTTTTGTTCAGAACTTCAATATAATTATTGTCATTTTCTATGTTTTTGAGCCCCAAATTATGCAAGACCCTTAAAACATCTTTCTTTTGCAGAATATTATTGGGGTTAGACATATCTCGGACATGGACAATGACATCCGCTTCCAAAACCTCTTCTAAAGTTGCGCGGAAGGACATAATCAGTTCATGAGGCAGGTCGGAAATAAAGCCAACCGTGTCTGACAAGATTATTTCTTTGCCGCTTTGAAGATTGATACGGCGCATTGTGGGGTCTAATGTGGCGAAAAGTAGATTTTCGGCGAAGACACCGGCAGAGGCTAAATAATTAAACAAAGTTGATTTTCCGGCATTGGTATAGCCAACCAGAGCCACAACCGGATAAGGAATCTTTTTGCGGGCGGAACGCTGAAGCTCGCGTGTCTTTTTGACCTTCTCAAGCTCTTTCTTAATACGCACAATCTTATCATCAATGATACGTCTGTCCAACTCAATTTGGGTTTCTCCCGGGCCACCCAAAAAACCGGCACCGCCTCTTTGGCGCTCCAAGTGCGTCCAGCTACGAACCAAACGGCTGCGCTGATAAGTCAAATGTGCCAGTTCAACTTGCAACTTACCTTCTTTGGTTTTGGCCCTTTCGCCAAAGATTTCCAAAATTAAGGCCGTGCGGTCAATGACTTTTATTTTTAAGGCTTTTTCAAGATTTCGTTGTTGTATCGGTGTCAGAGAAGAATCCACAACCAAAAGCTCAATTTGCTCTGCCTCAAAAATAGGCTTAACTCTATCTATAAAACCCTTACTGAAATATGCCGCCGGTTTTATCTCTCTTAAGCGGACAACTTCGGTATAAGCTATGTCCAGATTGATGGCTTTGGCCAAACCGATTGCCTCGTCAAGCTTGGTTTCGGCATCGGAAAAAGTCGGCTTTGAACTTACACTCGGTAAAACAACCGCCGCGCGTACTTGTTGATTTTGATTGATTTCAATATAAGCCATTTATGCTTCGGGAATAGCAATCTCAACAGCCATACCGGGCATAATCGTAGAAATTGCGTGCTTATAAATGAGCTGGGTATGTCCGTCTCTTCTTAAAAGCAAAGAGTTGTCATCAAACCAGGTAATGATACCTTGAAGTTTGACACCGTTAATCAAAAAAACAGTTACAGAAACCTTGTTTTTTTTGAGATCGTTTAAGAAGTCTTCCTGAACATTTTGAGACATAGTCGTATCCTTTTTATTTGTTTTTATGTTCTTATTCTAAACTCTTTGTTTTATTAGTAAAGCATTGATTGCATTTAGGGGATAAATCAATTTAGAAGGTGCTCCACTTTGCGGATGTCTTTGGTGCTGACAAAAACTATGAGCAAGTCTCCGGCTTCAATATGATCTTCCGATGATGGGAAAATAAGTTCGCCGTCTCTGAATAATGCCGCTATCATACTGGTTTTGGGCAAGCCCGTTTCAGATACGGGACGGCCGGCGATAAGACTATCGGCATCAACCTTAATTTCCCAAACCTCGCCAAAACCTCTGCCCAAAGAATAAGCATTATTTAACTTAGCCTTACGAAGTTCTTGCAACATACTGGAAATGGTTACGGATGAACGGTCTATTAAAATGTTGTCCGAAACATTGTCTATGAGGTTGTCATAAGAGCGAGAGTTTACCAAAGATATGGCTGAAGCCACGCCGCTTTTTTTGGCCAACAGCGAGGCCAGCAAATTGTCTTTGTCATGTGTGGTTATGGCGATGGCTGCATCGGCTGAATGAATACCTGCTTCGGTTAAGATGACATCGCTCATCATCTCGCCATGAATAACGACCGTGTCGGTTAATTTGTCGGCCAGATTTTGGGCGCTTTCCTCATCTTCGTCTATAATACGCACGCTTTGGATATTGTCATCTTTTTCCAGCTTTGAAGCCAGATAACCCGAAATTTGATTGCCTCCGAAGATGATTATTTTTTCATTTGGTGTGCGTTCCATACCAAAATCATGAATCGTATCTGGGATTTTATCAGCCGCGACCAGAAAATAGATTTCATCACCGGGGAGGATGATGTCTTTGCCTTTGGGGATAAAACTTCTTCCGCCTCTGACAATACTTATGATGTTGATGTCTAATTCCGGAGCCAGTTGTTCCAGATGAACCAGCGGGGTTTGAATCAAGGGGCAATTATCGGGGCAGCGAAAAGCCAATAGATAAACTTTTTTGTCTGCAAAACTCAAAACTTCAGACATTCCGGGAATCTTCAATATCTCTAATATGGCTTTGCCGATTTCTAAGTCAGGCGAGATGACCAAATCAACCGGAATATTCTCTTCATTATAAAGCATATTCCATTGCGGAGCCAAAAAGGCCGCGGAATCTACACGAGCGATTTTCTTTTGAACATTAAATAATGTATGCGCAACTTGGCAAGCCGTGAGGTTGACTTCATCACAATCCGTGGCGGCAATGAGCATATCTGCCGTTGAGGCTCCGGCTTTTTCCAAAATATCCGGATGAGAGGCCGAACCTTGAACCGGCTGAATATCCCATTCTTTGGATATTTCATCCAGTTTGTGCGAATCTTTATCTATGACAATAATATCATTATTGCCTCGGCTGAGGTAAGAGACAATGCTTCGTCCGACAGAACCTGCTCCGCATACAATGATTTTCATTTTTGCTCTTCTCCCTGCTCTCTTTCCGCGCAACCGTCAAAATAGCGGTTGATTTCGTTTATGGCCTCCGAAAAGTCGTTTATCTTATTATAAGTTTCGCGAAATCTTTTGGCATCGTGCATAGATTTGCAATACCAACAGACATATTTTCGCGACAAAGGTAATGCCATTTTCTCTCCATAGTAGGCAGTTAACTCTTTAATATGTGTTAACAAAGTGGATTTTATTTCCGGTATGCTTATCTTTTGGGGCAAAATCCCTTTATTTATGTAATTATGAATTTGTCCAACCAGCCACGGATTGCCTAATGCCGCGCGGCCTATCATAACTCCGTCAACCTTTGTATAATCAAACATTCTTTTAGCGTCTTCGGGACAGCAAATATCCCCATTGCCAATAACCGGAATTTTTACGGCTTGTTTAACCGCGGCGATGATATCCCAATCGGCTTGGCCAGAGTAAAACTCGCTTCTTGTTCTTCCATGAATGGTTATATATGCTGCACCGCTATCCTCACACATTTTGGCAAAGTCAACGGCATTGACCGTGCTACAATCCCAGCCTTTGCGAAATTTGACACTAACCTTGAGCTTTGTGGCTTTGACGGCGCTTTTTATGATGTTTGAGGCTTGCGCGAGGTCTTTCATCAGCCAAGAACCGGAGTGGTTGTTGACGATTTTTTTGACGGGGCAACCCATATTGATGTCTATGGAACAAGCGCCTAATTCTTCCGCTAATTTTACGGAATCAGCAAACAAGGCCGCGTCTCCGCCAACCAGTTGCACCACAACTTTATAAGGCTCGTCTCGGACATCGGCTATGCGATAAGTTTTGGGGTTTTTGCGCGAAATGGCATTGATGGCAACCATTTCGGAGACCATTGTCCCCTCGCCTAAAGATGATACCAAACGGCGCATCGGCTTGTCGGTGATGCCGGCCATCGGGGCTAAGAAAATATTACTGTCAAATCCGTTAAAAAAACTCATATCGTATAATCAAAACTGCGGTTAAATTCATGCATAAAGTCTATTAGAACTTGTGGCGGTGTGTTTAGGTTTGCCACAGTGTCATAAGCATTGGCGGCATAAGATGCGTTGATGCTTTGAACAAAGGGCATTGTGGCTAACAGATTGCTCTTGTTTTCAACATTCATTCCATAAGCCGAAAAGCCGTATAAGCGTAAAGAGCTGTCCTCAAATGCGTTGAGCATTTCCCAAAAGCTTGTTTGGTTTTCAGTTTTCTCCGGCTGCTGCGGCTCTTTTTGCTCTTCATTTAAGACATTTTTTTCTTGCTGATTGCGGTTTAATTTTTCGCCTTGCGCAATATCCGAGGCGAGCTTTTGAACCGTATATAGCGCTTGCGGCTCTAGGTATGAAACAGCATAGCTGTTTAGGTTGCTAAAAACATTGCTTTGATTTTCGGCAGTCGGAAAGCTTGTTTCCAGATTGAGCGTTGCCGCTTTCTCTTTAATCTGACTGACAGATTTTGATATTTCTGCCGTCAGATTAGAGAAATCCGGAATATGATTTGCAACCGCCGAAATCATCTAGAACTCCTTAGTTCAGCTTATCTAAAGAACGAGCCAGAATGTAGTATAGTTTACCGATATCTGCACCGGAGATAACCGAAAGCAGAATGCCGGAGCGCTCATTCTCACGAGCTTTGCTTACCAAGGTCTCAAATTCGGAAAGATATTTGGTTACAATGTTGCGGAATTCCAAATTCTTCTCAAATTCTGAGCGGATGGATAGTATTTGGCTCTTGCTCATACTTTTTGATAAGTGGCGAACGAAAGCTGCCGTATCACCGTTATAATATTTCTTCCAGAGCTCTTCTTCAGCATCAGGATTAAATATGCGGTTGATATCTACGGCGGCTGTTTCCAGCTTTTCAATAATGAAGGAAGCGTCCTTGAGGAAGGTATCTACCTTGATGCCTTCATATTTCTTTTGCAAAGAGGCTAACTTGGTGTCAGCTTTGTCAGAGGTTTCAATTAAAACTTTGAGCTGTTTGTTAAAGAGCTCGTTGAAACTGCCGGATTTGCTGACCAGCTCGTTACCTCTGCGAGAGAATTCTTCAGAAGAGGTATTCAAAACGTCCATAACATTATTGATTTTTTGCAAAGTATCGTCCGTGGCGGCAACCAGTACTCCTGATTGTTTGAGGAAAACCTCACCTGAACTTCTGATTTCGTTAGAAATTCTTTCTGCATTCGCTGCTGCTTCGCTTATGGATGCACGCAACTTATTGCCGGAATTTTCAAAGTGCTTGGCGCTCATATTGGCGGCCTCTTCTACTTGCAAGCTCAAAGTTTTTAAGTTTTCTCCCAGCCCTTTAACCTTGTCATAGGCCTGATTGGCTCTGTTAGAGAGTTGCTTTGAGGTATCCATCAAAACAACATTGAAGCAGTCAACCAGCTCTTTAGTGTCTTCCGAAATCTTTATCATCTTATCTGATTGGTCGGCAATCATATTGCTGATTTCAGCAACGCCACTGCTGGCTTCTGCCGTAACCGTATTAAAGCCGGCAATGTATTTTTCATAATCAGCAACTGTCGCGCCGAGTTTTTTGCCGGAATTGTCAACTGAGGAAGCCAAATCTTCAGCACATTGGTTGAGGCTTAAGTTAACCTGCTCAATGTTCTTGATGGAGTTCTTGGAAGCTTTGGCAATATCTTCGCTAACCTTGAGCAATCTGTCTCCTAAAACATCAAATTCATAAGATGCTTTGGAGGCTGTTTCAACCACATTATCCGTGTTTTCCTTAAATTTGGCGTTAATTTCGCTCATCTTCTGAGCAACATCAGAAGCCGTATCAGACAGATATTTATATTGTTGCGCCATAGAAGCCTCGCCTAAACGAGATTGCGTGGAAACAACATTGACAATGTCTGTTAAGCTTTCTTTTTGGTGGTCAAAGGTTTCTCTTAACGTGTCAGCCTGAGCTTGTGTCTTAACAATTGTCTGATCTATTTCTTTAATCTGACCATCTATTTGAGTTGAGATATTGCGTGTCTCATCTGCCAGACTTGTGTTAGCCTGCTTAAGTTTTTCACAATTGTTCAACAAAGTAAGCGTAGCGGTATTGGACTCTTCACGAACATCTTTGACAATATTGGCAAAATTATCCAGATTACTCCGAAATTCGGTTGTGGCATTATTAAGTTTTTCTGCCATATCCTGCATGAATTTGTTGATTTCGTTGTTTTGCTCGGCAACGGTCTTGTCAATCTCGGCAAGTCTGTCAATAGATTTTGTGGAGTTGGCAACGACATTTTCCGCTCTTTTGTTAACATCTTCTTCCAACAGGGCCATGCGGGCAAAGACGCGGTCGGCGCTTTGCTCTATAACAGCAACCTGATTTTTCAGAGAGCTACCAATATTGTTTGTGTTTTCTGAAATGCGGTCGCAAATATCAAAAAACTCATTTTCCTGATGTTTGAACAGCAAGTTGATGGCTTCGGCTTTTTCATCTAAAGCGCGAACGACATCTGATACATAGCCAACCGTGTTTTCTGCAACGGAATTGAGCATGGTTGACTGGCTCTCAAAGGAGTTGAGCAAATTGTTGAATGTTTTGGTGGAATCCTCGGTTGATTTGTCAATAACTTTGGCCTGTTCTATCAAAACATTAGCTACGGTTGAGGCCCTATCTGTAATCTTGCTGGATAAGCCCTCTAACTTGTTGTGTTGCTCTGTTACAATGCCTTCAAATTGGCTGATTTTTGCCAAAGTGTTAGCCGCAGAATCATCAAAGATTTCCAGTTGTTCTTGTAAGTTGGCGCCAATGTCTTTGGTGCGGACAACAACATCTTCAGAGGCTTTGAGAGCTTGATCCATCTGCGTTTTTAAGCGGCCGATGGCTGACCCTGCTTCGCTATCAATAATGGCAGCCGCACGGGTAAGTTCTTCAATCTGGCGTTTGAGCTCTGCCTTGGTCTCTTCAATTTTGTTGACAGAGCCGGCAATATGGCGCTGTTGTTGTGCTAAAGAGGTTTCGCTGACCTTGCTCTGAGAAACAACAATATTGGTTACTTCAACCAAATTATCGCGGTGTTTATTCATAAATTCAGCAACTTTATTGAGTTGTTCTACAGAGGTTTGTGTCTGAACATTGATGCCTTCGGCATTGTTTTCAAGTTGTTGGTTGAGTTTTTGTAAGTTTACCGTAATTTCATCTGCAGTTGTTTGCAATTGGTTGCGCTTATTCTCAATATCGGCTGAAACAGCGGTGGTCTTTTCAACCGTAATGTCTGTCAAAGCGCCAAGCTTAGCAACTTCGTTATCCAAAGCGCCGACAACCTCATTAATGCGACTGACGGCTGAACCTGCGTTTTGTTCCAGATTTGAGGCTTTTTCACTGATGCTGTCGCTAACATTGTTCAGACTTTCCAGAATATGGTCAGATACGCCCTCTAACTCACGAACCTGGTTGGAAATACTTTCCTCAATAACATTAGCTCTGGCCATAACTTTATCAACTTCTGCGGCAATAAATTCTCCTTGGCGGCTGAAGTTTTTGCTCAAAGCATCGTTTTGCTTGTTTAGAGATTCTATGTGGTCAACTATAAACTTGCTTTGTCCGCGTAAGGTGCCGTCAATGCGATTAATACCATCATCCAAATGTGCAAAGACTTCTTCGCAGCTTTTGACTGCTTTTGAAGATACTTGTTCCAGACGCTCGCTTTGTCCGGATAAAACTTCTGATACATGAGCGATAGTTTCGCCGGTTTTGTGGCCATACTCCAATAACATTTCGTTGGCTTTTGCCAGCTTGGCGTTGTTGTTTTCCGTAATGAGGCTAAGGGATTCTGAAGACTCTTTTATCTCTTTGATTTTTGGGGATACCTCATTGAGTAAGTCTGAGACTTCTTTTTTGATGACAATGGCTGAATTGCTAAAATCGCGGATTTGTTCTTTGAATTGTCCAGTGGCATTATCCGCGCGTTCGGCTACATAATCAAAACTTTTAACTAAGGTTTTGACACCTTCGGTCAGTTCGGTCATTGTCTTTGAGGAGTAATTATCCAAAACACCAACAAGTTTAGCAAAATCATCAACTCTGCCGCCGAGTTCTTGCTTGATTTTTTCGGTTTGGGCTGTGGCAAGCTTGGTTACTTCCTGCAACTCTACCACTTGCGAACGGATGGCATCAGCCATAGCTTTAGCCGTGGTGGCACTTCCTTCTTCGGGGTAAACAAGCTGGTTCATATAGGCACGCAAAAACTTGGCCTCGCGCTTAAAACTTGAGCCACGGTCAATATAGGCCATAACGACCCAAATGATGGCTAAAGGCAAAGTTACGCCGGCTAAAAATCCGCCAAACTCATCCGGCATCATTAAAAACAGGTTAGACCAGCCGAAAAACTGCGTAATGTAAATGAGCACTACTGCAAACCAGATAATGCTGACCCATATCATCAATTTATGCAGATTGTTGTTAAGCCAAGAATTCTCAGTATCGTTTTCTTCAATGTAGCTGAGCTTGTTGCCTTCGGACATGAAGTCAGGCAAAGAGGAACCGTTTTTGGTTTCCGGATTTTGGTTTGACATAAATATAATCCCCTATATTTCCCCAAATATAAAAATTACTTGGCTCAGAATATAGCAAAAAATTATAAATTCAAAGCGTTTCAACCTAAAAGATTCTACTTATCCACAAGCTTAATCGCGACCGCCGTTGTCTAGGGTTGTTTGTCTTGCAACCTTTTGATTTTGCAACATATCCGGATTTTGATTGGTGATGTATTGTTTTATGTCTTTTAAAAGTTCCGCATAGCTTTTCTTTTTCAAGCGATTGTGGTGATGATATTCTTCAATTTGTTCTATAAAATCTTTTTTACCTTGCTCGTCTAGATCTCTTGTATAAAGCAAAGTGTAGTTCTTTTGCTCGCATAATGTTCCCGAGCGCAGCATTGACGCGGCATAAGTATTAAGATTTTTTATTTTTTCTTTGTTACAGACTTCTTCCAAATGCTCTTTGGCCTTGGATGTCAGCAACTCGTAGATGCCTCTATCTGTCTGGCGAGATTCCTCAATATCTCGGAGAGGCAGAAAGTTTTTTTCCTTTAATGCTAAAGCTGAAATGTGTTGCTGGTAAGCTTTTTGCAGCTTTTCCGGTTGAGCGTTAGGCTGTTTTTCCGCTCGTTCATAAAGCATAAAAGCATCTTTCAGTCCAAGGTTCTTGGGCGTAAGCATTGAAAACAAAGCTGTCCTTGTTTCATCTCTGACTTGTTCGTCTTTTATTTCCGCAGCTTTCAAATAAATCGGCAACAATGTATACAAACTTTGATGGCTTAAACTACATTTCTGTAATATCGGCAAAATTTGCGGTATGTCTTCCGCGTCCATATTCTCGGCACTGATTTGTTCTGGTAGATTATGATTCCCCTTCTTTATCAGTGCATTATAAACCGCAAAGTTTTTCTGACGGAAATTGTCGTTTAGTGCGTTTTGCATCAGGCGGCTCGGAATTATGTTTTCTTGAGCGCTTCCGCTGTTTAGATACTTCATCATTTGTTTGACAAATTCGGCATTGTTACTTTGTGTGATATATTCAAAGGCCGATTTTTGGTCAAAATCTCTTCTAAACAAAAGCTCTTTGATTGTTAATCTTTTAAACAACTCTGCATCTTGAGCCTGAACATCTGCAAACATTTTTAGTTCTACATCTAACAATTTTCCTCTGAATTGTTGAAATGAGGATAAAAAGGTTTGTCCCATTTGACGCAACTGTTTTATCAATGCCGAGTTTGGGAACAATAAAGCTATGTCCGTTAGGTTATCCTTGCTTAGTATGGCTTTTATGCTTGCCTGTTGGGCTGTTTTTAAAATTTCTTCTGCCAAAGAATCTCTCTGGTCATTATTTTTCTGAATATCTAAATATGAATCAGATGTATGTTCGCTTGGGTGCAGTACGTTTTGTGCGGCGCATTTTTCTTGGTCGTAAAGATGAGAAAGCAAAAGAACATTCTCGTTTGGAGAAACCTCAAGCAGCGCATTTACGGATTGTTTGAGCTTGCGGTCTTGGGTGTATCTGTTCAAACTTCCTAGCCGCCAGTTTTTCACGGCACCTTCATCTCTTTGAGATACAATATGTAAGACGCTTGAGTTTGTCTTTCCATAAGGCATGGCGGAAGCTATGTCTAAGACAAACATTTGTTTTTGAATATATTTCTTTTCATCTGCCGAATAACCTAAACGCTCCATATTTTGCAAAAACAATCTTTCCAGCTCAAAAAATACCGGTCCGCCGTGGCAATGGCTGATCATCGGCAAGTTGCGCATTCTTTTGGCGGCTTCTTCCTTGCTTAATCTTTTTTTGCCATTATCTTCAGATATTAAGGGCAAGAGATAAGTGTCAAAAATTTTTGTATAATAGTCTTGATGCTTTTTGACTAAAGGATAGAGCCTGTCATCTAATAAATTGAGCTCGGCTTTTTGGTTTAGGCGATGTGTTTGGCAATTACAAGCATTGGGATAAAACAGGCTATAAATATGTCCGTCAAAATCTGATATCTCATTATTATGCAGAAAAATTTCGGCAACTTTGCAGATGGCGTTGGCATCATATTCGTCATTTGTGCCATCACCGGGGATGATTAACAGATTTTTGCCATGCAAAAAGCAATCTTCAGGCACATTTTCGTCCCAATGGTTGGGACTGTTTAAGTCTCTGCGGCCAATTCCTATTTCTGAACTCATTACAAACTCCTCGGCAAAACATGTTTTAAGTTATAACATATTTTGTCAATTTTGTAAAATTATTCTTCCTCTTTTTTCTTCAGAATATATTTCAGTCGGTTTAGGGCCTGAAACTTCATTTGGTCCTGAGAAAGCGTGTCGGGCACAACGACAGAAGCTTCAATCTTAGTTTCCGGCTCTATGGCCGTTACCTTTACGCTATGCCCTACCCGCACAAACTCAAACAAAATCTCTGCCATTATTTGCCCATAAACTTATTGCTCTTCGGGAAGCCGAAAGGTACAAGCTTGCCGACTTGCGCACGATGTCCGAGCCAAGCAAGTAAATCTGTCTCAACTTTTACGCCGCCGCTTCTGGCATAAGAAAAGCCTTCTGACGCATTAAAGCTCTGAATATCTGCTAAGCCACCGTCTTTGTATTTTTGCAAAGTTACGCCGCGGCCTCTGGCCATGGTCGGAATCTCTTCCGCCGGAAAGATAAGAAGCTTGCGGTTATCACCGACAACGGCAACGCTATCCCCTTTGACCTTAATGCAAAATGTGGCAACCTCGCCCTCACCTAAGTTCATTATCTTACGACCATTACGTGTTTGGGCAATAATATGGTTTTCGTCTACCATAAAGCCTTTACCTGTGTTGGAGGCAATGATGTAGGAAGCTTTGGGCTCAAAGACAAAAGCCTCGCAAATCTTGTCGTTGTTGCCCAAGTCTATCATCAAACGCAGGGGTTGACCGAAACCTCTGCCGCTCGGAATCTCTGAAGCCTGAACGGTGAAGAATTTTCCTGATGTATCAAAGAAGATAATCCTATCCGTAGTTTGGGCATGTAAAGCGATTTGTAAGGCATCGTCATCTTTGAACTTGAAGTCATCGTTCAAATCTGCATAGCCTTTGATGCAACGTATCCAGCCTTTTTGTGACAAAATAACCGTAATCGGTTCTTTCTCCACAAAGACTTCCAAAGGAACTTCTATATCTTCCGAGACTTCGGCAAATTCGGTGCGGCGCTTGCCTAAAGCTGTCTTTTTGCCGAATTTTTCGCGGATTAACTTAATCTCTTCCGCCAAAGCCTGCCAACGTTTGCTCTCATCTGCCAGCAAAGCCTCTAATTCGCCTTTTTCAGCCGATAAATCATCAAACTCGCGCTTAATCTCCGTTTCTTCCAATTTGCGCAGAGAACGCAGCTTCATATTCAGAATGGCTTCGGTCTGGTTTTCGGTCAGTTCAAATTTTTTCATCATAACCGCTTTGGGGTCATCTTCCTCGCGGATGATGCGGATTACCTCATCTAAGTTTAGGTAAGCAATTAGGTAGCCTGACAAAATCTCCAGACGGTTGTTTATCTTGTCTAACCGGTACTGTGTGCGGCGTTTGAGAACTTCGTGCCGATGGTTTAAGAACTCTACCAAAACATCTTTAATACACATTACGCGTGGCACACCGTCTGAATCCAGCACGTTCATATTCATCGCAAAACGGCTTTCCAAATCCGTATTTTTGAACAAATGTTCCATTAACAGATTGGCGTCAACCGTGCGGTTTTTGGGCTCTAAGACAATACGGACATCGTGTGTGGATTCATCCCTAATGTCATTTAACATCGGAAGTTTCTTGTCCATCAGCAACTGCGCAATCTTTTCAATCAGCTTGGATTTGATGACCTGATAAGGTATCTCCGTGATGATGATTTGGTATTGCCCATGACCTAAATCTTCTTTTTCCCACTTGGCGCGGATACGAAATGTGCCCTTGCCTTGTTTGTAGGTGTTTAGAATACTCTCAAAGCTGTCAATTATGACGCCGCCGGTCGGAAAATCAGGTCCTTTAATGCGGCGAACCAAAGGTTCCATCTCGCAATCGGGCTTTTCAATCAGGTAAAGCAAAGCATCGCAGACTTCGCTTAAGTTATGCGGCGGGATGTTGGTTGCCATACCAACAGCAATACCGGCCGAACCGTTGCAGAGCAAGTTTGGTACCATTGAGGGCATTACAACGGGCTCTTCCTCCTCGCCGTCATAGGTTTCGCGAAAATCTACGGCATTGTCATTCAGACCTTCCATCAGAGCCATGGCAAACTCGGTCAAGCGGGCTTCGGTATAACGCATGGCGGCAGCGCCGTCTCCGTCAATATTACCAAAGTTTCCCTGCCCATCCACCAAAGGATAACGCACCGAAAAGTCCTGCGCCAGACGCACCATTGCGCCATAAACCGCACTATCGCCATGCGGGTGATATTTACCGATAACATCACCGACCACGCGCGCACATTTCTTAAAGCCGGATTTTGGGTCCAAATGAAGTTGGCGCATAGCAAAAAGCAAGCGGCGATGCACGGGTTTTAAGCCGTCTCGTACATCCGGCAAAGCACGGTCAACAATGGTTGACATGGCATAAGACAAATATCTTTTGCTTAGTTCCTCCGAGAGGTGAACATCTCTGATTTTCTCTTCTGTTTCTTCCATAAAAAATTACTCTAAAATCGTTTATAGGCCTAAGTTATGGAGCAAATTAGCACGGTTTGGCGGGAATTTCAAGTTATGAGTTTGAAAAAAGTTTTTATTGAGGAAAAACTCGGTCATTTTTAAAAGTTCTGCTACTTCCGCAGGGTTTGGCGTATAGTTTTTATCCACAATATAATGCGGAAATCTGAATAACCTCGCCTTATAAGGTTCTCCGGCTTCGGCGCAGACGGCTTTGCCTGTTTTGGGTGAAACATATTCCAGATTTTCTGTGGTGCCGGTAGCTGAACATTCGCTTAAATCTAAGCCCACACCTAAAAAGTCTAAAAGATAAAATTCAAAATAAGAATAATGCACTAGCCAATTATCTTCATCTATTAGATTAAAAAAACTATCTATCATATAGTAAAAATGCTCTAATTCGGCTTTTTCGGG
Source organism: uncultured Pseudomonadota bacterium (assembly GCA_949298065.1). Lineage (GTDB taxonomy): Bacteria > Pseudomonadota > Alphaproteobacteria > RF32 > CAG-239 > Scatacola_A. Next base: position 67,401 of record CASFUZ010000001.1, on the reverse strand, counting down.
CATGCATGTATTGCAAAGTTCGCATAAAGACATCAGTGCTGCCAGCTTCTTGGCATCGCTTATAAAATGCACGGCTATCGGCTTTAAGAGCTCGGCTCTTATGGTCAGCATATTTTCTTCTAAGCGCGCATAAGCATCTATGCTTATCAGATTGCCTTGCTGATAAACACCTAAATTCTTTTTGCTGTGCCCGCCCTTAACATAACCGATTATTTTGCCGTGCTCTTTGGTTATGAGTGTTAATATCAGCGAGCTCTCGCCATGCTTTCTGACGTTTATGATGTAGCCTTCATCCTTAAACTGCAACTTATTCCCTCGTCATTACCTCATAAACCCAGTTTGGCGGGTTTTTATCAAACTCCCAAGCTGATAATACTGCTAACAATGCGCATAACAATATCAGCCATGTTCCTCTTTGTCTTAAAAAATCTTTCATCGCTTTTCTCTTAAAAATTCTCCCCGAGTTTGAAGTTCGGGGAGAATTAATCTTAATAATCGTGAATGATTGACTTGGTTACGCTGTCATAGGTCATCAGTTCACTTAAGACCCTCTTCATATCTTTCAAGGGTATCATATTCGGGCCGTCTGACAAGGCTTTATCCGGATTGTCGTGTGTTTCAATAAACACAGCCGCAACACCAACTGCAACTGCGGCGCGAGCCAAAACGGGCGCAAATTCTCTTTGTCCGCCAGATGTTCCGCCTTGACCGCTCGGTTGCTGAACAGAGTGTGTCGCATCAAAAATTACCGGACAACCAGTTTCTCTTGCCATTGTCGGCAAGCCACGGAAGTCTGTTACCAAAGTGTTGTAACCAAAACTAGCACCGCGCTCTGTCAAACAAACGTTAGAGTTTCCTGCATCTTCTGCTTTTTTTACAATATGCTTCATATCCCATGGAGCGCAGAACTGACCTTTTTTGATGTTTACGACTTTTCCGGTCTTGGCTGCGGCTACGACCAAATCCGTCTGACGGCACAAAAATGCCGGAATTTGCAACATATCAACATATTGCGCAACAATGCCGCATTGTTCTTTTTCATGGACATCAGTAACAATCGGAATATTGTTGTAGAGTTTCTTAATCTCTTCAAAGGTTAGCATTCCCTCTTCCAGTCCAACACCGCGTGCGCCGTTGATGGATGTGCGGTTGGCTTTGTCAAAAGAGGCTTTAAAAATGTAGTTGATTCCCAACTCCTTGGTGATTTCAACCATAGCGCCGGCCATATCTATGGCATGTTGGCGGCTCTCTATTTGGCAAGGTCCGGCTAACAAAGCAAGAGGAAGCTTGTTGCCAATCTTAAAATTACCGATTTCTATTATTCTTTGTTCCATAGTCTGTTCCTTTTTGTGTTTTTGGTTTGAGTGTTATAGCACAGAATGCTTTATTTAGCAACTCTGCTTTAACAAATATCAATAAGTTTTAGACCAAGAGGTAACTTTGCTTTGTCCTCTTCTGAGAGCGTAATGTTACATAGCAATAATTCTTGCAGATTTGGCAGATTGGGCAAAATTTTGAGCATTTGAGGCAAAATTTTCTCGTAAAAATAAGCAACCCGAGCCCTATCTTCGCCAATCTTCTTTTCATTACGATAATTTTTTGCTTGTTGTTGTTCCCATTCATCTTTAATGCTTGTTAATGGTTTAAGAGCGGTCAGCCCTAAAACCTCAAGCTTGGTTGCTTGAGAAAGTAAGGCAATAAACCGCTCTTGTTGCGAGGGCTCGGCATTATCTAAGGTAAAACCGAACACCTCACAATTATTATTTTGCAAACTTTTTAAACGTTCTTCCAAATTTTCCATTATAACAAGCGACTTTTATCAATGGCTGCCTTTACAAAAGATACAAACAGCGGATGCGGCGCAAAAGGTTTAGACTTCAGTTCAGGGTGGAACTGTACGCCGATAAACCACGGATGATCCGGACGCTCACAAATTTCCGGCAATTTGCCATCAGGCGATTTTCCTGCAATAATCATTCCTGCTTGGCGTAATTGATCCTCGTACTTAATATTAACTTCATAACGATGACGGTGGCGCTCAGAGATTTTATCTTTGCCATAAATTTTGCGCGCTAAAGAATCTTTGTTTAAAACAGACTCATATGCACCCAGACGCATTGTGCCGCCTAAATCTCCGTCTTTGTGGCGGATTTGTTTGGCTCCGTCTTTGTCCCATTCGGTCATCAAACCTACCACCGGTTCGCAAGCCTTGCCAAACTCGGTCGTGCCCGCGGTCTTAATTCCGGCAACATTACGCATAGTTTCAATAACCGCCAACTGCATACCAAAACAAATGCCCAAGAATGGAACATTGTTTTCACGCGCATATTTAATGGCCAACATTTTGCCTTCCGTTCCTCTTTCGCCAAAGCCGCCGGGGACTAAAATGCCATTAACTTCTGCTAAATAGGTTGCGGGGTCATTATGCTCCAGCAACTCAGAATCAATCCACTTAATGCGAACCTTATATTTGTTGGCTATGCCGCCATGTGTCAAAGCTTCGTTCAAAGATTTATAAGCTTCCAGAAGCTGTGTATATTTACCGACAACAGCAATTTTGACCTCGCCTTCGGGGCAGCGAATCGTGTTAACAATATTTTCCCATTTGCTTAAATCCGGCTCTTTGCCGCAATCTAAGCCAAAATGTTTGCAGACTTGCGCATCCATACCTTCATGAGAGTAAGCTACAGGAACTTGATATATCGTATCAACATCAAGCGCGGCAATAACATTGTCTTCTCTGATATTGCAGAACAAAGCAATCTTGCGTTTCTCGTTTTGCGGAATCGGTGTTTGAGAACGGCAAAGCAGCATATCCGGCTGGATACCGTATTCTTGTAACTTTTTAACAGAGTGTTGGGTCGGCTTGGTTTTGAGCTCTCCTGCCGCCGGAATGTATGGCAACAAGGTAACGTGAATGAACATTATTCTGTCGCGTCCCAAGTCATAAGCGACCTGACGAATCGCCTCCAAATAAGGCTGACCTTCAATATCGCCTACTGTTCCGCCGATTTCGCACAAGACAAAGTCTTCATCGGTTACATCAGAATAAATAAAGTCTTTAATCTCGTTGGTTACATGCGGAATGACCTGAATTGTTGCCCCCAGATAATCGCCATGGCGTTCTTTATCAATAACTCTCTGGTATATCTTTCCGGTGGTGATACTATCCGTGCGTTTGGCCGGAACGCCCGAAAAACGCTCATAGTGGCCTAAGTCAAGGTCTGCTTCCGTTCCGTCATCAGTTACAAAAACCTCACCATGTTGATATGGGCTCATTGTTCCGGGGTCCACATTCAAATAAGGATCAAGCTTGCGCAAACGCACCTTAAACCCCCTCGCCTGCAAAATGGAAGCTAAAGATGCCGAGGCCAAACCTTTGCCTAAGGATGAAACAACGCCACCCGTAATAAAAATGAATTTTGCTTTTTTTGACAATACGTTATCAAGATTTGTCAGTTCAGTCATTCGTACAATTCCCATATAAATTTGGTTACTTAAAAGAGACAAAGGCACCGTCTCAAAAGAGAGGGTGCCTTATGTCTGGTCATCTTTGTCATTTATTTCTCAGCTACCGGTGCGCTCGGAACCGAAGGTGCCGATGAAGTGGCCGGTGCTTGCTCCAAAATGGAGGTCGGTTGCGGCTGTGCGCCTTTATAATAGATTGAGAGCGAAATACTGGTTAAGAAAAAGATTGTTGCCAAAATGGCTGTTGTTCTGGTCAGCATATTGCCGGTGCCGCGTGCGCTCAAGATAGAACTTGCGCCGCTGCCGCCGCCCAAACCATCCAAAGCTCCGCCGCCGGAGCGCTGCATCAAAATCAGAGCAACCAAAAAGATTGCTACCAGCAAGTGAACCACTAATAAAACTGTTTCCATTATTTTTATTCCTTATTTCTTATTTTCACTAGCGTTTTTGGCAATGGCCATAAAATCAGCAACTTTCAGGCTGGCACCGCCGATTAAAGCACCGTCAACATCCGGCAAAGACAAAAATTCTTTGGCGTTTGAGGGTTTTACGGAACCGCCGTACAAAATCTTCATCTTATTGGCGTTGCCTTTGCCAATCTTCTTGGCCAAGACCTTACGAACAGCGGCGTGAACTTCCTCAACATCTTTGGCTGTCGGGGTTTTGCCCGTGCCGATTGCCCAAACAGGCTCGTAAGCGATAACCGTGTCAGCAGCGGTAGAATCATCCGGAACAGAACCTAAAATCTGCTCTTTGCAAACATCAATGGTCTTGCCGGCATCTCTTTGTGCCTCTGTTTCACCTATGCAAATAACGGTTTTAAGTCCGGCTGCGTGAGCGGCAACGGCTTTTTTGCAAATCAGTTCATTTGATTCAAAATGGTCTGCTCTGCGTTCAGAGTGACCGATGATAACATAGGTGCAACCCAAGTCCTTGAGCATCAAGGGGCTGATGTCGCCCGTGTGCGCGCCTTTTTCCGCAAAGTGAACATCTTGTGCGCCGAGAGCAACTTTTGCACCGCGCAAAGCTTTTTTGACCGAAGCCAACAAAGTGAACGGCGGACATACCAAAAATTCGCATTCAGATTTGCCAAAAGCCTTAACTTCCTGAGCGATGCCTTTTGCCAAAGCAATGCCATCTTCCATAAGGCCATTCATTTTCCAGTTACCTGCAATGAGTTTTTTTCTTGCCATGATTTACAATCCTCTACTTATAAATTTTCATTGTCGTCTTTGTAGCACAACAAAAATATATTTTCCAGCTAAAAAAACTTTTCAACACGAATATTTATAAGATTGCATAAATTATTAAAATTACCATATAATACGGAAAGTTTGAATTTTTGGATTTAATAGGATTTTTCAACAATGATGGATAAATTAGCAAGAGCTCAGAAAAACTGGTTATCAAAATTTATTTTGATTTTGACGGCTTTGAGCTTTGTGTCTTTGTTCGGGGTTTCCGGATATTTAACCGGCGCGGCACGAAATAAGCCCGTTATTAAGGTGGATGATATTAAAATCTCGCAACAGCAGTTTGCTCTGCTTTTTGAACAGGAGCAACAGATGGCGCGCAACCTCTTTGGCGATAATCTGCAACTTACGGACGAAATTCGTAATGCGATGTTGCAAGGTTTAGTTCAAAGAGAACTGACAAACGCCATTATTGAAAGAACGGCTGAAAAGCATAATATTCACATCAGTGATGATTTAATCCGAAAAATTATTTATTCTCAGGCGGAGTTTTTGGATGCAAACGGTAACTTCAGCTTGGAACGCTTGCGTATGGTCCTTTCAGCTTCCGGTTGGACCGAACAACGCTATATTGAGGCCTTGAAAAAAGATATTGTTAAACAACAGCTTATCCAAAATCCTTCTGCAAATATGAATGTGCCGGATGTTTTGCTCAACAATTTGGCTAAAGTTGAGAATATGCGCCGCGTATTTAAATATATTGTGGTTGATCCTGCAAATGTAAAAGTTGACCGCAAAATTACGCCGGAGGAAATTGAACAATATTACACCGATTTCAGCACAAACTTTATTGAGCCTGAAAAACGTGACGTTTCTTTCATTGTATTATCTGTTGATGAGATGGCACAGAATATGGCTCTTGATGATGCTGAGATTGAGGCTTATTATGCTGAAAATATTGCACAATTTGAGGTGCCGGAAACACGCAATATCCTGCAAATGGCTTTTGATACCAAAGAAGATGCAGATAAAGCCATGGCTCAGCTCAATGAAGGCAAAGACTTTTACAAAGTTGCGCAGGAAGTTGCCGGACAGACCAAAGAAGCAACGGATTTGGGCTTTGTTGCCAAAGATATGCTGATTGCCGACATGGCTGATGATATGTTCTCTGCCAAAGTCGGTGATGTCTTGGGCCCTGTTAAGTCCGACTTGGGCTGGCATATTATGAAGCTGACCGATATTAAGGCCGGTTCTAAAATGGACAAAGCCAAAGCCAGAGCCAAAATTGTTGAAGCCTTGAAAAAAGAGCGTGCTTATGATGAGGCTTATGCCGTTGCATCTGAAATTGAAGATAAAATCGGCGGCGGCGCAAGTTTGGAAGATATTGCCAAAGAGATGAAGTCTAAGGTTATGGTTGTAAAAGCTTTGGGCGAAGACGGCCAATATGCTTCCGCTCCACAAGGTTATGACAAAACCTTGAAATCTTCCGAGTTTGTGGACACCGCCTTTTCTTATAATGTCGGCGAAGTCAGCCAGGTTACGGAAACAGATGATGGTTTTGTTGTGGCCAGAGTTGACAAGATTGCCGAGGCTCATCCCTTGCCGGTTGAAGCTGTTAGCGGTGAAATTGAAAAGATGTGGGAGATTAACGAGCGTTCGGCTATTGCGCAAGAAATTGTTAATGATGTTATGCACGACCTTGAAAACGGCGACAAAATTAACGAAGTTGCGCAGCGTTTCGGCTTAAATGTTAAGACAACCAAACCGCTTAACCGCGGCGGCAGCTTTGAGGGATTGTCTCAGGCGGCTATGATTGAGTTGTTCCAAGAAAGCCTTGGCGAACCCAAGCTCATTACGCAGGGTGATGAAAAGATTATTGCCGTTACGGACAAAATAATCGGCAAGAACGAAAAACCTGATGAAGAACTTGCCTTTGGCGTTGAGCGTAGGGTTAAGATTGACCTTAGCCAAGATGTTGCCAATGCTTTGGTCAACAGCTTTGGCGAAGATTATGATGTTCGGGTGAAATATCGGCTGATTGGTTTGGCTGACTAAAGCCCCTCTTCTTTTCTTAAAATACCTCGTAGGAAAATGCGAGGTATTTTTTTGGCTTTTTTGTCTAGACAAGGTTAAATAAATATGCTATTATCCTTGCTATGTGAAAAATTAGTATGTTGATTATGGTGATGTTGAGGCGAAACTCTTGAATTTTATTTAAGACTTTTGCGAACTGATTTTTCATTTTTTTTCAAATGTTAAACTTAAAAAATAATGAAAATGAAAAATTTTGTAAAAAAAGCCGCGCAGGTAATTTTAGCGGCAGTTGTGTTATTTTGTGTTTATGCCGGTTATCTTTTTATGATGACTGGTACTTGGAACGGTATGGAAGCATATGTATCTTCTCTCTTTGAAGAGGACTTGAACGATGCTCCGACCGTAACAATTAAATCTGTTTCCGGCGGCTTCTTGAGCTGGAGCAGAAAAGTGGAATTAAGTAATGGGCAAAAAATATACTTCCATCGGGACAAAAACCCGAGTGCATGGGGGTTAGAGGCTGGAGATAAAATCGCCGTCTATATTAGCCCAGATGAAATGAAAAAAGAAAAAAGCGCTTTTTTCTGCGGCGCTTTTGAAAAAAGGTGAATAAGTCATAGCATGCAGAAAAACGAAACCCCTTCGTCGTGATGACCGGAGGGGTTTCTCTTTTTTATAAATAAGCTTTTTTATTCAATGCAACAATCTACAGCCTTGCGGACAAAGGCTTTCATCTTTGCTAAAGCACCTTTCGGAGCTTCTGCCACCTTCTCTTCTGTTTGAGCTTCCGCCGTGGCTTCGTTGACTTTGGCGGTCAGTTTTTTGACCGTTTCAACATCATCTTTTATCCATTTGACATCGTCAACATTGAGCATATTCATATTCAAGCCCCAGAACAGGCAATAAAGGTCATAGGCTTTATTAAACAAATCATAAGCCTGTTCCTTATTGCCCAAGCTTTGCTGCTTGGTGCCGACTTCCATCAAACGCATAGATGAAGCCAGCAAGTGCTTAGATATACACCAAACTTCGCCCTCATAAGCCGGAATAACCTTCTGCATAAGGGTTTTGCGAGTTTCCCTAATCTCTTCAATCAGGTCATAAAAGGAAGTCTTACCCGTCTTAGCTCCTGAAAACATCAGGTGTTCCTCAATAGAAATCAGGTTCATAATCGCAATTGTCAAATCCTGATCCGAAGACAAATCTTTAGGATTTACTTTTTTTGAACTATCAATTCTTTCTACAAATTCCTTCACACTTTTAGCTTTGTTCATTTTCATCTCCTAAAAATTATATAATTCGGCACCTGTTTCCTGACAAATCGGGAAATAATAGAAATAAGCACTTGCCAAAAACAAGGCAACAACCGGAACAACAACTTTTTCAAACGGGAAATGTGCGTGCCCACCGTTTTTGGCTTTCATCCACTGATAAAAGTCCGAAGACCAAATCAAGACCAAAGCACCGACAATCGTGCTAAACAAGAATGGATCAAGGTATAAAATACCAATGACTTCCGAGTGATACTCAAGTTCGCTGATGTACATAAAGCCAATCATAGCTACGGAAACAATAATTATAGTCCAATCGCGCCCCTTAAAATTCCAGCCTTTTTTATCAAACCACTTAATGCACCAGAAGCCGAGCAAGGTTAAAAATGCACCGGCCCAAACGCCTACAACGCTATCATCTACACCTAATGAGCGCGCAATCTCCAAAGAAGCACCGACAGCAATGGTGCAAACCGCGCAAGCCGGATTAGCGTAAGCGGGAAAAGTTACAGCCAACAAAAGTAATAAACACACAAAAAAAGCCATTTTCTTCATCCTTTCGTTTAATTTATTATCATTATTGCCTAAAAAGATTAAAAATCAACTTAATTATCTGTTTTTTCACTATCTGATTTAAACATATTATTTTTAAACAAATACACAAAATTTTTTGTTTTTATTATCTTTTGTTTTGCTTGAATTTGCGTAAATTATTTTCTATTTTTAGTATAAAAATAAATAGTTTTGTAAGTTTTGTCTAGATTTAAAAAAAAAAATGTGTTATCTATTTGTCCAGAACCATTAAATATTTTTTATATTATGAAAAATTTATTATTTTTGGTAGGTCTGATCATGGTCGCTACCGCCTGTACTTCTTCAGGCTCTTCCTTCGGAAATAAAAGTAAAGAAGAATCTAAGGAAAGTAACATTTCGTTTCTTATCCTAAAAAAACACAAAAACGGAGTTTGTGATTATGGATTTTGCTTTTCAAACTACGATGCCTCATCTCAGACTTTGAATTTTGATCTTAACGGTCAACAGTATTCTTTTGAATTGTCTCAAATCAAAGAAGAATATTATGACCAAGTGAAGAAAAACAAAGTTACACTGCTGGTCGGATATGGGGAACCTATACCTGCTATCGTGGAAAAAGATGAAACTAAGTTTGAGACTCCTCCCGTTATTGAAAAAGACGAAAGAGTATTTGTGTTGCATTCCATTCTGAAAGATAGAGATGTTTCTAAAAAATATCCTTATACCTTAATTTACAATGGATTGTTTCTGAATGGCTTTTGCAATGCTGGTATTCAGTCTTATGAAAATGGCCGTTTTTTCTTTAGTGAGATAGATTCTGAGCCGGAATATGATGATTCAAAATCGGATAAAGGATATATTTCTGCCGGTTTGGCCTTGTATGATTCTCCTCACGAATTTTGTAAAAAAGACAAAAGAGGTGAGTACAGATATGCTCTTGTCCAAACTTATTGCGAGGATGGTTATCTGATTCTGAAAATTGAAAATGGGCAAATTTATAGATACCCGCTTAATATCTTTGATCCCGAACAAAGAAATGATTTGCCTGCCGGAAAACCTATTTCTGCTTTGCAGATGGCAAATCTTCGCTGGGTTCCCATCTATTTGCTTTTGAGCGTTGGGGAACTTTATAACATGGGCGGTTCTATGTTTCAGGCTAATAATTCCTACAACTTAAGGCAGCTTAATAACTTGAGTTTTTATTTTGAATTTATGTCTGAGATGGGAATGGACGCCAAATATAGACCTCTTGATGATTTTTACTATTATGCAAAACCTAAATGAACTTAATCTAGATTATTAAAGCCCTCAGATTTATTGTTATTGAATAAATTTCTGAGGGCTTTTTTTTGTGTCTGCTTTGTTTTATTTAAGCAATCATTTCGCGAACACGCTCTTTGATTTTTTCTACCGTATCGCCTTTAGGTGTATATTTTTCCTCAAAAGGCGCAATCGTTTCCCATTTCAACTCTTCAAATACTTGCTGAATCTGGTTAACAACACCTGGTTTCCAACCATAAGAACCAAAAGCAAAAGCTTTTTTGTTCTTCGGAGCTAACCCCTTCATATAAGTTAAAAAGCCGGCAACACGCGGGAATAATTGATTATTGAGTGTCGGATTGCCGATGCAGACATATTTGGCATCCAAAAAGTCTACCATAACTTCAGAAACATTTTTAACCGCCAAACAATGCTTAACCACCGGAATGCCGGCATCTTGGAAAACAGACATTACAGCTTCCGCCAAAGTTGCGGTTGCGCCCCACATCGTATCATAAACAATAACAGCCTTGCCTTTGTTCTCTCCGCTGGCCCAATATGAATAAGCGCCGATAATGGTATCAACTTCTTTTTCTCCTGACCAAATACAACCGTGTGAAGGTGCAATCATATCAATATCCAGACCTAAGCTGCCGGCCGTGTCCAAAGCTTTGGAAGCCTGTGCGCCAAAGGGGAATAAAATGTTGGCGTAATAGCTTTTGGCATGCTGCATTACGACATCAAAAGGTTCGTCTTTTACAAAAATGCCATCAGAAGCATAATGCTGACCGAATCCGTCATTGGACAACAATAATTTATCTTCCTTAACATAAGTCATCATAGAATCCGGCCAATGAAGCATCGGCGTGGTCATAAATGCCAAGTTTCTTTGACCGATATTTAAGGTATCTCCGGTCTTAACAATTTCAAAATTCCAACCTTCAGTATCAAAATGCGCCTCTAATGCCGCCTTTCCTGCCGCATTGGTAACAATTTTGGCTTGGGGTGCCAATTTCATAACTTCCGGAATATTGCCGGAATGGTCCATTTCAACATGGTTTACAATAACGTAAGCAATCTTTGAGAAGTCCGTTAAGCTCTTAACTCTTGCAATCATCTCATCTGACATATAATGTTTTACGCCATCTACCAGAGTGATTTTTTCATCCATAATCAGATAGGAGTTATAAGTTGAGCCATGCGGCGTTGTATAACCATGGAACTCTACCAAATTCCAGTCCTTTACGCCGACCCAATAGATATCTTTTTTAATTTCTACGCCGTTCATTTTCTTCTCCTTATTTAAAATATTTTTTGTGTTGCTATATAGATAATCTGAAAAATTGTTGTTGACAATAATTTAAAATAAAATATAAACAATAACAATAATCATTATCATTTATGGAAGCAAAATGAGATATTCGCGTCAAAGAGAACTTACTTTACAGGTTTTGCAAGAGAATGTTTGTCATCCGAGTGCTGACTTTATCTATGAAAAGATGAAGCAACAGATGCCAAACATTAGTCTGGCAACTGTTTACCGAAATCTTAATCAGCTTGCTGAAGCGGGAATTATTCGCAAGATTGAAGGATTGGATGGTGCTGTACATTTTGACCATAATACACACAACCATTATCATTTTGTTTGCATTAAATGTAATAAAGTTTACGATGTGCCTTATGATGTTGCCCCGAACTTAAATGATGAAGTTTTGGAGCGCACGGGGCTACAAGTAATCACCCATGACATTACTTTTAAGGGTATTTGTCAGCATTGTCAAAAACATAACTAACTACTGTTTCAAGGAGATAACTATGGAACTTAAAGGATCTAAAACCGAGAAAAATTTGATGGAAGCATTTGCCGGCGAATCTATGGCTCGCAATAAATATACTTATTATGCTTCTAAGGCTAAAAAAGAAGGCTATAATATCATTGCGGATAAGTTTGAGCAAACAGCAAACAACGAAAAAGAACATGCAAAAATTTGGTTCAAGTTGCTCCATGACGGCGCAGTTGCTGACACAATTACTAACCTCAAAGATGCTGCTGCCGGCGAAAACTATGAGTGGACAACGATGTATGACCGCATGGCTAAAGAAGCTCACGAAGAAGGTTTTACAAAAATTGCTTTTCTCTTTGAATCTGTTGCAAAAATTGAGAAAGGACACGAAGAAAGATATCAGGCTCTTTTAAACTCTTTGGTTGAAGGCAAAATTTTTGAGCGCCCGACAAAAGTTATTTGGGAATGCGCTAACTGCGGTTATAGAGTTGAAAGCCCCAAAGCTCCTGAAAAATGCCCGGTTTGCGACCACCCGCAAGCATATTTCTTTGAGTTGCAGGAAGAATTTTAATCTATATCTGCCCAAAAGAAAGCCTCTGCTCTTTGCAGGGGCTTTTTTGTTTCAATAAAACTTAAAATAATGGTTTAAAAAACATAATTTTGGATTAGAATATTTGGAGTTTTTTACTTTGAGGACTTTTATGATGAAGATGTCTGATATTTTGGGCAATATTGAGTTTGCAAAAACTGCGGTTGACTCTCGCAAGGTTGAAAAAGGTGATTTATTTGCCGTATTTACGGGAGATTCCGACCTTAATAAAAAATATGCAGAAGATGCCGTTGCCAGAGGTGCGGCTGCGGTTTTAACGGATGATGCTTCTCTCGCTTCGTCTGTTCCCGTTGTTTGCCGCAAAGATGCTGCTCTTTTGCTGGGTGAAATAAACAAAAAACTCTATCAACCCCTGCCCGAAGTTTTTGCTGCTGTTACGGGCACTAACGGCAAAACATCCACAGTATCTTTTTTGCGCCAAATTTGGGATTTTTCAGGCCTTAATGCCGCAAGTTTCGGAACACTCGGTGTTCGCACTCAAGATAAAACCGAATATACCGGTTGGACAACGGCTGATAATGTTACGATGTATCAGAAACTTAATGAAGTTGCGCTCAAAGGAATTTCTCACATTGCCATAGAAGCCTCAAGCCATGGTTTGGCTCTGAATCGCCTTGCTGGTCTCAAATTCAAAACAGCCGGATTTACCAATATTACGCAAGACCATTTGGATTTTCATCACACGATGGAAAACTACTTTAATGCCAAAATGCAACTTTTTGAAAATTATATGGAAAAAGGTGCAACGGTTGTGCTTAATGCAGATATTGCGGAATTTGAAAAAATTAAAGAATTATGCGAATCTTTGGGCTTAACGGTTTGGTCTTACGGCAAAAAAGGAAAAGAGCTTAAACTCTTCCGCCAAAATCTGCACCAAGTCGGACAAGATTTGGATTTAGAAATTTTAGGCAAAAGATATTCCGTTCCGACACAAATCACCGGTGCTTTTCAGGCTTGGAATGCCCTTTGTGCTCTGGGTATGGCTCTGGCAACAGGTGTTAGCGAAGAAGACGCTATAAAAGCTTTATCCCGACTTAAAAATCCTGAAGGAAGAATGGAACTTGTCGGTACAACAGCCAAAGGTGCCAGCGTCTATGTTGACTTTGCGCACACGCCTGACGGCATTGAAAATGCGTTAAAATCGCTCAAAAACCATGCACAAGGCAAGCTCTGGATTGCTTTCGGCTGCGGCGGAAATCGGGATGCGACCAAGCGCCCTAAAATGGGGGCTATTGCGGCCGCCTTGGCTGATGAGGTTATTGTTACGGATGATAATCCGCGCTTTGAAAATCCGGCTGATATTCGCCGGCAGATTTTGGCTGCCGCACCTAATGCGCTTGAAATCGGCGGAAGAGCCGAGGCTATTAAATATGTTATGCAAAATGCCTCTCAAGGCGATGTTATTCTCCTTGCCGGAAAAGGACATGAAGAAGGACAAATCATCCAAGGCAAGGTTCTACCTTTTAATGATAAAAAAGAGGTTTTGAAAAACTTGTAATCTCAAAAAAAGCTCCGCAAATCAGTGGAGCTTAATTTTTGTTCGTAAAATGGCCGGTAATTATTCGGCTAATTTAAGACTTCCGGCAACCGTTTTGCCTCTTTCGGTAGCCAATTCATAATTGATTTTGGCTCCTTCATTAAGTGTTCTCATACCGGCGGCCTGTACTGCCGAAATATGAACGAAAATATCATTACCGCCTTCATCCGGAGTGATGAAGCCATAACCTTTTTTGTTATTAAACCATTTTACTGTTCCTGTTGCCATAACTTTATCCTTTTCACAAACAGGTTGATACGCTTTGTTTATAGAAGCTTTTTAACGGCGACTACCTTTAAATTAGTAATATAGTTCTCAAATCTTGGCAAGATAATTTATTAGCCTGTTAGTGGTTGTTTTTTTCTTTTTCATTATTATATTGTTAGTGTGTTCAAATTGCGGAAAGGATTGTTGATGAAAAAGTCATTTTTGTTTTTGGGGTTGTTTTTGCCTTTGTTTGTTATCTCCTTGTCTAATGCAGAAGCTAAATCCGACAAAGATGAGTTCTTGGTTGAAAGTCATTGGTTGGCCAAAGAAAAAAAGGATATTACTGAGCAATATGACAAGGCTATTTATAAGATTGATAAATCCCAGTTGGATGAAAACCTTAAAAATCTGCTCAAGCAACAAGCTGATGAAAACAAAAATTTGGCTATAAAACAAGCCGAAGAAATTAATGATTTGATGAAGAAAAATCAAACCGCAAGAGAACCTTATCGCGCCGAAATTTTGAAAGATAAGTCTAACCGCAAAGCTGTCAAAGAAGTTGACGATATTTTATAGAAAAAAACTCCTCTTTCTTCCAACAGCTCTGACGGCTAACAGAGCTGTTTTTTTTATAAATTAGCTATTCACAAATTAAAAATTCTTTGTTAAATTGGGGCGTTACCTGCGGCATTGGGGCTGCGGGTCTTTAATTGCGATATTAAAAAAAAGGAATTTAGATATGACATTGAAAAATACAAGAGCCGGTAACTATCCGGAATGGTATCAAAACGTTGTGGCTGAAGCAGATATGGCCGAGAACTCATCCAGCCCGGGGTGTATGGTTATTAAACCTTGGGGATATGGTATTTGGGAGCGTATCCGCGATGTTTTTGATGAGAGAATTAAGTCAACCGACCACGAAAACTGCTATTTTCCAATGTTTATCCCGCTTTCCTTTTTCCAAAAAGAAGCTGAACATGTGGACGGTTTTGCCAAAGAGATGGCTGTGGTTACGCATTCTCGCCTCTCTATGAAAGACGGTAAACTTACGCCCGATTCAGAACTGGATGAACCTTTAATCGTACGCCCGACATCAGAGGCTATTATTGCCGACTCTTTCTCAAAATGGGTTAAGTCATACCGCGATTTGCCGGTTTTGGTTAACCAATGGGCAAACGTGGTCCGTTGGGAAATGCGCCCTCGCCTGTTTTTGAGAACACGCGAATTCTTGTGGCAAGAAGGCCATACGGCTCACTCCTCTGCGCAAGAGGCCGAAGAAGAAACCAAACGTATGCTGGAAGCTTATCGTGAGCTTTGTGAAGAAACTTTGGCTATGCCGGTTATTTGCGGACGCAAACCTGAGCACGAAAAATTCCCCGGCGCGGTTGACACTTATTGCGTTGAGGCTATGATGCAAGACGGTAAAGCTCTGCAAGCCGGTACATCTCACTTCCTCGGACAGAATTTTGCAAAATCTGCTAATATCTCTTTTGTTAACAAAAACAACCAACCAGAATTTGCTTATACAACCTCTTGGGGTGTGTCAACACGTCTTATCGGCGGTGTGATTATGACGCACGCTGATGATGAGGGTATGGTTGTTCCGCCGAAAATTGCACCTTATCAGGTTGTTATTATCCCCGTCATCAAAAATGACAGTGATGAAGAAAATGTTATGTCTTATATTAAAGGCTTGCAAGCTGAGCTTTTGGCGCAAAAGCCGTTCGGCGAGAAAATCCGTATCAAGCTTGATAAGCGCGATCGCAAGAGTGTTGATAAGTTTTGGGAGTGGACTCGCAAAGGTGCGCCGATTATTCTTGAAATCGGACCTCGCGATGTGGCTGAAAATAATGTTATGCTCAAAGAGCGTATTCGTCTCGGCACAGCGGAAGGCAAAATGGTACTTAACAAAGACGAATTTGTTAAGACCGTTGCACAACGCTTGGAAAACATCCAAAAAGAAATGTTTGAAAAAGCTAAAGCTCGTCTTGAAAAGAATGTGCGTACGGATATCAAAACGCAAAAAGATTTTCAGGAATATTTTTCTAACTCCAACTCTTGGATTGAAGACGGCAAAGACGGAAAAGTTGCCTTTGTTCGCGGAAAATGGAGCGGAGATGCTAACTCTGAAGAGCTTTTGAAGGCTATGAAAATCACCATTCGTTGTATTCCGTTTGACCAAAGCGGTACAAAAGGCGAATGTTTGCTGACCGGCAAAGCTGACGCAACAATTGATGTTATCTATGCCAGAAGCTATTAACCCCTTATTATAAAGGAGCAAATTATGAAAAAATTGATGTTATTGTCTGCGACTTTGGCTTTATTGTTCTCGGTGAACCTGACTTATGCGCAAGAAGCTTCAGAAGAACAGCAAACACAACCTTCTGCCGAGGAAATTCAGGAAAAGTTGAAAGTTGCCGTTAAGGCTGAATTTGCGAATGTGGATGCAAACAGCGACGGCGCAATCTCTTTGAACGAATTTATTGATTATTCAACTCAAGAGGCCAGAATCAAAGCTGAAAATGCTTTCAACGGCTTTGATACGGACAATGATGGTTTGCTCAGCGAAGACGAATATATGGCTGCGTTGCAGAATATGATGCGCAAGCTCGCCGAGCAAATCAAAGCATCTGTTGCTAATCAGGAAGCTGAAGCTCAGCAATAACTATTTTATAGTTTGCCAAGCTTTAATAGCCCGGTTCCATAACTTTGGAGCCGGGATTTCTTTATTTAAATCTGCCGTTTGGTGTTTTTCCAATAGTTTTGTCAGCAAATAAGGCTTGTTTTCAGAGGGCAAGACATATATTCCCCCTATTACGGGCTGTTTGCAACCGCTACTCTCAGGATAAGTAAAAGCCTCGCCTATGATGCGGCAATAAGCCATATCTGCAAAGATACGCGCTTCCATATATTGACCGCTGATGCCGTATTTATCTGACCAATCAACTTTTGGCTCTTGACCTAAACGCTTATATATTTCGGCAAAAGTTTCCTGATGTTCCGGCAGAATTAGCGATTTTCCTTGTAATAAATCCTTAAAATCAGCTAGCGCTACCGGATTTTTCCAGCCGCCGCCAAAAATCAGAAAATCTGACGGAAACAAGACATCATCCGGAACATAGGACAAACTATGTGCAAAACCATAAGAACTCAGATAAAGCACGGTTCTTAAGGTGTCTTCAAAGGAATATTCGGAACAGTTCAGACTTTCGGTTTCTTTATACCAGCTGGGGTCAGATGATTTCGGCGGCGGCAGAAGATAAAAGTTTTTGCCATTGGCATTAACCGCAAGGGTATTAAATAATTCTCTTAACAGCTCCGGAATAATCTGCCCTTTTGCTGCCCAAGCTCCATCTTTGTCATAAGGCAAGTTTTTGTATTTGCGGAGAAGATAGTCCGTATAATGATTGAAAGGCCCCGTATCCCAGCCTTTGACAATGCTTTTGCCTTTATTATCCTTGGATATGATTGCAATGTTACCCGTGTTGCCTGCATTGCAAAAAGCAACGGGAAATACTCCTTTTTGTTGTAAGGCTTTGGCTAAATGTTGGTTGTGAACCGGCGCAAGCGGCGCGCCCTCGCCTCCGTTCATAATATCATCTGAGCGGAAATCATAAATGACCGGAATTTTGGTCAAATCAGCCAGCATTTGCGCGTTGCCAACCTGAATGGTGTATGGTGCTTTGCCTTGAGCGATAGATGGCGGAAAGTGATCACAAGTTTGACCATGAAAACCAATGGCGGCTATTTTTTCTTTGGGAAAATCCGTCTGTTGCAGAAACTCGTTAACCGTTTGCGCCACTTCCATAGTATATTCATTGATGGCATTGATAACTTCTTCATCTTGCTCAAGCTTGCTCATATCTGCATTAACTGCGTTTATTTTCTGCCGCAAAGCAAGCATTTTTTGCGTTAGGCTTTTCGGGTAAGCTTTGCTATAAGCTGCAATATCCGAAATATTGTCGTCTTCAAAAGATGTCAGCACAACATCCGTAGCATCCAACGAATTTCCGGTCATTATGCCCAAAGTATAAACAGCAGTCATAAAAAAATCTCCCTGTCTTGCGGAACAAGGAGATTTTATCTGATTTTGGTTTATTAATAATTAATTCCGCCTTCTCTTTGCATTGCAAAAGCTTTTTGCATTGTATAATTTTGATTATAAGAATTAATGTAACTTTTGAACTCGCGTTTAAAATCTTTTGCAGAACCATAATTTTTGTCTTTTACATAACGCAACATTGATAAATATATGCAATCTTTGGCTTCCGGCTTGAAACTTGATAAAACAGCTATTTTACGCTGCATCATAGCCTCATAGTCAAAACTGTTTTCACCCAAGCAGCGCAGGCCTCTGAGCTGCTTTTGAGAATGTTGTATGGCTTCTTCGTTGCGCTTGATTTGGAACTCGGCCAGAATACCATGGTAATTGACCATAGCATCTAAGTCGCTGACTTCATCCAGCTTTTTGCTTAAATTTTTGCTGTCTTCTGACGGATTGGCTTTCTGTAGGGTTTGGTACAAAAACGCAAATAATGTCGTTTTGTTCTCTTTGGCAATGTCCAATCTTCTTAAAAAGGTCATGCCCGGAGTTTCAATCATTTCTCTCATATTAGGCCTCCGTTCCATAATTATATTATAGTTTTATTATAGCATAAACAAAAGCGCATAACAACTGATTTTGTAACAAAAACGTAACAAAACGACTTTGTTTAAAAAGCGTGGGAATGTGCGCAGATTTTGTTTGCGTCAAAGGCTTATTTATTGTACTTTGTGTAGGAAAAGGAGCTTTTTTATGTCTTGTATCTGCTATTCATCTGAAATATATCATCTTGACCCGAATGATTTAATTTCATTAAAAGACAGCAATATAAAAGATGATGTTAATGTTTCAGATGAAGTTATCTTACTCATCGGACATAATCCGATTTGGATTGATAAATCAAGCGGAACACCGGACACGCTCCTGCGCGGGCGCGAAGCGGTGAAAAAAGCTATTGAGCAAAAACAAGCTTTTATCCCGGTTCGGATTGCTTTTGTACCCAAAATCAGCCGTTTTGACTTATTATCACCGCTTATCCGCGTGTTGAGATACAAACATAAGTTCTATTCCTCTCGGGTTTATCATATTGATCCCTTTGAAATTAGGGAAAAAAAGATTGAGCGAAATTTCAGGACTCAAGAAAATGCTTATAAATTTACCAATTCTAAGCACAAAATAGCCAAAGCCCAAAGAAAAGATATGTATGCAAAACTTAAGGAAAGTATGTTAACCAACGGATATGATGACCGTTTTCCGATAGATATTATGCTTTGCCGTATTTTGGGCGTGCAAGACACGCTTAATCAAGGACATCATCGTATGGGGGTGGCCATAGACTGCAATATTCACAGAATTGCGGTTATGTTCTCTGCCGTTGGGCAAGCTCCGCGTTTTTTGCGTCCATTATTTAAAATCTTGGCTAAATTTTTGTTATCTCTTAAACAATGAGTGTCGGTTATGAAGAATATTGTCCATATATCTAACTTTAATCTTATGCGCCTAAAGGGTTGTTTTCAAAACGGTTTTCCGATTAAAATTTCTAATGGCTTGATTCGTAACGGCTATGCGGTTTTGAACTATCCGGACAGAGATTTGTGTCGGATGTTTGGTTTTGGGCATATGAATTTTTGGGGCAAGAGAAAACTCAACCAGCACCTCATCAACTATTGCAAAACCGTTAAACCAGATGCTTTGCTTATCGGGCATGCAGATTTAATTGAAGCAGACACCATCTTAAAAATCAAAGAGATTTTCCCTCACCTTCGCATTATGCAATGGAGTTGTGATTGGATTGTTCCGGGGTTGGCTGAGCGCAATATTGCCGCCTTAAAGAAATATTTGGATGCGGTTGATGTTTTGATGATTTCAACCGGAGATGAAAAGCTTCTGCGGCAATTTAAGCTCCCGCGCAATAAAGTGGCTTATCTTCCTAATATGGCTGATAATTCTATTGAAACAAACCGTTGCTTTGAGAAAGAAAGCCTGCCCTATGATATTATGCTTTGCACAAATACGGGCAAGCGCCAATTTTGCGGAAAAGATGAGGAAATTGAGCAAGTTATTGATGAAGCGAATGCAAAAGTTCCGAATCTGAAATGGCTTTTGGCCGGACTTAAAGGCAACCCTAACCTCAACGGCTACGAATATATTGAGGCTTTGGGCAAAGCGGCTATGGGCTTGAACTTGAGCCGTGTTAACGATATATATTTGTATAGCTCTGACAGGTTGGCGCATATTATGGCGGACGGACAATTGGCTTTTATTGACAGAAGAAACGGATTTTCTACGCTCTTTGAGGAAGATGAAGCCGCTTTTTATGATACTAAAGAAGAATTTTTTGATAAGCTTCGGTATTTTAAAGAAAATCCGCAAAAGCGAATGGAAGTTGCGCGCAAAGGTTGGCAAAAAATTCATACCGAATATAACGAGCGCGTGGTTACAAAGTTTATGGCCGACTTGTTATTTGATAAATATGAACCTCAAGGAAAATCTTGGCAGATTGTGATTAACGACTGATTGGAGAGAAAAAATGCGATATAATCATCAGTGGGCGGTTGAGTTGTTTCAGGAGTTTTTGGCAAAACATCAGAATGAGCTGACTGCTCCGATGATTGTGGCGGCAGAGTTTGTGATGGAGGCGCACCGCGGACAAACGCGCAAAAGCTCTGATATTCCCTATGTTTCTCACTTATTTGAAGTCGCCGGAATTTTGATGGAGCACAAAGCTTGCGAAAACTTGGTTATTGCCGGCCTACTCCACGATGTTTTGGAAGACACCAACAAGACAATTGCGGATATGGAATGTTTGTTTGCTCCTTCCAAAGCCAAAGAGATTATCAAACTTGTATTGGCTGACACCGAAAAAGATAAATCTATGCCATGGAAACAGCGCAAGCTGGAAACAATCGGCTATCTTAAGCGCACAAAGAGCAAAAACGGTATGCTTTTGATTGCCGCCGACAAGCTTTCTAACCTGCGGTCTTTTTACAGAACCTTGCAAGACTGCGGCGAAAGTATGTGGCAAGATTATAACTCCGGCAAAGAAGACCAGCATTGGTATTATGAAACAATCGGAGAATTATTAAACAATAAATTAAGAAATTACAACAAAATAAATAAAGAATATAAAGAATTACTTAAAGTTGTCTTTAAATAATTTGAGGAGAGTTTTTATGAAAAAATTGTCTTTTGTTGCTTTGGCTTTGTCGGGAATATTTTGTCTTACACCGCTCTCACTGAGCCTGAGTGCGGAGAATAGCGTTGTTGCGCCTGCCTCACAAAATGAAATGAGCAAAGAAACTTATGAAAAATTCAAAAAAATTATGCTTGAAGGCTCGCCTGATGATTTGCGCAACCTTATTAAAGATGGTTTTGATGTTAATCTTACTTATAACGGGAAAAATACATTATTGTACGCTATTGATGCCGTTTCTTATGCTTTCGGAGCGCTTACGTCGCAAATTTCTCCTGATAACGCCTTGGAAAAAGTTAAGATTATATTGGAAGCCGGTGCTAACCCCAATCAAGAAAGCGGAAGTAAATTGCATAATTTACCATTAGAATCCGCTATGCTTATTCCGTTTAAAATTGATGGTTTTGAAAAAAATTTTTATAATGTTCTTGTGGATGCAATAAAATCCGGTATGGATAACAATTATTGTATTGCTAATTTTGCTAAGTCGTGTGATGCCGTAACGCAGGAAGATTTGGATCTTTTGAAATATAAGATTAATCAGGTCTACAAGATTGCTTCGCAAAGCGCGGACGACTATGTATTGAAAACCGTGACTTTGTTGGTTGAGAATGGTGCTGATGTGAATGCCAAAGATTCTGACGGCAAACCGGTTATCTTTTCTGCCTTAGTCGGAACGCGTCCCGTAGATTTAGAGATATTGAAGTTTTTGATTTCTAAAGGTGCTGATGTAAATATTCGGGACGCACAAGGAAACACACCGCTATTTTATGCCTTCGGGAATCAGGCGGCTGTTGACATTTTGCTTGCTGCCGGTGCGGATAAATCTCTCTATAACTATAGCGGTATGCGCTATGATGAATATACCAAAAGGAGAAAACACAGCTATGTAGATGCGGACGGAAGTGTAAAGTCAGAATATTTGGATTAATCAGGCAAAACGGCGGCGGCTGTCATAGGCCAAGCCTAAGCCTACACTGGATAATTTGTCACCTGATGAAAATGCAGCATCTTTGAAGATGTTTCGCATTGTTTTGTTTATCAGCGGAATTTCGGTTGAGCCACCGGTTAAAATAACTAATCCGATGTTTTCTGCTTTTACGCTTGCCATAATCAAGCATTCATTCAAAGAGGCAGAAATTTTTTCGACATCTTTAGCTATGCTTGTATCAAACGCTGCCCTCGCCGCCTGAATTGTCGGCTTGCCCGCCACATAGGCCAAAGTTTTGCTTACGCATTCCGTTTCTGTCAGCTCAATTTTGGTTTGCTCTACATCATTAAGTATCTTATGCCCTGTTTCGCGAACGAGAATATCTCTTAGACGTGCGTATTGTTCCGGCTGATGAGCGTTTGCCAAAACCTCGTTGACAATTTTTAGATTTTTATAAGTATAAGCAGAGTTTATGCGGCTCCATTCCGCAAGCTCAAAATATTGAGAAGAAGGCACAAACAAATTTTGCGCGCCATAAGTTGTCTGATAGCCAAAGCTCGGCATAAAGCAACGCAAGCTCAAATCGCGGTCAAAATCATTGCCGCCGATGCGTACGCCGGTTGAGGCCAAGATATCGTCTTTGCGATTGTTTTTCATTGCCGACTTTGGTCCGAGGCGGATAAGCGCAAAATCTGAAGTTCCGCCACCGATATCTACAACACAGGCAAGCTTTTCTTCTTGGAGTTTGGCCTCGTGTGCAAAAGCTGCCGCAATCGGCTCGTATTGAAAGCAGATTTCACTAAAGCCGACTGAACGGGCTATATTTTCCAACTCCTTTTCTGCTTTGGCATCACCGACCAAATCATTATCGCGAAAATGCACCGGTCTGCCCATAACAACTCTTGATATTGGTTCTTGCAGGCTTTGTTCCGCCGTGTTTTTCAGATAAGCCACAAATTGAGCCAAAATATTTTCAAAACGTCGTTGTTGTCCGTTTATTGTGGTACCGATTGTCATTAAATCCGTTCCGAGTACGCGTTTCAGGCTGCGCATAAAGCGTCCTTCTTGCCCTGTCAAATAAGCCTGAATTGCCTGATTGCCAAATAAAACACCGCTTTTGTCGGCGGGATAAAATATGGCGCTTGGGATGGTGGGATGGTTGGCAAAAGGAATCAGCCTCGGAAGATTGCCGTTTTCAGATACGGCTATGGCTGAGTTGGTCGTACCGAAATCTATTCCAGCAGAAACAACAGACATGAGTAAAAACTCCGATTTTGAGGTGAAAACCGAGGTTTTTTTTATCATCCATCAACTATTTCGTCAACAGTTTATTTTATCAGTTCCTGCAGAATCGGGTCGGTATTGATAAAGTTCAAGGCTTTGTCATAACTATCTTGCTCCGAAAGGATGGTATAAAATCCGCGCTTGATGCTCGGCGCTAGCTTAAGAGCTTCTTCAAACTCGGATTTTTTGAACGGATTTTGCTTTACGAAGTCAAAGAAGCCTGTTTTATGCAAAATCTCGCGCAGACTGTCCGTGCTGGGGTTATTCTGCAACAAAGCGCAGAGATAAGTCGCCGTTCCGACCTGCAAGCCGTGCATTTGCGGACGCACCGAAATGCTGTCCAGAGCATGAGATATGAGGTGTTCCGAACCGCTTGCCGGTCTGGATGTGCCGGCAACTTCCATAGCAATACCACTCATCAGCAAAGATGTGCTTAAGCTCCGCTGAAACTCCGGCGCATTGATGTCATAAGAATGTTTTATGAACAGCAAATCAAGCGAGTTATAAGCCAGCATGGAAGCAAAGTCTCTGTAACGCTCAAGTTTGCGGTTGGCTGCTTCTTTCCAATCGGCCAGAGCCGTTATCTTGGAAACCATATCGCCGATGCCGGAATAAAAGAAAATCGGCGGGCAACTTTTGATGACATCTAAGTCCATGACAACACCGAAAGGAATGCTTGACTTGACAGTCTTGCGTTTGCCATCCACAGTGAGCGAAGAGGTCGGGCTGCAAAAGCCATCGTTTGATGTTGAGGTCGGAACACTCACGAA
The DNA here is from genome assembly GCA_949298065.1 of uncultured Pseudomonadota bacterium. Classification (GTDB taxonomy): domain Bacteria; phylum Pseudomonadota; class Alphaproteobacteria; order RF32; family CAG-239; genus Scatacola_A. Next base: position 43,283 of record CASFUZ010000001.1, on the reverse strand, counting down.
AGGCAAGCGCAGCAGATGCGCCGAATATTTGGCAAAATCCAGAGCTTTGCCGCCGCCGATACCTACAATGGCATCTGTTTCCGGCGGAAGCTGAAAGGCGGTTTTGTTTATGGCCTCAATGCTTATGTCATTGATGACTTGTTTGTGCGCAATATGTATATTGTTATCCTTAAAACCCTGATAGAGTTTCTCGCCAATAAGTTCTTCCGTTCCCTCGCCTAAAAAAAGCGCAATATCCTGCAAGTTTTTATCTATCAGATATTTGCCAATCTTATAAATCTTACCATTACCGATCTTCAAAAGATAAGGAATATTGATTTGTTTGTTGATATAGGGCTGGTTAAACATTTCAGAGCTCCTTCAGATAAGCATTGATAACACCAAAGTCCTTGAACGGATGTGCCTTTACGCCGTTTTCCAAGCATTTTACCAATAAATCACGGCGGGCAAAAACAACATCGGCATTCCAGGCGGCCTCATAGTCCGGCAAGCCATCTCCGGCATAGATAACTTCATATCCCTCGCGATGCAGTTTTTGCACAATCGCGGCTTTAGAAATGCCCGTATTGCCGTCAAAATACGGGCTGTTTTGCTCTGGCTTATACATCATCAACCCTTGCTTCTGGCTATACTCGCCGTGGTTGGTTACCAAAGTTATGTTATATTTTTGCAAAATGTCGCCGATTAGAAAATCAATATAATAATCGCAGCCTGCCGAACAGATGTACAAAGGAATGCCTTTTTCTTTGCAGATTTGCGCGGCCTCAATAAAACCTTTATCTACCGGAATTTTACGCATAAAAGCATCTAATTCTTCCTGAGGGACGCGGATTTTGGCAAACATTTCTTTTAAAGCGCTGAAATGCGTTTGTTTGCCTGCCTTAAACCTTCGCCATGGTTCCAAAGCCTTATCATCAAAGAAAGCTTGAGTGGCATAAGCAAAAAAGTCATCGTCTGTTATGGTGCCGTCAAAGTCGCTGACAAAGGCTGTTTTGGGTTTCATACGCCCTCCTCTCTTACGGTTTTTGTTTATTATATATAAATATTCTTTATTTTTTATAAAGATTTGTGTTATATTAAAGTTTGGAATTAACAATATGAGGTTATTTTTTTTATAATGTTTCTTTTAATATTTTTTGCCACAACGGCAATCGGTATTTCCTTTTTGTGTTCGGTTATGGAAGCCGCCTTATTATCCATCACCCCGAGCTATATTGCTCAACTTGAAGAAAAAAGCCCTAAATGGTATAAACAGGTTAATGCCTTGAAACAAGACATTGATACGCCTTTGGCCGCTATTTTGACCCTTAACACTATCGCACACACAGTTGGTGCCGCCGGCGTGGGTGCTCAGGTTGCCGAAATGTACGGACAATCCTACTTGGGTTTGGCTTCGGCAATTATGACTTTGGCTATTTTGGTCTTGTCTGAGATTTTGCCAAAGACCATCGGTGCAAAATATTGGCGTAAGCTTGTTCCGTCTATGTGTGTTACCCTGAAAGTTATGATTATCATTTTGCGCCCGTTCCTTTATATCTCAAGCTTTGTTATGGGAATGTTCGGTAATGATGATGACCCGACAAATATTAAAGACGAAATTAAGGCTTTGGCTAAAATGGGACGTGATGAAAAAGTTATTGATGAAAATAAGTATCGCGTTATCAGAAATGTTATTAACCTGCAAGAAGTCCGCGTAAAAGATGTGATGACTCCGCGCACCGTAGTGCATACGGTTAAACCCGGCACTACCATTAAGGAATTTGATAAGTTTTTGACGACGACACCTTTCTCTCGTTTTCCGATTGTTGATGAGACAGAGCAGAAATTTTTGGGATATATTCATAAGTCCAGCTCATACAGGGCTGAGGATGATAATCGTCCGGTTGAGGATTTTGCTCGTCCGATGGCTAGCTTTTCTACTGATGCTCGTTTGGAAGATGTCTTGATTTCTATGCTCAATGACCATAACCATATGGCTTTGGTGGTGGACCCATTTGAAAACTGGGTTGGTATTATCACGCTTGAGGATGTTATTGAAACCATCCTTGGCAACGAAATTATTGATGAAACCGACCAAGTGGCCGATATGCGCCTTTATGCTAAGCTTAAATGGAAAAAGAAAAAAGAGCAAAAAGGTATCGGGCTTGAGGGAACTCCTGCCGAATAAACTTAAAATCCCCGCTTATGACGGGGATTTTTTAGTATAAAAATTTTTAATTAAAGGTTCGCCTTTTGTTGGCAACGAAAACTCCAGATAAGCCTCTGTATTTTGCTTGAAAAGTTCTTTTTCAGCCGCTTTTGCCTCATCTTCCGGCAGATAATAACGGTAGTTTTCCTTAAACCTTTCTTTGGGGCAGATGTTATCAGCAAACTGCTTACAATCAGTCTTATCCCAATTAAGACGCAAGTTCAGATAATGACCTGAAAGTAAGTCTCTCGGGTCATAGCCTGATACGGCTATCGTAACTTTTGGCGCGGAAACGTATGGGAAATGCAACATTCCGAGCCAGCCGAGCAAAATGATTGCCGGTATGGTAAGCAATAACATTGAAATCTGTTTTTTCATCTTTATCCCCTTTTATTTAAAAATCTTTGGCGATTGTTCCAAACATAGGCTACCGCAAACAGTAGTATTGAGGTTATGATTAAACCTGTTCCCGTTGTCAGCATTGAGCCGAAAACTTGCGCATAAATCATAAAAAAGCGCAAAGCAATTATGGCAATCAAAAATTTATATAACCTGTTCTGATTGTTTTTGAGCGCATAGTTTGCCAGAACGCAAAGTATACTTAAGCTGAAGACCGCACTCCAGATTTCGCGTAAAGTCTGATTTTCAGGCAAAATGCTGCCGATGAACATAAAGCCCGTAAACAAGCTCAAAATTATAGCCCAATATTTATGCCTTTTTTGATTGTTGAAGAAACATACTATGAAAGTGATGAAGGCAATGATTATCCAAAAGACAAAAGTATATATATTATTTGCGGCCGAAGAAGTATAAATATAATCGCCACCAATGTCCGTTAAAGCGACATAAAGCGCAACAAAAGCATAAGTCCACCAGCGGATTGCCGCATTTATGGGTTTTAATCTGTTCTCGGTTAAAATCAGAATCGCCGCTAATAGTAAAATTTCCGATGTTCTCAAAACTCCCGGGTAAGAGACGGACATCTGCTCAATAAAATTCGCGAAGTCCGGCTTTGACATTAAGACATTATACAATGACAACACAAAAGTCGGAAACCAGATAAATGGCAACCATTTATATGAGGCTAAAGGCAATAAAGGCAAAGTTATTAAGCACCAAAAAAGCAATGCTTCAAGATTTGGCGATGAGAGATGATAGATTTGCGCAATAAGCCCTATTCCGGCCAAGCACCATAAAGCATTTATGAACAAAATTGTATTAAAGAGCAGCTCTTTTTGTTTTTGCAAAGCACAAATATTAAAACCAACTATGACAAACAGCAAAGCAAAATAGCTTATCAATTTTACTGAATCGCTTATTTGCTGCCAATTATACGCTATTACGGAAACAATACCCGAACCTAAACAAATACTTGCCAAGAAAAGCATGGCTTTCAGCGCAGCGTTTTTTTGTCGGCTACTCTCATAGGCTTGCAGTTGTTCCTTTTGTTTGGTCGTTATCAGGTCGGCAGAAACCCATTCTGAAAACTTTTTATTGAGGTTCATCTTTTTTCTCCGATGATGATTTTTGCTTAAATAATATAATATTTTAACTCTTTGTTTTTTCAATCATCCAGCAAAAATTCTTAACAAAACATTAAAAAACATTGCATAACCTTTGTTGCGCGGTTGACGAAAGTTCTTCGCTCGGATAAAAGTTGGAAAGTATAAAAGTGTTTTTTTGTAACTTTAATCTGAAAACTTGGGGATATGAAGATTAAGTTTTTATTTAGAAAAGCAATCACGCTACTATCTTTAGCTGCGTTCTGTTTTGCTTATTCTCCTGCGAGCTTAGCTGCCGGTTTGCCGCCGATTAGCTTGGCGCAGATGTATTCTTATGCCTCAAGCGGAAATGTCCGAGCGCTTCGCGCAGCCGTTCAACGCGGCTTAAATATAGACTCCAGAGATCGTTTCGGAAATACGGGCTTGTGCCATGCTATTTTGCAAAATGATTGTACAGCTTATAATGCTTTCCGCGCTAGCGGTGCAAATCCCCATTCTTCTTGTATCCAAAACATCCCTCAGCGCCAATATGACCGCTTTATGGAGCAAAGCTGTACCGCTGACATTGATGATACCCCAAGACAAGCTTACAATAAATTTAATGAAGGCGAATTCATTATTGCTAAACGCACTTGGATTATCGGCGGAATCTTACTCGCCGGAGGTTTGGTCGCCCTCTTAGCCGGTGGCGGCGGTGGCGGCGGCGGTAATGCAATCTATTTTGTACCATATTCCGAACCTGACGATAGTTTAGCTAAATATGTGGGGACAAAAGCTCCAAATTCTCCGGAAACTTCTCCTTATAAACCTATTACTTATTTTGCTGATAATAACAAAACTATTACGAATCAGGCTGATGGGGCTCAAACAAATGACTTTACCGTCAGCAACAATTCTTCAGTCGTTGTCCCTAATGCCAATGGGGGAAGTGAACTTCAGCAATTGGTCAATCTTATTGACCTTAACGGAAACATTTTGGATTATGCGGTCTATCTTAAAGTCGGAATGAAGGCGCGCAATAATTCTTCTGTTATCAATGGTTCTGAAGATGCCGGCTCTAATGCTCCGATGATTACAATCGGTGAGGCTTCTGTCGGAATGGCTGCTGATGATTATAGCCAGGCAACAAATTACGGTACTCTTAAAATTTTAGCACAAAATGGGGCTTTCGGTATGATTGCCGGTAACCATTCTGTCGCAACAAACCAAAGCGGTGACATAAATCTACAATTTAAAGGTTTTAATAATCAGGATACTATTATCGGTATGTATGCCGATACTTATTCTTCTATCCTAAATTTTGGGAATATTACCGGTAATACCATTGATGTCAGCGGTTCTACAGGTGGTTCTGGAACCAGCGGTGATACAACGACAACAGCTAATGCCGGTACGATTATAGGTATGGAAGTTAGAACAATCAATGAAGTTCCTTACCCGAGCCTTACTCCTGCAGCAACTGCTTCAAATAATGCAAATATAACACTTAATGCACAAAGCGATTCTGCCGCAATTAAAACCTCTCTCATCGGAATGGGCGGGTATCTGGATCAAGACTTCTTAGATGGCACAAAATTAATTCGGCGGGCAAGCAGCTTGTACCTTACAAATACCTTAAATGGAAACATCTCTCTTAATTACACTCTTTCCGGTACGGGAACTTATGCCCCTGATGAAAATACTTTACTTATGGGTAATGGCGGTATTGTAGGTATGCGTGCCGATGCAAAAACTACCGCACTTAATGAAGGAAATATCAGTTTACTGTTGTCTACCGGGGTGGATAATGCCGGTGCTGGCATGCAAGCTGTTCATGGTGGCACTATCAGCAATGAAAATATTATTTCCGTTGTTGGTGGTATGGGTAATTATGGTATGCTTAGCGTTCGCGGCCAAGGGAACAACTCTGAGATTGATGCTTTAGCTCCTACTCTGACAAATGCAGAAACAGGAATAATTGAGGTTACCAGTACCGATGGTTTCGGTATGGCTTCCTTTAATGGTGGTAAAGTAACCAATAACGGCACCATCACAATGCAAAATGATAGTACCGGTATGCGCACAAATACCGGTATCCTAACTAACAGCGAAGGCGCAAATATTACCTTACAAAATAGTGGCGCAGGTATGGTTTTGAAATCTGGTGATCCGACAACAGATAGTCAAACTTCTGGTTCAGACAGTGCTGATGGTAGCGGTGATACTTCTACCGGCGAATCCGGAGCAGCAATTAAACAAAATCTGACCAATGCTCAAGCCATTAACAACGGTACTATTACGATTTACAATGCTGATGGGGCTCAAGGTATCTTTATTGAAGATGGAACAGCTACTAATAACGGTACAAATGGTGCCGGAATTTTTGTTTCAAATACCTCAAGGGTACCTACAGAAGCATCCTATGGCATTCAGGCTCAGGCCGGTAATGTGATAAACAACGGTACTATTGATATGAATGTGTTGGTTTCAACAGATGGCTCAACAAGTGTTGACTCTTATGGTATATTTAGTGATTCCGCAAATATAACAAACACAGCCGATGGAAGTATTACTTTTCATAAGAGAGGTACGGGTATCGCTACAACGTCAGGATATGTACAGAACTTAGGTAACATTACTTTGGAACAAGGCGGCACAGGTATTTCTTCTTCAAATGGTGACGTTTTAAATGCTACTGATGCCTCTATTATTATCAATGATAATGATACGGCTGCTAGTACGGGTATTGTGGCTCAAGCTGGTAAAATTACCAATAACGGAACCATCACAATTACAAACGGAAACGGTGCTACAGGTATTAAAGCAGGTTTGTTAGTAGATAATAATAATATCATTGACTTGTCCGGTCGCAATGTTACCGGTATTGAACTGACTGGACAAGATGCCATTGCGAATAATAACGCAACTATCAATATAAACAGTACTTATTCCGGAGAAAATAACTACGGTATTAAGGCTTCTGCTTCCGCTGTTAATGCAAATATTACTAATAATAATAACATTACTCTCACCGGTAGCGTTAACTCTCCTTCATATTCTCAACAAGGATATGGTATTTCTATTGCCGGTGGTACAGCGACAAATCTTGGTACAATTACCTTTGATAATATGTATGGGTGGGGAATGTATACTACCGCCGGAACTATTAAAAATGATAACGGTACTATTTTAATGAATGCCGGTGGTACAGGTTTGTATGGAAACGGAGCTGATGCCTTAATGGTTAATTCAGGCGATATTACTATTGATGTTCCTGATAATGATAATAATTCTATTTCTTATGGCATTTATGCTGATGGCGGTGCTATTGCAAATAATACGGCTGACGCTAATATCTACATCAATAGTAACGCTTCTACGGCTTCTATGCTTACTCAGGCTTTCGGTATTTATGTTAACCAAGGCGAAGGAACCAACCTCGGTAATATCTTTATTAATGGTAGCAATTCTACCGGTATGGCTTATGCTGGATCTGATACAACCGGCTCTCTTACCAATATGCAAAATGCTGTTATTAATCTTACGGGAAGTAATAATATTGGTATGACCTCTGCCGGAGCTACGGCTAAAAACAACGGAACAATTAATATAGGTACGATTGATGATGAAGGAACACTTACGGCTTCATCCGACTCTATTGGTATGCAGACAACAGGTGGTGCGGTCTTTAATCAGGGTGTTATAAATGTTAACTCCAATGATTCTGTCGGTTTGCAGAGTGATGCCGAAACCGGTACTATTACCAATAATGGTACAATCAATGTTTCAGAAACAGCGACAAATTCTTATGCTATTTTGAGCAACAGCGGAACTGCTATTAATGGTGTAAGCGGTATTATTAATTCAAATCAATCCAATACAGATTTAATGAAATCTCTTGGAGGTTCTCTGACCAATTATGGTTCGCTTAATATTAACAGCGATTTGAGTAATGTTAATGCTATGCACATCCAAGGAACAGGTACGGCTACAAATGCCGCAGATGCAACAATTAATGTGGGAACCGGAAATGGTGCGACCGGATCTAATAATATTGGTATGTTTGTGGATGGCGGATCCGTTGTTAATGAAGGTAATATTAATGTCTATACGCAAGATTCTTATGCAATTAAACTAATTAACAATACCGGTGATTTAGTTAATAACGGTACGATATCTATTATGGAAGGTGCTGACGGTTCCGTTGCTTTATATGCCCAAAACGGCGATATATACAATAAAGGTACCATCAATATGTTTGGCGAAGGTATATTGATGCAGGCCATTAATGGGCAAACTTATAATGAAGGAACTATTGCCTTAGGTGATAATGCTACAGGTATTGTCGTTTCCGGTACAAATAATGCCGATAATTCCGGAACTCTTAGTGTTAACGGCAATAATTCTACCGCTTTCTTAATTCAAGGTACCGGAACCGTTACAAACCAACAAAACGGCGTTATTAATGTTCTGGGCAGCAATTCTTACGGATTCAAGGCTGATGATGGTTTTGCAGCTACCTTGGTTAATAATGGTGAGTTTACTTTAGAGGGCGATGGCAGCAACTCCTTTGCTATGTACGGTCAAAGTGCCAATATAACCAATACTGCTACCATTGATGTATTGCAGAGCTCTTCAACGGCTATGTTTACTTCTGTAGGAAAATTACTTAACACAGGAAATATTACTCTTGATGGTGAAAATTCAGTTGGACTTTCTGTACAAGGTGGTGGTTCTGCCATTCACGGTAATGAAGACGGAACAGATACTGAAGATACAAAAACTTATATTGCCGTTAATGCTGCCGGAGCTCAGGGTATGTCTGCAAGCGGCTCCGGAAGTTTAACAAATAATGCCTTGATTAATGTTAATGCATCCGGGGCTTATGGTATGTATGGTTCAGGGGGAAGCTCTCTGACGAACAATGATAATATATACTTAAACGGTGGCGGTTATGGCATGTATGCAACAGGAAGTGTTACAAATGCTCAAAACAAAAATAATATTTCTGCTACTATAAATTCCGGTCTAAACGGTTCTTTATATGCATTATATTCCACTTCTTCCGGAAGTGTTACTAATGCCTTAAATGCAACAATTTCTCTCTCTGGTAATCCAAACGCCGGAAATCAAATCTTTGGCGTTTATACAAACGGTGGCTCGGCCAATAATAATGGTACAATCAATATCAATGGTAGCAATATGTCCGCAATGGGAATTGGAACATCCGGCGGAACTTTAAACAATGTTGCTTCTGGTGTTATTAATTTGAGCGGAAGTAATCTGACCGGTATGAATGTTTCCGGTGGAAATGCCTATAATCTGGGAGATATTAATATTGGAACAGACAATTCTGCAGCTCCTAATTCTGTTGGTATTAATGTTACCGGAGGTAATGCTTCTAATCAGGGGGATATTAATGTAAATTCTGCAGATTCTGTTGCTTTGCAAAGTAATGGCGGATCTGTTACAAATATTGGTATAATTACTATTAGCGATAACGCAACAGGCTCCCTCGCCTTCTTAAGTAATAGCGGAAATGCTATTAATGCCTCAACAGGTACTGTTAATTTAAATCAGAGTGATACTGATATTATGAAGGCTATGGGGGGGAATATTACCAATAACGGAACTTTGAATACCGCCGTGTCGGCAAGCAATGTTAACGCTATGCATGTTGCAAACGGTGGAAATGCAACGAATACCAAAACAATTAATGTCGGTACATCTACCGCCGCTTCCGGAACTAATAATGTTGGTATTTTGATAGATGGTACGGCAGCAAGCACGGCATCCAGCAACAGCGGTACAATTTCCGTGTATTCGGATGATTCTTACGGTGTGTTGCTTGATAACCAAAATGCTTCTTTTACAAACAGCGGTACGATTAGTGTAGACGGAGGCGCCAGCGGTTCTATTGCATTATACGCTGAACAAGGCAAGATTACCAACAGCTCTAGCGGTGTTATTAATATGTCGGCCTCTGGTGTGTTGATGCAAACTCGGAATGGTACAATAATTAACCAGGCTGATATTGATTTGAGTTTTGCCGACTCTATAATTATGAATGTAACAGGTAGCGGTACTGCACAAAATTCCGGCAAGCTTACTGTTGATACCGTAGATTCTTATGCCATGAAAGTTGCTGACGGTGTTACTGCTACTTTGACCAACACAGGAACTATAAATCTTAATAATGGCGCAACAGGAAGTTATGCTATGTATGGCGCAAACGCAAATATCACCAATTCTGGTAATATTAGTGTTCTGCAAAGCGGAGCAACGGCTTTGTTCACTAAAGTAGGTTCTCTTGTAAACAACGGTTCCATTACGCTTAATGCTTTGAATAGTATTGGTTTGTCTATTTCCGGCAGTGGCGGAACCGCTGAAAATGCCAGCGGCGGAAGTATTATCTTGTCTAATTCGGGAAAAGCTATGTCTGTCAGTGGGGCTAGCGAAATTACAAACAACGGAACCATTCAAATTAATGCAAATAATGCTTATGCTTTATTTGCTTCTAACGGTGGCACGGCAACAAATAATAAAGCTATATCAATCGGTGATTCTTATTCCGGCTCTTACGCAATGTATGGAACAACAAACAGTACGCTCAAGAACAATAGCAATATAACTGTCGGGCAAGCCTCTTCTGCTGCTATTTATGCAACAGACAGTACAATTACAAATGCCGGCACTCTTACGGTTAACTCCGCTCAAAATAATGCTGCAGGTATTTATGCTACAAACACAACGGGCGGCGGAAATATTACCAACACCGGCTCTATTGATGTTAATTATAAAGGCTCAACATCTTCAGATAATGTCTATGGTATTTATGCAAATTCAAACAGTGGAATTACTGTTTCCAACACTAATACGATAGATGTCTCTTCTGATAAAAGTAATGCCTATGGTATCTACTCTTCTTCTGCTGTACAACAAAATAATAGAGGAAATATAACAGTTAGAGGACTTTCTGCTTATGGTATGTATGGCGGCGTTATTAATACAACTGATGGCCAAATTAGTGTTACAGGTACTGGCACGGGAGCTTCTTATGGTATTTTTGGTACCGGAGGTAATGTTAGCAATCAGTCTGACATTATTGTTAATGCCGCGCAAGGTTATGGTATTAACATGAATGGTAGCGGAACTCTTACAAATAGTGGAGATATTACGCTCAATCTTACGGGAAGCGGGACATCCTATGGTTTGTATGGCGGTAGTTTGACTAATGGCGGTGTAATAAAAGTTACCGGAACTGCCAGCGGAACAGCAAATGGAACTGCCTATGGTATATATAGTACAGGAGGAACGGTTCAAAACTCTTCAGAAATCGATGTTTCAGCAGAGCAAGGATATGGTATTGCATTGAACGGTAGTGGAACTGCCACAAACAAAGAAAGAATTACGCTTACCGGAACAGACAGCGGAACTTCTTATGGTATGTATGGTTCAAATGGGGCTTCTCTGGTTAACTCTGCCGGGGGTACCATCAGTGTAAATGCGGCTAATGCTACTGGTATGTATGCAACAGGTGACGGGACTCTTACAAATAGCGGAAACATTACGGTTACGGGAATGGGGAACGGAACTTCTTATGGTATGTATGGCGGAGTTATTAATACTACCGGTGGCAAAATTAGTGTTACAGGTTCTGGTGCCGGTTATTCCTATGGTATTTTCAGTAATGGTAATTATGTTAGTAATATGTCTGACATTATTGTTAGTGCCGCACAAGGATATGGTATCAATATGAATAATGGCGGCATACTCACAAATGGTGGCAATATTAACCTTAATCTTACCGGTAACGGAACATCCTATGGCTTGTATGGTGGTGGTTTGACAAATGATGGAGCTTTAACCATTACTGGTTCGGGTAACGGAATTTCATATGGTATGTACAGTACAGGCGGAACTGTCCTAAACAGAAATAATATCTCTGTTTCTGATGGGCAAGCCTATGGTATAGTTTTGAATGGTAGCGGAACGGCGACAAACTCTGGAACTATTACGGTTACGGGAAAAGATAGCAGAACTTCCTATGGTATGTATGGTTCTAACGGGGCTTCTCTGGTTAACTCTGCTGAATCTAGCATTAGTGTAAATGGTACAACTGCAAATGCTACCGGTATGTTTGTAACAGGTAGCGGAACGGCGACAAACTCTGGAACTATTACGGTTACGGGAAGTAGTAGCGGAACTTCTTATGGTATGTATGCTTCTAGCGGGGCTTCTCTGGTTAATGCTGCCGGCGCTACCATCAATGTAAATGGAACTAATGCTGTCGGTATGTATGCAACAGGTAGTGGAAGTTCTATTACCAACTATGGCAATATTATCTTGAACGGGGCTTCTATTTCAACAGAATATCCGGGGGCTTCTTCAAGCACTAACCCTGATACAGACAATACTGGTTGTACGGCTGCCGGCTGCGGTAATTTTATTCAGGTTGCAAATGGGGCTACGTTTGTTAATAGCGGACAAGTCATCTCGACAAGCGCGCTTAACTTTAACCTTATGTCTGCGGCCAACAGCGGGACATTCGTGCTTGCGCCCAAAGGTTCTTACATTGCTCCTGAGCATTCAGGTCCTGTAACAGCTTCTGCCGATATTGTTATGGAAGGCAACAAAACTACCTATGTTAATGAGGATTCGTTTATCGGTACCGACGCGGGGCTCAAGCTGAGCTCGGGTTCTTACCTCTTTGACGCATATCTGGTTACAAATGAAGACGGTAATCAGGACGTTGTGATGATAATGAAGGAATTTTCCGATGTCGTTGACAATAGCAGTGTGGCAAACTTCCTGACCAACAATTATACGTTGGGAACCAACATGGATATGTACAGTATTCTGAAATCGGCTCCCGACGCCAGCTCTTTCACGGCTGCGGTTGCCGGTCAGATGGGGCTGGATATTGTTCCGAGCTTTGCTAAGCAAAATATGGATATTGTGAAGGCTGTTAACCGCCATATGAGCCAAACTTTGTTTGCTAACCAAAGTGCACAAGATGTTCGGGCGATGTTTGACTTTGTCTATGATTATCGTGAGCAAAATGATGTTGATATGCTGAGTGGTTATGAAGACGAAGCTTTGAGTGCTTATGCTATGTTTGACCGCAAATATAACAGCAACTTCCGTTATGGCTTAGGTGTAAGCTTCACGAGATATGAGAGTGATTATGACAATGGTTCAGAACGTGATGAAATTATTGCTCAAGTCTTAACCCCGTTGATTTATACAACAGAAGGACTTAAGGCTATTGCTATGCCGCGCTTGGGTATCGGTTGGGGTGAATATAACCGCAGAGCTGACGGATTTGACAATAAGGCTGACACCAAGAACTACTACTATGGTATCACTAATGAAGTTCGTAAGGAATTTGACTTGGGTGCCGTTGTTTTGGAACCGACTGCCGAGTTTAATGTCTTGGGTATGTATCAAGACAGCACTAAAGAAAAGAACGGTTTGGAAGTTAAGTCGGCTAATAATCTCTCGGTTGAAGGCGGTTTGGGACTTTATGCCCGCAAGTCCTTCAGCATTAAAGATGAAAATGATTTGACCTTGCGCGCCGGCGGAACATGGTATCATGAGTTCAACAACCCCTATCAGGCCGCCAGAGCCAGAATTGCCGGAATGGTCGGCAGCTACCAGATGGATAGCTATGATGCCGAACGCGACCGCGGTATCCTCACCTTCCGTATGGATTATAAGCATGAGGGCTTTGACTTCTACTTTGAAGCCAACAAGTTCTTGGAAGAGAGTGATGGTTATGCCCTAAGTGCCGGTATGGGATATAAATTCTAAAATCAAGCCCCTCGCCTTTGAGGGGTTTTGTTTTAACCACAAAAAAGGGTCATCCGTAAACGGACGACCCTTGGTTCATAAAAATTTTTTATTTAATGTAATCCGGATATTCCACCATTGTTTTGGATGGGGTTTCCAGATATACATAGTGCACCAGCCTCTTGGCATGGCGGATGCGGATATCGGCAGCATCGTCAGCGCGGATGAATAAAATATCGCGGTAGCCGTTGTCCGCATATTTCATTGCAATCAGCCAGCCCTGATTTCCATCCACCAAGGCCTTGACGAAGGTTGGATAGAAATGGCCGCGGAACTCTTCCTTATAGTCCTTTTCTATTTTTTTCCATACCCGCCAGACATCTGCCAAGGTCTTGAGCTTGGGTTCATCTCTAACCTCAAGGCAAATGTCCTTGTCAAAGCGATAAAAACGATAGGCTTTACCGCTAAGATGGATGGTGTTTCCCGGTTCTATCGGCTTGAACTTAATCTCCGCAATGTTGGCGAAGATTATATTTTTATCTAAGTCCCAGCAGTATTCAACTCGGCTGTTTTTAAAAGAAAACAAAATACACAACTCTTTGTGCATTTGCTCTTCTCCGACTTTGAAATCCGCTGCCGAAAAGCGGATGACGTTAGACAATTTCTGCATCGGGAACAAATCGGCCAAACGTTGCTCAATCTGTCCCATGGTGATGTTGCGCTTCATAATTAAAATATAATAAATGGGTTTGACATAATTCTTATTTGATTGCGACAAATATAGCTTATTTTGTCTTTTCCGTCAATCTTTATATGCAAAAAATTTTCTTTTCAGCTCTTTTTATTTGAAAAACAAGGTTTAGATAAAAGGCAGTCTTTGTTTTTTTCATTATATGAGGATGCTTGAAATGAACCGAAAATTATTTTTACTTTCTTTCTTGCTCAGCAGTGCGGCTATAATCCCCTCTTCTTTTGCGGATTCATCTGATGTCTTTGCCACCAAAAGCGTACAACAACGTATTGCCGCAAATGAAGAACTGCGCAAAAAATTTGCTGATGATTATACGGATTTTAAGGATTATTTGAGCAAAGAATATAACTTTGATTATTCGGTTGATATGACTTATCTGTTGCAAAGCGGCGCTCCAGGCGGCAAAAAAGCCTCACAGCAGTTTGTAATTTACCCGACCGCATCTTGGACCGCTTTTCAAAATGAATATGGTACGGGAACGGTTACGGCTGCTTATAGTGTTACCAAATATGGCGGTATTCAGGCTCAGAAGCTTAACAGCAATATCGGGGCGGCAACACCTATTAATGATTCTGATAATCCGACAACCAGTTTTGATGAATTGCTCTTTACTTATCAGCTCGGCGGACAATGGGATTGGTTGACTATCGGGCTCGGACAATTTCCATTTTCTAATTTTGACGGCTCGGCTTATAACTCCAACCAAGAAGTCAATTTCATTAACTACGCCTTATCTCAAAATGCAAGCTCCTCTTATGCAACAGCCGGTCTGGGTTCTTATGTACAGATTGCGCCTAACTCTGATTGGACCTTTGTCTTTGGTGCGCAAGATGCTTCTAACGTAGATGCCCCGAGCGTCAGTTTTGATAACTTAGATGAAGAGCATTATGCCACCTTCGGTTCTATCTCTTATACACCAAATATTAAAGGTTTGGGTGCTGGACAATATTCTATTTTGTTATATAATATGCCGGCAGTTGAAGAGCAAAACGAAACCACCAATGGCTGGTCGTTGAACTTCTCCCAAAACTTTGGTGAAAAACTCAACCTCTTTGCCAGAATCAACGGTGTTTCGGGACATGTGGAAACAATTAATCAGTCTTGGGTGTTGGGTGGTGTTTACAACAACCCGCTGGACCGTAACCCGCTTGACCAAATCGGTCTGGCTTTTGCTTATAACAAGATTGATGAAGAAGCTGTCGGTAGCGAGCTTGCTCATGATGCCGAAAAAGTGATTGAGGCTTATTGGGCTTGGGGCTTTTCAAAATGGATGACCTTAACGCCTGATGTTCAGTTCTATATTGATCCGGCAGAAAACCCGAAGTCAGATTACGCGACAGTCCTTTCCTTGCGCGCAACCTTCTTCTTCTAAAAATCAGCTAGCTTCTGTCTGATGATTTTTGTGAAGTTTGGCGAAAGTTCATAGCGGTGAGCTGATAATCTTTGTTATCTTTAACGCCGCTTTTCATCGCCTGCAAGGCAGAATGCGCATCCATTTGCTTCACCTTCTCTTGTAAGCAAATGTCTATGATTTTTCCAAACTTCACAATACACGCAATTTTTTCGGGTTTGAATGCTCTGATGCCATCCGTATTAAAACTCGCTTCCAAACCATTTTGCGCATCATAAACCGTTGTAAAATGCAGTCCGCTGGTTGTGTTGCGGCTGTTGGAGCGAGAGAGTATAAAATCACCATTTTCCAAGGAACTTATGTCTTCTTTGCTTGGTTTTTCAATAATGCAATCCGGAAAATTCTTCTTTATATATTCCTTAAACATCGGGCAAGATACCATACTATGTCCTTCTCTTGTATTGCCATCGGGCATAAATTTTTCCAAATCTCCCGTTTCTTTGTTCACATCATAAAGGCAACGCATTGCCGCTGCAATGCAATAATTTGAACCTTTGGGAATACCCCCAACAGGATATACCGTGTCAAAAAAATTCTTCTTAATATAATCTTTCTTTTCTGTAGGTGATTTTGACTTTAGAATATTTTGATACTCAGTAATTTTTGAAAAAAAATTATCATTAATAAGCCAGTCTTTACGTTCCTTTAAAGCTTCTTTTAGCTCTGTTTTAGACGCAATTTCCTTTGTTATATTTTCTTTGGTGTTGTTGGCCGAATTGGCAGCCTGGGTGCCAAGCAAAGTGTTTCCAGGTTGGGGAATGGTTGCGGCACACTGCAAAGCAACATACATCGTTATTCGCTTAACACTTTTAAGCAAAGCAATTTTTTTCTTCTTAATACGATTTTTCAGATTTTTTGTTCGCTCTTGTGGTGTTATTGTTGCCATATCCCTAACCTATTCTTGTTGCTGATTAATGTTTAAAATATAGCACAAGAATCTGTAAAAATCATTAAAAAAATCTATGCAGAAGTTGTTATTTTAGCTTTACTTTTGGTGCGTTTTGTTTGTAAATAGCAAAGATAAATGTGTTTTGAAAGATATGCGGTAAGACTATGAAAAATATAAGTTTTTTGTTTTTAGGAATTGTTGTTGCCATGTGTAGCGCTTGTAAAACTCCGAATATTACTCCGGCGATTGTTCCTCCGGCAGAAATTGAGACACCGAAACATCATAAGATGAGACATTCTTTAGGTGTTATCGGAGCGGTTGAACCTGTCTATGTTCTGCCGATGAAGGCACCTTTGGCTGCTCGTATTGATACAGGTGCCGAAACTTCTTCTATTGATGTTTCAAACCTCAAAACCTTTGAGCGCGACGGCGAAAAATGGGTTTCCTTTACTATTGTTAATAAAGATACGGGAGAAACTCATCATTTTGAAAAAGAATTGGTTCGCCAAACAAGCATTGTTCGTATTAACAAGCATGAAAAACGTCAAATTGTTATGTTGGACGTTAAGCTTGGCAACGAAATTATCTCTGCAGAGTTTTCTCTTGCTAACCGTGAAAAATTTGAATATCAAGTCCTCATCGGTCGTAACATTTTGACCGGACGTGCCATTGTGGATACGGCTTTGGAAAACACACTTCACTAAACCCTTGCATTCTTAAGGTGCCTCTATGCTTAAAAAATTTACTTCCGTTCGCTTTATTTTGACAATCGGTCTGATTTTGTCCGTTTGTTTTGCCGCATATAGCATTTATTATAAAATTCGCTATTGGGGTTTTGATTGGGCTCCTAAAAAATCTACAACCGTGTGGACGATAGAGGCTCAAATCAACTTTATGCCAACGGGAGAGCCAATCAAAGTTTCCTTAACTACCCCAAAAGTCAGTAAAGAATATAAGATTCTTGATGAAGATGTTGTGGCTGAAGGTTATAAGGTTAGCAAAGACACAAAGGAAAACCGCATTGTTTTGTCATCAGCTCCAAGAGAAGAAAAACAGCAGCTTTATTATCGGATTTTGTTGTTTGATAATGAAGATGGCCGAGGCAAAATTCCCGCTCCCGTTCCGTCCAACCCTGAAAAACCGATTTTTGACGAGCAAAAAATGGCTGTTGCCAAAGAGCTTTTGGAACTTTCCGCTAAACAACCGGGTAATCTGCCACAACAGGTTATTCGCCTTCTAAACCAAACACCGCCTGATGCTACGGTTTTGGCCTTTTTGCCGATGAAAAAGAAGCAAAAAGACATTGCGGAAGCCACAATGAACCTCCTAGCTCTTAAAAATGTGCCGACTCGTTTGGTACGCGGTATTAAGCTGGAAGAAAACAAAAAATCCTTTACGCCGGATTTGATGATTGAGGCTTATACGGAAGGAAGATGGACACTTTATAGCCTCAAGACCGGCAAAAAAGGCTTGCCTGAAGACTTTGTGGTTATTCAGCGCGGCGGAGATTCTTTGCTTGATGTTGAGGGCGGAGAAGATTCCGTTGTTAAATATTCTGTACTAAAATCTATCAGCTCTTCCTTTAATTTGGCACGCCATAGAGCAAAGCTTGCTAACCAAACCACTTGGTTTGATTTTTCTATCTATAGCTTGCCTTTGGCTGAGCAAAATACACTTAAATGGCTGATGATTTTCCCTCTGGCTATTTTGATTATTGTCTTAATGCGCAATGTTATCGGCGTGCAGACAATGGGAACTTTTACGCCGATGCTGATTTCTATGGCTTTGGTTAAGACCGGTTTTTGGTCCGGCTTAATTTGCTTTTCTTTCATCATCTTTATCGGACTGCTTATCCGAGCCCTGCTCTCTAAACTGAACTTGCTGTTGGTTCCGAGAATCTCGGCGGTTGTGATTGTGGTGATTTTGATGATGCAGGCCTTAACAATCTGCGGTTATCAGCTCAAACTTGACATTGCTGCTTCCGCCGTATTTTTCCCGATTATTATTACGGCATGGATTATTGAGCGTGCCTCAATTACTTGGGAAGAAGACGGTGCTATGAACGCGACCAAAGAAATTGTTTTCAGCATTTTGGTTGCCATTATTACCTATTTCGTCATTTGTAACGAGTATATCCGCCATATTATGTTCGCATTCAACGAGCTTAATCTGGTTATCTTGTTCATTGTTATGCTGTTAGGTACTTATACGGGATACAGACTGACCGAGCTCAAGCGTTTTGCACCCTTGGTTAAGAAAGGATAGTGAGATGTTTGGTTTCGGCTGGCTGAAAAATTTTGCCTCTCCGTCTGAGCTCAGGAAAGCCGGTGTGCTCGGTATGAATAGGCGTAATTTTAATGTGATTTCAAAATACAACAATCGCCGCCTTTATCCTTTGGTTGATGACAAGGTTCAGACCAAGTTTTTGGCACAGAAAGTCGGTATTACTACCCCTCACCTTATCGGCGTGGTTTCCGTGCAGAATGAGGTTAAAAACCTGTTAGAGATTGTTAAGGGTTTCAAAGAATTTGTGGTTAAGCCGGCACATGGCAGCGGCGGCAAAGGTGTTTTGGTTATCAAACGTTATACACCAACCGAATTTGAAACAACCTCGGGCAGGCTCTTGACCTTTAATGAAGTTTACCAACACATCTCAAATATCTTGAGCGGATTATACAGCTTGGGCGGACAATATGATGTGGCTTTGATTGAGGAATTGGTGCATTTTAGCCCGATTTTTTCGGAATATAGCTATCAGGGTGTGCCGGATGTGCGTGTTATTGTTTATAAAGGTTATCCGGCTATGTCTATGATGCGCCTTTCCACCAAAGCATCAGGCGGGCGTGCTAACCTACACCAAGGTGCTGTCGGGGTTGGCTTGGATATTAAGACCGGAAAAAGCCTTAAAGGCGTTATGTGGAATATGCCGATAGAATTTCATCCGGATACAAATGCTGACCTCTCTACTTTGGAAGTTCCCTTCTGGCGCGAGCATTTGCTCATTGCCGCCAAGGGTTATGAAATGACTGGCTTGGGATATTTGGGTGCAGATATCGTCCTTGATGAATTTAGAGGGCCGATGATGCTTGAACTGAATGCTCGCCCCGGTTTGGCAATTCAGATTGCCAACGGCAAAGGTTTGGCGCAAATTTTGAAAAAAATTGATAAGTATTATCCTAAGAAACTTTCTCCCGAAGAGCGCGTGGATTATGTCTTAAACAAGGCAGGAAAGTAAAATGGACTTAACCAGAAAACAAGCACAAGACTTATTTGAAGAAGTTGTCGCCCAAAGGAACGCCAGCAAGCTTCCTTTTGAAGGAGATATGGAGGAAACTTTTCGGGCGCATTGTGCTGCTGTGGCACGTATTGCCGAAACAATTGCGGCAAATTGTTCTGATTTGGACACTGATAAAGCCTATATTTTTGGTCTTTTGCATGATGCCGGCAGAATTGAGGATGAACCCAGAGGCAACACTTTTCACGGGATTATCGGTTATCATTATCTGATGGAAAAAAATCTGCCGGAGATTGCAAAAATCTCGGTTACGCATTGTTTTTATAATAAAGATTTTGACATCAACACTTATCCGCAAAACAAAGAGCAACTCTTAGAGGCCAAGAGATATTTAGCCAATATTGAATATGATGACTATGACAGGCTTATCCAGCTGGCTGATGTGATGAATGATATGGGCAAAACCTGCAGTATTGAGTATAGAATGGATAGTATCAGTAAAAGATATCATATTTTGCCGGAAAAAATTGCTCCAATTATTAAACGCCTATATGAGCTCAAAGCATATTTTGATGCTAAATGCGGTAAAGATATTTATGAGGTTTTAGGCATTAAGGAGGAAAAATGAGCGAGCGTTTCAAACTCATCGGCGGGGTTTTAAACATTATCCTTAATGAAAAAAACGAAATTCTTATGACCTTGCGCAAAAACAAGTTTGACAGCGAAAAATATTCTCTGCCCGGCGGTTGTATGGAAGACGGCGAAACGGTCAAACAAGCTGCACGCCGCGAGATTATGGAAGAAACGACCTTAAATGTTGCTGAAGCAGATTTAGACATTGTTTCTGCCATGCACAGAATTACGCCTTGGAACTGGCAATCCATAGAATATGTTTTGGTTACTAAAAAATTCAGCGGTCAACCACAAATAACCGAACCTGACAAATGCTCTGATTTGCATTGGTTTGCACTCAACGCACTGCCTGATAATATTTCAGATTATGCAAAACGCGCTATTGATAACTATATTAATAATGAATACTTTTCTGAGATTGTTTATTAACGGAGAATGAATTATGGCGAAAGAAACAAAAATGCTTAAAAATGATGAGGCTAAAAAGCTTAGCAAGCCTTCAACCAAGAGCCTGAAAGCTAATGAAACAAAAAAACTTTCCGTCAGCAAAACGAGAGCTAAGAAAATCAAGCATTCCTACAAAGTTAAGGATGCGGAAAACGCCCTTTTGCTCAAACTCAAAGACGGTGATGTAATTATTGAGATGTATCCTAATGATGCGCCAAACCATGTAGCTCGGATTAAGGAATTGGTTCGTGCCGGTTTTTATAACGGTCTTAAGTTTCATCGTGTTATTGACGGCTTTATGGCGCAAACCGGTTGTCCTTACGGCAACGGCACGGGCGGCACCGGGCATAAGCTCAAGGCTGAATTTAACCGCAACCCGCACAAGCGCGGCACGGTTTCTATGGCTCGCGCAATGAACCCTGATTCCGGCGACAGCCAATTTTTTATCTGCTTTGCCGATTGTCCTTGGTTGGACGGACAATATACGGTTTGGGGCGAAGTTACTTCCGGTATGGAGTTTGTTGACCTCATCAAACTCGGCGAAGGCCCGAACGGCGCGGTTTATGACCCTGATGAGATTATCAGTATGAGCGTGATTGCCGACTTGTAATTTTATATTTCAAAGCCCCTCGCTGAGGGGCTTTGGTTTATTTTAACGATAAAAAATCCATGGCAGGCGGCGTTTCAATCTCTTCCTTGCGCCTTTATCCGCCTGATGCCACCAAACCCAACCGCTTTCTGCCAAGCTCAAACACAAAAAACTTATGCCTATCCCTGCCCCAAAGTTCAGGAAGAAAGCAACAATCAGCCCTACAAACAAAAAGCCATATACACCCAAAGATAATTTATCATAAAACTTATGATACTTATTTTGCGCCGTATAACGGATAATTACCCCCAACAGGCACCAGCAAGCCATCAGGCCTGTTATTAAACCGGCAATAATATTTTTCTTCCAGCCGAGCCAAGTTTCCAGATAATTAAATCCTGACAAAAACAAATATGACACAACAACCGAAAATAGCACTGCAGCAAGCACTACCGACAGTGTTTTTATGATGCGTTTTCTTTTTTCGCGGCGTTGACGAGATTTTATGAATATCATGGGCATAGTCCTTTTTTTCAGGATTAACGGAAATCTGCCCGAATTGCAATATTTAAAAACAAAAAAACGCTTCTCGGTTTTTGTTTCAGAAGCGTTTTTTGACAGTATATATACTAAAATAATCAACCAACTAATTTTTTATAAATAGCAGTCCGGCCGGAACTGAATTTATGGGGATTGTCTTCCAAAAATTTTCGCACTTGCAATTACGAAAAAATTCAGATGACTTGAGAAATGCTGCCGTGTAACTTCTCCGACTTGTTCAGAGATATGAACACGGAGCCAAAATAAAAGCGTGATGGGGAATCAGGCTTTTTCGCAAACATTTATCCGACAACCTAAATGTTTGAAGCTAGCAAATAATCTGGTCAGAAAATCATCGGTTTAAAGAGGAATCAGAACAAATAAAGCGATGAATCGACACGAACAAAAGCTTAAGACAGAAACTTAGTTATAATTGTAAAATACTGTCTGTAAGCTACATCATCCAAGTTTAATAAATGGTAAAAAAACGCAAAAAAAATCCCTCTTTTGAGGGAAATTTTTTAGCTATTGGCTGTTATCCATTTCAAATACTCATCATAGCCTTTGTCTATGTTAAACATTATGACCTCTGGCAGTTCATATTCGTGCAGACTGAGTATTCGTTCCTTGACCTCGGCAAAGTTTGCAGACTCGGTTTTTATTATCAGCAAAAGCTCCGGCTCTTCGCAAACTTTTCCTTGCCACCAATAAACCGAAGTGACTTTTTCTATAATATTAACGCAAGCAGCCAGTTTTGCCTCAACCAGATTATGCGCAATCAGTTTTCCCTGCTCTTTGCTGTTTACCATAGTCAGAATAATGGCTTGGGTCATTTCTCTATCCTTTCTTCTTAGGTGCAAAAGCTTCGCCGATGATGGCAAACATCATCGGAACGAACAAGGTTGCCACAAAGGTTGATAATATCATACCACCAATCATCCCCGTACCGATAGCATGACGGCTGGCCGCGCCGGCTCCCGTAGAGACTGCCAAAGGCAACACACCGAAGGTAAAGGCCAAAGAGGTCATGACAATCGGGCGGAAACGCAGCTTGGCGGCCTCAACCGCTGCTTCTGCATAACTTAAGCCTTCCTCAACCTTCATTACGGCAAATTCCACAATCAGGATGGCGTTCTTGGCCGCCAAACCAATCAAGGTTACCAGACCGACTTGGAAGTAAAGGTCGTTCTCAATACCTCTTAACCATACGGCAAGCAAAGCTCCCAAAACCGCAAAAGGTACGGAAAGCAAAACCACAAAAGGCAAAGACCATTTTTCATACTGCGCCGACAAAATCAGGAAAATCATTATTAAACCAAAGGCAAAAGCTTGTGTGCTTGCGCCTCCTGCCAATTTCTCCTGATAAGCTGAACCAACCCATGCCAAAGAATAATCATTGCCTAACACTTGCTTAGCGACATCTTCCATCGCCTGAATTGCCTGACCCGAGCTATATCCCGGTGCGGGGTCGCCCATAATCTTGGCTGCCGGAAAGATATTGAAGCGGTTGACCAGTTCAGGTCCGGTTACGCGCTCAACCGTTATCAAAGTGCTTATCGGAATCAGCTCGCCATTATTTGACTTAACGTAAACATAGCGCAAGTCATCCGGTGTGCGGCGGAATCTATCCTCTGACTGCAAGGTTACACGGAAGTTGCGCCCCATGTAGGTAAAGTCATTGACATACATACTGCCAAATGTTGACTGCAACACGGCGTAAATGGCATTGATGGAAACATTAAGTATACGCGCTTTTTCTCTGTCCAAATCAATCCGATACTGCGGCGTTGAAACCGAAAACGTGGTTTTAACATTTTGCAATGCCGGATTTTCTTCAGCGGCGGCGATAAACTCGTTAACTTTGTTCATCAGCTCCTCTGAGGTTTTACCCGCACGGTTTTGAATATAGCCTTCAAAGCCACCCGTCATACTCAAGCCCGTAATCGGCGGCATACTGAACGCATAGCCAATACCATCCGGACGACTGGTGCCAATTCGTGTAAATACGTTTGCTAAAGTTGAGGCGGAGTTGGCAGCACCTTCTCTCTTATCCCAATCTTGCAAGGTGATGAAACTTACACCGGAATAAGTATTTTGCGAAGAAGACAAAATATTGTAGCCATTAATGGTTAAGACATCCGCGACATCTTTATCCTTTAGGATTTCTGAAGAAACAGCATCCGTAAATTTCTCGGTTCTCGGCAGTGATGATGCCGGCGGCATATCATAAGCCATCAACAGATTACCCATATCCTCCATCGGGACCAAACCACCGGGGACAATCTTAAACAACCCCCATATACCTAACAAAACGCCGATAAAGCATAATATCGCCGTTTTGCGACAACGCAGAAATAGCTTTACGCCGCTTAAGTACCATTCGGTTACTTTGTCAAAAAAGGCGTTGAACCAACGGAAAAATCTTGCGGGCTCATGACCTTCTTTATGCGGCTTGATTATCAGCGCACACAAAGACGGCGTCAGCGTTAAGGCAACCAAGGCCGAAATTAAGACCGAGATGGCAATGGTTACGGAAAATTGCTGATACATAACGCCGGTCATACCGCCTAAGAAAGCAATCGGCAAAAATACGGAAGACAAAACCAAGGCTACCGCAACAACCGGACCTGATACTTCTTCCATGGCTTTAATCGCAGCATCTTTCGGCGACAGCCCCTCCTCGGTCATTAAGCGTTCCACATTCTCCAAAACAATGATGGCATCATCCACCACAATACCGATTGCCAGAATCAGACCGAACAAGGTCAGCAGGTTTATGGAAAAGCCCAATAGATACATTCCGGCAAAAGCACCAATAATAGACACGGGAACGGCCAAAATCGGTATCAAAGTTGCGCGGAAGTTTTGCAGGAACAAATAAACAACCAAGATAACCAGCAGAACCGCTTCAAAAAATGTATGGATTACCTCGTTGATGGAAACATCTACAAACAATGTCGTATCATATGGAATATCATAAACTATGCCATCTGGAAAACGCGCCGAAAGCTCTTCCATCTTATTCTTAATCAGCTCTGCCGTTTCCAAAGCATTGGCTCCCGGCTGAAGATATATGGCAAAAGCTACTGCATCCTCGCCGTTGAACTTAGAGACAACACTATAATCTTGCGCGCCAAGCTCTATTCTTGCGACATCTTTCAAGCGCAACAAAGCTCCGCTGTCATTGTTGCTTTTTAAGATAATGTTGCCAAACTCTTTTTCATCAACCAGACGACCTTTGGTGTTTACACTATAGGTATAAGGCTGATATTCACCCATCGGCTGTTGACCGAATTGTCCGGCGGCAAACTGCGAGTTTTGCTCCTGAATCGCCGAAATGACATCCTGCGGTGTTAGGTTATAGTCTGCCAACTTATCCGGGCTGAGCCATATCCGCATAGAATAGTCCTGCGAGGCAAACAATGAGGCATCGCCTACGCCTTTGATACGTTTTATCTCATCAATAACATTTAACAGCGCATAGTTTGAAACATATACCGTATCATACTTATCCGAGGTGGAGCGCATGGTAATAATCTGCAAAATGGAGTTGGATTTTTCCTTAACCGTTACGCCTTGTTTGGTTACCTCAGCGGGGAGTTTTGCCGTTGCGGCCTGAACCTTGTTGTTGACATCTATCGTGGCTTGGTCAGGGTCCGTGCCGATATCAAAAACAACACCAATCGTCAAATATCCGCTTGAGGTGGCGTTGGAATACATATAAATCATATTCTTCACACCGTTTATTTCCTGCTCTATCGGTGCAGCAACCGTATCAGCCAAAACCTCGGCCGTGGCTCCTGGGTATGTGGCGGTAATTTGGATTTCGGTCGGCACAATATTGGGGTATTGTTCAACCGGCAAAGCCTTCATTGATACCAGACCGGCCAAAACAATAACCAATGATATAACAGTGGCAAAAATCGGACGATTGATGAAAAATTTTGAAAACATGGCAACTCCTGATTGCTTATTATTTATCTTATCCGGCGATTAAAACTTCACTTTCAGACTGACTTAATACTTTGTCTGTGTATACTTCCGTTTCGGCGGAGCTTTCTTGCTTAGCGGAAGCCTCATTTGACGGAACTTCTTCTAAAATGATGACATTATCAGCTTTTTTATTTGCCTCTTCCGAAGGATTTATGGTTTGTTCCACACTCGTTTCATCGGCATTTTCCAAGGGAAGATATTCAACCACGACATCATCGTTGCTGACAGCGCCTTCGTCAACTTTTGCTTCGGGCTCTGTCGGCTGAACCTCCGGAAGTTCTGATACACTCGGTACGGAAAATTCCTTTATATCCGCCTTAGCCGGCATTCCGGGGCGAACCTTCATCAAGCCATTGATTACAACAACATCTCCGCCATTGAGCCCCTTATCAATAATCCAGTTGCCATCCGGCGTGGTCAAACCTACGGTTACCGGTACAGCCTCAACAAGGCCTTGCGAATTGATGCGATAAACTGATGAGCCGGTCGGGCTTTGCATTACGGCTTCCTGAGGGACAACTATGGCATCTTTACGGATTAGACCTTCTAAGAGAAGTCTGACAAATTGACCGGGGACAAGTTTGCCTTCAGGATTGGGAAATACGGCGCGGAGTTTTAATGTGCCCGTGCTTTCATCTATGCTTGGATTGACAAAGTTTATCTCGCCATCATAGCCATAAACACTGCCGTTGCCATATTTTACTTTGGCATAAACGGTTTTGGAATGGCGCGGATTAACAATTAACCCCTGCTCCACCATTGTTCCTAACTTAAAAATCTCGTTTTCTGAGGCGGAGAAAATAACATAAGCAGGATCAAACTGTGTGATGGTGGTCATCGGCGTATTAACCGCAATCAGCGAGCCTTCACTCTGAGTTTCCATACTGGTCATACCGCTAATCGGGGCTCTGACCGTGGTATAATTTAAGTTAAGCTGAGCAGATTTTACTTTAGCCTCTGCCAAAGCAGTGGTCGCCTTTAGAGAATCAAGGTTAGCCAAAGCCTCATCTCTTGATTTCTCACTAACAATGCGTTCCTTAAACAACTTGGAAATTCTTTGCCATTGCGTTTCGGCGGCTTTCAAATTAGCCTGATTTTGCGAGAGTTCGGCCTTAGCCTGCAAGAGTTCTACCTCAAAAGGTTCGGGGTCTATTTGGAATAAGACATCTCCTTCCTTGACCTTGGAGCCCTCTACATAATTTCTTTTCAGCAAAATTCCGCCGACACGCGCCCTAACCTCGGTTTCTTTAGAACCTTGAACTCGGGCGGCATATTCAAAACTCAGCTGAACATTATGCGGTTCAACCTTAATGGCCTCAACAACCGGCGCCGATGCCGGAACTGCGGCTTGATTATTTTCATCTTTACAAGCACTTATTGTTAAGACAGCTAAAGCCGCCGTTAATACCTTTAGTCCGAACATTTTTCCCTCCTCAGAATATCAGTTATATAAAAAAATACTCTGATTTGTTCAAATTACAACTCTTATCGGAAGATGTGGATATATCAGAATGTTTTATAACCACGTTGAAATCAGCTCTTCAGAGATTAGTTCTATTAGGCACAAATTTTTTACAAATTTTGTTTTTTAAAGGAGAAATATAATGACTGAAGGTGTACGTTATCCTACTTTTGCTTTTATTACCGGTGGTGCCGGACAAGCTGATGACGGTATTCCGCCACAACCGTTTGAAACTTTTTGCTATGATTCCGCTTTGATGCAGGCCAGAATTGAAAATTTTAACATCGTTCCCTACACTTCCGTCTTGCCTAAAGAGCTTTTTGGCAGAATTGTTCCCTTAAATGATAAAATCGTTAAACAATTCAAGCATGGTGCCGTTTTGGAGGTGATTATGGCAGCAAACGGTGCCAGCCGTGATGACCACAAAGCTATTGCTACCGGTCTTGGCGTTTGCTGGGGAAAGAACAAAAAAGGTGAGCTCATCGGTGGTTGGGCTGCTGAATATGTGGAATATTTTGACACATTTATTGATGACGAAATTGCTCAGGGGCATGCGCAAATGTGGCTCAATAAATCTCTTAAACATGAACTGGAACTCAGAGGAGTTGAAAAACATTCCGAATTTCAGATGTGGCATAATTATGTTAACATCACGCAACAGTTCGGTTACAGCCTGACAGCTATGGGATTCTTGAACTTTGAGCATGCAGACCCTGCTCACGAATAAAAAATGTTTGTATCTGGAGATGCGGATAAATTCCGCTCTCCTCGTTTTTTTTAAGGAAAAAATTATGGCTGACAAAAAAGATGTTTCCTCCGCTTCGGGAGCTTCGCAAAAGGGCTTGGGCGTTTTGGCGCTGGCTTGCATTGTCATAAGCTCTATGATTGGCGGCGGTATTTATTCCTTGCCGCAAAATATGGCTGCCGGAGCTTCTGCCGGAGCTGTCCTTTTGGCTTGGATTATTACGGGGTTCGGCGTATTCTTTATCGCCAACACTTTTCGTATTCTCTCTGCCGCAAAACCTGATTTGACCGCCGGTATTTATATGTATAGCCGTGAGGGCTTCGGTCCTTATGTCGGTTTTACCATCGGATGGTCTTATTGGTTGTGCCAAATCTGCGGTAATGTCGGATATGCCGTTATTACCATGGATGCACTTAACTACTTCTTTCCGCCGTATTTTGCCGGCGGAAACAACCTGCCCTCCATCATCGGCGGCTCTATCCTCATCTGGGGATTCAACTTCTTGGTTTTGCGCGGTATCAAACAAGCAACCATCATCAATGCCATCGGTACGGTTGCCAAAATTCTGCCGTTGGTTTTGTTTATCTTAATCCTCTTATTCGTCTTTGAGTTCTCAAAATTTGACTTCAACTTCTGGGGCGAACAGATGATTACCAAAGCCAAAATCGGCGGACTTTCAACCCAAATTAAAAGCACAATGCTGGTTACGCTTTGGGCCTTTATCGGTATTGAGGGTGCGGTTGTAATGTCTAAGCATGCTTCCAGCCCGCAAGCTGTCGGCAAAGCTACGGTTTTGGGCTTTATGGGCTGCTTAATCATCTACATCTTGCTCTCTTTGTTACCGTTCGGCTTTATGTCGCAACAGGAATTAGCCGCTGTTGCCAACCCCTCAACCGCCGGAATTTTGGAAAAAATCGTTGGTCCTTGGGGTGCTTGGCTGATGAATATCGGGTTGTTGATTTCGGTTTTGACCAGTTGGCTGGCTTGGACAATGGTTACGGCGCAAATTCCGCAAGCCGCGGCACAAAACGGAACTTTCCCCAAAGAATTTGCTATTGAGAACGAGAATCAGGCTCCGTCTGTTTCTTTGTGGGTTACAAGCGCTTTGATGCAGTTGTTTATTTTGTTGGTTTATTTTTCAAACAATGCTTGGAACACAATGCTCAGCATTACCAGTGTTATGGTATTGCCAGCCTACTTCTCTAGCTGCGCTTATCTGTGGAAGATTTGCGAAGACGGCGATTATCCCAACAAAATTTATATCAAGCGTTCTGCGGCCTTGCTCTCCGGTCTTATCGGTTCGGTTTATGCTTTGTGGCTGATTTACGCCGCCGGACTTAATTATTTGCTGATGGCGGTTATCTTTATGGCATTGGGTATTCCGGTCTATATGTGGGCAAGACATCAAACAAGCCCAAAGGAACGCGCCTTCTCTGAAGGTGAAGCCATCCTTGCGGTGTTGCTGATTGTGATTGCTTTATGGGCGGTTTATGCCTTGTCGCATGGTATTGTGGCACTTAACTAAAATATTATTTTAAAAAGCCAAACGGTTCGGCGTCTAAAGACTACCGAACCGTTTTTTTTTGTTTCTTTTAGCGATTATGTAGAGCCCTCAGGAAGTCTTCCAGCTCTTCATAATTAATTTTTTTGTCAGCTCTCCAGCAGCAAATCATATCTGCGCCGCAGCCAAATTTTCCAATAATTTTTGCGATAGCCAAAGCGCTGCCGTAGTACAGAGGTTCAATGCTTTGGTCTCTGAACTTAATAAACACCGGCAAAGACTTGGCGTTCTTTACCGTTTTTTGAATAACCTTGGGGACATCCTTACGGTTATTTACTTCAACTACCAGCAGTGTTCCTGCATACTGAGCGTTAAAACCCATTGCGGTCAACGCTTCTACCAATTCTACTTGATTCATTGTACACATAATGCTTAAAATTTTATGCCAAACTCAGCTGAAAACTCAAGCTGCTTTTGGGCTATTATATTTTCTTCTTCTCTTTCCATATCCGGCAAGTGCTTTTTCAGGTCTGTCAGCAAGTAAACATACTGGCAGATTTCGCGCAAGCCCATTTTGCCGTTTTTGATGCGGTAGCGTTTTGCCATATAAGCCGCCGCTTCTTTCACCTCATCCGATGGCTCAAAGTCCAAAGGAAGTTGGAAGGTTCCGGCGTATTTGACACAGCGGTCATAGATGCTGGCCAGCTCGTGGAACATCATCTGGCAGTTACCTACTCTTTTGCCGTTCATCCAGCAGCAGGCTTCCTCAAGTGTCTCATCAATCACGTAATAGAAATCTTTAGGGGTTTTTATCATCTTGGGGTTAAACTCATGATGATATTTTTCACTAAAGATACTAGCCATTTTTCCGGCTATTTGCTTTTTGAATGTCCGTTCCCAACGCAGGGATAAGCGTTTAGTTACGGCAAAAACAATGTCTCCGAGTTCTTGAACCATCTGAGAAGCCACATCGCGGACATTTTCTCCGCTGTTTGTGCCTTTATCCAGAATAACGAGGTTTTCCATCGGCACGCCTAGGTCGAGACAGACATCTGCTAACCGTAGAGCTTCCGAATAAAAAACCGCATCTTTGGGTTTGAGGTGCTTTGAAAGCAAACCCAGACCGCCGATGCACAATACTGTCGGATTTTGGTCTTCTTTCCTTGCCTTATGGTACAACCACGCTGCATAAACGGCTGATTTTGGATCATCGTCTATGCAAGCGATGTATTTGACACTTACCAAACTGCCATCTTGGTTAAAGCAGTTGGTTTTTAAACACAAGTTTTCGTGAATCAAGTTGGCGTAATGCCAAATCAATTCTCTTTTTTTCTGGTTCATAATTCTATTATATTAAAGGGTTATACAATCAAAAAAATGAAGAAAATTGCAGGCATTACAATGCGTAAAAATAAAATTTATAATAAAACTGCCTACAATTATACTGAAATATGAGGTTTAATCTACCCTCATTTTGGCAAAATTGCAAGCATTTTGTCTAAAAAAATTATAAAAGTTTATTTTCGGCAAAATATTTCCATAAAGGTGCGGCCTGTGTGGCTTGTTTGATGTTGTCCGTTATTAAAAGCTCCCTCACCTCATCTTGGCTCAGCAAATGAACCTGCAAATCCTCCGAGGCATCCAGATGTCTGTCGCCAATCGGTTCAACATCTTCCGCCACAAAACAATGCGTCAGATTATTGGTGCTGGACGGATTGGCCGAGATAACCATATATTCTCGCCATCTTCCGCCGCCAAAGCCCGTTTCTTCCAGCAGCTCTCTGCGCGCGGCCGCTTCCATATCTTTATCCGTCTTTTCGCTCACCCCTGCACAAAGCTCATAATCATTTTGTTCCAATCCGGGGCGATATTGGCTCACAAAGACAAATTTCTTATCCTTGGTTATGGCTAAAGTATTGACCCATTCGGGATATTCCAAAATATAATATTCCGGCAAGACTCGGCCGTCCGGTAGCTCATAGCTGTCCTGCCGAACCGTTAACCATGGCCGCGTATATAAATATTTGCGCGAAAGAACTTTCCATTTGTCTTGTTTGAGCTTTTGCATCTTTTTCTCCTTATTTTGAGATTAAGCTAACTTAAATCTTTTTATAATTCATTAACAAAAAAAAACTCCTATCCTGCTTCGGATAGGAGTTTTTTTTAATAATACTTAGAGTTAACGACCGCCATCATCTCTTGACGAAACATTAAAACCTGTTTTTGAGACTTTGCTTTGCTCAGGATGTGAAAACTTGTTTTTCATTCTCGCTTTGCTGTTGGCTAAAATCTCTTTCAGATTTTCCATCGGGCGTTGCGTATGTGGTTTGTTTACATAAGCTCCGTGGAAACGGTCAATCTGCTTATATTTTCCGCTCATACCGTCTCTTACACCTAAAGCACTTCCGTTTTCGTTGCTTACATAGCGATATTGTTTGCCATCATTACTATAGAAAGATATCGAATATGTGCCGTCTTCACTATAACCGCCGCCCATATATTCTCCTGAAGGGAACTCAGCATCCGGATAGAATTTTCCGTCTTCTTTATCTCTCTTATAAATAACGGTTTTGCTATTTCCATCTTTATCCTTTTTATAACCTTGCAGATGGTCTCCATTGCTATAGCTGATATTGAACGGAACATCCTCAAACTTGCCGGTTACGGGATTCTTGGAAACTAAAGTGCTTTCTTTATATGAACCTCTGCTATAAAGCATTTTGGCAGCCGCAATCTCTGCAACATCTCTCCAATAAGCATCGTTGCTTATTCTACGATATGAATAGCCCGGCTTGCTTTCAATCTGTCTGAATTCTCCGTTATCTTCCATTTTAAAAATGCCTTTTCCGGTGGAGACAAGACCTTTGTTCTCTTTTACATAATCAATCATATCTCGGGCTGAAGAATCTTCATTATTAAAGACTAAATCATCTATAAATTCTGTCGCTTGATAATTGCCTTTTTCATCCCTGATATATGCTTGTTCGGCAATGTCGCCATATCCTTGACCAACATAAACATCTACAAAAATGACTGACGGATTATTTTCGGCTTTGGCTTTTTCTATGGCTGCTTGTTCCAAATGTTTATTACACAATTGAACCATATTGTCTCTATTTTTATACTCTTCTGCTGAGATATTCGGTTCGTGATGCCATTTTCTGGCATGAGTCTCTTCGGCATTAATTTTATCGCCGGTTCTTATTGTTACATCTTTAATAACTTCAGCATCCAATTTATCGGCAAGTTTGCTGATTTGCTCAAAGCTGCAATCATCAAAAATAATTTCGCCTTTGTTTAATTTCTCAACAAAT
The DNA here is from genome assembly GCA_949298065.1 of uncultured Pseudomonadota bacterium. Classification (GTDB taxonomy): domain Bacteria; phylum Pseudomonadota; class Alphaproteobacteria; order RF32; family CAG-239; genus Scatacola_A. The sequence continues at coordinate 10,312 of CASFUZ010000001.1, read as the reverse complement.
CTGTCTTCAAAATTATTATCTCTATAACCATTTTCATATAGCTTGTTGCAAATCAAACTATTCCATACGCAGCCTAACTGAGCGCTGGCGACCAAACATCTTTCAACGATTTCAGGTGAATTAATATTTTCCAGTGCAATTTCGCTGTAAATTTTATTTTTATCTTCTTTGCACATATAATGATTGCTTACAGTATTGCTAAGGTATTTCCCTGACGAAAAATTATTATATTTCAATACTTCATCAGTATCATAATGCTCAAATCCAGATAATTCTTTAGCCAGAGATTGAAAGGCTTTGTCCAAAACTTCCGGATTGTTCGGATTGTCGCTGATAAGTTTTCTGTCTATCTCGCAAACAAGTTCCTCGCCTGTTTTTTCTCTGTTATTTACAATATTGGCAATCAAAGCATCATATTTATTGCTGTTTGGAGTATTATCTTTTATTACAGTCAAAATTTCCAAAAATTGGTGGTCTCCCCAATTAGAACCTCTTTTCTGAATATAATCTAATCCTTTTTGTGCAATACTAAACCATTTGTCCGCCAAGTTTTCATCATCGGGATGTTGTGACAATAGCTTTTCAGCTAGATTCTTGTATGACCCTAAGCACCAATTACCGTATAACTCTTCAAGACGCTTATCTGTAAACTCTGTCATTTTGAGAGCGACTGCTTTACTCTCAGGCAAAGCGTCAGCTATGCTATGTAAATCTCTTTCTATACGGCTTTCCCACATATCCAGAGGATATGCATTCTTAAATTCTTGTGCACTAGTCTGCTCTATTTTATCAAGGTATTTTAAGGCTTTCTCTTCAGCATTTCCTTTATGATTTACAATATCTGACCATAATTTGTACATTTCTTCACTAAGCTCATTCATGATTCTTCTCCATTGTTAAAAAAACCACCCTAAAGAAGGTGGTCGGAGAGTTCGTAAATCATATTGAGTCAGATGATTCCCTAAGTTTTTAAAACAGGTGTCCCCAATTGCCAGACGCCGTCTCTGAACATATACTTAAGGCTCCCCGACCATGGACGCGTCACATGATCAAGGGGATATAATCTTGCTTTATACAAATTTGTATATAGCAATTTGACGGTGTTATATCCTTCACCGGACTCAATATGAGGACTTACGACAGTCCCGTACCTTCTTTCGGTACTTGCTGCAAAAATTATACAATTTCTACAGTGTATGAATATTAATACCATAAATTTAATATATAGTAAACAATTTTTTTGACAAAATATTTAGACTGTTTTGACTGTATGTACAAAAAAAGCCGTCTGCAAGACGGCTTTTTTCTTTAAAGAAATTACGATTATTCAAAGTCTTCTTCGGCTTCCGGCTCGTTGACTGTATCATTTAACTCTTCATCAACTTCCGAAACGCTCTCACCTAAGACTTCGCTTCCGGTTTCTTCCTCCAGCTCCTCGTCGTCTCCTGCATCTGCATCAAGCCAGGTTACGGAAACAACTTTTTCATTTTCTGCCGTGCGGAAGAGAATGACACCTTGGGTCTTGCGGCCCGCAATTCTGATATCCTCAACCGGCATACGAATCAATTTGCCGCCGTCGGTTACCATCATAATCTGGTTGTCATCTTCTATCGGGAAGGAGCTGACTATCTCTTTGTTGCGGGCAGACATTTCCATATTGGCAATACCTTGTCCGCCGCGGCCTGTCGTACGATATTCGTAAGACGATGTCCGCTTACCATAACCCGTAGAGGTTACAGACAAGATGAACTGTTCTTTTTCCTTCATCTCTTTATAGAGCTCGGGAGTTAAAATATTCAGTTCTCCGGTTTCTTCTGCCGAAACTTCAGCCTCGCTTCCTCTTTCAGCCTGAATGCGTTTAATGGCTGAAGTAATACGCGCATATTCGTCTCTTTGTTCTGAGGTGGCATCACTATGATTCAGAATAGACATAGAAACAACCTCGTCACCATCGGCTAACTTGATACCGCGAACACCCGTAGAATTACGACCGACAAAGACACGAACTTCCGTTACCGGGAAGCGGATGCATTTGCCGCTGCGCGCTGCCAACATAATATCGTTGTCTTCCGTACAAATACGTACATTTATCAATTTGTCGCCTTCGTCCAACTTCATCGCAATCTTACCATTGCTCTGAACATTGACAAAGTCCATTAACGAGTTGCGGCGAACATTACCTTGTGAGGTGGCAAACATGATGGACAAGTCTTTGCACTCCTCCTCGTTCTCCGGCAACTTCATAATCGTCGTAATGGTCTCGCCTTCATCCAAGGGCAACAGATTGATGAAAGGTTTGCCCTTTGAGGTCGGAGAACCGAGCGGCAACTTGTAAACCTTCATCTTATAAACCAAACCTTTGGAAGAGAAGAACAAAACCGGCGTGTGGGTTGAGGCCACAAACAGACGGGTTACAAAATCCTCGTCCTTGGTCGCCATACCGGACTTGCCTTTGCCGCCGCGTTTTTGCGCCTTATAAGCATTTAGCGGAACGCGCTTGATATAGCCAGCCTCAGTTACGGTTACAACCATCTCTTCTCTTTGGATTAAAGATTCAATATCCGTGTCATATTCAATATCTTCAATCTTGGTACGGCGCGGTGTTGCATATTCGTCCTTAATGGCGACAAGCTCATCACGCATAATGCCGTACAACTTCTCACGGCTGGAGAGAATGGACAGATATTCCTTAATATCCTCGCCAATGCTCATCAATTCTTCATGAATCTTGTCTCTTTCCAGACCTGTTAATCTTTGGAGTTTCAAGTCCAAAATGGCTTTAGCCTGAGTTTCAGATAAGTGATACAAGCCATTCTCAACCTTTCTATCCGGCTCATCAATCAACTGAACCAAAGGCTCAATATCTTTTGCCTGCCAAGCTTTTGCCAACAAAGCATCTTTAGCGTCCTGCGGGTTCGGTGATGTACGGATGAGCTCAATCACGGGGTCAAGATTCTCCACAGCCAAAGCCAAACCAACTAAAGTATGCGCACGGTCGCGTGCTTTGTTTAGTTCATAAATCGTACGACGGCGAATAACTTCCTCGCGGAACTCAATGAAGGCGGCGATGATGTCTTTTAGGTTCATCATCATCGGGCGGCCACCGTTAATCGCCAACATATTCATACCAAAGCTGGTCTGCAATGGTGTATATTTATACAACTGATTAAGCACGACATCGGCCTGAAAATCACGCTTAACCTCAATAACAACGCGTACACCTTGGCGGTCGGATTCATCACGGATATCCGAGATACCTTCAAGTTTCTTGTCCTTAACCAGCTCGGCAATGCGAGAGACCAAAGCGGCCTTATTGACCTGATACGGAATCTCATGGACAATAATTGCCTCTTTATCCTTATGCAGCTCCTCAATGGTGCATTTGGCACGCATCATTACCGAACCACGGCCGGTATAATAAGCAGACTTTGCTCCGCCGTAACCCAAAATCATACCGCCTGTCGGGAAGTCTGGTCCGGGGACAATGGAAATCAGGTCATCAATGCTAATCTCCGGATTGTCAATATAGGCACAGCAAGCCGTGATAACCTCGCCCAAATTGTGCGGCGGAATGTTGGTGGCCATACCTACGGCAATACCGTTGGCACCGTTAATCAGCAAGTTTGGATAACGCGCGGGCAAAACAGTCGGCTCTTGCACCGTTTCATCATAGTTGGGCATAAAGTCTACGGTTTCTTTATCAATGTCTTCAATCAAGGCATGAGCAACTTTTTCCAAACGGGCTTCGGTATAACGCATGGCAGCGGCTGAGTCTCCATCCATTGAACCGAAGTTTCCTTGTCCGTCTATCAGCGGTAAGCGCATTGAAAAAGGCTGAGCCATACGAACCATTGCATCATAAACAGAGCTATCGCCGTGCGGGTGATATTTACCCAAAACATCACCAACAATACGGGCGGATTTACGATACGGGCGGTTATAGTCATAGCCGTTTTCATACATTGAATAAATAATGCGGCGGTGTACCGGCTTTAAACCGTCTCGGACATCCGGCAGCGCACGCGAAACAATAACGCTCATTGCATAATCAAGATAAGAACGGCGCATTTCTTCCGTGATGGAGATGGGCGAAATGTCCTCGCCGCTTTCTCTGACCGTCGTAATCTGATTATCTAATCCATTCTCATTATCAATTTCATCAGTCATTAAACATACCTTTCCATTTTAAACTGACGTTACTATAGCAAAAACACATTCCTTTCGCTAACTTTTTATCCGACTTATAAACACCATTTTCTTTTCTACGGGCAAAAAAAGTGCCTTAAAATTGATTTTTTAAAAATCTTAGTTTCCAAAAGTTAACGCAAGATGCAAAATAAGGCGTTTTTTGGCACAAAAAAAACGGCTCGGTTTTGATAACCGAACCGTTTTTGAAAAAATAATCAACTTAGAATGGAATGTCGTCATCCAAAGCTGCTGCATCTGCCGGAGGTGTTGAATCCCAACCGTTACCTGCAGAACCAGAAAATACGTCATTGCCGCCGGCCGGAACACCATCGCCCTTGCCATCCAACATTACCAGATTGCCGCTGTAGTTTTGCAAAACAATCTCTGTCGTGTATCTTTCCTGACCGTTGTTGTCTTCCCATTTACGGGTTTGCAACTGACCTTCCAGATATACTTTTGAACCTTTGCGCAGATATCTCTCGGCAACATCTGCCAACTGAGAGTTAAAAATGACTACGCGGTGCCATTCCGTGCGCTCTTTTCTTTCGCCGGAGACCTTGTCTTTCCAGCTATCAGAAGTGGCAATGTTTAAGTTAACAATTTTTGTGCCGCTGGCGGTGTTGCTGACCTTCGGATCTGCACCCAAGTTGCCAACCAAAATGACTTTATTTATACTTCCAACCATAACAGATTTTACCTTATTCCTATGAATTAAAAACTATCGTGTAATATAATATGAAAAAATTGAGATTAAAACTAAAATCAGTAGACCTGTGTATATTCGCCGGCCTGAAGTTGATAGATACCATAATTTACTGAATTTTCAGGATTTCCGTTATTAAACATTGTCTCACCCCAACTTGTGTCCAGCGTTTGGGTATTCAGCACCGAGGCTAATTTGTCATAGGCAAACGAATCGGCTTTTTCAACCAATTCCTCCCATAATTTAACCGCCGAATAGCCATAAACCGCCAAGCCTTTCGGCTCAACCCCCAACAAACGTAGCTTGACCAAAGTTTCGGCAAAGTTCGGATTATCTTTTAAGGATGGCAAACCAATGAAATATGACCCTTCAGCCAAATCTCCCATAATGCGGCTGAAATCTTCCTGCGCCTGATATTTGTTGGTAAATATCACAAAATCTTTATTTTCTGACTTTAGCTCTTTGGAAAGTTTGGCAATACTCTCCGAACGACCCAATATATATGCCAAATCTATGTTATTCTTAAAAACGGCTTTTGCCAGTTTGTCATAGTCGTTACTGTATGTTTCAAAGCTGAAAGCGCGAAGCTTGTCGGCGTTGCCTTCTTTGCGAAACTCTCCTTGAATGGCGGCGGCAATCTCCACAACCTCGCGGTTATTGCTGTCATAAACCAGAGCAACTCTTTTATCGGCAAAATGATGTTTGTAGTAGTTGTAGAAATCTTTGCCTTGTCTGTCCTTGTAGCCAGCCATTTTAACCAAGCCTTTTTGGTTTTTGGTTGCCTCCTTGGCCGAAATGGAGGTCGGAATTATCTGAAAAATTTTGGCTTTGGCATAGATGTCTGAAACTTCATCAAAGGCATTGTTACAGTAAGGGCCGATTACCAAAGCCATTTTATCCTTAGGCGATGTATTAACCGCCATCATTTGCGCCGTAGAAACAGCTAAACGATCATCACATTGGTCATCTACCGTAATCAGGTTAATCTTTTCTCCTTTTAACCCGCCTTGCGCATTGATATCATCAACAGCGATGCGGACACCTGAAATAATCTCATCACCCAGAGTTTTATATTCTCCGGCCTTGGGCGCAACAACAGCCACATTGACATCAGCCAATGCGCCAAATGGCAATAACAAACTCAAAGCTGAGATTATTTTAGTAAAAGTTCCCGACATATAACAAATTCTTATTGTTTAAACAACTTGTTCATCATAATCAAAATGCCGCAAATTGCAACAAAATTTTATTTGCCTTTATGCTTGCTATTATCTATATTATGCTCAATTTGAGTGAGGTTGAAATGGCTAGCGAAAAATTTATTGAAATTAAAGGTGCCAGAGAGCACAATCTGAAAAATGTGGACATCAATATTCCTAAAGACAAACTGACGGTTATTACCGGTCTTTCCGGCTCCGGTAAGTCCTCTTTGGCGTTTGACACAATTTATGCCGAAGGGCAACGCCGATATGTGGAAAGTTTGTCTGCTTATGCACGCCAATTTTTGGAGCTGATGAAAAAGCCTGATGTTGACTCTATTGAAGGACTTTCGCCGGCAATCTCCATTGAGCAAAAGACAACCTCGCACAACCCGCGTTCAACGGTAGGCACGGTTACGGAAATCTATGATTATATGCGTCTGCTTTGGGCTCGTGCCGGAACTCCTTATTCTCCGGCCACGGGCTTGCCGATTGAATCGCAAACCGTTTCTCAAATGGTTGACCGCATTTTGGAAATGCCTTTGGGAACAAAACTCCTTCTCCTCTCTCCGATTGCTCGCGGCAAAAAAGGCGAATTTAAAAAAGAATTTGAATCATTGCAGAAACAAGGTTTTCAACGCTTAAAAATTGACGGCGAAATTTATACGATTGAAGACCTGCCCACGCTTAACAAAAACTTCAAACACGATATTGAGGTCGTTGTTGACCGTATTGTGGCCAAAGACGGCATTAGCGAACGTTTGGCACAGTCTTTGGAAACCGGTTTAAAACTTAGCAACGGCATTGTATATGCCGAAAATGCAGACAACAAAGAACGTACCGTTTTTTCTTCCAAGTTCGCCTGCCCCGTTTCCGGCTTTACGATTGAAGAAATTGAGCCAAGATTGTTTTCTTTCAACAACCCGTTCGGCGCTTGTCCGCACTGCGACGGTATCGGCGCAAAGCTTTATATGGACCCCGATTTGATTATTCCAAACCCGAATTTGTCTCTCTCTCAGGGAGCTATTGCGCCTTGGAACACGACACATTCTTCTTTTTATGGGCAGACCATTAACTCTCTGTGCCAATTCTTAAATATCTCGCCTTCTACCAAGTGGAAAGACATTCCCGAAGAAGCGCAAAAAGTTATTTTATACGGCTCTGGTAATGTCTGTGTGCCGATGTATTATTCCCGCTTTATGACAGACAAGCCTTTTGAGGGTGTTATTCCTAATATGGAAAGGCGCTTTTTGGAAACGGATTCCGCTTGGGTCAGAGAAGAGTTTTCAAAATATCAATCCGCAGCAGCTTGCGAATTTTGCGGTGGCAAAAGGCTTAAGCCCGAAGCCTTGGCCGTTAAAGTCAATGGATTGGATATTATGGAAGCTTCCGAAATGTCTATTAAAAAAGCGCATGAATGGTTTATGGGTGTGGAAAAAACTCTCTCTCCGAAAAAAGCCGAAATCGCGCATAAAATCATTAAAGAGATTGTTGACCGCTTGAGCTTTTTAAACAATGTCGGGCTTGATTATTTGTCGCTTAATCGGCAATCGGGAACTTTGTCCGGCGGAGAATCGCAGCGTATTCGTTTGGCATCGCAAATTGGTTCCGGTCTAACCGGCGTTATGTATGTTTTGGATGAACCGTCTATCGGTCTTCATCAACGTGATAACGACCGCTTATTAGAAACTTTAACCAGACTGCGCGACATTGGCAATACCGTGATTGTCGTTGAACACGATGAAGATGCTATTCGCGCCGCCGATTATTTGGTGGATATGGGGCCAGGTGCCGGCGAAAAAGGCGGCAAGGTTATGGCTAAAGGCACGGTTGAAGAAGTGCTTAAAAATCCTGATAGCTTAACCGCACAATACTTAAACGGTGAAAAATTTATTGCCGTTCCTCCCAAACGCCGCAAAGGCAACGGCAAATTTATCGGGCTTAAAGGCGCAAAAACCAATAACCTTAAAAACGTGGATGTCAAAATTCCGCTCGGAACGCTTACCTGTGTTACGGGGGTTTCCGGCGGCGGAAAGTCATCACTTATTTTGGAAACCTTGTTCAAAGCCCTCAACAAGGAAGTTAACGGTAGTCGCGAACCGGCCGGAAAATATGACAAACTTATCGGGGCGGAAAATATTGATAAAATTATTGATATTGACCAATCTCCCATCGGACGCACACCACGCTCCAATCCCGCAACTTATACCGGCCTATTTACTTATATCAGAGATTGGTTTGCTAACTTGCCTGAAGCTAAGGCTCGCGGTTACACGGCCGGAAGATTTTCTTTCAACGTGGCAGGTGGCAGATGTGAAGCTTGCAAAGGTGATGGCGTTACCAAAATTGAAATGCACTTTTTGCCCGATGTTTATGTGGAATGTGATGTTTGCAAAGGCAAAAGATTTAATCGCGAGACTTTGGAAGTTAAGTTTAAGGACAAGTCTATTGCCGATGTTTTGGATATGACCGTTGATGAGGCTTATGTCTTTTTTGACGCTATTCCATCCATCAAAAATCGGCTTGATTTGTTGCGCAAGGTCGGGCTCGGTTACATCCACCTCGGACAGCAAGCGACAACACTCTCGGGCGGTGAAGCTCAACGTATTAAACTATCCAAAGAACTGTCTAAACGCGCAACGGGTAAGACCTTGTATATTTTGGATGAACCAACTACCGGTTTGCATTTTGAAGATATCAACCGCTTGCTTAAGGTTCTGCATACTTTGGTTGACCAAGGAAATTCGGTGATTGTAATTGAACATAATCTTGATGTGATTAAGACCGCAGATTATATCATAGATCTTGGCCCTGAAGGCGGAGATGGCGGCGGCAGAATTATCGCTAAAGGTACGCCCGAAGAAGTGGCAAAGTCCCCTATCAGCTATACGGCAAAATATTTGAAACAAAAGTTATAATTTCTAGTTTGTTTTAAACAAAAATTAAGAAGCACAGAATATCATTTCAGTATATTGATGATTATTTTGCGCTTATGATTTTTTGACCTGAATATTAACTCTTAAAATTATTATACTATGACAACCTTTTTTATTATTGCATTGGTTATTTTAATAGCTTTTGCACTTTACAAAAAAGTTCCGCTTTATGGCTTTTATGACATGCAAACTTGTATTGATGTTTTGTTGATGGCTATCATCTCTCTGATTGGAGTGATGAGCTGTTTCGGTATCAACACTTACTGCTTTGTTTTCGGTTTTTCATTAGCAGTTTCGGTAGTTTGCTGTTATGGCGTTAAATCTCGTTACGTTTGCAAGGTTGAACAGACAACTTACAGACTTTTATGATGAAAAAAACACACCTTTATTTGCCGGCCGCAAATGAGGTGTTTTTTTGTTTTAAATTATCCCCAAAAAAATTAGTAAAAAAATATGTAGGCTCAATCTTTGTTGCCCAAAAAATATATCCTTTCAATATCTGTTGACTCTTTTTGTGGATTGATGTATGCTGTTTTTTGATAGGTGTGATGTGAATGGCGATTGTCCGCGAGTCTTTTGACTCAGGCGGCATTGTTTAGCGTATATGCACACCTCTGCCTTCCGCAGGCTTTGTCTTTAGTTAAAATGTTTGAGGTGTGTCATGTTACGTTCTTATCTGCTTTTTTCTTCAGCATTAGCGGCAGTGTTTATTAATACTTCCACAACAGAGGCTGTGGCTGATAAACTTAACATCAGCACCACAAACTTATTTAGCTCAAACACACATATATCCACACCCCAGACTGAGCCTGCGGCCTCTTTTGCTCAATTAGATAAATCCTACAAAATCGCCGGTGTTTGTTTCTTGGGCTTTGGCGAATGCGGCAACAGCCAATCTTTCTCCGCAGGTGAGGATTTTAGCATAGACACCGTCAAACAATGTAAAAATGAAGGGTTTAATATTACTTCTTGTGATTTTCCAACTTATCCGACCGGGGTTTGTCCTTATAACTCCAATTATTATCAATCTTGCCAAAGTGATAATGCCCGAACCTGCAAAGAAAGCGGTTATGTTAACTCTTGCGGCGAAGGCTATGTTAAAGATGAGGGACAAATATGTTCTTATGACAGCTCTTATTATAAATGCAAATGCAACCCTTGTGACGGATATACTTATACCTATGCGCAAGCCACGGCTGATGGTTATGTTGAAGACGGTAGCTGCAACAGTTGCGGCACAATGAAATACAGACGAACTGAAAATCCCTGCACCGGATATTTGACTT